>NZ_CP019508.1:0-600000 GCF_002002865.1 Brevundimonas sp. LM2 | reverse complement strand
CCAGGTCGGGTCGACCGAGGTATGTCCCGCCATGGCCTCGGAATAGGCAAAGCCCGCATGGCTGGCCACGGGGCGACCGACGACGGCCCACAGGTTCGGCCCGATGCCGTTCGCGCCGCCCGAGGCGACGTTGTGGCAGCCCTGGCAGCGCGCGAACGCGGCCTCGCCCGCAGCCAGATCGGCGACCGGGATCAGCGTGCCCCAGTCCGGCGCCAGCTCGGCGGCTTCACCGCCCTCGGTGGGTTCGGCCACGGTGACGGCATAGCCGGCCTTCTCGGGTCCCTCGGTCGTGTAGACCGCCTGCGACACCTGCTGGACCACCAGGATGGCGAACGCCGTCCCCAGACCCGCGCCGAAAATCTTGTTCCACTTCAGATCGCCGCTCATCGCGTCGTCGCATCCCGTCTTTGAGGCCCGCTGCGGTGCAGCAATCGGGCGAAATTCTTGCGTGGGCGTCTCTGACACGCTAGCGCCGCCTTCGCAACCGGCCCCGGCGCTCTGAGCAGGCGTCGGGGCGTCGCAGTCGGGAAACGCATCGATGACGCCTCTGATCCTCATCCCGACGCGGCTGGCCGCCACCCGCCTGCCCGGAAAGCCCCTGGCCGACATCGGCGGCACGTCGATGATCGTGCGCGCCTGGGAACGGGCGATGGACTCCGGCCTGCCGGTCGCCGTCGCCGCCGGGGACCCCGAGATCGTCGCCGCGATCGAGGCCGTGGGCGGGCGCGCCGTCCTGACCGACCCCGCCCTGCCCAGCGGCTCCGACCGCGTGCTGGCGGCGCTGGAGACCCTGGATCCCGACGGGGAATATGACGCCATCATCAACCTGCAGGGCGACATGCCCTTCGCCGATCCCGGCATCGCCACGGCCTGCGCCGCCCTGCTGAATGGCGAGCCGAGCTGCGACATCGCCACCCTGGTCGCGCCCGAGGCCGACGTCTCGGACCGGACCAACGTCGACGTGGTCAAGGCCGTTCTGGCGCTGGCGGACGGCGAGCGCCACGCCCGCGCCCTCTATTTCACCCGGTCGACCCTGTATGGCGACGCGCCGGTGTGGCGACACATCGGCGTCTACGGCTATCGCCGCGAGGCCCTGAAACGCTTCTGCGCCGCCCCGCCGTCCCCGCTGGAGCGCCGCGAGAAGCTGGAACAGCTGCGGGCGCTGGAGATGGGCCTGTCGATCTGGGCGGCGGTCATCGGAGAGGCCCCGATCTCGGTCGACAATCCGCAGGATCTGGAAGCGGCGCGCAAGTTGGTGTGACGCAAAGCGTTGTCCCTCCCCCCGCGGGGGAGGGGCGTCGCGAAGCGACGGGGTGGGGAGGTCCAGGCGACCCGGACACCGGTCTGTGCGGCCTTGCCTTGCCGCCCCCACCCGATCGCTTCGCGATCTGCCCTCCCCGAGGGGGAGGGAGAAAAGCCTGCCTCACGTCGCCTCGAAGCCGTCGACCCAGGCCTGAAGGAGCGTCCGGGCGATCGCGAACGTCGGCGGGGCCTTGACCTCATGCTCACCCGCCAGGACGGCGCGGGCCTCATCCTTCGTCAGCCAGCGTACCTCTTCCAGTTCGGTCTGGTCGGGCGTGGCGTCATCGTCGGAGACCTCGGCGATCAGGCCGATCATCAGCTGCGACGGGAAGGGCCAGGGCTGGCTGGAATGGTAGGTGGTGGCCGTCACCGTCAGCCCCGCCTCCTCCTGGATCTCGCGCGCGCAGGCCTCCTCGATGGTTTCGCCCGGCTCCAGAAACCCCGCCAAAGCCGACATCCGCCCAACCGGCCAGCTGGCCTGCCGCCCCAGAAGGCAGCGGTCCCCGAACACCGGCAGCATGATCGTCACGGGATCGACGCGGGGAAAATGCTCGGCCGTGCAGGCCGGACAGATCCGCTTCCACCCCCCGCAGGCCGTCTCGGTCTCCTGGCCGCAGTTGGCGCAGAAGCCGTGACGACGCCGCCAGTCGAACAGCGACTTGGCCCCGCCCGCGATGGCCGCGTCGGTCGCCGACAGCACCGCCGCCGCCTCGCGCATCTCGGTGAAGGTGCCCAGGCCCCGGACGGGCCCGGTGGCGGGATCCGCCGCGCCGCCGAACTCGATCGCGAAACAGGGTGCGCCCTTCCACAGGCCCAGGAACAGCTCGCGGTCCCCGTCGCGGATCAGGTCGCGGGCATGGCTGAGCGCGATCCAGGCCAGGCGCGGACCGTCGGCATGCTGTTCCAACAGCGGCCGCCCGTCCCAGAAGACCGCGGCCAGGGCCTCGGGGTTCGCCGCCTGCTCCGCCAGCCAGTCGGGGCTGTTCCTCTGGTCGCCGGCGCGATCCAGCGGGTTGCCGCCGAAGGTATTGAGAAGAGGGAGGGCCATGGCCGCTTCCTAGCCGGGTTCGCAGGGCGGCGGGAGAGGGTGGCTTGATCTCGACCGTGTCCGGCGCGATATAGGCCTCGGAGATCGCGGGCGAAGGCTTCGCCAACCTGGTCAGGGCCGGAAGGCAGCAGCCACAACGAATTCCCCTTCGGGTCGCGGTCTCCACCTTCCCTCTCAGTGCGCTAACGCTCGCGACACGGTCGCTCGCTGCTTGAGCGCGGGTTTAGTGCGCTAACGCTCGGCTCGCGGAGCCTCGCTGCTTGAGGGGCGCTTGCGCTTGCGATCGCGCCCGCGTCCCCCACCTGAACGGGTCCCCCCGATACGGAGCCGCCCCATGGCCGATCACGACACCCCCGTCTGGTTCATCACCGGATGTTCGACCGGCTTCGGCCGCGAACTGGCCACCGCCCTGATCGACAGGGGCTACCGCGTCGTCGCCACGGCCCGGAACCCCGACGACGTCGCCGATCTGGCGACCCTGGGCGGCGACCGGGTGCTGGCGCTGAAGCTCGACGTCACCGACACGGACCAGGCCGAGGCGGCCGTGGCGGCGGCGACGCAACATTTCGGCCGCATCGACGTGCTCGTGAACAACGCCGGCATCGGCTATTTCGCGGCCATCGAGGAGGCCGAGGAGGTCGAGGTCCGCCGCATGTTCGAGATCAACGTCTGGGGTCTGATCCGCATGACCCAGCTGGTCCTGCCGGGGCTGCGGGACCAGCGGTCCGGAACGATCGTCAACATCTCGTCCATGGGCGGGCTGCGGGGCTTCCCCGCCGTGGGCCACTACGCCGCCACGAAATTCGCCGTCGAGGGCCTGTCCGAGACCCTGGCGGCCGAGGTCGCCCCCCTGGGGATCAAGGTCCTGATCGTGGAGCCTTCGGGCTTCCGCACCGACTGGGCCGGTCGGTCGGCCAATGAAACCAGCATCACTATCGACGACTATGCGGAGACCGCCGGAGCCCGCCGCGCCTCGATCCGCGCCTATTCGGGCACCCAGCCCGGCGATCCGAAACGCGCCGCCGCCGCCATCATCCAGGCGGTCGAGGCCGAGGATCCGCCCCTGCGCCTGCTGCTGGGCAAGACGGCCCTGCAGACGGGCCGTCAGAAGATCGAGATGCTGCGGAAGGACTTCGACGCCTGGGCCGAGGTCACCGAGGGCGCGGACTTCCCCGAAGGCGAGGGCTGACCGCCGGGGGCGGGAACCTTCACCGGTCCCGCCCGCTCCCTTGGCTCACAACGAACGGAGCCCTTCGTGAGCATTCTCGGCAATATTCTCGGCAAGATCTTCAAGCGCAAGGAGCAGCCCAAGGCTCCGTCCGCCCCGGCGCAGCCGGCCCCGACCGCCACCCCGGTCCAGACCCCGACCACCGCCTCTGCCGCCGCGCCCGCGCCCCAGCCGGCCCAGCCGGTCGACGTCGCCGGCATCCTCGACTTCATGAACGAGCAGCGCGACCAGAAGCTGAACTGGCGCACCTCGATCGTCGACCTGATGAAGCTGTGCGGCATGGAAAGCTCGCTGTCCGAGCGCAAGGAACTGGCCGACGAGCTCGGCTATACCGGCGACAAATCGGATTCCGCTTCGATGAACATCTGGCTGCACAAGCAGGTGCTTCAGAAGATCGTCGACAATGGCGGTCAGCTTCCGCGCGATATGTAAGATACCAACCCGCTCATCCTCGCTTTCGTGGGGATGAGCGGACGCGGGAGTCGCGCGGCCGCCCCGACCCGGGGTAAGACGGTCTCATGACCGACGTCGACCTTGATTCCGGCGATCCGCCCTGGGCGGAAGACGAAGCACCCGAGCGGGACGAGAACACCGACGACATGTTCGGGGGCCCTGCCCCTGCTCCTCCGTCTGCGGTGTCTTCCCCAGCCGCCGCGCCCTCGCCGGTGGTGACCGACGCCGGGCATCAGAATGACGGCGAGGCCTATACCGTCCTGGCGCGCAAATACCGGCCGCGCACCTTCGAGGACCTGATCGGCCAGGAGGCCATGGTCCGCACCCTGACCAATGCCTTCGCCACCGGCCGCATCGCCCACGCCTTCATGCTGACCGGGGTCCGGGGGGTCGGCAAGACCACCACCGCCCGCCTGCTGGCCCGGGCCCTGAACAACGAGACCGACGTCATCGACCGCCCGTCGCTGGCGCTGACCGCCCACGGTCGCCACGACGCCGCAATCATGGCCGGCCAGCATATGGACGTGATGGAGCTGGACGCCGCCAGCCACACCGGCGTCAACGACATCCGCGACATCCTGGAGAGCGTCCGCTACGGCCCGGTCGAGGCCCGCTACAAGGTCTATGTGCTCGACGAGGTGCACATGCTGTCGAACCAGGCCTTCAACGCCCTGCTGAAGACCCTGGAAGAGCCGCCGCCCCACGCCAAATTCATCTTCGCCACCACCGAGATCCGCAAGGTGCCGGTGACGATCCTGAGCCGCTGCCAGCGCTTCGACCTGCGCCGCGTCGAGCCCGAGATCCTGGTCGAGCACCTGGGGCGGATCGCGACGAAGGAAGGCATGAAGGTCGAGGACGACGCCCTGGCCCTGATCGCCCGCGCCGCCGAGGGCTCGGTGCGCGACGGCCTCAGCCTGCTGGACCAGGCCCTGGTCCAGGGGGAGCGCGGCGAGCCGGTGGCCACCGAAACGGTCCGCGACATGCTGGGCCTGGCCGACCGCAGCCAGACCATCGCCCTGTTCGAACAGATCATGGCCGGCCGCACGCCCGAGGCGCTGGAGACCTTCCGCACCCTCTACGGCTACGGGGCCGATCCGGTCCAGGTGACCAACGACCTGCTGGAACACTGCCACGCCGCCTCGGTCGCCAAGATGCTGGGGCCGAATGCGACCCGCCTGCCCAACGACCAGGCCCAGCGGCTGGCGGCCATGGGATCGCAGGTCTCCGCCGGCACCCTGTCGCGCACCTGGTCGATGCTGCTGAAGGCGCTGGACGAGGTCCGGCGTGCGCCGAGCCCCGCCGATGCGGTCGAGATGGCCATCGTCCGCCTCGCCTACGCCGCCGACCTGCCGGGACCGGAAGAGGCGCTGAAGCGGCTTCAGTCGGGCGAGCCCCTGTCCGGTGGATCGGGCGGCGGCTCCGGCTCGGGCGCGCCCCGGGGCGGCAACGGCGGCGGCGGTGGAGCCTCGGCCCAGATGGCCCCGCGCCCCGTGGCCGCCCCCGCCTTCCCCGACCCCCAGACCTTCGAGGCCGTCGTCGCCCTGATCGGCGAAAAGCGCGAGATTGCCCTTCAGATGGACGTCCAGCGCTACGTCCGGCCCGTGTCGTTCAAGCCCGGGGCCCTGACCTATGAGCCGGTCGAGGGCGCGCCCGCCAACCTGGCCACCCGCCTGTCCTCACGGCTGAAGGAATGGACCGGCCGGCCCTGGTTCGTCGTCGCCAACGGCCAGGGCGGCGGCGAGACCCTGATCGAACAGGAGAAGAAGGCCACCGCCAACCTGCGCGCCGAGGTGGCCGCCGATCCCTTCGTCCTGGCCGTCATGGCCGCCTTTCCCGGTGCCGTGGTCGGCGACATCAAGACCCTGGCCCCCGCCGTGGAGATGCCGGAGATCCCGGACGAGGTGGAAGACGAAGATTAGGGAGCGCGGACCTCCAGGTCCGCCCTTCGAGGTCGCTAGGTCTACATAATGGCGGACCTGGAGGTCCGCGCTCCTTAAACGGCATTGATCGTCTTGCCCCCTGTCCGAAGCCCCCGATCGCCCCTATCTTCACCCCATGAAAGATCTCAACGCCCTGATGCAGCAGGCCCAGGCGATGCAGCAGAAGCTGCAGGACGCCCAGGCCAAGATGGCCGAAACCACCGCCGAGGGCACCTCGGGCGGAGGTCTTGTGACGATCACCCTGAAGGGGGCCGGCGAGATCACCTCGGTGAAGATCGACGACAGCCTGATGGCCCCGGGCGAGGGGGAGATCCTGTCCGACCTGATCGTCGCCGCCCATGCCGACGCCAAACGCCGGCTGGACGCCATCAACGGCGAGCTGATGCGCGAGGCCGCCGGCCCGATGGCGGGCATGAACATCCCCGGCATGCCCAAGCTGTTCTAATTGGCCGCTTCCGCCGGACCTGAGATCGAGCGGCTGATCGCCCTGCTGGCCAAGCTGCCGGGGCTCGGTCCCCGCTCGGCCCGACGCGCGGCCCTGGCCCTGCTGAAGAAGCGCGAGACCCTGCTGGAGCCCCTGGCGGCGTCGCTCGCCGAGACGGCGGCCAGGGTCGTGTCCTGTTCGGTCTGCGGCACCCCCGATACCCGCGACCCCTGCTCGATTTGCTCGGACGGAGCGCGCGACAACGGCCTGATCTGCGTCGTCGAGGAGGCGGGGTCGCTGTGGGCCATGGAGCGGTCCGGGGCGTTTCGCGGCAAATATCATGTGCTGGGCGGCCTGCTGTCGGCGCTGGACGGCGTCGGGCCGGAGGCCCTGCGGGTCGCCGAACTGGTCGGCCGGGTGCGGGGCGGCGAGGTGCGCGAGATCGTCCTGGCCCTTCCCGCCACCGTCGACGGCCAGACCACGGCCCACTATCTGGCCGAACGGGTCGCCGGCAACGGCGTCGAGGTCACCTCCCTGGCCCGGGGCGTCCCGGTCGGCGGCGATCTCGACTGGCTGGACGACGGCACGATCGTCCAGGCCCTGCGGGCGCGACGCCCGGCCTGAAGTTCGCCGCGCCCCGCGGGGTTCAGCCGTAGACGACGGGCACCATAACCAGCACGCCATTGCCGCGCGACCGGACATAGTCCTGGCGCGAGGTCTCCGGCAGGCCGCCGCATGGCCTCGCGGCGGAAACGGGCGATGCATGGCGTCGATGCCATGGGTGCAGTGCCGCTGAAGGCGTCCCGACCCGCCGGGGGAGCGGCGGGCCAAGGGGGCTTCACTGAGCTGCGGCGAAGCTCCGGGCCGTCGCCTTCTGCTGCCGCGTGGCGGCATAGTCGGTTCGGGCCGGGGCCGGCAGCTTGGACAGGGCCTCCTGCCGGATGCCACGCTCGCAGTGCGCCTGGTCCAGGCCGCTGCGATTGTTGCACAGGGTCCGCGCGATGCGCGCGATGCGCAGATCCAGGGTCCGGGCACCGGCGGCGCTCGACAGGTCGAGATCGCTGAAGGCCAGACGTTGCGGTTCGGCGGAGGCGGTCCCGGCACAGGCGAGTGTCAGGGTCACGAGAAGGGCGGGGAGGGTGACGGCGGGCTTCATGGGACGATCCTTTGAAAGGGCAGTCGTTCTTGCGGCGACCGCACCCCTTCTGAGGCGTCACTGTTGCCGTGCCGGGCCCATGCGGTGGCCGAGTTAAGGCCAAGCTTTAAATCAAGGTCATGACCTTTTGGTCATGCCGTCATCCGCTGTTCCTGAGGCCCGCCGCCACGCCATTGATGGTCAGCAGGATGCCCTCGCGGACGCGCGGATCGTCGTCCCCGGCCCGCCGACGCCGGATCAGCTCGATCTGGACGTGGTTCAGCGGCTCGACATAGGGCATGCGTAGCCGGATCAGCCTGTCCAGCTCGGGCTGGCCGCCCAGCAGATCGGGCTGGCCGGTGATGGCCAGGACCGCGTCGCGGGTCCGGTCCCATTCAGACTGCAAGGCGCCGAAGATGGTCGCCGCCAGGGCCTGATCCGGTACCAGAGAGGCATACCGCCGGGCGATGGTCATGTCGGCCTTGGCCATGATCATCTCCATGTTCTGCAGCAGGGTGCGGAAGAAGGGCCAGTCGGTCGCCATGGCGCGCAGCTCGCCCATGTCGCGGCCCTGCACCGCCGAGCCGAAGCCGAACCAGCCGGGCAGCATGACCCGCGACTGGCTCCAGCTCAACACCCAGGGGATGGCCCGCAGGTCCTCGATGGCGGTGGAGGCGGTGCGCGAGGTCGGCCGGGAGCCGATCTTCAGCCCGGCGATCTCGTTGATCGGGGTCGCGGCGCGGAAATAGTCGACGAAGCCCGGCGTCTCATAGACCAGGGCCCGATAGGCGGCCATCGAGGCGACCGACAGGGCGGACGCCGTGTTGCCATGCCTGGCCGTCATCGCCTCGTCCGGCGGCGGAGCCAGCGACGCGATCAGGGTGCCGGCGGTCAGGGCGTCGAGGTTGCGGCGGGCCACGTCCGGCTCCCCGTACTTGTTGGCGATGACCTCGCCCTGTTCGGTGATGCGGATCCGGCCCGCGACGGTGCCGGTCGGCTGGGAGATCACGCCGGCGAAGCTGGAGCCGCCACCGCGCCCGACCGCCCCGCCCCGGCCGTGAAACAGTTGCAGCAGGACGCCGACGGCCTCCGTGACGCTGAGCAGGGCCCGCGAGGCCTCGTGCAGCTCCCAGGTCGAGGTCAGGTAGGAGCCGTCCTTGTTGGAGTCGGAATAGCCGATCATCACCTCCTGCACGCCCCGCGCCCGGGCCACCGCCAGGGCCGAGGGCTCCCGCAACAGCCGCTCCAGCGTCGGCTTGGCGGCGCGCAGGTCGTCGATGGTCTCGAACAGGGGCGCGGCCTGGATCGGGCAGGCCGCGGGGTCGTCATGGCGATAGAGGCCGACCTCCTTCAGCAGCAGATAGACCTCCAGCAGGTCGGAGGCGGCGTCGGTCTTGGACACGATATGGGTGCGGATCGCCTGGGGCCCGAAGGCGCGCAGGGCCTCGGCCGCCGCCTGCAGGATGGCCCGCTCCTTCAGCACCTCGGGGTCATAGGCCTCATAGGGGCTGAACAGCAGACGCGGCGCAGCCAACTCGGCCGACAGCAGGGCGATCCGAGACTCCTCGTCCAGAGCGGCATAGTCGGGGCAGACGCCGGCGACGCGCAGAAGATGGGAAACGACGCGCGCATGGACGTCTGAGTTCTGGCGCAGATCGAGCGTCGCCATGTGGAAGCCGAACACGTCGACCGTGGCGATCAGGCGCGACAGGCCGTCGTCGGCGAAGACCGCCCCGTGGCCGGCCACCAGACTGTCCTGCAGCACCGCCAGGTCGGCGCGGAAGGCCTCGGGCCCGTCATAGGGCGGGGCGGCGAAGGGCGCGGGGCGGGGGGCGGTCTCGCCCGTCAGCAGGGGATGGGTCGCCGACAGCCGGGCATAGATGTGGCTGAGCGCGCGGCGATAGGGCTCGTCGGCCCGATGCGGCGAGGGGTCGCCCGAGGTCTCGGCCAGGGCCCGCATCGCCGGGCTGACGGCCGCCAGCGAGCCGGACAGGCTGAGCTCGGCCCCGAGCGTGTTCACCGCCTCCAGATAGTGCCGCAGCACGGCCTTGGCCGGGGTGGCGAAGGCGGCGCGCAAGGCGGCGGCGTCGACGTTGGGATTGCCGTCCCGGTCGCCCCCGACCCAGGCCCCGATGCGGATGAAGGGCTTCAGGTCCGGGGCGTCCAGACGCCGCCGCCAGTCGATCAGCTGTTCCGGCGCGACCTTCAGGAACACCCGCTCGAGGAAGGACACCACCGTGTCGATCTCGTCCTGGACCACCAGGCCCGAGGTCCGCACCAGCCGGGTGGCCCACAGGATGACCGTCTGACGGCGCAGGCCCGCGATCATGACGTCCGGCGCGCACGACAGGTCGTCCCGGTCGCAGGCGTCCAGCAGGTCCGACACGGTGGCGATCCGGTCGATCACGCTCTTGCGCCGCACCTCGGACGGGTGGGCGGTCAGGACCGGCGAGATCAGGGCCTCGGACAGCAGGGCGCGGGCGTCGTCGGGGGACTTGCCGGCCTGGGCCAGCCGGGCCAGGGCCCCTTCGGGCGTATCGGGCCGCGCCCCCTCGGCGGTCTGGCTGCGGGCGCGGCGCTTGCCCGCCCGGTCCTCGGCGACATTGGCCAGGAGAGAAAAGACCGCGAACCCGTGCGCCAGCCCCACCGCATCGTCCAGCGACAGCTCCGACAGCAGCCGTTCCAGCTCCGCCGACCCCCGCGCCCCGGCGTGGCGGTGGTAGCCGACCGACGCCACCCGCACCGCCTCGATCCGGTCGTAGAGATCCTGCCCGCTCTCGTCGCGGATCACCTCGCCCAGCAGCCCGCCCAGCAGGCGGACCTCCTCGCGCAGGCGGTCGTCGGCGACGGGGGCGTTGGATACGGGCATGGTCATCTCGGGCAGCGGGGAGGCCGAAGCGGAACCGTATCAGGGCTTCGCCGATCGGCCATCGCAAAGCCAAACGCTGAAACGGAAAGTGCGTCGCGCCACACGAGTCGACAAACCGCCTGTTTTCCCGCATAAGCCGCCGCTTCCGGCGCAATTGAACCTGCGTCTCCACCATCACGACCCCTGTTTCGACGGGACGAGGATGGCGAGAACCCTCTGCCGACGTGATCGTCGCCAGAGGTCGTTTCGCTATGGAGCACGGTTCGACCGCCCCATGAGGTGTTTATGTTCGAGGCTCTGAACGAGCGGCTGTCAGGCGTTTTCGACCGGATCACCGGTCGCGGCGCCCTGTCCGAAAAGGACGTGGCGGAGGCGATGCGCGAAGTGCGCGTGGCCCTGCTGGAGGCCGACGTCGCCCTGCCCGTGGTCAAGGACTTCATCGCCTTCGCCACCGAAAAGGCCACGGGCGAAGAGGTCATCCGCTCGGTCCGGCCCGCCGATCAGGTCATCAAGATCGTCTATGACGGCCTGGTCGAGATGCTGGGGGGCGAGGAGCCGACCCCGCTGAACCTGAACGCCGCCCCGCCCGCCGTGCTGCTGATGGCCGGCCTGCAGGGCTCCGGCAAGACCACGACCTCGGCCAAGCTGGCGCTGCGGCTGACCAAGTTCGACCGCAAGAAGGTCATGATGGCCTCGCTGGACACGCGGCGTCCGGCGGCGATGGAACAGCTGGCCCAGCTGGGGGCCCAGATCGAGGTCGCCGTCCTGCCGATCGTGGCCGGCGAGAGCGCCGTCCAGATCACCCGCCGGGCCCTGACCTCGGCGAAGCTGCAGGGTTTCGACGTCCTGATCCTCGACACCGCCGGCCGGATCACGCTGGACGAGGCCCTGATGAACGAGGTGGCCGAGGTCGCCTCGATCGCCAATCCGGTCGAGACCCTGCTGATCGCCGACAGCCTGACCGGCCAGGACGCGGTGCGCACGGCCAAGGCCTTCCACGAGCGCCTGCCCCTGACCGGCCTGATCCTGACCCGCGCCGACGGCGACGGGCGCGGCGGAGCCATGCTGTCGATGCGGGCTGTCACCGGCCTGCCGATCAAATACATGGGGGCCGGCGAGAAGGTCGACGCGCTCGAGGTGTTCGACGCCCGCCGCGTCGCCGGCCGGATCCTGGGCCAGGGGGACATCGTCGCCCTGGTCGAGAAGGCCGCCGGCGAGCTGGACCAGTCCAAGGCCGAGGCCATGGCCAAGAAGCTGGCCAAGGGACAGTTCGACCTGAACGACCTGGCGGCCCAGCTGCAGCAGATGAAGAAGATGGGCGGGCTTCAGGGCATCATGGGCATGCTGCCCGGCGTGGCCAAGATGAAGGCCCAGATGGCCGACCAGAACATCGACGACCGGATGATCCTGCGTCAGGAAGCCATCATCAGTTCGATGACCAAGGCCGAGCGCAAGAAGCCCGACCTGCTGAACGCCAGCCGCAAGAAGCGCGTCGCGGCCGGGGCCGGCGTCGAGGTCCAGGACATCAACCGCCTGCTGAAACAGCACCGCCAGATGGCCGACATGGTCAAGTCCCTGGCCAAGGGCGGCCGCGGCAACCTGCAGAAGATGGCGGCCATGATGGGCGGCATGCCGGGCATGCCCGGCGGCGGCGGCATGGGCGGGCCGGGCGGCCCCGATATCTCGCGCCTGAAAGCCCTCGGCGGCGGGCGCATGCCCGAACCGTCCGAAGACGAAATCAAGGCCCTTCAGGACCGGCTCTCCGGCCTGGGCGGCGGATCACTGCCGGGAGGCCTTCCCGGCCTTCCCAAGAAACCCAACTGACTTCCTAGAAAGAGACTGAAAATGCTGAAGATTCGTCTGGCCCGCGGGGGCGCCAAGAAGCGTCCCTACTACTACATCGTCGTCGCCGACAGCCACTCGCCCCGTGACGGCAAATTCCTGGAGCGCGTCGGCACCTACAACCCGATGCTGCCCAAGGACGGCGAAAAGCCCCGCGTGACCCTGAAGCAGGAGCGCATCTCGGAATGGCTCGCCAAGGGCGCCCAGCCGACCGACCGCGTCGCCCGCTTCCTGAGCCAGGACGAAGCCCTGGCCGGCAAGGTCAAGTGGACCCAGTCGAACAACCCGACCAAGGGCGCCCCGGGCAAGAAGGCCCAGGAACGCTCGGCCGAGCGCGCCCAGCGCGAAGCCGACCGCGCCGAGGCCGAGGCCGCCGCCAAGATCGAAGCCGCCGAAGCCGCTGAACGCGCCAAGGAAGAGGCCGCCGCCGCCGCCGAAGCCGCCAAGAACGCGCCGCCGGTCGAGGAGGCCCCTGCCGAGGACGCCGCTGCCGAAGAGGCTCCGGCCGAGGCCGCCGCTGAAGAGGCTCCGGCCACCGAAGAAGAGAAGACCGAGGCCTGATTGGCCGCCCGGTGAACTGACCACGGCAAGGGCGGCGTCCATCGGGCGCCGCCCTTCTGCTATCGGAGCCTGCGATGACTGAATCCAAACTGATCCTCGTCGGCCATGTCGCCGGGGGCTTCGGCGTCAAGGGCGAGGTCAAGATCACCGCCTATACGGCCGATCCCCTGGCCCTGACCGCCTATGGGCCGCTGCTGCGCGCCGACGGCTCCCACGCCCTGACCGTGCTGTCGGCCCGCCCGACCAAGGACGGCATCGTCGGCCGGGTGAAGGAAGTGGCCACCAAGGAAGAGGCCGACGCCCTGCGCAACCTCAAGCTCCACGTGCCGCGCGACCGCTTCCCGCAGCCGGACGAGGACGAATTCTATCTGGCCGACCTGATCGGGGTCGAGGCGCGCGACCCCGAGGGCACGGTCCTGGGCACCGTCAAGGCGGTCCAGAATTTCGGCGCCGACGACATGCTGGAGATCGCCCCCGCCGCCGGCGGACCGACCTGGTTCCTGCCCTTCACCAGGGCGGCCACGCCGGAGCTTCACCTGGCCGACGGCTGGCTGCTGGCCATCCGCCCCGAAGAGGTCGGCGAGCGCGAGCCGGACTGACCCCTATTGCGCCGTCGCGGGCGCCTTCCGACATGGGGTCATCCGCAACCGTCACGGTGTCCCATGGCCGACCTTTCCACCTTCCCGATCACGCGCCAGTATCCGGCCGCCCATCCCGACCGACTGCAGCTTTATTCGTTTCCGACGCCCAACGGGGTGAAGGCCGCGATCATGCTGGAGGAGATCGGCCTGCCCTATGAGGTCCACCTGGTGGATATCATGCAGAACCAGACCTGGACCCCCGACTATCTGGCGCTGAACCCCAACGGCAAGATCCCCGCCATCCTGGATCCCGACGGCCCGGGCGGCCGGCCCCTGGCCCTGTGGGAGTCCGGGGCCATCCTGATCTATCTGGCGGAAAAGACCGGCCAGCTGCTGCCGACCGACCCGATCGCTCGCTACGAGACGATCCAGTGGGTGTTCTGGCAGATGGCGGCGGTCGGGCCGATGGTCGGACAACTGGGCTTCTTCCACAAGTTCGCCGGCAAGGATTACGACGACAAGCGTCCCCGCGACCGCTTCGCGGCCGAGACCAAACGGCTGCTGGGCGTCCTGGAAGGCCGGCTGGCGGACCGCGACTTCGTCATGGGCGATGAATTCACCATCGCCGACATCGCCCTGATCGGCTGGGTCCGCGCCGTCCCCGACTTCTACGGCGCCGGCGCTCTGGTGGACTGGGGCGCGTTGCAGGCGGTCCCGGCCTGGGTCGAGCGCTGCCAGGCGCGGCCGGCGGTGGCGCGGGGGCTGAATATCCCTGCGCGACCCTGACGCGGGATCGGCTCGGGGTTTCGCGGGTTTGGTGCAGGCAAAGCTTGAGGAGCCCCGCGTGAAACTGATCCTGAAAGAACTCTCGAAGAAGATGCGCAACATCGACTTCACCATGCTGACCACCCGCACGGCGGGCGGGGCCCTGACGTCGCGGCCGATGAGCAACAACGGCGAGGTCGACTACGACGGCGACAGCTGGTTCTTCACCACCGAGGACGCCGGGATGGTCGGCGACATCATGGCGGATCCCATCGTCGGCCTGACCCTGACCGGCGAGCGTGGCCTGCTGGGCAAGCCCGGCATCTTCATCGCCATCGAGGCGCGGGCCGAGCTGATCCGCGACAAGGCCGCCTTCACCGCCCACTGGACCAAGGGTCTGGAGCGCTGGTTCCCGCAAGGCGTGGACACCCCCGGCCTGGTCCTGATCCAGGCCAAGGCCTCGCGCATCGCCTATTGGGACGGCGAGGACGAGGGCGAACTGGCGCTGTAGGCCCGCTGAACGTCCGAAATCTCAAGGCCGCCCCTGCGAAGGGGCGGCCTTTTGCTTGGCGTCCGAGGGCTCAGGCCTCTTCGTCGCCCGCCAGACCCATCATGTGGAAGCCGGCGTCGACGTGGATGACCTCGCCGGTGGTCGACAGGCCCAGGTCCGAGCACAGCCACAGGGCGGCTCCGGCGACCCCCTCCATCGAGGTGTCCTCCTTCATCGCCGACATCGCCCGGCCCTGGGCGATCATGCCCCGGCCGCCCGAGATGCCGGCCAGCGACAGGGTGCGCATGGCCCCGGCCGAGATGGCGTTGACGCGGATACCCTTGGGACCCAGGTCGCGGGCGATGTAGCGGGTCGCCGCCTCCAGCGCCGCCTTGGCCACGCCCATGGTGTTGTAGTTGGGGATGGCCCGCTCCGAGCCCAGATAGGTCATGGTGATCATCGACCCGCCGTTGGGCATGATCTTGGACGCGCGTTTGGCGACGTCGACGAAGCTGAAGCACGAGATGTTCATGGCCAGCAGGAAGCTGTCGCGGCTGGTGTTGTCGATGAAGGAGCCCTTCAGCTCGTCCTTGTTGGCGAAGGCGACCGAGTGGACCACGAAATCGATCGTGCCGAACTCGGCCTCGAGCGCGGCGAAGGCGGCGTCCATCGAGGCGTCGTCGGTGACGTCGGCCTGGATCAGCAGTTTCGCGCCGACGCTCTCGGCCAGCGGCCGCACCCGGCGCTCCAGCCCCTCGCCCATATAGGTGAAGGCCAGCTCGGCCCCCTGGGCGGCCAGCTGG
The DNA here is from genome assembly GCF_002002865.1 of Brevundimonas sp. LM2. Classification (NCBI taxonomy): domain Bacteria; kingdom Pseudomonadati; phylum Pseudomonadota; class Alphaproteobacteria; order Caulobacterales; family Caulobacteraceae; genus Brevundimonas; species Brevundimonas sp. LM2. The sequence goes on along the minus strand of NZ_CP019508.1, from coordinate 584,559 downwards.
GAGGCGATGCCCCAGGCGATGGAATTGGCGTTCGCCACCCCCATGATCAGGCCCTTCTTGCCCTTCATGAGTTCGCCCGCGGGCATGTTCCAGGTCGATTCGGTGGCCATCAGGCGTCTCCTCTTGATCCCGACTTGCGGCCGAGCGGTTCGTGAGCGGAGGGTTAGCAGCGGCGGCGCGGGCGTGCAAAGCGCCGCATGGCGTGGTCGTGATCCCGCCCGACTCGCGGCTGTCGCATATCCACGTTAGGTTGACGGGCGGAGGGCTCTCCTATGAAGATCGAACGCATTCGCGAGACCGTCGACGCCACCGAGCGCCGCGTCACGGCGGAGGTGCAGCCTCCGACCGGACCCGGAGCCCCAACCGCGATCGAGCTGCTGAAGGCGCGGGCCGACGCCACGGCGCCCGGGCAGTTCGAAACCGAGGCGCGCCGGCAGGCCCGCACACTCCAGCTCCAAGAAGGCGGACGCAAGATTTCGCGCTCCGAACTGGAGCGGACGCTCGGTCGCGACGATCTGGTCGATGTCAACTATCTGGCGCGGGGCCTGCAGGCCGCGAGGGCGGTGGCGCGGCTGGCGATCCGAGATGCGACCGGGCGCAGCCTGGGGGACGGCACCGGCTTTCTGATCGCGCCGGGCCTGCTTCTCACCAACCATCACGTCTTTCCCACCGCCGCCGACGCCGCGGCGTCTCTGGCCCTGTTCGACTGCGAACTGGACCTGATGGGGTTCGAGCGGCCGACGACGACCTTCGCGCTGGAGCCGGCCCGGTTCTTCGTCGCCGACGCCGGTCTGGATTTCGCCCTGGTCGCCGTCGGGGCGGACCCGCTGAACGGCCCGGGTCGGCTCGACGACTACGGCTGGCTGCGGCTGAGCCCCGATCTGGGCAAGATCAACGAGGGGGAGCCGATCACGGTCATTCAGCACCCCAACGGTCGGGCCAAACAGATCGCCCTGCGCGAGAACCGCCTGCTGTCGATCAGCGCCGACCACCTGACCTACGAGTCCGATACCGCGCCGGGCTCGTCCGGCGCCCCGGTCTTCAACGACTCCTGGCAGGTCGTGGCCCTGCATCACTCCGGCGTGCCGCGGAAGGACGCGCAAGGCCGCTGGCTGCTGAAAAACGGCACGCCCGTCGGCGACGACGACGACGACGCCGATGTCGACTGGATCGCCAACGAGGGCGTCCGTGCCAGCCGGGTGGCGAGCACGGTGCTGGGCCTGGCGCCCGATGGGCCGCTGGGATCCGGGCTGGAGGCGGCCTGCCTCGGCCAGATCCGGCCGGCGAGCGGGACCGCAGCCGGGACACGTCGCCCGACGGAACAGCATGTCGCCCCCGGCCCGGTCGCATCCCCGGCCCCGGCCCCCACCGCGGTCGCATCGACGACGTTCGGAGAGGTGACCATCCCCCTGACCGTGACCGTGCGGCTGGGCATGGCGGCAGCCCCCGGTGCCCCGGCCCTGGCCGAAGCGCCGGAGCGCAATGTCGAGCCCTGGCACGATCCCGACTACGTGGGCCGCAAGGGGTACCGCCCGGACTTCCTGGGGATCGCGGTTTCGCTGCCGGATCTGACGGACGCCGCGGACGCGACGCCCCGCACCGACGGCCAGGGGGTTCTGGTGCCGTATGAGCATTTCACCCTGGCTATGCACCGGCTTCGCCGCCTGCCGATCTTCACCGCCGCCAATGTGGATTTTTCCCCCGCCGCCAAGGAGCCGGAGCCGGGCTTCGTCTATACGCGGCGCGCCCTGGGCGGGCTGGGAGAGAAGGACCGGGAGAAGTGGTTCCTCGATCCCCGGCTGCCGGCGTCATCTCAGCTGCCCGAGCGGTTCTTCAACAATGACCGGCAGGCCTTCGACAAGGGTCACCTGGTCCGCCGCGAGGAGGTCTGCTGGGGCGTGGACCACGCCCAGGTCCGGCGCGCCAATGGCGACACCTATCACGTGACCAACTGCACGCCTCAGGTGGCCGGCTTCAACCAGTCGAAATTCGACGGCCTGTGGGGCGAGCTGGAAAACGAGATCGAGGATCAGGGCGCGACCGAGCGATACTGTCTGTTCGCCGGCCCGCTTCTGGTCGACGACGATCCCGTCTTCCTGGGCGTCGACGATGCCGGTCCCGTGTCCGTCCGCATTCCCCGCGCCTACTGGAAGGTGATCGTGGCGCGCGACGGAGACGATCTGGCCGCCTTCGGCTTCCTGCTCGAGCAGGACCTGACCAAGGTCGCCTTCGAATTCGATCCGGAAGCCCGCTGGCGGCGGCACATGCTGCCGCTGAAGACCCTCCAGGCCCGGATCGGCCTGGTCCGTTTCCCCAAGGCGGTGCTGAAGGCCGACCGTTTCGCGGCCGTCTAGACCTTCGAGAAGATCACCGTCCCATTGGTGCCGCCGAAGCCGAACGAGTTGGACATGACCGTCGTCAGTTCGACGTCCCTGCGCTCGCGCAGGATCGGCATGCCCTCGAACTCGGGATCCAGGGTTTCGATATGGGCGCTTTCGGCCGCGAAGCCGTGGTGCAGCATCAGCAGGGAATAGATCGCCTCCTGCGCGCCCGCCGCCCCCAGGCTGTGGCCGGTCAGGGACTTGGTTGAGGAGATCAGCGGCATGTCGGCACCGAAGACGTTGCGGACCGCCCCCATCTCCTTGGAGTCCCCGACCGGCGTCGAGGTGCCGTGGGGGTTCAGATAGTCGATCCTTCGGTTGCCGGCCTCCGCCAGGGCGATCTTCATGCAGCGCTCAGCCCCTTCACCGGACGGGGCGACCATGTCGTGGCCGTCCGAGTTGGCGCCGTAGCCGACGATCTCTCCGTAGATCTTCGCGCCGCGCGCCACGGCCCGCTCGTATTCTTCCAGCACCACGATGCCGGCCCCGCCGGCGATGACGAAACCGTCGCGGGCGACGTCATAGGCGCGGCTGGCCACGGACGGCGTGGCGTTGAAGTTCGAGGACATGGCCCCCATCGCGTCGAACATGTTGGACATGGACCAGTCGATGTCTTCGACCCCGCCGGCGAAGACCACGTCCTGCTTGCCCCACTGGATCTGCTCGGCCCCCGCCCCGATGCAGTGCGCGCTGGTCGCGCAGGCCGAGGAGATGGAATAGTTGATGCCCTTGAGCTGGAACCAGGTCGCCAGAACCGCCGAAGGGCCGGAGGCCATGGCCTTGGGCACGGCGAACGGCCCGATCCGCTTGGGTGAGGTCCGCTCGACCGTGGTGGCCGCGGCCTGCAGGATGACCTGGGTCGACGGGCCGCCCTCGCCGACGATCAGGCCGATGCGCTCGTCCTTGATCTCGTCCGCCGTCATGCCGGAGTCCTTTAAGGCCTCCTCGAAGGCGATGTGACCCCAGGCGGTGCCGTTGGCCAGGAAGCGCGCCGCGCGGCGGTCCACCAGAGGGGCCCAGTCCTCGGCCGTCACGCCCAGCGACGGCGGGGCCCAGACCTGGGAGCGGAAGCCGTATTTGATATGGTCGGGGGCGGCGACGACGCCCGACCGCGCGCTGCGCAGCGAGGCGGTGACCTCTTCGGCACCCGTGCCGATGGAGGAGACGATACCCAGACCGGTGACGACGACACGCCGCATGGTGTTTCCTTCTTTGTGCTGGTCGTTCCCGCGTTGATCGCGGTTGTTGCAGAGGATCAGGCCTCGGCCGGCTTTTCGCCCGCGCCGAACAGACCGACCCGCATGTCCGTGGCCGTATAGATGGGGACGCCGTCGGCTTCCATCACCCCGTCGGCGATGCCCATGACCAGGCGCCGGTTGATGACGCGCTTCAGGGTGATCTTGTAGGTGACCTTCTTGACGTCCGGCTGGACCTGGCCGGTGAACTTGACCTCGCCGACGCCCAGCGCCCGGCCCCGCCCGGGGCCGCCGATCCAGCCCAGGTAGAAGCCGACCAGCTGCCACATGGCGTCCAGGCCGAGGCAGCCGGGCATGACCGGATCGCCGATGAAATGGCACTGGAAGAACCAGAGGTCCAGATGGATATCCAGCTCGGCCTCGACATAGCCCTTGCCGTGTTCGCCGCCGTCGCCGTTGATCTGGGTGATCCGGTCGAACATCAGCATCGGCGGGGCCGGCAGCTGGGCGTTGCCCGGCCCGAACAGCTCGCCCCGGCCCGAGGCCAGCAGGGCCGCATGGTCGAAGGACGACGGATATTTGGACGTGCTCAAGGGGGCCGCTCCGGTAGTGTGGCGGTCGGGTTACACGACGACGACGGGGGGCTCAACCACGCAGCGCCGGAAGGCGGGCCTAGTCGGCCTCGCCCGCCGGTCTCGCCGCGTCGCACTGGGCGGTCGTCTGGGTGCCGAATACCGCGCCTTGCGCGATCCAGCCCTTCAGCTTACGCGCGCGAACCCGGCACCAGCCGTCTTCGCAGTCCTCGAGGGCGATCAGCGACCGGGGGCTGAAGCGGGCCCGGATCGGAGACTGGTCATCGCGGCCGGCGCGCACGGGGATTTCCGCGTCCGTGCCGTTGAAGGCCCCCCGTCGGCCCGACGCGACGCTGCGATGGATCCAGGCGACGCCCTGCTCGGGGTCGCAGATCTTGCGCCATTCGCGGGTCTCGGCGATCACCTGCACCGGCAGACCGGCGGCGCGGTACTCCCACAGGATGCGATAATCCAGGCCGGGCCCCTGGCGGGCGCGGACTTCGGACGACTTCAGCGAGACCCAGCGCGGCACCTCCAGCCCCGTGGGCGTGGGCCGTCCATCCGGCATCGTCGCCGTCGCCCCCGCCAGGACAGCCCCGACCATGACGGCCGCCAGCACCGGAATCCGGGCCTGGAGTCTTTGGAAGCGGCTGCGAGACTTGCTAGACACCCGTATCGACCCGTCGCAGGCGGGCGACACCGATCGGTGTCGCCCGGGAAAACCCAAGGTCCCTATGTCCAACCCCCGGCTTAAGGTCGTCTTAACCAGAAGATTGCCGGACGCGGTCGAGACCCGCATGCGCGAGCTGTTCGACGCCGAGCTGAACCTCAAGGACATACCGTTCGACCGGGCGGCTCTGGAGGCGGCGGTGCAGCGCGCCGACGTCCTGGTCCCCACCATCACCGACGAGATCGACGCCGCCCTGATCGCCGGGGCCGGCGATCAGCTGAAGATGATCGCCAATTTCGGGGCGGGGGTGGATCATATCGACATCGACGCCGCCGTGGCCCGCCAGATCCTGGTCACCAACACCCCGGGCGTCCTGACCGAGGACACGGCCGACCTGGCCATGAGCCTGATCCTGGCCGTCAGTCGGCGCATCGTCGAGGGGGCCCAGGTGGTGGCCGACGGCCGGTTCGAGGGCTGGACCCCGACCTGGATGTGCGGCCGCAAACTGTGGGGCAAGCGGCTGGGCATCGTCGGCATGGGGCGGATCGGCCAGGCCCTGGCCCGTCGCGCCCGGGCCTTCGGCTTGCAGGTCCACTATCACAATCGCAAACCCGTCAGCCCCCGCATCGAGGAGGAACTGGGCGCGACCTACTGGGACGATCTGGACCAGATGCTGTCGCGGATGGATCTCGTTTCGCTGAACTGTCCGGCGACGAAAGACACGCACCACCTGCTGTCGGCCGAGCGACTGGCGCGGCTGCAGCCCCATGCGATCCTGATCAACACCGCCCGCGGCGAGCTGATCGACGAGGCGGCCCTGTCCGACGCCGTGGCACGGCGCGGGCTCGCCGGAGTTGGGCTGGATGTCTATGAGCACGAGCCGGCCATCCATCCCGGCCTGCGGGGCCATGCCCACGTCGTGCTGCTGCCGCACCTGGGCTCGGCCACGCTGGAGGCGCGCCAGGACATGGGCGACCGGGTCATCGCCAACATCATGACCTTCCAGAACGGCCACCGCCCGCCCGATCGCGTCATTCCGGCGATGCTTTAGAGCCCATATTCGCTCATCATTGGGGCAAGTCCGGCGGTGTCGGGGTCATTTCGGGGCAGACGAAACAAACCGTAATCTGACGTGCTTGATAGGTCTGCGGGCAGTTCGCCCGCGTCAATCAGGACAGACTGATGATCCGCAATACGCTTTTGATGGCCGCTGCTGCCACGGCTTTGATGGCCGCCCCCGCCCTGGCCCAGGACGCCACCGGCCAGACACCACCCAGCTCGACAACGTCCAGCCCGACCGCGTCCAGCCCCGCCGCTCCGGCCCGAACGCCGTCCGCCGCAACGCCGGCGCCGTCCGGCACGATCCAGCTGCAGCCGGGCGCGTCGGTCAAGGGCTCCGACGGCGCCACGCTCGGGACACTGGAAGGCGTCCGCAACAATGACGCGGGCGAGCAAGAACTGACCGTGCGCGGCACCGATGGCCAGCTGCGCGGCGTGCCGCTCGCGGGCCTGACCCAGCAGGGTGCCGATGTGGTCGTCGGCTGGAGCGCCGGCGAATATTCGGCCGCGCCCGCCATCGCCGACAGCGCTGCGGACAGCCCCTCGCCCGCCCCGGCCCCCGCTTCGTCTCCGGCCGATCCGACGAGCGCGGCCGAGCCGACGTCGTCCGACGCGGGCGGTGAAGCCGAGCCGGCGACGCCTCCGGCCTAAGGTTCTACGCCTCGCGCACGAAAAAAGGGGCGGCCCGTGGGCCGCCCCTTCTCTTTCGACCCGAGGATCGTATTAGGCGCGGCGCTTGACCAGGCCCAACAGGAACAGCAGCAGAACGGCACCACCGAAGGCGACCAGCAGGGTCACGATGTTGAAGCCGCCGACCGGAACGCCCAGCAGGTTCTGAGCGATGAAGCCGCCCAGCAGAGCGCCGAGAATACCGACGATCAGGTTGGTGACGAGGCCGTGATTGCGACCCATGACTTTTTCGGCCAGCCAGCCGGCGACGATGCCGATGACGATCCAGCCAATGATTCCGAGACCCATGATTTCTTCCTTCCAAAACTAACGTGGCCAGATAATGCGCTGCGGCACAGCTGGTTGCGTCGCACGCGAGATTGGTCGCTCGCCCGTCACGCGAGCGCGGCATGGTGATTGCGACTTCCCGGACGAGCCGTGCCGCTTTGGCACAGCCCGCAAGATCAAGGGGACTGGGCAATGGCCACCGATATCGATCTCCACCTGGGCCGCCGGCTGCGCCGTCGCCGTCGCCTGCTGGGCCTGACCCAGCAGCAGCTGGCCATCCAAGTCGGCATCCGCTTCCAGCAGATCCAGAAATACGAATGCGGTGCCAACCGCATCTCGGCCGCCCGACTGTGGCAGCTGTCGGAGGCGCTGGAGACCCCGATCAGCTATTTCTACGACGGGCTGGCCGAAGCCATGGAACGCAAGGAGACCGCCAGCGCCAACGGCGGCGAGATGTTCTCGCGCAAGGAAACCCTCGACCTGATCCAGGCCTATTACCAGCTGGGCGAGCGTCCGCGCCGTCGCCTTCTGGACCTGGCCAAGTCGCTGCACAGCGACGGGGACGTGGTCGCGTCCTGAGTTTGAGGGCTTAGGGCTTAGGGCTTAGGGCTTAGGGCTTAGGGCTTAGGGCTTAGGAACAGGCCATCGGGTCGATACAGGGCCCTCTCTTGACTAAGACCTACTCCCTAAGCCCTAAGCCCTCCCTATGACCGAATTCGAATCCTTCGCCGTCGAACTGGCCGCCGAGGCGGCCCGGGTGACCCTGCCGTTCTTCCGGGGCGACTATGCCGAGGAGAACAAGGCCGGGCCCGGGGCCTTCGACCCGGTCACCCAGGCCGACAAGGAGGCCGAGGCCGCTATCCGTGCCCTGATCGCGGCCCGCTATCCCGAACACGGGGTCATCGGCGAGGAATATGGCGAGGACCGCCCGGAGGCGGAGCACGTCTGGATCCTCGACCCCATCGACGGCACCCGCGCCTTCATCGCCGGCCTGCCGCTGTGGACGACCCTGATCGCGCTCAGGACCGAGGGACGGCCCGCGGTGGGCGTTATCTCCCAGCCCTATCTGGAGGAGACCTTCCTCGGCGGGCCGTCGGGCGGCGTGCTGCTGCGCCGGGGCCAGACCCGCGCCCTGAGAGTGCGCGCCTGCGAACGGCTGACCGAGGCGGTGATCGCCACGACCGCCCCCGAGATCTTCACCGCCCCCGAACTGGGGGCCTGGACCCAGGTCATGGCGGCGGCGCGCTTGGCCCGCTACGGCTGCGACGCCTATGCCTATGCCATGCTGGCGCTGGGCCGGCTCGACATGGTGGCGGAGACCGGGCTGAAGGTCTGGGACTGGTCGGCCCTGATCCCGGTGGTGGAGGCGGCCGGCGGCCAGGTCACCAACTGGACCGGCGGTCCGGTCAGCGGCGACGGCCGGATCATCGCCGTGGGCGACCCCCGGGTGCGCGACCAGGCCCTGGTCGCCTTCCGGCGCGGGGCCCAGTAGCGTCAGACGGCCGGATCGGGGGTGTCGGACGCCACGGCCCCGCCGGGCGGTGACAGATAGTCCGCCAGGGCGTCGAACTCGTGCAGGAAGACGGCCCGCAGATCGTCCGTTTCCATGATGATCTCGTGCTTTGCGCCCGGCACCTCGACATAGCGGCCCCGGCCCAGCCGCTTCGCGGCCCAGCGGTTGGTCTGTTTCCAGACCTTCTCATCCTCGCCCGACTGCACGATCGTGCAGGGAATGGTCACGGCCTTCAGCGCCTTGGGCTTGAGCGATCGTTCGCCGGCGTCGATTCCGAAGGCCAGCCAGCCCCAGGTCGGCCCCCCGACCGCCAGATGGGGGCAGGCGTACAGCTGCTGACGCCACATCTCGTAACGCCCTTCATCGGAGGTCAGAGCGTCGTTCTCGAACGTATGGTCGAACGGGTCGTCGGCATCGTCCAGCACGAAGTCGCCGGCCTTGCCGTGGCGCACGTTCCAGCGGACCGCCAGCTTGACCGACCACATCGACCGCTTGCCGGTCTTGATCCGCAGCATTGGGCTGGACAGGATCGCGCCCGCCAGCCGGGTCTCCCCCGCTTCGAGGGTCAGCAGGTTCAGCACCCCACCCATCGAATGGCCGACCGAAAGCCAGGGCTTGGGCGCCCGACCTTCGAAGGCATCCAGCAGACGCGAATAGTCGTCCAGAAACTCTTCCACCGCCCGCGCGTGACCCTTCAGCCGGTCGGGCAGAAGACGGGCCGACAGGCCCTGCCCGCGCCAGTCATGGGCCAGAACGCACCAGCCCCGGGCCAGGAAATTGCCGATGACCTCGAAATATTTCTCGATCGGCTCGGTGCGGCCGGGGCTGACGATGACCGTGCCGCGCGGCTGGGCGGCGACCAGGGTCGACGGCGTCCAGAAGGCGGCGCGCAGGCGAAGCCCGCCGGCGCCACGGAACCATTCCCCGGTCCCCCCGGGCGGCGAGGCGGCGCCGGGCACCCCCATCAGCGGGGCATTGGCGGCGAAGGCTGCGGCGCGGTTCACTCGGGCTTCCTGAACTTCAAGGTCATGCGATCGCTCTCGCCGATCTCGCGGTAGGGGGCGCTGTCGAACGCGGGATCCGGCGGGGTGCCGGGGGCCGAGGTCACCAGACGGGGCGGCAGGGTCTCGACGCCGAACGGATGATCCTTGGTGTCGTCCTCGTTCGCGTTGATCTCCGACGCGGCCACGAAGATGAAGCCGGCCTCGGCCGCCAGCTGTTTGACGAAGGTTTCCTGGACATAGCCGTTGGCGGCGGCGGGATCCTGGTCCTGATCCGGACCCAGGCGGTGCTGCTCGATGCCCAGGACGCCGCCGGGACGCAGGGCGGCATGGGCGTCGGCGAAGGCCTTTTCGGCGATGCCGGCCGCCATCCAGGCGTGGATGTTGCGCATGAACAGGACCATGTCGGCCTCGCCGGCCGGACAGACCGGCCCAGTGGTCGCGCCGAACTGGCTGAACATGACCTCGCCATACAGCCGCTCGTCGGCGCTGAAGCGGCGTTCGAAATTGGCGCTGAGCGCGACCTGCGCCGGGTCCGCGCCGGGACCCGTGGCGAAGCCGGCCGCATAGTACTGGCCCTCGCCCTTATGCAGATAGGGGGCGAGAATTTCGGTGTACCAGCCGCTGCCGGGCCAGAACTCGACCAGCGTCATGGCGGGCTGGAGCCCGAAGAACCGCAGGGTTTCAAGCGGATGACGCCAGACGTCGCGCGCGCGATCGGCCGCCCGCCAGGGGCCGGCGACGGCCCACTCCAGGGAGCCTTCGGGCGGACCGGCTGGCAGCTCCGGGGCCGCCGCCGCCTCCGGCTCGCGACCACATCCGGCCAGGGCAAGAATCGTGGCCGCGCCCGACAGCATCGCGCGACGCGATACGCCTTTCCGCTCTGGCCACGTCCAATGCCGCATCAATGACCCATGTCCCGTCGCCCCCCGAAGGTGGAAAGGCCCCCGGACGCCGCTGGATTAGAGGGCTTCGCCGGGCGCGTCAAAGGCTTGCGCCGCCGCTTTCCCGCCGCGTCCGATCAGGCCGGCTTGCGGAACCGCAGGGTCATGCGGTCGCTCTCCCCGACCGCGTCGAGTGCGGCCCGCTCGGCCTCGGTCAGCGGGGTCGGACGGTCGGTGGTCACGCCGTCGCGGGGGGCGCTGACCCGGTTCGGCGGAAGGCTCCAGACGCCGTACGGATGGTCGCGGTCATCCCGAGGATTGGCGTTCAGCTCGCTGCGCGCCTCCAGCACGAAACCGGCGGCCTGGGCGGCCTTGATGACGTAGCTCTCCGAGACATAGCCCGTGGGGGCGGTGACCTCTGCATTCAGCCCCTCTTCGGCACGGTGCTGTTCGACGGCCAGGATTCCGCCGGGCTTCAGCGTCTTGAAGAAGGCTTCCAGATAGGGGGCCGTCCGCCCGGCCCGCTGCCAGTTGTGGAAGGCTCGGGCGACGACGATCAGATCGGCCGAGCCTTCGGCCACGCCCATGCCTTCCAGCGGACGGCCCACAGCGGTGTAGGTGCCCCCGGTGGCGGCCGCGTAGGGGCGCAGGATGGCGCTCCACCAGCCGGCCCGTCCCGGCTCGATCTCGACGATGTTCAGCCCCGGCATCAGGCCCCAGAAGGTCAGGGTCTCATAGGGGTGGCGGTAGACGTCGCGCGCCACGTCCGCCGCCGGTCGGGCGTCCGAGCCGATCGCGGCCTGGAGCTGTTCGTCTTCCTGCAGCACGGGCGGAGTCATCGCGTCGCGCCGGGCCACCCGCTGGGCCGGGGTCTCAGCCAGGCTCGGCAAGGTCTGGGCGACGGCGGAGCCCGCCGTCACGGCAAGCATGGCGAGGGTCAGGGCAAAGCGGCGCATGGGCGTCTCCGGATGACAGGGTCGCGGCACCATACGGGGGCGACGGGGACGGGCAAGTGACGAATTCGCCAACCGCGGCCCCTTGACGACGCATGCGGCCCTCCCAAATTCCATCCCGAGAGTGCCGGTTCCGGGCTCTTGCAGACCGCTCGGCGCCCGACAGGGGCCAGGCGGGCTGATCCCACCGCCTGTCCGGGCGCGCTCTCCTCGCGGGGGGCGCAGGGCAGGTTCCGTCTTGCTGATGATCAGGAGATCGACATGCGTACCATCGACTTTACCCCCCTCTATCGCTCCGCCGTGGGCTTCGACCGTCTGGCGGGCCTGCTGGAAACGGCCGCGCGCACCAGCCAGGAGACCGGCTGGCCGCCCTACAACATCGAGACGACCGGCGAGAACGCCTATCGGATCGAGATCGCCGTCGCCGGCTTCCGCCCCGACGAGCTGAACATCGAGGTCAAGGAAAACCTGCTGACCGTCACCGGCCGCAAGACCGCCAACGACGATGCGGGAACCGAGCGGACCTATCTGCATCGCGGCCTGGCCGAGCGCGATTTCGAGCGCCGGTTCCAGCTGGCCGACTATGTGGTGGTCAAGGACGCCGGCCTGGACAACGGCCTGCTGTCCATCAGCCTGCAGCGCGAGCTGCCGGAAGCACTGAAGCCCCGTCGGATCGAGATCGCCACCGGCGTGTCTTCCGGCCTGATCGAAGGCAAGGCGGCCTAGGACGCACAGCCCGGACTGGAAGGGGGCGGCCCGTGGGCCGTCCCCTTTTTTCGTGCGCCGGTCAGGTCAGGTCGACCTGCTGGACATAGCCTTTGACGCCCAGCATCACGGCGTCGGTCAGGTCCGCGTGCCGGGTCTGGGTGCCGTGCAGGCTGGCCCGCGTCAGATCGGCCCCGACCAGGGTCGCGCGGCGCAGATCCGCCCCGGTCAGGTCGGCGGAGCGCAGGATCGCTCCGGTCAGGTCGGCTGGCAGCAGGCGGTCCTTGCCGATCATCAGCGGACCCAGCTGCGCCTCCCTCAGATCGGCCCCGTTCAGGCGCGCCCCTGCCAGTCGCACCCCCCGCAGGTCCGCCCGTCTCAGATTGGTCGACCTCAGGTCGGCCCCTTCCAGGCGCGCGCCCTGAAGCTGCACCCCCTCCATGTTCAGCCCGTAGAAGACCGCCCCCTGGGCGGACAGGGCGGTCAGGTTCAGACCGGTGATCGATCCCAGGCCCCGAAGATCGACCCGGTCGAAGACCGACGGCTGACCCTCGACCCCGCCGCTTTCGCACCAGATGGCGTGCTCGTGCAGCATCTCGGCCGCCGGCAGCTGCACCACCGGTTCACCGGCCGACCGGCTGTCGGTCAGGGCCCCCTCCAGATTGGCTCCGTCGGTCCGCCACAGGGACGAGACCACCCCCACCAGCACCGCGTCGCGCAGGTCGGCTCCCGTCAGGTCGGCCCCGGACATGTCGGCCCCCGCCAGGTCGGCGCCGCGGAAATTGGCCTGTTTCAGATTGGCCCGGACCAGTTTGCAGTCCTTCATGATGGCGTCGGAAAAGTCCGCGCACTGGGCCGAGATGCCCGACAGGCGCGAGCGCTGCAGATTGGCCCCGACCAGGCTGGCCCCTTGCGCCTGTGTGACGTTGCGGCTCTGGGCCTCCACCATGCGAAAGCCGACCGCCCGGTCGGCGGCGGCGATGGCCCCTTCGCGCAGGTCCGCCTCGAACAGATCGGCCCCCGACAGGTCGGCCCCGCGCAGACAGGCCCCGCGCAGGTCGGCGCGTCGCATCGAGGCGTCGACCAGGATCGCATCCTGCATGTCCGCCCCGAAGAAGGCGGCGTTGTCCAGGCGAGCCCCGGTCATGTCCGCCCCGATCAGACAGGCCGCGGAGAAGTCGGCGTCGGCGAGTTGGCGACCCTTCAGATCCAGGCCCGACAGGTCCATCCAGGCGAAAACCGCGCGCGCGCCGCCGGGTCGCGCCTGCCACAACCGGTCATGCCGGGCGCAGATGGCGTCGAGCTCGCTCTGGCTGATGCGGCGTCGGACGAGGGTTTCGGCGGCTCCGGGCATAGTCCCATGATGGGACACCCGGCTTAAGACGAAGTTTCGAGAATCGTGGCCTCGGCCCCTCGACGCCGCAGGCGCAGAGGGGCCGTTCCCGAGCCTACCAGATGCGGACCCGGTCGGCCGGGGCCAGATAGTAGGCGGTCCCGGGCTGGACGTCGAAGGCGCTGTACCAGGCATCCTGGTTGCGCACCGGACCGATGACGCGGAACTCCGCCGGGCTGTGCGGATCGGTGGACACCTGCTGTTTCAGGGCCTCGTCGCGCATCTTCGACTGCCAGACCTGGGCCCAGCCGAGGAAGAACCGCTGGTCGCCGGTGAAGCCGTCCAGCACCGGAGCCTCGGCTCCGTTCAGCGACAGGTGATAGGCCTTCAGACCGACCGCCGTTCCGGCCGCGTCGCCGATGTTCTCGCCCATCGTCAGACCGCCCTGGACCTTGTAGCCGGGCAGGGGCTCGAACTGGTCGTACTGGGCGCCCAGGCGCACCGTCAGGGCATCGAAATTGGCCCGGTCCTCGGCCGTCCACCAGCTGCGCAGCACCCCGTCGCCGTCGGATTTGGAGCCCTGGTCGTCAAAGCCGTGGCCGATCTCGTGGCCGATCACCCCGCCGATGCCGCCGTAGTTGACGGCCGGGTCCGCGTCGGGATCGAAGAAGGGCGGCTGCAGGATGGCGGCGGGGAAGACGATCTCGTTGTTGGTCGAGTTGTAATAGGCGTTCACCGTCTGGGGCGTCATGCCCCACTCGGCCTTGTCCACCGGCCCGTTCAGCCGGGCCAGCTGATAGTTCCATTCGAACAGACCCGCGCGCTCGCCGTTGCCGAACAGGTCGTCGGCGCGGATCTCGAGGCCGGAATAGTCCCGCCATTGTTCGGGATAGCCGATCTTGACGGTGAACTTGGCCAGCTTGTCGTGGGCCTGGGCCTTCGTCTCGGCGCTCATCCAGGTGAGGGTATCAATGCGCTGACCCAGGGCCAGGCGCAGGTTCGCCACCAGCGCTTCCATCTTGGCCTTGGACTCGGCGGGGAAATAGTCGGCGACATACTGACGGCCGACCGCCTCGCCCAGGGCACCCTCGGCGAAGCTGATGGCGCGCTTGTCCCGGGCGCGCTGCTCGGGCTGGCCCGACAGGTCGCGCGACCGGAATTCCCACTGCGCGTCCGAGAACCGTTGCGACAGGCGTGGCGCCGCTTCGTCGACGGTGTGGAAGGCCTCCCACGCCTGCAGCGTCGCGACCGGGGTCTCGGCATAGATCGCCGCGATCTTGGGCAGGGCGGTGTCCTGGCGCACGATCAGGCGCGGCACCCCGCCCAGCTGCGCGGCATCGTAGTAGCCGACCCAGTCGAAGCCGGGGGCCTCGGCGACCAGGCGCTCAATGGTGTATTCGTTGTAGGTCCGGTCGCGGTTGCGGTTCTCGATCGGGGTCCAGTGGGCCTCGGCGATCCGGGTCTCCGTGGCGACGATGGCGGCGGCGGTCTCGGTCGGGTTTTCCCAGCCGATCATCTCCAGCATCCGCGCGACGTAGACCTGGTACTTCTCCTTCTTGTCGGCGTAGAGCGGCGACAAGTAGTAGTCGCGATTGGGCATGCCGATGCCCGCCTGGCCGGTCGAGACGACGTAGCGGTCCGGGGCCTTCTGGTCGGTCGTGATGCCCGTGCCGAAGATCGAAGCGCCCAGGCGGCCCTGGGTCCCGCCCATATAGGCAGCCAGTTTCTCATGCGTGTCGGCGGCGCGGATGGCGGCGAGATAGGGCCGCAGCGGCTGATCATCCAGCGGCTCGATTCGCGCGGTGTCCAGATAGGCGCGATAGGCGTCGGCGATCTTCTGTTCGTCGGACCCGGCGGCCAGATCGGCGCGGCCGGCCAGGCCCTCGATCATCACCTTCAGCCGGTTGTCGGACAGTTCGCGCAGCAGGGCGAAGGAGCCGTAGCTGGTGCGGTCCGACGGAATCGTCAGACGATCCAGCGCCGCGCCGTTGGCATAGCGCATGAAGTCGTCGCCCGGCGCGACCGACGGATCCATGCCGGCCGTGTCGAAACCCCAGGTTCCATAGCGCGGGGCGTCAATGCCCTGGTAACCGGTCGCGCCCTCGACCGCCGGTACGGTCTGGAACAGAGTCATCACGGTGCAGCCCTCGTCGATACAGTCGTGGTCCTGCGCCAGGCCGGCGGAAGCGGGCAGCAGCAGGGCGCCGACAGCGGCACCAATCAGAAGTCTTTTCATAGGTTTCCTGGAGTTTCCGTCAGAGCGCTGCACATTTGGCGCGCCTGTCTAGTACCTACGCCCGACGCGGCCCCTGTCGCCTTAAAAAAAGTTCATGTGACGCGCGACCCCGACATCGGATCGGCTAAGCTAGAGTCGGGATTCAAGACCAAAGCGAGCGAATGGCAGGCGGGCACGGCGGCGGCGAATACAAGGATCTGGTCGTGTTCCTGGCGGCGGCCGGCGTGGTCGTGCCCCTGTTCAGTCGCTGGAAGATCAGCCCGGTCCTGGGCTTTCTCGCCGCCGGCGTGCTGCTGGGGCCGGACGGGCTGGGACGGTTGGCGAACCTGATCCCGTGGCTGGCCTGGCTGACGATCGACGACGCGAACCAGCTGGCCCAGCTGTCGGAACTGGGCGTCGCCTTCCTGCTGTTCATGATCGGGCTGGAGCTGTCGTGGGATCGGCTGAAAGCCATGCGGCGCATGGTGTTCGGTTTCGGCCTGATGCAGGTGGCGGTGTGCACGATCGTTCTGGCCGCCGCCTTCATGCTGATGGGACAGTCGCTGGCGTCCGCCGCCGTTCTGGGCATGGGCCTGGCCCTGTCGTCGACGGCCGTGGTCCTGCCGGTGATGGCCGAGCGGCGACGGATGAAGGGGGCGGTGGGCCGGGCGACCTTCGCGGCGCTTCTGGCGCAGGACCTGGCCGTCGCGCCCATCCTGATCACCGTCACCGTCCTGGGGGCCCTGGCGGCCAGCCGCGGCGAGATGACGCCGGCCGTCCTGGGGCCGGCCCTGCTGACCCTGGCCCCGGCCGCGATCGGCCTGGCGCTGATCGTCGCGGTCGGGCGACTGGGCCTGCGCCCCCTGTTCCGCTCGGTCGCCAAGAGCCGCAAGAAGGCGGAGGGCGGGGGTCAGGAACTGTTCGTGGCCCTGTGCCTGCTGGTGGTCGTGGGCGCGGGCGTGGCGGCCCAGGCGGCCGGCCTGTCGATGAGCCTGGGCGCCCTCATCGCCGGCGTCCTGCTGGCCGAGACCGAGTATCGCCGCGAGATCGAGATCAATATCGAGCCGTTCAAGGGTCTGCTGCTGGGGGTCTTCTTCGTCGGGGTGGGGATCGGACTGGACCTGGACGCCGTCGCCGCCAATCCGGTCGGGGTGTTCGGCCTGGCCCTGGCCCTGACGGCCGTGAAGGCGGGGTTGATCTTCGGCCTGGCCCGACTGTGGGGCGTGCCGGTCCGCGCCGCGATCGAGACGGCTCTGGTGCTGGGCCCGGCCGGCGAGTTCGCCTTCGTCATCCTGACCACCGGCATGGTCGAGGGCATCGCCGACCGGGCCTTCACCCAGGGGGTCCTGGTCTCGGCGACCATCTCGATGTTCACCGTGCCGCTGATGGCCATGCTGGGCCAGAGGCTCGCGCGGGTCGCCAAGCCGGAGCCCGTGCTCGCCTTGCCGGAGCCGGAGGCCCGCAGCGGCGATGTGCTGATCGTCGGCTTCGGCCGGGTCGGTCGGCTGGTGGCCGAGATGCTGGCCCAGCATGGCCAGACCTTCATCGCCCTGGACACCGACACCACCGCGGTCGCCAACGGGCGTCGGGACGGATTCGACGTATCCTACGGCGATGCCGGACGGGCCGAGATGCTTTCCCTGTGCGGGATCGACACGGTCCGCGCCCTGGTCGTGACCATGGACGCCCCCGGCAAGGTCGACGAGGTGGTGACGGCCGCCAGGGCCCTGCGCGAGGATTTGATCGTGATCGCCCGGGCGCGCGACGACCGCCACGCCGCCCGGCTCTACGCCCTGGGCGTGACCGACGCCGTGCCCGAGACGACCGAGGCCAGTCTGCAGCTGGCCGAGAACCTGCTGGTCGATCTGGGCGTGCCGATGGGGCTGGTGCTGGCCTCGATCCACGAGCGGCGCGACAGTTTCCGGCAGGTGTTTCAGGCCGCCGCGCCGCAGGGTCGCCGCGGCCGTCCGACACGGGCCCTGCGGTCGACACTGAGGCCTTAACCCTAAACAAGACCCATTTTGGTCATCGTTGCATGATGAAAGCCGCGCTTCCCCCGGGCATTGCCTTGATGTGGGTCATTCGCTCCGCGTCACAGGGCGTCGCAGATCCAATCGCCGCCCACGCCGTTCAATCGTTCCGCGCCTGATCGCGGACGCCATACAGAGTAACCGTGTTCATGCGTGAGTCCGCGTCGACAGAGTCCTCCCCCGTCACCGAGAATACCGTCCAGCCCCGGGTCAACCGCCGTCAGGCCGCCAAGGTCCGGACGCGCCAGAAAGTGCTCGATGCAGCCCGCGGCCTGTTCGCCGAGCGCGGCTACGAGCCGGCCACCATCCGCGACATCGCCAAGGGGGCCGGCATGTCGACCGGCGCCGTCTTCGCCAACTTCCAGGACAAGGCCGAGCTGTTCGAAGCCGTCCTGACCGAGGACATGGCGAACCTGGCGGCGGTCATGAAGACCGGCGCGGGCGAGGGTTCGACCCGCGACCGTCTCGTCAACGCCCTGTCCGCCGGCTATCACGGCTCCATCGACCAGCTGCCCCTATTCCAGGCCATCGTCGCCCGGTCCTGGTTCCAGCCCGTCGCCGCCGAGACGCGGCAGCGCGCGGCCACCGAAGGCCTGACCGGCGTCATCGCCGACATCCTGCGCGACGGCATCGGGGCCGGCGAGCTGAAACAGGACGCCGACGTCGCCCTGATGACCGAACTGACCTGGGACGCCTATCTGTCGAACTACCGCCGGGCCGCCTATGACGGCTGGGCGGTGAAGCAGCTGTCCGACCACATCGGCCGCCAGGTCGACATCCTGCTGGCGAGCGTCCGTACCGGGAAGTAGGATTTGGTGGCGGGTGGCGGGTGGCTGGAAGTTCGTCGTTCATCGGCGGACTGAGCCACCAGCCACCAGCCACCCCTTCAGCTCTTCCACCTCAGCACCGCCGGCTGGACCGGATTTGAAAAGTCGCGCCCCTCGGCGCGGCTTTTCGCCCATTCGCGCTTCAGCTGCTGATACCATTTGGCCTGCCGGTCGGCGTCGTCGATCCAGATCAGGGCGGGGTCGTAGCGCAGCCCCTCGTTCTGCAGGTTCACCATGCCGCCGTCCTGTTTCAGGAAGGCGATGACGCCCAGCCGCAGGAAGGGTCGGGCGATGCCGAACACCCAGTGGTCGGACCAGAAGATCTGGGTGATCCGCGTCTTGGTCTCCGTCACCGGGGTCAGGCAGGTCAGGGCCAGCACCTGCCGCTCGCCGACCTGGATATGCTCCCAGCGATAGCCGGGCAGGCGGAAGGTGATCTCGGTCGCCGGAGCCCCGCCCAGGATCTTGTAGGCCCGGCTGTTCGACGACGGCGCGTGGCGGACCATGGCGAAGCCCAGATCGCGCGGCTCGAACCGCTTGGCCTTCTCGTGCATCGAATGCTCGGACCGCCACCACCACTGCTGGTGCACATAGGGACCATGGGCGGGGTCCATCAGGCCGACGACCGCATGGTCGATATGGCTGTCGAAATCCATGAACTCGACCAGTTTGGCGTCGCCGCCGACCACGCCCGGGAAGGTCGGGGGCGGATGGTCGGGCTCGGCGTCCGAGCGGGGGTCCGACCGGACATAGACGAACACCATCCCTTGGCTCTCCACCACCGGATAGGAGCGGACCCGGATCCGCCCGGCCTCATAGGGCTGATCGTCCACCAGCGACGGGATGGCGGCGCAGACCCCGTCGGTGCCGAAGCGCCAGCCGTGATAGGGGCATTCGACCGTCTCGCCCTCGCCCGGCTTCTGCACCAGCCGCCCGGCCGACAGCGGGGCGGCGCGGTGCGGACAGATGTCGCGCATGGCATAGACGGCGCCGTCGCGGCGGCGCCCGACCAGCACCGGCTCGCCCAGCAGTTCGTGCCGTTTGAGTGAGGCCACGGCGACGTCGCGCGACAGGGCGACGAAATACCAGGTGTCGAGCACAAACCCCTTGCCGAAGGCGGCGGGCGGGGCCTTGGCCTCGGGAGCACTGGACGGGAGGGGGGCGCTGTCTGCGGGCATCTGGACAGTCTAGAAAGAAAATCCCATCGTCGCCATTCCGCAGGCACGGTTGCAAGGCCGGCTTCGCCAACGCAGACCTCGCCCGCGCCCCTCCTGGAGACCATCCGATGAACGCCCAGATCCTGACCGGCGTGATCGCCGCCCTCGGCGTGATCGCCAACCTGGCCGGTGTCGGGGAGGCGCGCGCCACGGGACGGCAGGACGCCGTCCATGGGGACCACGGCCACCATCACGCGGCCTTCGAGTCGGATCGCCTGCATGTGCGGGTGGATGGCGAGGCGGGCCCCGGGGTGCGCGACATCATCCTGATCCCCGGCCTCAGCTCCTCGCCCGAGATCTGGCAGGGCACGGTCGATCATCTGGGGGCCGGCTGGCGCGTCCACCGCATCCACATCCAGGGCTTCGCCGGAGCCCCGGTCGACGGCAATGCCGAGGGCCCGGTCGCCGCCCCCGTCGCCGAAGAGATCGCCCGCTACATCGCCGAGAGCGATCTGGACCGCCCGGTGGTGGTTGGTCACTCGATGGGCGGGACCATCGCCATGATGCTGGCCGCCCGCCATCCCGACGCCGTGGGCCGGCTGATGGTCGTGGACATGGTGCCCTTCATGGGCGCGATGTTCGCCCCGCCCGGCACCGACCCCACGGCGGAGAGCGTCACCCCGGCGGCCGACCAGATCCATGCAGGCATGCTGACGGCTCCGGAGGCGGCCTATCGTGCCCGGGCCGCCGCGACCGTCGCGACGATGGTCCGCAACGAGACGGCCGAGGCGGCGGTGCTGGCCGATACGGCCGCGAGCGACCGGGTGGTGTCGTCCAACGCCTATCGCGAGCTGATCGTCACGGACCTGCGCCCGGAGCTGGGCCGGATCACCGTCCCCACCGAGGTCGTCTATGTCGCATTCGACCTTCCCGGCATGACCCCGGCAATCACCGACGGCATCTACCAGAACGCCTTTTCCGGCCTTCCGGGCGTCAAGCTTCAGCGCATCGACGACAGCGCCCATTTCATCATGCTGGACCAGCCCGCCGCCTTCCACGCGGCATTGGACGCCTTCGTCGCGGAATGACCGATCCGGCCGCGCGGGCGGCCGCCGACATCATCAACCTGTATGATCGGCGAGCGCCGGACTGGATCGAGGATCGGGGCCCCGACCTTACCGCTGCCGATCGCGTCTGGCTGGACCGGTTCACCGCGCGACTGACCCCCGGCGACGCCGTGCTCGACGTCGGTTGCGGGTCGGGGCGACCGATGGCGGCGGCCCTGCTGGATCGCGGCCTTCAAGTCACTGGCGTGGACGCCTCGGCGCGGCTGATCGCCTATGCGACCGAGGCGCTGCCCTGCGGCCGCTTCGTCCAGGCCGACATGCGCGCCCTCGATCTGGGCCGCCACTTCGCCGGCATCCTGGCCTGGCACAGCCTGTTTCACCTGACCCCGGAGGACCAGCGGCTGGCCCTGCCCCGCCTGCTGGCCCACGCGTCGCCGCGTGCCACCGTCCTGTTCTCGTCCGGACACCGGCTCGGCCATGCGGTCGGCCGGTGGCGGGGCGAGCCGCTTTATCATGGCAGCCTGGCCGCCGAAGACTATGCCGCAGCCCTGACCGACGCGGGCTTTCGCGTCGAACAGGGGGTCTGGGCCGACGACGGCACCGTCTGGCTGGCGCACCGCGATGGATGATCGTTAACCGTCGCGCCATCGTTTCGGCTGAAACCGTCATCACGGTGGCGTGAAGCCTTCATGCGCCGTTCACGGGAACTGCGTTTGTGTAGGCCATGCGACCGGCTATGACGGCGCGGTCAGGTCGGGGATATCGATGTCAGGTCCGGTTCAGGGAGCGCGAAGCGGCGGCACGGGCGGGACGCGCACGCCGCTGCAGCGCTTTTTCTACTGGATGTCGGTCCTGGCGGTCTGGGGCCTGATCTTCCTGGTCGTCTTCTTCGCCGTCTTCGCCCGCGGCCTGCCCGACACCTCGGCCCTCTATGATGTCGACCGCCAGCCTTCGATCACCTATCTCGACCGCAACGGGGCCCTGATCGCCACGCGCGGGTCGCAACAGGCCCCGCCCGCCGATCTGGCGTCCCTGCCCGACTATGTGCCGGCCGCCTTCATCGCCATCGAGGACCGGCGCTTCTACTGGCATCCGGGTTTCGACCCCATCGGCATGAGCCGGGCCGTGGCCTCGAACATGCGGGCCGGCCGGATCGTCCAGGGCGGCTCGACCCTGACACAGCAGCTGGCCAAGAACCTGTTCCTGACGCCGGACCAGAACATCCGCCGCAAGGTCCAGGAGCTGATGCTGGCCGTCTGGCTGGAGATGAAGTTCTCGAAACAGGAAATCCTCGCCCTGTATCTGAACCGCGTCTATTTCGGCGCGGGGGCCTACGGCATCGAGGCGGCGTCGCAGCGCTATTTCGACAAGGCGGCCAAGGAGCTGACCGTCGGCGAGGCCGCCCTGCTGGCCGGCCTGCTGAAGGCCCCGTCGCGCTATTCGCCCGTCTCCGAGAGCGAGCGGGCCGCCGTGCGCGCCACCGTCGTGCTGGACCAGATGGAAGAGACCGGCGTGATCACCCGCGAACAGCGCGCCGCCGCCGTGCTGGAACCGGTTCGCGTGTCCCGCACCCTGGCGACCCAGCACGCCCAGTATTTCATCGACTGGCTGGACAAGGAGATCCGGGGTCTGGTCGGGGAGCCGACCGAGGACATGGTGGTCGAGACGACCCTGGACCTGACCATCCAGACCTCGGCCGAGCGGGCCGTGCGCCGCATCCTCGAGCGCGACCGCTCCAAGGGCGTGCAGCAGGCGGCCCTGGTCGCCCTGGACGGCGACGGCCGGGTCCGGGCCATGATCGGCGGGGCCTCCTATGCCGACAGCCAGTTCAACCGCGCCGTCGATGCGCGCCGCCAGGCCGGATCGGCCTTCAAGCCCTTCGTCTATCTGGCGGCCATGGAGGCCGGCTATACGCCGCAGACGCCGGTGGTCGACGAGCCGGTCCAGATCGGCAACTGGAGCCCGCGCAACTATTCCGGCAACTTCATCGGCGAGACGACCATGGCCAACGCCGTGGCCCAGTCGATCAACACCGTGGCCGCCTATGTCGCCGATCAGGTCGGGCGCGACAGCGTGGCCGGCGTGGCGCGCCGCCTGGGCATCTCCTCGCGGATCGGCCTGGAGCCGGCCATGGCCCTGGGCGCGGTCGAGGTCTCGCCGATCGACATGGCCACCGCCTACGACGCCTTCGCCAACGGCGGCCGCCGGGTCGAGGCCCACGGCATCAGCCGCATCCGCACCCCCCAGGGCCGGGTCATCTATCAGCGCGCGGCCCGGGACGCCGCCGGCGGACAGGCGATCAACAACCCCGCGCTCTACTATATGAACCAGATGCTTCGGGGCGTGGTGACCGGCGGCACGGCGCGGTCGGTGCAGATCGAAGGCCGGGATCTGGCCGGCAAGACCGGCACGACCTCGGATTACAAGGACGCCTGGTTCGTCGGCTATACCGGCGGCTTCGTCGCCGCCGTCTGGGTCGGCAAGGACGACAACTCCGCCATGCGCGGCGTCACCGGCGGCGCGGCCCCGGCCGCCATCTGGAAGGGCTTCATGGAGGCCTCCCTGCCGCGCCTGAACGTCCAGCCCATCCCCAACGGCCCGGCCATGCCCGAGGGCTGGGTCGCGCCCGATCCGATCGGCGACCTGATGGGGGCGGTCGAGGATCCGTTCGGCGACGGCACCGTCATCGATCCGGTCGATCCGACCCTGGGCGAGCCCTATGTCCCAACCCAGCCCGAGGCCGAGCGGCCGCCAGCCGATCAGCGCCCCGAACCCGAGCCCGCCGCCGAGAAGTCGGACAACCCGCTGTTCTTCTAGCGGGTCAGCGCCCCACGGCGTGCAGGCCGGCCCCATGGGTCTTCAGCCAGGCGCGGAACGGCCGGTGGTCGCCGACCAGCCGGTGCACCACCGCCCAGTAGGCCGGGCTGTGGTCGGCATGGACCAGGTGGGCGACCTCGTGGGCGGCCAGATAGTCCAGCACCGCGGGCGGAGCCATGACCACTCGCCACGAATAGCGGATCCCGCGCGTCGCCGGGGTGCAGGAGCCCCAGCGCGAGGTCGGGTCGTTGATCGACAGGGTCACCGGGGCCTGGCCCAGGGCCCGCAGATGCACCTCGGTGCGTTCGGTCAGGGCCTCGCGCGCCAGGCGCTTCAGCAGGTTGACGACCCGTCGGGCGAAGGCCTCGCCCTCCCCGCCCGAGACGATCCGTGGCCCGTCCGCTCCCTCGACCAGCCGCGCCGACCCGGCCCCGCCGGTCGCCTCCAGCCGCGCCGTCCCGCCGCGCAGGGGGATGACCGCCCCCGGCACCAGGGCCGCGCCCGAGGGCCGGGCCGACAGCCGTTCGGCGATCCAGTCGGCCTTGGACCGGGCGAAGGCGACCGCATCGGCCAGCCGCCGCTCGGTCGGGGCCACGGCCACCGCCTCCCCGGCCCGGCTGTCGATGCGGAGCGAGATGCGCCGGGCGCGGGCGTTGACGCTCAGCCGCAGCTGAACCCCGCCCTCAAGCGGCAGCCGTTGTCCGGCTTGATACGGCGCAGAGCGTTTCATTCTTGGCGATAAAGTCCCGGGTGCGGGGGTAGATGTCCTCGCGGAACCGCCGCCCGTTGAAGACGCCGTAGTGGCCGACCTCCGGCTGGACGTAAAGCACCCGCCGGTCCTCGGGGATGTTGGTGCACAGGGTATGGGCGGCCTGGGTCTGGCCGACGCCCGAGATGTCGTCCTTCTCGCCCTCGACGGTCATCAGGCCGATGTCGGTGATCCGGGTCACGTCGACCGGCACGCCCCGATGCTCCAGCAGGCCGCGCGGCAGCAGATGCGACTGGAAGACGATGTCGATGGTCTGGAGGTAGAATTCCTCTGTCAGGTCGAGGACCGACAGATATTCGTCGTAGAAATGCTCGTGCTTGTCGACGCCGTCGCCGTCGCCCGCGACCAGGTCGCGGAAATACTCCCAGTGGGCGTCCTTGTGGCGCTGCTCGTTCATCGACATGAAGCTGTAGAGCTGCACGAAGCCCGGATAGACCTCGCGGCCGAAGCCCGGATAGGGCCAGGGCACGGTGTGGATCATGTTGGACTGGAACCAGGCGAACGGCCGGGCCTCGGCCAGCTGATTGGTCACGGTCGGGGACAGGCGGGCATCGATCGGCGAGCCCATGAAGGTCATGGAGGCCGGACGGTTCGGGTCGTTCTCGGCCGCCATGATGGCGGCGGCGGCCAGCACCGGCGGGCCCGGCTGACACACACCGACCACATGGGCGCGGGGCCCGATCTGGGCCAGCATGGTGCGGATGTGGTCGATATAGTCGTGGAAGTCGAACCGCCCCTCCAGCATCGGCACCTGACGGGCGTTGACCCAGTCGGTGACATAGACGTCGTGGTCCTGGAGGAAGGTCTCCACCGTGCCGCGCAGCAGGGTCGCATAGTGGCCCGACAGGGGGGCCACGATCAGCACGGCGGGGGCCGCGGCGGGTTTTCCGGCCCGTTTGAGGTCGCCGACGTTGCGCGCGAACCGCAGCAGCCGCACCCAGGGGCTGGACCAGATGACCTGTTCGGTGGTGCGCACCGGCTGGTCGTCGATGGTGATGGTCTCCAGGCCCCAGGCCGGCTTGCCGTAGCGCCGGGTGACGCTCTCGAACAGCTCGGCCGAGGCATAGGCGGTGCGGCCGATGGCCGTCTCGGACGCCGGGTTCAGCGGCGAGGTCCAGAACCGGCGCGCCATCTGCGCGCCGAGGCGGAAAGGCTGCGCCGAGGAATAGGCGAGCTCGTGGAGTGCGTAGAGCATGAGATCCCGTGGTCGGCCCCGCCGAGGCGGTGATGCCAGCATAGAACGTGCTGCGCTGCAAAAGGATTTAAACTGGGAGGGCTTAGGTCGTAGGGCTTAGGGCTTAGGGAGTAGCGACGACGACGCGGGGGTGGAGCCGAAGCTGGGCTAAGCCCTAAGACCTAAGCCCTAAGACCTAAGCCCTAAGCCCTAACCGCGCGCCATCACCCGCTGGATCAGCTGGGCCGACCGTTCGGGCCCGAGGTCGTGGGCGAGGGCCGAACGGAAGCGGCCGTCGGGGCCCATCAGATAGACCGTCAGGGAATGGTTCATGGTGTAGTCCGGCCCCGTGCCGACCTTTTCGTAATAGGCGCGGTAGACGTCGGCGGCCGCCTTCACCTGGGTCTCCGTGCCGGTCAGGCCGACGACCCCGGCCGGAAAGCCGTCGCTGGCCAGATAGTCCTTCAGGGCCTGGGGCGTGTCCCGCGCCGGATCCACCGAGACGAAGACGATCTGGATGTCGTCGGCCGCCGGACCCAGCCGGGCCTTGGTCGCCTCCAGGGCCTGGAGCGTGGTGGGGCAGAAATCGGGGCAATAGGTGAAGCCGAAGAAAACAAGGCTCCATCGGCCGTTCAGCAGGGTCTGGTCGACGGCCTGTCCGTCCTGGTTGACCAGCTGGAACGGTCCGCCGACCGAGGCCTGGCCGGTCGCGGAGCCGTCGGCCACAGCCGCGGCCTGATCCCGACCGGTCACCACGACCACGGTCACGGCCGCCAGGGCGGCGGCGATGGCGACGCAGGCGCCGGCGAACAACAGAATGGAACGGCGTGGCATCGTGTCTCCGCAGGGCAGGGCCGACAGGGCGGCGGGGACGGTCTATAGACCCGTCGTGGATCAGAGCGAAACCAGCCCGGCCCTGGCGGCCAACACGTCGCAGGGCACCCCCCTGCCCGGATGGCGCGAACTGCCCCGGCGCGCCCGGGGCCTGAGCCTGCGCACCCTGATCATCCTGCGCTGGCTGGCCATCGCCGGACAGACGGCGACGGTCATCGTCCTGGTCATGATGCTGCATTTCCCCCTGCCGGTGTGGGAATGCCTGACGGTCATCGGGGCCAGCGCCGTGATGAACCTGTCGGCCATGTCGCGCCTGCGCCAGACCGACAGCCGCCTGCCGGACGGTCGCCAGACGGCCATGCACCTGGGCTTCGACATCCTGCAGCTGACCGCCCTGCTGGCCTTCACCGGCGGGCTGGAAAACCCGTTCTGCCTGCTGCTGGTGGCCCCCGTGACCGTGGCCGCCGCCTCCCTGCCGGGGCGTCAGGCCATCGTCCTGGGGTTCATGGTGTTCGTCTCGACCACAGCCCTGTTCTTCTGGTCCATGCCCCTGCCCTGGCTGGCGGGGACCGAGCTCGTCCTGCCCCCCCTTTACCGGTTCGGCGTCGGACTGGCCCTGTGCACAGGGGTGGTCTTCACCGCCGCCTATGCCTGGCGCGTGGCGGCCGAGGCCGAGAAGCTGGAACTGGCCCTGGCCACCACCCAGGACGTGCTGCAGCGCGAACAGCGGCTGGCCGCCCTCGGCGGTCTGGCGGCGGCGGCGGCGCATGAACTGGGCACGCCCCTGGCCACCATCCAGATCGTCGCCAAGGAACTTCTGCGGGCCTCGCCCCCCGACGGCCCGATCGCCGAGGACGCGCGGCTGATGCTGCTGCAGGCCGATCGCTGCCGCGACATCCTGAAACGCCTGTCGCAGCGGCCGGAGGACGGCGACGACCTCTATGCCGAGGTCGGGCTGAAGGCCCTGCTGTCCGAGGTGGTGGAGCCGCATCTGGGCTTCGACCTCGACATCGGAGTCGAGGTCCTGACCCCCGACGGCATGGCCGCCCCGCACGTCAAACGCCTGCCCGAAGTGGTGCATGGCCTGTCGGCCATCGTCGAGAATGCCGCCGATTTCGCCGCCTGTACGGTCCGCGTACAGGCCACCGCCGACGTGCAGTGGATCACCATCGAGGTGCTGGACGATGGCCCCGGCTTTTCCGCCGACGTCCTGCCCCGGCTCGGCGAGCCCTATGTGACCTCCCGTCCTCAGGGCAAGGCGCGTCAGGCCCTGGCCAAGCAGATCGCGGCGGCCGGAAGCCGGGCCCGGTCGGGCCGCAAGGCGAGCGAGGCCCAGATCGCCGAGGCGGCGGCGGATCAGGGCGGCATGGGACTGGGCTTCTTCATCGCCCGCACCCTGCTGGAACGGACCGGGGGTCAGGTCGCGGTCGGCCATGGGGACGGGGGCCCGGGGGCCAACCGGGGGGCCCGGGTGACCGTGCGCTGGCCGCGTCGCGCCCTGGAGGCCTGACCGGCGACCCTTCGCCGCACCGCTTGACCGCGACGATGCGGAAGCCGACTTGGGATCAGGGAGATCACTGCAATGCCGACGACACTGACTGCCACCGCCTCCATGGAAGACCGGATCGCCGGGTTGGAGGACCGCTCGCTGCTGCTGCTCGACGATGACCAGGCCCTGCGCACCCGCCTGGGCCGGGCGCTGGAATCGCGCGGCTTCCAGGTCACGACGGCGGGCTCGGTCGGCGAGGCCACCGACACCCTGCGCACCCTGCTCCCCGCCTTCGCCGTGCTCGACATGCGGCTGGAGGACGGGAATGGCCTGAAGATCGTCGAGGCGATCCGCGAGCGCCGGGCCGATTCCCGCATCGTCATGCTGACCGGCTATGGGGCCATCGCCACCGCGGTGGCGGCGGTCAAGGCCGGGGCGGTCGACTACCTGTCCAAACCGGCCGACGCCGACGACGTGGTCAAGGCCCTGCTGGCCACTGGCGACGCGCCCGAGCCCCCGGACAATCCGATGAGCGCCGACCGGGTCCGCTGGGAACATATCCAGCGCGTCTATGAGCTGTGCGACCACAATGTTTCGGAAACCGCCCGCCGCCTGGGCATGCACCGACGGACCCTGCAGCGCATCTTGGCCAAGCGGGCGCCGCGTTGAGATCAGGCAGTAGGCAGTAGGCAGTAGGCAGTAGAAGCGTCCGCTGGCGCGCTTAAATGC
Source organism: Brevundimonas sp. LM2 (assembly GCF_002002865.1). Classification (NCBI taxonomy): domain Bacteria; kingdom Pseudomonadati; phylum Pseudomonadota; class Alphaproteobacteria; order Caulobacterales; family Caulobacteraceae; genus Brevundimonas; species Brevundimonas sp. LM2. The sequence goes on along the minus strand of NZ_CP019508.1, from coordinate 556,227 downwards.
CTACTCCCTACTCCCTACTCCCTCATAATCCGCATCGCCCCGAGCCGCGCGAACGCCAGCGTCAGGGCCTTTCGCCGCGCGGGGGCCAGGGGCAGGACCGGGGCATCGCGTACCACCGCCCCGCCGAAGCTGTCCGCCACGATCAAACCCGGCTCGTCCGGCAGCACGCCCTCGGGAAACTCCGGGGCCACTGCGAAATAGAAGGCGTCGCAGAAGGGCGCATATTCCGGCCATTTGCGGTCGACGCGGAAGTCGTCGAGGCCCGACTTGACCTCGCAGATGACGATGTCGCCCTTGCGGCCCACAGCCATGACGTCGGCTCTCCGGCCGTTGGGCAGGCAGACCTCCAGCAGCGGCGCATAGCCCATGTCGGCCAGCAGACGCGCCGCGCCGCGGGTCACCCCCAGCGTGGTTTCGGGACGGCTGAAGACCAGCTCCAGATGGACGGCGGCGGGCATCCCCCACTATGTTCCGGTTGCGTTCCGCCCGCAAGCGGAGCCGCTCAGGCCCCGGTTCGGACAGGCCGCGCCGTGTCGAACCCCAGGGCCCGGGCCCGGGCCAGGGTCGCGGTGCGCACAGCGGCGGACGGGCTCTGGCTGCGATGCCAGATCCACCAGTTCGATTGGTTGGGCAGGCCCATGATGGCCCAGCTGTAGTCCGGCGCATGATCCCAGACCCAGTACTGCTGCGACGCCAGCCCGCCGAAGCTCAGCGGGCCCGCCAGGCTGAAGCGGAACTTGGCCCGGGTCGCGGCGTCCGTCACGGCGGCGTTGGCCCGCAGCGTCTCCACCCGACCGGTCTCGCGCCGGGTGCAGGTGACGCGGATGGTGTAGCGGTTCGCCTGGGGGGCGGGATCAAAGTCGATCTGAGCCCGGCTGCACTCGCGCTGCACGTTGTTAGGGTTGCGGGCGATCTCGAACCAGCGACCGTCGAACTGGTCCAGATCGACGTTCGTGGCCTGGGCCGAGACCGGACCGGCCGATGCCAGGGCGGCGACTGTGGCGAGGGCGGCGAGGCGGCGGTGGGTCATGATCTGCGGGTCTCCCTTGACCGCAGATACGGCAGCAAAGGCGGCCCGGTTGCTCAGCCCGGAAATCGCCGTCGGTTCACCGCCCATTCCGATCGCGTCTGGCCCCACAGGTCGACGGTGGCGTCCTCATACGGCGGGGGCAGGCGGCCGGGCCCCCGATTGACGGATCCAAGCCGCGCGGCGAGCGCTTGAGACGCCTGGTTCCCCGGGTCGATCGAGTGGATCGCGTCCTCCCAGCCCAGGACGTCGAAAGCATAATCCATCGTCGCCACCGCCGCCTCCAGCGCATAGCCCCGGCCCGTGGCGTCGCGATGCAGGCTCCAACCGACCTCGCGCCCCGGCCACTGATGGGGCGTCCAAGGTCCGATCCGGCCGATCCACCGGCCGCTGTCCTTTTCGATCACGGAGAAGAAGCTCTCGCCGGTCAGGGCCCAGGCCCCGGCGACGGACATCATGACCCGCCAGACCTCGGCCGGCGACTTCGGGCCACCGATGAAACGGGTAGTCTCGGCGTCGCCCTGGAAATCGGCCCAGCGCTCGAAATCCGCCATGGCGGTGGGCCGCAGGATCAGCCGCTCGGTCTCCAGCGTCGGGCCGAGCGGGGAAGTGGGGCCAGTCACAGCAGATACTCTCGTTCCAGTTCGTAGTGGCTGCCGCCCTCGCTCAGGACGCTGGAATACAGGCCGAACCGGTCGACCCGAACCGGCGGAGAGCGCAGCAGGTTATGCGCGGTGATCCAGGCCCCGATCCGGTCGGGATTGGTCTGGGTCTTCAGATAGGCCAGGGTCAGGTGCGGGCGATACAGCCGCGGCTCCATCTTCACCCCCGCCCGTTCGGCCGCCGCCTTGCACCGCCCGGCCAGCACGGTCAGCCGCTCGCTCGGTTCCACGCCGGCCCACAGGGTGTGGCTGCGGTGGGCGTCGCCGAACGCCCCGACGCCCTTCAGGGTGAGATCGAAGCCCCCGCCCGGAATCCGCGCCAGCTCGGCCGCCAGATCCTCGGCGCGCCGTTCCTCCACCGCGCCGTAGAACGCCAGGGTCACGTGCAGGGCTTCCGCAGGTCGCCATTTCGCGCCGGGCAGGCCGGTCTGGCGACGGGCCACGGTCTCGGCGATGTCGAAGGGGATCGGAATGGCCGTGAACAGTCGCAGCATGACGCCAGCCTATCGGCGACGCGACTGCGGCGAAAGGTCGGAACCGATCGGGATGCGACCCGCTTGCAACGGCAACCACGACACACGATATTCGTGTCAGTCCCGGGCGCTTGTGCCCGAACCATGGGAGATTGATCTCGCGATGAGCGACTTCAGAAACGGTTATTCGACGCCGGCACCCGCCCAGGCCGACATGGCCGTGGATGCCGGCCTTCGCAGCTTCATGCTGGGCGTCTACAACAAGCTGGCTCTCGGCCTGCTCGTGGCGGGCGGCCTGGCCTATCTGACCGGCAATGTGCCGGCGGTGCAGGCCCTGTTCTTCGGCGTCACGCCGGACGGCCGCGTCGGCCTGACGGTGCTGGGCATGATCGTCCAGTTCCTGCCGATCGTGCTGCTGTTCGGCTCCATGTTCTTTATGAAGAACCCGACGGCGCGGGGCGTGAACATGCTGTACTGGGCCGCGGTCGCCTCGATCGGCGCGGGCTTGGGCATCCTGTTCCTGCGCTACACGGGCGGCTCGCTGGCCTCGACCTTCTTTGTAACGGCGGCCTCGTTCGGCGCGCTGAGCCTGGTGGGCTACACGACCAAGAAGGACCTGACGGCCATGGGCTCGTTCCTGATCATGGGCGTGATCGGCCTGATCATCGCCTCGATCGTGAACATCTTCATGCAGTCGGGCACCCTGTACCTGATCATCTCGGGCCTGGGCGTTCTGATCTTCGCGGGCCTGATCGCCTTCGACACCCAGCGCCTGAAGATGACCTACTATGAGCTGGGCGGAAACCAGGCCGCGCTGGGTGTGGCGACGGGCTTCGGGGCCCTGAGCCTGTTCATCAACTTCGTGAACCTGTTCCAGTTTCTGCTGGCCTTCATGGGAGGCAACCGCAACTAGGCCCGTCGGCTTACAGCCGGATCGGACGGAAGGCCCCGGCGGAAACGCCGGGGCCTTTTCTATTCCACCACCTGGAATTTGCGGCTGTCGAACACGCGCAACACCTGCGCCAGCTCGCGGCCGCGCTTCAGCACCACCCCGCCCTCGCCGACCACCGACCACTGCCCCTGACGGGCCTGGAGCGACGGCCGTTTCTCGATCCGGTAGGCCGGGGCGTCACCCGAGCGGCGGAAGACGGCGAACTCGGCCGCCTCCTTGCCCCCGACCATCGCATAGTCCCGCCATTCGGCCTGGGCGACCATGCGGCCATAGACCCGCAGGATCAGATCCAGCTCGCGCCGTTCAAAGAAGACGGATCCCGTGGGGACGGGTTCGGGAGGAGTGTCGACGCTCATCCGGTCAATCTAGGCCTGCCCGGCCCGAGCGCCAGCGAGGCCGCAGGAAGAAAAAATACGTAGTCACGAAATGGCCGCGTTTCGGTCCAGTGGCGGCCCGGTTGGCGGACGACACCGTAAGGGTCGGCCTGTCGGAGTTCGGAAGCGTCCGGATCCTGAACAGCCCCCCCAGCCCCCCTGGATGTTTCCAGTTTAAGGGCTTCGATGGGCCGGCGCTTCCTCCAAAGCGAGACGCCCGCCCTGCCCCCCTCCCCCCCGATGGCACGGCGGGCGTTTTGCTGTCCGGGGCCGGCGCTTAAACGGTGGGCGGGATCACGATCTCGACGTCTTCGCCCGCGCGCCGCACGCTCAGCGTGCCTCCGTCGACCAGCCCCGTCGCCAGGTCGGCCAGAGTGGCGGTGACCGCGCCGTCGACGGCCACGATCAGGTCGCCGGCGCGCAGGTCCTGACCGGCCGCGACCGAGCCCCCTTCGACCGCCACGACGATCAGGCCGCGATCCTCCCCCTTGCCGTCCGACGGCACCAGCGCCCGGATGCCCGCGCCATAGGCCTGCAGCGCGGTCTCGCCCAGCCTCACCGGCGCGACGGACTCGGTCTCGACGTTCAGCTGAGCCGTGCGCTCGCGCCCGTCGCGCAGATAGACCAGGGCGATCGGGGTGCCGGTCGGGGCGATGCCGATGGTCGCCTGGACCGAGCCGGCATTGGCCACCGGCCGGTTCTGGATCCGCGTGATGACGTCGCCGCGTCGCAGGCCCGCCTGCTCGGCGGGCGAGCCCGGCATCACATCCTCGACGATGGCCCCGCGCACGAAGCCGAGGCCCCGCTCAACCGCCCGCTCCGCCGTCAGCGACCCCACCGTCGCCCCGATCGCGCCGCGCGTCACGGAGCCGTTGGCGCGGATCTGGTCCACCACGAACATCAGGATCCGGGTCGGCACGGCGAAGGCGATGCCGTCGTTGCCGCCCCCCATGTCGCCCGACAGGATCGAGGTGTTGATGCCGATCAGCCGTCCCCGGCTGTCCAGCAGCGGCCCGCCCGAGTTGCCCGAATTCACCGCCGCATCGGTCTGGATATAGTCCTCGACCGCGTCGCCCATGCCGGACCGGCCGAGGCCCGAGATCACCCCCATGGTCAGGGTCTGGTCCAGCCCCAGGGGATAGCCGACCGCGAAGGCCAGGTCGCCGGTCCGCAGCGTATCGGAATCGACCGTCTCGACCTGCGACAGGCCGGTGGCCTCGATCTTCAGCACGGCGATGTCCGTGGCGGCGTCCGCCCCGATCAGGGTGGCGTCGACCAGCCGTCCATCGGTCATGTCGACGCGGAATTTCTGGCCGCCCTCGATCACATGGTTGTTGGTGATGAGGATGCCGTTGGCGGCGTCGATGATGACGCCGGACCCGCTGGCCACCGGCCCGGGCTCCGTTTCGCCGGTGGTCGGCCCGGCGGACACGCCCAGGGTCGTGACCTGGACGACGGCGGGCAGGGACCGCTCAAGACCGGTGGCGAAGCTGAACACCCCCCGCCGCGCATCATAGGGCAGGCCGGACATGCCGCTCTGGGCCGAGGCCGCGCCGGTGCCCGCCAGGGTCAGGGCGATCGCCGTCCCAGCCAGAAATCCCGCATGTTTCATCTGTCGCACCCCGATCGATTGCGGTCAGCCTAGCGCGGGAACGCGCTGGTGACGATGGCCCAACCGGGCGAAGATGCGGGCTCACTGCAACGCTTCGGCCCTGCCGGCGTTGGGGTGGCCCACCCGGAAGGTTCCTTCATGCGATACGCCCCCCTCCTGATCCTCGCCGGCTTGGCCGTGACCGCATGCCAGACCGCCCCCGTCGCCGATGCCGGCTTCCTCAGCCGCTATGACGGCCTGGTCGCGCGCGAGGACTCGCTGCGCGCCTCGATCCGCCAGCGGCGGGACGACGCGGTGGCCGCGACCGTCGACCGCGTCCATCTGGAGCCCAGCCGCTTCGTCGGCGCCGCCGGCAGCGCCCTGACCGACCAGGAGCGCGCACAGCTGCTGCGCGAGGTCGATCGTCAGGTCTGCTACGAAGTCAGCGAGCGCTTCACCCTGGCCGCCGACGGGCGCGACGTCGCGCGCCTGCGCACCGGCGTGGTCGAGGTCCGGCCGACCGGCGCGGCCGGATCGGGCGTCGCGGCCGTGGCCAACATCCTGATCCCCGGTCCCGGTACCCTGCGCATTCCCGGCACCACCGGCGGCCTGGCGGTCGAAAGCGAACTGGTCGGACCCGGCGGCGAGCAGATCGCCGCCCTGGCCTGGGCGCGCAACGCCAATACGGTCGGCATGGACGCCCCGTCCCTGTCGCGCATCGGCGACGCCCTGCAGATGGCCGAGCCCCTGGCCGACGAGATCGGCGACACGATCTCGCAGCCGGATCGGGTCGTGCGCGACATCCCCACGCCCGACCCCTGCGCCATGTTCGGCCCTCGCACCCAGCCGGTCGGCTTCGTCACCCGGACCGTGACGGGCCTGTACGTACCCCAGGTCAACACCGGCTCGGCCCCGGCGACCGAGGCCAAGCCGCAGCCCTGACCGAGCCGCGCGGGGCGACCTCGGCTTGCCGTCGACCGGCGGCGTGATAGCCTCCCGATCGGCGCGCCCCCCGCGCCGATCGGGAGGCCGTGCGTCATGTCCCTGTTCGCCCTGCTGGCCGCGCTCGCGGTCCAGACCCCGCCCCTGACCGATCCGGCCTCTCCCGAGGCCGCCGCCGTCCTGGCACCGGTCAACGGTGTGTTCGCCGCCCTGGCCGCGCGCGACGCGGCCCGCCTGACCCCGCATCTGGCCCCCGAGGTGCGGATGATCGTGGCGGTCGAGGGCCCGGACGGGACCCGCACCGTCCGCACGATCGCCGGCGCGGCCTTCGCTGCCGGACTGCAGCCTGGACCCGAGCGGTTCGAGGAGATCATGCCCGACCCGATCATCGCCATCGACGGCGACATCGCCATGGTCTGGGGCCGCTATGTCTTCAAGATCGACGGGGCGATCAGCCACTGCGGCACCGACCATTTCGACCTGATCCGCCGCCACGGCGTCTGGAAGATCGCCGGCATCACCTGGAACCAGCGCGAGACGGGGTGCGAGGGTTAAGGCGTCCGATGAAGCGCCTTCATCTGATCGTCGGCGGAGCGGTCGCTCTCATCGCCTTGGGTGCAGGCACCGGATGGGTGGCTCACAGAGAGTCCGTGTGCGAGACAATGCTGATCGCCATCAACGACCTCAGCGATGTCGAAGTGCGCCGGGGCGCGGCAGGCCAGTGCTATCGCTGCCGCCAGGACGGACCGCTGTACGACATCCTCTATCCCCACTGTCGGAACGCCGATCCTCAATACAACGGGACCTAACCCTAGAACGCGCTCTCGCCCGTGATCGCCCGGCCCAGGATCAGCGCATGGACATCGTGCGCCCCCTCATAGGTGTTGACCGTCTCCAGGTTCATCGCGTGACGCATCACATGCATCTCACCCGTGATGCCGGCGCCGCCGTGCATGTCGCGGGCCTCGCGGGCAATGGCCAGGGCCTTGCCGCAGTTGTTGCGCTTCATAAGCGAGATGGCCTCGGGCACGAAGGCTCCGGTGTCCAGCAGGCGACCCAGGGCATAGGCCCCCTCGAAGCCCAGGAAGATCTCGGTCTGCATGTCGGCCAGCTTCTTCTGCACCAGCTGACGACCGGACAGGGGCCGGCCGAACAGCTTGCGTTCGCCGACATAGTCGCGCGTGGCGTGGAAACAGAACTCGGCGGCCCCCATGGCCCCCCAGGCGATCCCGTAGCGCGCCTTGTTCAGGCAGCTGAACGGGCCGCGCAGGCCCTTCACGCCCGGCAGCAGATTGGCCTCGGGCACGAAGACGTCGTTCAGGCCGATGTCGCCGGTGATCGAGGCGCGCAGGGACAGCTTGTCGCCGATCTCGGTGGTGGTGAAACCGTCGAAGTCGCGCTCGACGATGAAACCTCGGATCACGTCATCCAGCTTGGCCCAGACGATGGCCAGGTCGGCGATCGGCGAGTTGGTGATCCAGTATTTGCCGCCGTTCAGACGGTAGCCCCCCTCGACCGGCACCGCCCTGGTCTTCATCGAGGCCGGATCGGAGCCGCCGTCGGCCTCGGTCAGGCCGAAACAGCCGATCAGCTCGCCCGTCGCCATCCGGGGCAGGAAGCGCATCTTCTGCTCCTCGTTGCCGAAGGCGTAGATCGGATACATGGCCAGGGACGACTGCACCGACATGGCCGAGCGATAGCCGCTGTCGACCGCCTCGATCTCGCGCGCGATCAGCCCATAGGCGACGTGGCTGACGCCCGAGCCGCCGTACTGTTCCGGCAGCATGGCCCCCAGGAATCCCATCTCGCCCATCTCGGTCATGATGGCGCGGTCGAATTTCTCGTCGCGGAAGGCGGCGACGACGCGCGGCAGCAGCTTCTCGCGGGCATAGGACCGGGCCGCGTCCTGGATCGCCCGCTCGTCGTCGGTCAGCCGGGCGGCCATGTCGAACGGGTCGTCCCAGCGGAAGCTCTGGGGAATGGAGGCGGTGCCGTCGGCCATGTCAGGGCTCTTGTTCTAAAGGATCAGTCGCCCGGTTTAGGCCAGATCGTCCACGACGGGTAGTGAGGCGCGGCGTCCCAAGCTAGGGTGGCCCCATGATCCGACCCCTGACCCGTCTGTTCGTCGATCATCCGCGCGAGGTCGGCGAGACCTATCTGCACCATGCGGGGGTCGCCTCGCGGTTCGGCTTCCGCCTGGCGCGCCTGTCCGGCCTGGCCTTTCTCCACGCCGTGGTGCCGGGCGTGCACAGGACGACCGTCTCCAGCGAGATCAAGCGGATGGCCGACGACCTGGGCTACCGCGCCGAGGTGGCGAAGGAAGCCCGCATGGCCGAGGCCGGCGCCTTCGACCCCGGGCTTTGAGACACACCGCATGACCCAACCTCAGGCCCTGGCGGGCGTCCGCGTCCTGGATCTGTCGCGCGTGCTGGCGGGGCCGTGGGCGACCCAGCTGCTGGCCGACCTGGGGGCCGAGGTCATCAAGATCGAACGTCCCGGCGTCGGCGACGACACCCGCGCCTGGGGGCCGCCCTTCACGACCCGGACCGACGGTTCGCGCGGCGACAGCGCCTATTTCATGTGCGCCAACCGGGGCAAGAAGTCGGTCACGCTGGACATCGCCTCGCCGAAAGGGGCCGACACGATCCGCCGCCTGGCCGCGACATGCGACGTGGTGGTCGAGAATTTCAAGGTCGGGGGCCTGGCCAAATACGGCCTGGACTATGCGGCCTTGTCGAAGGACCGGCCGGGCCTGGTCTATTGCTCCATCACCGGCTTCGGCCAGACCGGGCCGCGCGCGCAGCAGGCCGGCTACGACTATATGATCCAGGCCATGGGCGGGCTGATGAGCGTCACCGGGCAGCCGGACGGAACGCCCGGGGCCGAGCCGATGAAGGTGGGGGTCGCCGTCGTCGACCTGGCCACGGGCCTGTACGCCTCCAACGCCATCCTGGCCGCCCTGCTGCATGCCCGCGCCACGGGTCAGGGCCAGCACATCGACATCGCCCTGTTCGACGTCCAGGCCGCCATGCTGGCCAACCAGGCGACCAACTTCTTCGTCTCCGGCGTGGCCCCGACCCGGATGGGCAATGCCCACCCCAATCTGGTGCCCTATCAGCCCTTTCCGTGTACGGACGGTATGGTCGTGATCGCCGTCGGCAACGACGGGCAGTATCGGACGCTGTGCGGCGTTCTGGGGGCGGAGGGGCTGGCAGACGACGACCGCTATGCGACCAATGCCGGACGGATCGCGCACAGGGCCGAGGTGGTGGAGACGCTCTCGGCGATCACCGCCGGCCTGACGATGACAGGGCTGATGGCGGCGCTGGAACCGGCCGGCGTGCCGTGCGGCCCAGTGAACACGATCGACCAGGTCTTCGACGAACCCCAGGCGAAGCATCGCGGGCTGGAGGTCGAGCAGACGCGCGATGACCTATCGGCCGCGGTCCGCACCGTCGCCTCGCCGATCCGCCTGTCGCGGACGCCCGCGCGTTATGACAACGCCCCGCCGGCGCTGGGGCAGGACACGGAAGCGGTTCTCGGATCGCTCGGGGTCTAACGCGCTTCACTCGCCCAGCGCGACCCGCCTCGCGATCTCGGAGGTCGAGAGGGGTTCAGGACCGACAGACCAGTCGATCAGCGGCAGGCCTTCGATGCGGCCGAAATGGCGGACGTTGCCAGTCACGACCGTCCAGCCGCGCGCCAGGGCCTGACCGGCAATCAGAGTGTCGATGTCTCCGATTGGACGACCGAGACGACGCAGTTGATGCAGCACAGACGCGGTTGACACAGCGTCAGACTCTTCCAGGGGTGCCACCTCGATGGCGTGCATGATGCGCGCGATCTTCTCCCGCTCGCGCGTGGGACTATGCGCCGCCAGGGCACCGCTCAGAAGCTCGTGCAGCACGACGATCGACGCAACCATACGCTTGGGCCCCCCGACAGCTTCGACGAAGCGTTGCCTCACATTGGGCTCTCGGGCTCGCATCACCTCGACCAGCGTCGAGGTGTCGAAGGCGAGCGTCACCACCAGGTCTTGACCGGCGTGATCGTCTGCGGCGGAGGATCGGGAAATTCTTCGTCGGACAGCGAATCGAGCCGCGCCCAGAACGCGTCCCATTCGGCGTCGGTGTCGGGCATGCGCCGTTCCGGCGGCTTAGGCTCGAGGATGACCGCATCACCCTCGCGTCTGATCAGCACTTCCTTCGTTTCGAACCGGAAGGCCTTGGGCAGGCGAACGGCCTGGCTGCCGCCGTGGGTGAAGACCTTGGCGGATTCTGCGACGCCTCGAGTTTTGGGATCGGCCATGCGACCTCCTGTATCTACGCAATGTAGATACAGGAAAGCCGCCCTGGCTTCAATCTGGCGGCCTAGAGGTCGAGCAGGGCCCGCGCCGGGTCTTCCAGCAACTGCTTGATCCGGACCAGGAAGGTCACCGCCTCCTTGCCGTCGACGATGCGGTGATCGTAGCTGAGGGCCAGGTACATCATCGGCCGGATCTCGACCTGGCCGTTCACGGCCACCGGGCGCTGAACGATGTTGTGCATCCCCAGGATGCCCGACTGCGGCGCGTTCAGGATCGGCGTCGACATCAGCGAGCCATAGGTGCCGCCGTTGGTGATGGTGAAGGTGCCGCCCTGCAGCTGGTCCAGCGTCAGGTCGCCGTCGCGGGCCGCCTTGCCCAGGGCCGCGATGCCCTTCTCGATGCCGGCCAGCGACAGGGTGTCGGCGTCGCGCAGGACCGGCACGACCAGGCCCTTCTCGGTGCCGACGGCGACGCCGATGTCATAGTGGTTCTTGTAGATCAGGTCGGTGCCGTCGATCTCGGCATTGACCGCCGGGATCTCCTTCAGCGCCGCGACGACGGCGCGGGTGAAGAAGCTCATGAAGCCCAGCTTGACGCCATGGGCCTTTTCGAAGGCGTCCTTGTACTGGGTCCGCAGCGCCATGACCGTGGTCATGTCGACCTCGTTGAAGGTGGTCAGCTGGGCGGCGGTGTTCTGCGATTCCTTCAGGCGACGCGCGATGGTCTGGCGCAGCCGGGTCATCTTGACCCGCTCCTCGCGCGGATGGTCGGCGCGTGGGGCGAGGCTGGCCGGGGCCGGGGCCGGGGCGGCGGCCGGAGCCACCGGGGCCGGAGCGGCGGCCGGCCTTGCGGCGGCGGCCAGGGCGTCGCCCTTGGTGATGTTGCCCTTGGGGCCGGTCGGGGCGATCGTCTGGGGATCCAGATTGCTCTCGGTCACCACGCGCTGGACCGAGGGCGACAGGGCGGGGTCACCGGCCGGGGCCTTGAAGGCGGCCGAGCCGGCATTGGCCGATCCCGCGGCGGGGGCGGCCGGGGCAGCGGCGGGCGCGGCGGTGCCCGCCCCGGAACCCGAGATCGTGCCGATGGCCTGGCCGGGGGTCACGGTCGCGCCCGCGTCGACGGTGATGGCCAGCACGCCGTCGGCGGGCGAGGAGATCTCGACCGCGACCTTGTCGGTCTCGATCTCGACCAGGAGTTCGTCCTTCTTGACGGTGTCGCCGGCCTTCTTGGCCCATGCGCCCAGGGTGCCCTCGGACACACTCTCGCCCATGGCGGGCACGGTCAGGGTCAGGGTGTCGCCACCGCCGCCCGAGGCCATCGGCGCATCGGCGCGGACGACGGGGGCGTCGTTCTTGGCGGCGGGGGCCGAAGCCGGAGCGGCTTCAGCCTTGGCGGCCGGAGCAGCGGCAGCGGGCTTGGCCCCGGCGGCGCCTTCGGTCACCGAGCCCAGGATCGCGCCCGGGGTGACGGTGTCGCCCTCGGCGAACTTGATCTCGCCCAGGGTTCCGTCCGACGGCGAGACGACCTCCAGCGAGACCTTGTCGGTCTCCAGCTCGACCAGCATCTCGTCCTTCTTGACCGGATCGCCGACCTTCTTGGACCATTTGGCGATGGTCGCCTCGGAGACGGATTCGCCGAGGGTGGGGGTCAGGATGTCGGCCATGGATCGGTTCCGGTCAGTCGAGGGTGGCGGTCATATAGGCGAGAAAGGCGTCGGGCGGGAGATCGCCCGACGTGGACGTCAGGCGAGGGCTTCGGAGGTGAAGGCTTCCAGTTCCTTCAGGTGCCGGCTCATCAGGCCGGCGGCGGTCGAGGCCGAGGCCGGACGGCCGACGTAGCGGGCGCGCTTGGACTTCACGTCCAGCTTGTCCAGCGTCAGTTCCAGCCACGCGTCGACGAAGGTCCAGCCGCCCATGTTCTTCGGCTCTTCCTGGCACCAGACCAGTTCGGCGTTGGGGAAGCGGCTGAGCTCGGTCGACAACGACTTGATCGGCCACGGATAGAACTGCTCCAGCCGCATCAGATAGACGTCGGTGACGCCCTTCTTCTCGCGCGCGTCCAGCAGGTCGTAATAGACCTTGCCCGAGCACAGCACGACGCGGCGGATGTCCTTGTCGCCCTTGATGGTGATGCCGCTGACCTCGGGGCGGGTCTGGGCGTCGTCGTGCAGGACGCGGTGGAAGGACGAACCCTCGGCCATGTCCTTCAGGGTCGAGACCGCCTTCTTGTGCCGCAACAGCGACTTGGGCGTCATGATGATCAGCGGCTTGCGGAACGGCCGGTGCATCTGGCGGCGCAGGATGTGGAAATAGTTGGCCGGGGTCGTGCAGTTGGCGACCTGCATGTTGTCCTCGGCGCACTGCTGCAGGAACCGCTCCAGTCGGGCCGAGGAATGCTCCGGCCCCTGGCCTTCGTAGCCGTGCGGCAGCAGCATGGTCAGGCCGCACATGCGCAGCCATTTCCGTTCGCCGGAGCTGATGAACTGGTCGATCACGACCTGGGCCCCGTTCACGAAGTCGCCGAACTGGGCCTCCCACATCACCAGGGTGTTGGGATCGCTGAGGGCATAGCCGTATTCGAAGCCCAGCACCGCCTCTTCCGAAAGGGCCGAGTCGATGACCTCGAAATTCTGCTGTTCGCCGCCCAGGTTGTTCAGAGGCACATAGCGTTCCTCCGTGGTCTGATCGACGATGCCGGAGTGGCGCTGACTGAAGGTGCCGCGCACCGAATCCTGGCCGGACAGGCGGACCGGGAAGCCTTCGGTCAGCAGGGAGGCGAAGGCCAGGCTCTCGGCCGTGGCCCAGTCGATGTTGGCCCCGGTGTCGATCATGTCGCGCCGGGCCTCGACGACCCGCTTCAGCGTCTTGTGGATGTCGACCTGGTTCGGAATGGTGGTCAGCCGGTGACCGAGATCCTTGAGCTTGGCCTCCGGCACCGCCGTGTCGCCGCGCCGCTCCTCGCCCTCCGGCAGGCCGATGCCTTCCCACTGACCGTCCAGCCAGTCGGCCTTGTCGGCGACGAAGCTCTTTCCGGCCTCGAACTGATCGTCCAGATACTGTTCGAAGCGGGCGATCTCGGCGTCCACCTCGGCCTGGCTGATCACGCCCTCGTCGACCAGACGCTTCGAATAGATCTCGCGCGTCGAGGGCTGGGCGCGGATCTTCGAATACATCACCGGCTGGGTGAAGGTGGGGTCGTCGCCCTCGTTGTGACCGAAGCGGCGGTAGCAGAACATGTCCACCACCACGTCCTTCTTGAACTTCTGGCGGAATTCGGTGGCCACCTTGGCGGCGAACACCACGCTCTCGGGATCGTCACCGTTGACGTGGAAGATCGGGGCCTGGACCATCAGGGCCACGTCCGACGGATAGGGGCTGGACCGGCTGTTGCGCGGGCTGGTGGTGAAGCCGATCTGGTTGTTGATGACGAAATGCATCGTCCCGCCGGTGCGGTAGCCCTTCAGCCCCATCAGGGCGAAGCATTCGGCGACCACGCCCTGGCCGGCGAAGGCGGCGTCGCCGTGGATCAGCAGGGGCATGACCTTGGACCGGTCCAGCGCCCACTGGGCTTCCGGCAGGCCGGCATTGGCCTCGCGGATGTCGAACGCCTGTTTCGCCCGCGCCTTGCCCAGCACGACCGGGTTGACGATCTCGAGGTGCGACGGGTTGGCGGTCAGCGACAGGTGGACGTGGTTGCCGTCGAACTCGCGGTTCGACGACGCCCCCATGTGATATTTGACGTCGCCCGAGCCCTCGATGTCGGAAGGCACGGTCGAGCCGCCCTGGAACTCGTGGAAGATGGCGCGATAGGGTTTGCCCATCACGGCGGCCAGGGTGTTCAGCCGGCCGCGGTGGGCCATTCCGATGACGATCTCGTCGACGCCCAGCGCCCCGCCGCGCTTGATCATCTGCTCCAGCGCCGGGACCATGGCCTCGCCGCCGTCCAGACCGAACCGCTTGGTGCCGGGGAAGCGCTTGTGCAGGAACCGTTCGAAGCCCTCGGCCTCGATCAGCTTGTTCAGGATGGCGATCTTGCCTTCCTTGGTGAAGCCGTTCTTCTCGAAGGCGTCGGCACCCTCGAACCTCTGCTGCAGCCAGGATTTCTCCTCGGGCTCGGCGATATGCATAAACTGCACGCCGATATTGCCGCAATAGGTCCGCTTGAGCGTCGCCAGGACCTCGCGGATCGTGCCGGTCTGCAGGCCCAGGACGCCGTCCAGATAGATCGGCCGATCCATGTCGGCCTCGGTGAAGCCGTAGAACTCCGGCGTCAGCTCCGGATTGTTGCCGGCGGCCTCGATGCCCAGCGGATCCAGGGTCGCCTGCAGATGGCCGCGCACGCGATAGCTGCGGATCAGCATCAGCACGCGGATGGAATCATGGGCGGCGGCGCGGACCTCTTCGGCGGAGGCCCCAACCGGTGCGGAGCTCGGGGCCGCAGTCGGAGCGGCCGGGGCGGCGGCTTTTGCCTTCGGGTCGGGCTTGGGGGCCGGCCAGCGGCCGTCGAACACGCCGGTGGCCTCGCTGGCCTCGGTCGCCTGGGAGCGGCCCCAGCCGCCGGCAGACGAAGAGGCCTGAACGGTCGCCGCGGAGTCCCGCAATTGATCAAAGAAGCCACGCCATTCGGCCGAGACGCTGGACGGATCGGCCGCCCATTTGTCGTGCAGGCCCTCGATGAACACGGCGTTGGAGCCATACAGGAAGCTGGTCTCGGCAAAGACCTGATTCAACCGACCGGCATCGTCCGCCATAGTGTTCGTCGTCCCGACTTCGGCCCCGGAAATTGGTAGCGGTCACATCCGCGTGAGGCCAGCGCGTGAGATATAGGCGCTGTTTCCTTATGGGTCATGACCGAAGGTGGGCGAAACGGGAGAAAAATCGCTCCTGTGGCTCTCCCCGCGCGCGCCGCGCGCGGGGAGAGAGGCGGATCAACCCTTCAGGACTTCGACCAGAGTCGTGCCCAGACGGGCCGGCGACGGCGACATGGTGATGCCCGCGGCCTCCATGGCGGCGATCTTGGATTCCGCATCGCCCTTGCCGCCCGAGACCACGGCCCCGGCGTGGCCCATGGTGCGACCCTTGGGCGCGGTCCGGCCGGCGATGAAGCCCGCCATCGGCTTCTTGCGCCCCTTCTTGGCCTCGTCGATCAGGAACTGGGCGGCTTCTTCCTCGGCCCCGCCGCCGATCTCGCCGATCATGATGATCGAGGTCGTCTCCGGGTCGGCCAGGAACATCTCCAGCACGTCGATGAACTCGGTGCCCTTGACCGGGTCGCCGCCGATGCCGACCGCCGTGGTCTGGCCCAGGCCCTCGTTGGTGGTCTGGAACACGGCCTCATAGGTCAGGGTACCCGAACGCGACACGACGCCGACCGAGCCCTTCTTGAAGATGGAGCCCGGCATGATGCCGATCTTGCACTCGTCCGGGGTCAGGACGCCGGGGCAGTTCGGGCCCAGCAGGCGCGACTTGGAGCCTTCCAGGTGCCGCTTGACCTTGACCATGTCCAGCACCGGGATGCCTTCGGTGATGCAGGTGATGAAGGGGATCTCGGCGTCGATGGCCTCGATGATGGCGGCCGCGGCGCCTGCCGGCGGGACGTAGATGACCGAGGCGTCGGCCCCCGTGGCCTCCTTGGCTTCGGCGACCGAGGCGTAGATCGGCAGGCTTTCGCCGTTGGACCCGGTCCAGTTCGTGCCGCCCTTGGTCGGGTGCACGCCCGCGACCATCTGGGTGCCGTGATAGGCCAGGGCCTGTTCGGTGTGGAAGCCGCCGGTCTTGCCGGTCAGGCCCTGGACGATGATTTTCGTATTGCGGTCGACGAGGATGGACATGGGGTCTCGCTTCTCTGTTCAGGCGGGGCGGAAGGGGTTTTCGACGCGGACCGACCCGTAGGTCTGACCGTGATTGAGATCTTCGGAATAGAGGATTTTCGCGCCGAGCCGTTCGGCGGCAGCGATGATGGCCCCGTCCCAATAAGACAGCTGATAGTGGCGGGCGTGGTCGATGCCCGCGCGGATCACATTGAAATCGACCGGTTGGAAGGCCTTCTTGGATAGGCGCACCACCCACTCCTTCGCCTCGTCGGCGGTCAGGGGGACGGAGCCCTTTCGTTGGGCATTGACGTAGAACTCGGCCAGCACCTGGCCGGACGTCCCGAACCGGGTGGTCAGAAGCTCGATGGCGCGCTCGTTCTTGGCCGGGTCATCGACCGAGCCCATGGCTGCGTAAAGCAGAACATTCGTGTCGAGGAAGACCTCAGTACTCGCGATCAAACCGAGGTTCCCCGCTGTAGGTCTCTTCGCGGCTGAAGCGCCACTCGCCCATGCGGCCCTTGCTCTCGCGGGCCAGTTTCAGCAGCGCCTCGGTGGCTTCGTCGTGCTCGCTCTCCTGCTCCACCAGCCGGGTCAGGAAGCCGCGCACCATCTCATTGACGCTGGTCCGCTTCATGGCCGCCAGAACGCGGACCTTGTCGAGCAGGTCGTCGTCGATGGCGAGGGTCAGGTTGCGGGTCACGCCCGGCATTTACACGGGTTATGTGGAGCACACAATCCGTGGGGGTCAGGCGGTGTTCAGTCCCGGACGGGGCATCGACGGCCGGGCGGGATGCGACGGCGTCCCCGCAGCGGGAAACGACAACTCAATGATCAGATCCGAGCCATTGGGATCGGAGTTCAGATTGACCGCGTCAACCCCGCCCCTGGCGACCCCCCAGAAATGGTTGCGCCAGGCCGTCACCAGACGGTTGGTGATGCTGGGTTGGACCAGATCCGCAGGCCCTAGCGCCTCGCCGTCGATGGACCAGAGCTCGAGACCGGCACGCGTCGTCGCGGCGTCAGCCCGGACATGCACCGAACATAGGGTGAAATGGCTGTGGGCGGCCATATAGACCAGCCCCATGTTGGACCGATAGCCCACCGCCGACCGGGGCTCCACGGCACCGCTGCGCAGGGCCTGAACCTCGGCCGGAGCGAGCGGCACCCAGCCGCTGTCGGCGGCGATCCGAGCCAGCCGGTCCGCGTCGCCGGCGCTGTTCAAACAGGCCGCGTTCGCGAAGACGACCGCCGGATGGGCCGGCGCCTGCGCAAAGACAGGCGGCCCCGCCAGGGACATCGCAAGCGCCGCAGCAGCGATACGACGAAGCATCCACCCCCCCCCGATGACGACGGCCTTCCAGACCTAGTCTAGCACGGGGGCGTTAGGTCACCAAGGTTGTGACGACGGGCGCTAACCGACCGCCGCGACGATCTTCTGGGCGGCGTCGTCGAGGTCGTCGGCGGCCTGGATGGTCAGGCCCGACTCGTTGAGGATCTTCTTGCCCAGCTCGGCATTGGTGCCTTCCAGACGCACGACCAGCGGCACCTTCAGGCCCACTTCCTTCACGGCCGCAACCACACCTTCGGCGATCACGTCGCACTTCATGATGCCGCCGAAGATGTTGACCAGGATGCCCTGGACGTTGGGATCGGCGGTGATGATCTTGAAGGCCGCCGCGACCTTGTCCTTGCCGGCACCGCCGCCGACGTCGCAGAAGTTGGCGGGCTCCTTGCCGTACAGTTTGATGATGTCCATCGTCGCCATGGCCAGGCCCGCGCCGTTGACCATGCAGCCGATGTTGCCGTCCAGCGAGACGTAGGCGAGGTCCCACTTGGAGGCCTCGATCTCCTTGGCGTCTTCCTCGGTCTCGTCGCGCAGGGCCTTCATGTCGTCGTGGCGGAACAGGGCGTTGCCGTCGAAGCTGACCTTGGCGTCCAGCACGCGCAGGTGGCCGTCCTTCATGACGATGAGGGGGTTCACCTCCAGCATGTCCATGTCGGTCTCGACGAAGGCCTTGTACAGGATCGGGAACAGGCTCTTGCCGTCCTCGGCCGCGTCGCCGGTCAGGCCATAGGCGGCGTTGATGGCGGCGACGTCGGCCTCGGTCACGCCCGTTTCCGGGTCGATGACGATGGTCTGGATCTTGTCGGGGGTGTCGTGGGCGACGGCCTCGATGTCCATGCCGCCCTCGGTCGAGACGACATAGGCGATGCGGCCGTGGGCGCGGTCGACCAGCAGCGAGCAGTACAGCTCGCGCTCGATGTCGGCGCCGTCCTCGATGTACAGGCGGTTGACCTGCTTGCCGGCCTCGCCCGTCTGGGCGGTGACCAAGGTGTTGCCCAGCATTTCCTTGGCGTGGGCCACGGCTTCCTCGACCGAGAAGGCCAGGCGCACGCCGCCCTTGGCGTCCGGGCCCAGTTCCTTGAACTTGCCCTTGCCGCGCCCGCCGGCGTGGATCTGCGACTTCACGACATACAGCGGACCGGGCAGGGAGCGGGCGGCGGCCTCGACCTGATCGACCGAGGTGACGGCGACGCCGGCGGCGACCGGAGCGCCAAAGCCCTTCAGGACCTGTTTGGCCTGGTATTCGTGAATGTTCATGGAAAGACCGCCGCGATCGCTGGGAAGGATGGCCGCGCTTATAGGCGAGGGGCCTTCGCGGGTGCAACCGTGGTTCTGTCGCGCGGCCCGGGCGGGGTCTCGCCCCAACGGTCTCAGTCCACCCAGTCGCGCTTCAGCGTCCGCGACGCCCCGATCAGCAGGACGGCCGCCATCAGGTAGAAGCCCATGCCGGTGTAGATGGCCCAGCGCAGGCTCTCCTCGCCGAACCGGGGGGCCAGCAGGTCGCTCATCCAGCCGAAATAATAGAAGCCGACCGCGATCCCCAACAGGTTGTTGAACAGCAGGAAGATGGCCGAGGCCGTCGAGCGCATCGGGGCCGGGGCGATGTGCTGGACCGCCGCCGTGATCGGCCCCAGCCAGGCCAGGTTCAGCCCCGTCGGGATCAGGAAGATCAGAAAGGCCAGGATCAGCTGCTGGGCGTTGGACCCGCCACCCGGCAGGACCAGGCCGATCAGCCAGGGTGCGTTCATGGCCAGGATGAAACACGGCGCCGAGATCAGGAAGGCGATCGCCGGGGTCAGCGGATAGGCCCCCTTGCCGCGCCTGGCCAGCTTGTCGGCGATGGCTCCGCCCAGCCAGATCCCCAGCATCCCCCCGATCAGGGCGATGCCGGCATAGTAGACGCTGGTCTGGGCCAGGCTCAGCCCGAAGCTGCGCATGAAGAACAGCGGCAGCCAGCCGGCGACGCCATAGCCGCACACCGACGACGACGCGGCCCCCAGGGCCAGCAGCCAGAAGCTCGGCTTGGGCAGGACCACCGATGCCGTGGCGCGCGCGATCCAGAAGGACACGCCGATGACCAGGGCCAGCAGCCCGCCGAAGGCCAGGACCAGGGCGCTGCCGATCGCGACCCCGGCGAACTGGTTCAGCGCCGCCAGGGCCAGGCACCCGGCGCCGAGCCCCAGCAGGACCAGGGACGCCATCCGCCCGACTCGGTCGGAGGCGACGACCACGGGCGCGGCGGCGTGTTCGGCCGTCAGGGCGGGCCTGGCCGCATCGGTTCCGCCCCGCACCGGATCCTTGATGGTCAGGCGCAGCAGGGGCGCGACCAGCAGGCCCAGCAGGCCGACGACGATGAAGGCGCTGCGCCAGCCGTAGGTCGCCGCCAGCAGCCCGCCCACCAGGGTCCCCGCCGCCGTCCCCAGCGGGATGCCGAAGGCGAAGCCGGCCAGGGCCCGGGCCCGCTGGTTCGGCGGGAAATAATCGGCGATCAGCGAATAGGCCGGGGCCACGCCGCCGGCTTCGCCGACGCCCACGCCCATGCGGAACAGGAACAGCTGGGTGAAGGACCCGGCGACCCCGCACAGGGCCGTGAACCCGGACCAGACGGCCAGGGCCCCGGTCATGATCCAGACCCGGCTGGTCCGGTCGGCCAGGGCGGCGAGGGGAATGGCCAGGGTGGAATAGACCGAGGCGAAGGCGATGCCGCCCAGCAGGCCGAACTGGCTGTCGGACAGACCGAACTCCGCCTTCAGCGGCGCCGCCAGAATGCCGATGATCTGCCGGTCCAGGAAGTTCAGCATATAGACGAGGATCAGCACCGCCAGGACGTAGTAGCGATAGCCGGGCCGGGCCGGGACGGCGGCGGCGGTGTCGGTCATGGGGTTTCCTCTGGACTCTCGTTCCTTGCCCGGAGCGTAGCCTTGCGGTGTCCGGGGACAAAAGGAAAAGGGCGGCGGCCCGGTCGGCCCCCGCCCCTCTCCCGATCGTGTCGCCTAGTAGCGGACGGTCAGCTGCGCCGAATAGGTGCGCGGCGGGCCGTAGAAGGCCGAGATCGAGTTGTTGAAACTGGCCCCGGCGAAGTTGTAGCCGCCGACCTTGTACTGCTCGTCGGTCAGGTTCTTGCCGTACAGACCGACCTGATAGTGGCCGCTGGGGGCGGTCCAGATCGCCGCCACGTCGACCAGCGTATAGGCGTCCTGGTCCAGGATCGGGTCCGGGGCGTCGAACAGGTGGTAGTCCGACCGGTAGGACAGCGACGGGGTGATGCTGAGATCGCCGCCGGCCACCGGGCCCGACCAGGTCACGCCCCAGAAGGCCGACCATTCGGGCGAGTTCTGCGGCTCGCGCGAGCCGGAGAGGTCGACCGGGGTCCCCGTGACCAGGGTGATGAACTCGTCGAACTCGTTCTTCAGATAGCCGATCGAGACATTGGAGCTGAGGCTGTCGGTCAGGATCGCCCGTCCCTCGAACTCGAAGCCGTAGATGGTCGAGGCTCCGGCGTTGTCGACCACCGAGGCGATGCCGGTCGCCGGCGCGGTCGCGACCTGCTGGGTGGTGATCTGCTGATCCTTGTAGTCCGAGTAGAAGGCGGCCGAGGCGAACGACAGGGTGCGCGCGAAGGCGCTGCCCTTCAGGCCGATCTCATAGGTGGTGACCGTCTCGGGGTCGTAGCCATCGACGGTCTGCGGCACCAGCGAGGCGTCGCCGCGCATGTCCCACCCACCGGACTTGAAGCCCTGGCCCACCGAGGCATAGCCGGTGAGGTCTTCGGAGAAGTCGTAGGACAGGCTGGCGCGGGGCGTGAATTTCTCGAACGTCTCCTCGGCGACGTAGTTGGTGCGGGTCTGCAGGATCGGCCGCGCCGCCCCGCCGGTCAGGGGCGAACGGGTGGCCCCCAGGTAGAAGAAGCGCTGGACGCCCGCGTCCTTGTCGTCCCGCGTATAGCGCCCGCCGATCGAGGCGTGCAGCCGATCCGAAAAGTCATAGCTGAAATCCGCGAAGGCGGAGACCGACTTGGTGTTCACATAGCCGGCGGCCGCGATCGAGACGCCCAGGTTGCCGGCGATGGTGTCGAACACGCCCGAGGACTCGCTGTCCATGTAGTACAGGCCCGCGACGCCGGACCAGTTGTCGCCCTGGAACAGCGCCTGCAGTTCCTGGGTGAACTGCTCGTCGGCATAGAGGGCGGGCACGTCGAGGAAGGGCTGGGGCGTCTGGTCGAAATCAATGACGGTGGCGGTGTCGCCGCTGCGCCAGGCCGAGATCGACTTCAGCGTCAGCATGTCGTTGACGACGTATTCGGCCGTCAGCGAGGTGCCTTCGGTCTCGACCGACTGGTCGCCGCGGACGCCGGCGTTGGTGTCGTAGATGTCGGCGGGCGGGGTGAAGCCGCCGGTGGTCGAGTTGACCTCGCGGTGGCCGTGGCGCGGGTTGGAATCGTCGACGACCCGATCATAGGCCAGGCGCACGAACAGCTGGTCACTGGGCGTCCATTCAGCGCTGGCGCGGAAGGCGGTGACGTCCTTGTCGTAATGGTCCGCCCCTGTGAACAGGTTGGTGCCGTAGCCGTCGCGATCGTATTTGGCGAAGGCGAAGCCCCCCGCCAGCGTCTCCCCCAGCGGCGTCGAGGCAGAGACCAGACCCTCGGCCTGGTTGTAGCTGCCGATCGTGCCGCGCATCAGGATGGTCGGCTCGTCGCCCAGCCGCTTTGTCACGTATTTGATCGCGCCGCCGATGGTGTTGCGGCCGTACAGGGTGCCCTGCGGCCCGCGCAGGACCTCGATGCGGTCGATGTCGAAGATGTCCAGCACCGCACCCTGCGGCCGCGCCACATAGACGTCGTCGATATAGAGGCCGACGCCGGGCTCGAAGCCCCACAGCGGGTCCTGCTGCCCCACCCCGCGGATGAAGCTGATCAGGGTCGAGTTGGACCCCCGCGCGATCTGCACCGTGGCATTGGGCGTCTGCTGCTGCAGGGCGGTGATGTCGGTGGCACCGGTGCGCTCAAGCTGTTCGGACGACAGGGCCGAGACGGCGACCGGCACGTCCTTCAACTGTTCGTCGCGGCGGCGGGCGGTGACGACGACGTCGTCCAGCGCGGTCTGCTCGTCCTGCGGGGCGACGTCCTGGGCCATCGCCATCGACGAGGCCGCGCTCCACGCCGCGCCGGCCAGCAGGGCGCTCTTCATGAATCTGTTCATGTGAAATTCCATTCCTGTTGTGTCGTTTCCAGCCCCGACGCCTTTATTCAGCGTTCGGTGATTTTCAGCGAAACTGACGCCGTTTCCCGGCCGTGTCAAACGGCTGCGCTTCCCCGGCGGAAAGTCCGCGGCGGCTGTGGCGCCGTTGCACCGAGCGGGCGGCCGGGCCTAGCGTGAGCGGATGACCCAGCGCGATGCCTCGCCTTCGAAGCCTGCGACCCCGGCCCGCCGGGGCCGGCCCCCCAAGCAGCAGGCCGAGGCTGCCGGCGGCGACACCCGCGCCTCCATCCTCGACGCCGCTGAGGATCTGTTCTCGAAACACGGCTTCTATGGGGTGACGATCCGCGAGGTGGCGCGCGAGGCGGGGGTCGATACGGCCCTGGTCCACTATTATTTCGGGGCCAAGCGGGAGCTCTTCGACGCTGTCTTCCTGCGTCGGGCCGAGGTCTGGAACAACGAGCGGGTGGACGCCATCAACCGCTATGCCCTGGCTCATCCGGGCGCGATGACGCTGGAGGGCCTGCTGCGGGCCTTTCTGGACCCGCCGTTCCAGTGGTCGCTGAAGGGGGGCCCGGGCTGGAAACACTACGCCGCCCTGGTGGCCCAGACCAACGCCAACCCGACCTTCGGCGGCGAGACCATGGCCCGCTATTTCGACCCGGCGATCCGCCGTCTGATCGAATTGATCCGAGAGGTCCTGCCCGAGACGCGGGAGGTGGATCTCTACTGGGCCTATCACAACCTGTCGGGTGCCCTGACCCTGACCCTGGGCGAGACCGGACGTCTGGACCGGTTGTCCGGGGGGCTCTGCCGGTCCGGCGACCTGGAAACCGCCTGTGACTATATGGTGCGGTTCGCGGCGGCGGGCTTTCGCGCGGTCTGCAATCCGCAGACAGCGTCGCCTCCCTGATGCCGCCTATCTTAACGCGATCGCGCGTCGGATTCCGCCTGCGGGAAGATCGATCGCCGCAGCCTCGAACGGCGGAGGCCCGAAGCGGCCTCGGGCGTTGTTGGAAAAGCCATAGGCCTCCTTCGGCACACCGATCGGCCAGAGACTGAGGTCGCCGTCCCCATCGGTGTCGTGAAAGGCCGCGACGGCGTAGCGTCCGGGGGGCAGGCCCTTCAGGACCACGGCGGTCGTGCCGGTGCCGTTGCACGGCACCGTCCGCATCATCAAAGCACCCTCGCCCCGACGGAAAGCGGCGGCGTCAGAGTAGACCGCGACCGCGATCGCCCCACCTCGACCGGGTGTGGCGATGTCCAAAGTCAGGTCCGACGCCACGGCAGGCGAAGCCGAGCCCAGAACCATGGCCGCGATTGCCAATTTCATCGAAACCCCTTTTGGTAGTCTGCGCTCGCCCCGCCCCTTGATGCCACCCGTCGGAGCCCCCCGTCCAGTCATGACTGCAACGCTTGCAACGCCGGCGCGTCCCCGGGTCCGCCCGCTGGGGGTCGGCCTTGCGCGAGGACAGGCGCTGGCGGCCGCGGCGAGCGTGGTCCTGGCCCTGACCGGGGCTTTCGGCACGGTCGAGGCGCCGCTGTGGCTGAGGCTGGCCTATTGGATCCCGATCATGCTGTCGGGCGCGCTGTGGGGCCATGTCTGCTCGCGCCTCGTCGACCGATGGATCGACCTGGACACGCGGCCCTGGTTGGCGGTCGCGGCCCTGACCGCCACGATCACCGGCCCGGTCGCACTGCTGGTGTGGTGCGCCACGAGCCTGATCTTCGCCGGCCGGGGCCCGTCCCTGCCCGTCCTGCCGCTGATGGTTGGGCCGGTTCTGTTGATCACCGCCGTGATGAGCGCCCTGAACGTCTTCCTGGGACGGGCCCAGCCGGTCCAGACCCACGCGGCGCCGACCGGGACCCCCGCCCCACGCTTTCCCGATCGCCTGCCCCCGAGGCTGCGCGGGGCCGCCATCCGCGCCGTCCAGGCCGAGGACCACTATCTGCGCATCCACACCGACCGGGGCTCCGACCTGATCCTGATGCGGCTGTCCGACGCCCTCGACGAGCTTGAGGGGCTGGAAGGCTCCCAGACCCATCGCAGCTGGTGGGTCGCGCGGGACGCCGTGCGCGAGGTCGCCCGGGGCGACGGCCGCGCCACCCTGACCTTGGACGGCGGTCTGACCGCCCCGGTCAGCCGCCGCTATGCCCGAGCCCTGCGCGCGGCGGGCTGGTACTAGCCTTTCCACGCCCCATGGAAGCCGGCCGGCAGGGCGACGTCGGCGCGCCAAGTGGCCATCGGTCCATCTTCGACATGGGCCACATCGAACACATGCAGTTCGGTGACGCCCTCGGCCAGGTTGATCGACGGCGCGACCAGCCAGGCGTCGCGCTCGGCCGTGGTGCCCGGTTTGGGCACGAACACCGCCTCCTCCAGGATCTGCGTGTCGTCGAAAGCGAAGCCGTGCCTGCGGCCCGTGCGCCAGTCCTGGATCGCCAGACCGTTCGGCAGGGGTCGACCGCCGCGTTCGCCCGCCACATGCACGGTCAGGTCGCGGGCCAGACCGGCCCGGCGCGGGTCGCCCTTGGGGAACTCCGCCGTCACCCCGGACGACGCCATCTCCGCCCGGCCGTCGGCATGCAGGGTCACCAGCTTCAGCACGCTGGGCGCCCCCGGCACGGAGCCGCGCCCCGCCACCAGCACCCGCGCGCCCTCGACCGCGAAGGTGTTGTCGACATTGGCGGCCACGTCGAACCGGATCGTGCCGTCCGCCTCCTCCCACCCGTCGCCGAGGTGGAAGAAGGCGAAGGTCTCGAGCTCGAACAGCCGCGTCCGGGTCAGGTCCGCCTTGTCGACGACCAGGACCTGGGTACCCAGCTCCGGCTTCCACGCGAACTGGGTCAGGAAGGGCATGCCCCGGTGATCGAACACCCACGGCTGCAGCACGAAGACCAGCGATCGCTCGGTGGCGGTGAAGTCGTGCAGATAGCTGGCACGCGGCAGGGTCAGGACCTGGGCGTCGATCAGGCTGCCGTCGCGGTTCAGATGCCAGACGATCGCCTGGTCGCCGTTGGTGCCGACGTTCCAGACCGTGCCGTCCGGCGCGAACCGGGGGTGGGCCTGGAACGGCATGCCCTTCAGGTCCGGACGCAGGGTGACGAAATCCTCGGTGGCCAGGGTGGCGGGATCCATGGCCAAAGGCGAGCCGCCTTCCCACAGGGCCCAGACCGCATCGCCGGTCACCATGACGGCGGTGTTGGCGGCATTGGCGTCGTCGTTGGACCCGACCCGGGCGCGGGCGTCGCCTGCGGTGCCGAAACCGGGGGTGACCACCGCGTCGAGCTCCGTCTCGGTGCGGCGCTTGGGCGTGTCGGCGAACCGGGCCGCCAGGGTCACGCCACCGTCGGCCATGGTGAACGACCGCATCAGACCGTCGCCGTCGAACCAGTGGGTGGCCGAGCCGCCCGGACGTCGAAACCGGCCGGGGCCGTTGCGGAACAGCGTGCCTTCCAGGCCCATCGGCGACCGGCCGTGGACCAGACGCATCGCGCGCGGCGACACGTCACCGTCGAGATCGGCGGTGGCCAGGGCCCAGGGTGCGGCGGCCTCCCGGGCGATCGCGGCCCGGACGCGCTCGGGCGTGGCCACGGCGGCCGAGAGGGCGGCGGCGCTCAGCAGGAAGGTTCGGCGGGAGGGGGTCATTTCAATGCGCTCCGTCTTTGGGGGTCAGCGGATGTTGATGGTCTGGACGGTCTGGCCCGAGACGGGGAGCCGGGCACGATCCCAGTCCGCGGGGCCCATGTTGCCGACCGCGTTGTTGGAGAAGGCGAAGGGCTCGATCGGCAGGCCGAAGGGATTGGTGTCCATGCGGCCGTTGCCGTTGACGTCGTGGAAGGCCTTCACGGCATAGTCGGCGTCGGCCAGGCCGTCGAAGGCGACCGAAGCCTCCCCGGCCGCGACATCGATCCGCGCCGATCGGATCGGGGCCCCTTCCGCATAGGTCGCCTGGTCATACAGGGCCACCATGACCGCGCCGGTCTGGGCCCCGGTCTCGAAGGTGAGGCGCACCGAGGCGGTCGGATCGCTTTGGCCAGCGACGGCAGGCGGAGCGAACAGGATCGCGGCGGCGATCAGGGCGGCGGGATGGAACATGGCGAAGATCCCTCACAGGGGTGAAGGGCCGACCACCGGTCCTTCGAAGGCCGGACGGTGCGGCGTACCGGCCGCCTTCGCCACGCCCGCTTCGGTCCTGACCGTTCCCCTTTCGTCAG
Source organism: Brevundimonas sp. LM2 (assembly GCF_002002865.1). Taxonomy (NCBI): domain Bacteria; kingdom Pseudomonadati; phylum Pseudomonadota; class Alphaproteobacteria; order Caulobacterales; family Caulobacteraceae; genus Brevundimonas; species Brevundimonas sp. LM2. Next base: position 529,327 of record NZ_CP019508.1, on the reverse strand, counting down.
TGACCACGCCGTCCATTCGCGCAGCGCCAACGGACGGCGCTGCGGCATGATCCGACCCCGGTTTGACCGCATCTGCGCACCGGTCCAGAACCGCGGCTGAGAGCGGGAGCGGGCGTGGCCGGACGAATCGACAACGTGGCCATCGTCGGCGGGGGCTTCACCGGGGCCATGCTGGCCGCCCGCCTGGCCGAAAGCGGCGTGGCCTCGACCCTGATCAACGCCACGCCGGATTTCGGCCTGGGCGTGGCCTATTCGACCCCGTTCGACGGCCATCTTCTGAACGTGCGCTCCGGCCGGATGGGGGCCCTGGCCGAGCGGCCGGACGATTTCCTGCGCTGGCTGGAAGAGCGCCACCCCGCCCTGGCCGACCCGGACGGCTTCGCCCCGCGCCGCCTGTTCGGCCTCTATGTCCAGGCCCGCCTGGCCGACGTCGAGGCCGCGCATCCCGGGAAGATCCGCAGGATCGTGGGCGAGGTCTGCGCCGTCGAGGCCGAAGGCGTGCGCCTGAAGGATCAGACCCTCGTCGCCGCGGACGCCGTGGTCCTGGCCACCGGCAATCCGGCGCCGAGGACCGCCGGCGGCGCGGCCGCCTCGAACCGGGTCATGCCCGACCCTTGGGCCCCCGGCGCGCTGGACCGGATCGCGCCCGGCGACGACGTCCTGATCATCGGCACGGGCCTGACCATGGTCGACGTCCTGCTCGCCCTCGACGCCCGGGGCTGGCGCGGCCGGGCCACGGCCCTGTCCCGACGCGGCCTGCTGCCCCGCAGCCATGCGCCCCGGCCGGACGCCCCGACGCCCCCGACCGAGGCGCTCCGCGCCGGCCCCCTGTCGCTGCGCCTCGGCGAGGCCCGACGCTTGGCGGGCCTCGGCGGCTGGCGCGAGCTGATGGAGGGTCTGCGTCCGGTGACCGCCGACCTGTGGACCCAGGCGGACCTGCGAATGCGGGGGCAGATCGTCCGCCATCTGCGCCCCTGGTGGGACGTCCATCGTCACCGGATCGCCCCGGCCGTCGCCGCCGTGCTGGCGCGGCTGGACGCGGAGGATCGTCTGCGGATTCTGGCCGGTCGGGCTGGAACGGTTGTCGCGGACGGCGACGGCGTGGCGGTCGACTGGACCCCGCGCCGGGGACCACACCGCCCGGCCCTGGCCGCTTCCTGGCTGATCGACTGCACCGGTCCCGGCCATGCCCCGGACCTCGACCCCCTGACCGCGCCGCTGATCGCCTCGGGTCGGGCGCGGCTGGATCCGCTGAGGCTCGGCCTCGATCTGGACCCCGACGGCCGCGTGCGGGGGGCCGGGGGCGTTCCCGACGACCGGCTGTTCGTTCTGGGCCCCCCGGCCCGCGCCGCCTTCTGGGAAACCATCGCCGTGCCGGACATCCGCAAGCGGATCGAGGACGTCGTGGCGGCGCTCTGCGGCGACGCGACGGCCTAGGCGCGCGCCTGCACCGGGGCCTCCCGCTCGACCGCGCCGACCGAACCCCAGGCCGAAACCATCGTCAGCAGCCCCACCATGCTGATGGGCTTGGGCAGACAGTCGTTGATGCCCGCCTCGGCATAGGCCTGGAGCTGTTCGGGCAGGGTGTTGGCCGTGACGGCCACGATCGGCAACGCGCGCTTGGGGCCGTCCAGGCCCCGGATCCGCCGCGAGGCCTCGACCCCGTCCATCACCGGCATGGCGATGTCCATCAGGATCAGGTCGAAGTCGCCCTGCTCCACCGCCGCCAGCCCCTGCAGCCCGTCCTCGGCGGTTTCACAGACCAGGCCCTGGGTCGCCAGGATGGTGACCACCAGGGTCCGGTTGTTCTCGTTGTCGTCGACATAGAGGACCCGAGGCCCCACCCCGCCGTCCGCTTCGCCCCCCTTGCCGGACTCCGCCGACCCGATCCTCGGGACCGTCGTCGCCGTCGCGCCGTCTGACAGGTCGTCGCTTTCCGACCTGTCGATCATCTCATTGACCAGGGCATGCAGCCGATGCCCGGCCCCGCTGATCCGGCTGACCTGGTCCAGCGTCCGCTGGGGCAGGCCCTCGTGGGCCATGACCTCGGCGAAGCCGAGGATGGTGTTCAGGGGCGTGCGCAGCTCATGCGACATGTCGGACAGGAAGCGGCGCCGGGTCTCGGCCATGGCCGCCTTCTGCTCGGCCGCGGCCCGCGCCTGTTCCGCCTCGACCCGGGCCGTCACGTCCTGCTCGTTCAGCAGCAGGCCGGTCTCGCCGGTGACCGGGTCGAGCGTCGTCGTCAGCACCATATGGTGCCAGCGGCGCCCTTCGAGCGTCCGGACCTCGCAGACATCGACGGCCCGGCGGTCGTCCAGGGCGCGCTGCCACAGGGCGTCCGCCACCGCGTGCCGCACGAAGCGGTCCGCGAACCCCAGGGTCTCGTCCGCATAGGCGGCGAAGGCCCCTGGATTGGCGAACAGCGGCTGCCCGTCCTGTCCGAACAGCGAGATCAGGGTCGTGGTGTGCCGCAAGGCCTCGACGGCGCGGCTCTCCGCCGGCTCGATGGCGACGGCGGAGGCCTCGAACAGCAGGACGGGCCAGCCTCCCTCCAGGATCAGGGTGGAGATGGTCGCCTGGACCGTGATCGGCCGGCCGTTGGGGTAGAAGGTCCAGAGCTCGTTAACCGACTCGCCTCCCGCCGTCGTCTGAACCAAGCGGTGGGTCCGGGCCTGGACGGCCGGCGACAGGTTGGAAAAGTCGCGCGCCAGCAGGGCCTCGAGCGTGTCCGAGCCCCACAGGGCCAGGGCCGGGCGGTTGGCGTAGACGCCCCGGCCGGAGACGGGATCGAACATCCAGATCGGCCGACGCAAGACGTCCCACGTCCGATAGACGACCGCCGCATCGTTGTCCGCCGCAACACGCTCCATGGGCATCCTATGGCGTGCCCAGGCTGAACATTGATTTAAGGCACGGGTGCGACCGTTTAGCCCGCGGCCTTCACCGCCGCGGCCACATCGGCGACCACCCGTTTGACCAGGGCCCCGTCGTCGCCCTCGGCCATGACCCGGATCAGCTTCTCCGTGCCGGAGGGCCGGACCAGCAGGCGCCCCTGACCGTTCAGGACGGCCTCGCCCTCGGCGATGGCCGCCTTGACCGCGGCGTTCTCCAGCGGTTTGCCGCCGTTGAACCGCACGTTCTGCAGCAGTTGCGGGACCGGCTCGAACTGGCGCGCCAGCTCGCTCATGGGCTGGCCGCTCTCGACCAGGACCGCCAGGACCTGGAGCGCCGCCATGAGGCCGTCGCCCGTGGTGGCATGGTCGTGCAGGATCAGGTGGCCGGACTGTTCGCCGCCCAGGTTGAACCCGCCCTCGCGCATCCGCTCCATCACATAGCGGTCGCCGACCTTGGTCCGCTCCAGCGTCAGGCCGTCGGCCTTCAGCGCCCGTTCGAGGCCGAGATTGGACATGACCGTGGCGACCACGCCCCCGCCCTTCAGCTGCCCGCGCCGGGCCCAGTCGCGGCCGATCAGGGCCATGATCTGGTCGCCGTCGACCACCTTGCCGGTCTCGTCGCAGATGATCAGCCGGTCGGCGTCCCCGTCCAGGGCGATGCCGATGTCGGCGCGGTATTGCTTGACCGCCGCCGCCAGGGTCTCCGGATGGGTCGAGCCGCAGTCGGCGTTGATGTTGGTCCCGTTCGGCGACACCCCCACGGCGCAGACCTCCGCCCCCAGTTCGAACAGGGTGGTGGGCGCGACCCGGTATCCGGCCCCGTTGGCGCAATCCACGGCGATGCGCAGGCCCGACAGCGACAGGTGGCGCGGAAAGGCCGCCTTGGCGATCTCGATATAGCGGGGCGGGGCGTCGTCGATGCGCTTGACCCGGCCCAGCCGGTTCGACGGGGCCAGGCCCTCGTCCAGGCCGGCGTCCATCATCGCCTCGATCTGCAGCTCGATCTCGTCCGACAGCTTGTAGCCGTCCGGGCCGAACAGCTTGATGCCGTTGTCGGCATAGTCGTTGTGCGAGGCCGAGATCATCACCCCCAGGTCCGCCCGCATGGAGCGGGTCATCATGGCCACGCCGGGTGTAGGGATCGGGCCGAAGGTGCGCACGTCCATGCCGACCGAGGCGAAGCCCGCCACCAGGGCCGGTTCGATCATATAGCCGCTCAGCCGCGTGTCCTTGCCGATCACCACCAGATGACGGCGGTCGTCACCCGACATGAACAGCCTGCCCGCCGCGAGGCCGACGCGCAGCGCGATCTCGGCCGTCATGGGACTGGTGTTGGCGCGACCGCGAATGCCGTCGGTGCCGAAATATTTGCGCTCGCCCAAGGCGGTCCTCCGTGACGTGTCGTCTGACCGGCATCTGACACCGGAAATCTGGCGAAACCGGTTTTTAGGTGTCGGCCGTGCAAACTGGTCCTAGAGCAGACGATCCCGTCCGTCATCCTCGACACCAAGCGGGCCTGCGAGCGAGAACACCCATCCATGTGCGGCATCATCGGCATCGTCGGAACGAAACCGGTCGCGGACCGGCTGGTCGAAAGCCTGAAGCGGCTGGAGTACCGCGGCTATGATTCCGCCGGCATCGCCGCCCAGGTCGACGGCGTGCTGGAGCGCCGCCGCGCGCCCGGCAAGCTGCGGGAGCTGGAGGCGGTGCTGGCCGCCCATCCCCTGGTCGCCCAGACCGGCATCGGCCACACCCGCTGGGCGACCCACGGGGCCCCGACCGAGCGCAACGCCCACCCCCACATCGCCGGACGGGTGGCGGTGGTCCACAACGGCATCATCGAGAATTTCGCCGAGCTGAAGGCCGAGCTGATCGCCGCCGGCCGGGTGTTTCAGTCGGACACCGACACAGAGGTGGTCGCCCACCTGCTGGATTCGGAGCTGGCTAGCGGGCTGGAGCCTCTGGCGGCGTTCAAGGCGACGCTGGACCGTCTGTCGGGGGCTTTTGCCCTGTGCGTGCTGATCTCGGGCGAGGACGAGGTCATCCTGGCCGCCCGCAACGGACCGCCCCTGGCCATCGGCCACGGCGACGGCGAGATGTTCGTCGGCTCGGACGGCCTGGCCCTCGGGCCCTTCACCAACCGGGTGACCTATCTGGAAGACGGGGACTACGTCCTCGTCACCCACGGCGGGGCGCGCATCTTCGACGGGTCGGGCGCGCCCGTGGTTCGGCCGATCAAGATCGTGCCCGCCTCGGCCGTGCTGATGGAGAAAGGCAATTTCCGCCACTTCATGGAGAAGGAGATCCATGATCAGCCGGAGGGGTGCCAGCACACCATCGCCGCCTATGTCGACGCCCTGAACGGCCGCACGGCCATTCCGGGCGAGGTCGATTTCGCCGGGCTGGAGCGGATCCAGATCGTCGCCTGCGGCACCTCCTACATCGCCGGGATGATCGGCCGCTATCTGATCGAACAGCTGGCCGACCTGCCTGTGGACGTCGAGATCGCCTCGGAATTCCGCTACCGCCAGCCGGCGCTGCGCGCCAATGCCCTGGCCATCGCCATGTCCCAGTCGGGCGAGACCGCCGACACCCTGGCCGCCTTCCGCCACTGCGCCGGCGCGGGCATGAAGACCGCCGCCATCGTCAATGCCACCGAATCCACCATCGCCCGCGAGGCCGACGTGGTCTGGCCGATCCACTGCGGGCCGGAGATCGGCGTGGCCTCGACCAAGGCCTTCACCGCCCAGGTCTCGGTCATGATCGCCCTCGCCATCGCCGCCGCCCGGGCGCGCGGCCGGATCGACGCGGCCGAGGAGCAGCGTCTGGTCCGCGTCCTGCTGGGGGCCCCCCGCCTGATCGCCGAGGCCATCGGCCTGGAGGGGTCGATCAAGGAGATCGCCGGAGAGATCGCCAAGGCGCGCGACGTTCTCTACCTCGGTCGCGGCCCGATGTCGGCCCTGGCCATGGAGGGGGCGCTGAAGCTCAAGGAGATCAGCTATATCCACGCCGAGGGCTATGCCGCCGGCGAGCTGAAGCACGGCCCCATCGCCCTGGTCGACGAGGCGACGCCGATCATCATCCTGGCCCCCTATGACAGCTGGTTCGAGAAATCGGCCTCGAACATGAGCGAGGTCATGGCGCGCGGCGGGCAGGTGGTCTTCATCACCGACCCCGAGGGTGCCAAACACGCCCCGGCCGGCGCCAAGGTGGTGGTGACCGCCCCGGCCAGCGACCCGCTGGTCTCGGCCCTGGTCATGTCGGCCCCGATCCAGTTGCTGGCCTATCATGTGGCCGTGGTGAAGGGGGCCGACGTCGACCAGCCCCGGAACCTCGCCAAGTCGGTCACCGTCGAGTAAATTTCTTGTTCGGCCGGGCTTCGAAAACCCGCGACATGCGTTAGGGTCGCCTTGCTGTCAGGGGAACCACACGCATGAGCCAATCGTCGTCGCGCGTCCGCAAGGCCGTGCTGCCTGTTGCTGGCCTGGGCACACGCATCCTGCCCGCCGCCAAGACCACGCCCAAGAACATGCTGAATGTGTTCGACCGGCCCATCCTGGCCCATATCGTCGACGAGGCGCGGGCCTCGGGCATCGAGCACATCATCTTCGTCGTCGGGCGCGGTCAGGGGTCGATCGAGGACTATTTCGACCATGCGGTCGAGATGGAGAGCATCCTGAAGGCCAAGGGCAAGGACGCGATCCTGGAACTGGTCACCGCCGACCTGCCGAATCCCGGCGAGATGAGCTTCGTTCGTCAGATGGCCCCCCTGGGTCTGGGCCATGCCGTCTTCTGCGCCCGCGACCTGATCGGCGACGAGCCTTTCGCCGTCATCCTGCCCGACATGCTGATGATGGCCGACACGCCCGCCCTGAAACAGGCCATCGCCGCCCATGAACAGACCGGCGGCAACGTCGTCGTGGTCGAGCAGGCCCCGGCCGGCGAGACGCACAAATACGGCATCGTCGCCCTCGACGGTCAGGACGGCCGGCTGAACCGCATGACCGGCATGGTCGAGAAGCCGCCGCTGGGCACCGAGCCGTCGAACCTGTTCATCTCCGGTCGGTACATCCTGACGCCCGACATCTTCCCCCTGCTGGCCGACCAGCAGACCGGCGCCGGTGGCGAGATCCAGCTGACCGACGCCATGGCCCGGCTGATGAAGGTCAAGGATTTTCACGCCCTGGAGTATGAGGGCGCGACCTACGACTGCGGCGACCCCGTCGGCCTGCTGCGCGCCAACGTGGCCTATGCCTTGAATCACGCCACTCTGGGGGAAGCCGCCCGCGCCGCCCTGTCGGACATGATCTGACCGCTTCGCCGGCCCCCTCGCGGGGTATGGGCGAAACTGCCACGCTTTGTCCTTCGGTCCGCATCGGCTAGGCCTGTGCGAAACACAGAGGAAGCGTCGGCATGAAGGTTCTGGTTCTGGGCGGGGATGGATTCTGCGGCTGGCCGACGGCGCTGCATCTGTCGGCGCGGGGCTGGGAGGTCGTGATCGTCGACAATCTGAGCCGCCGCGACATCGACGTGGAACTGGGCGTCCAGTCCCTGACCCCGATCGGTACGATCCAGGACCGGATCGCGGCCTGGAAAGAGGTCTCCGGGCGCGACATCGGCTTCGTCGACCTGACCGTCGGCAAGGATTTCGACGGCCTGGTCGCCCTGATCCGCGACGAGACGCCCGACAGCGTGGTCCATTTCGCCGAGCAGCGCGCCGCCCCCTATTCGATGAAGTCGGCGCGGCACAAGCTCTACACCGTCGACAACAACATCAACGCCACCAACCATCTGCTGGCCGCCATCGTCGAGAGCGGGCTGGACGTCCACCTGGCCCACCTGGGGACCATGGGGGTCTATGGCTACACCACCGCCGGTCTGCGCATTCCCGAGGGCTATCTGACCGTCACGGTCCAGACCGATTTCGGCCCGACCGAGCAGGAGATCCTGTTTCCGCCCAATCCGGGCTCAATCTATCATATGACCAAGACCCAGGACGCCCTGCTGTTTCAGTTCTACGCCAAGAACGACGGCGTCCGGATCACCGACCTGCACCAGGGGATCGTCTGGGGGGCTCAGACCGAGGAGACCCGGCTGGACGAGCGTCTGATCAACCGGTTCGACTATGACGGCGACTACGGCACGGTGCTGAACCGGTTCCTGATGCAGGGCGCGCTGGGCCATCCGCTGACGGTGCACGGCACGGGCGGCCAGACCCGGGCCTTCATCCACATCCAGGACACGGTGCGCTGCGTCGAGCTGGCGCTGAAGAACCCGCCGAAATCGGGCGAACGGGTCAAGATCCTCAACCAGATGACCGAAAGCCGCCGGGTCCGCGACCTGGCCGCCCTGGTCGCCGGCATGACCGGGGCCGAGATCCACAATGTCGCCAATCCGAGGCAGGAGGCCGACGAGAACGAGCTGGTCGTCGCCAACGACCAGTTCCGCGACCTGGGGCTGAAGCCCATCACCCTGGCCGAGGGTCTGATGGCCGACGTCACAGACATCGCCCGCCGCTATGCCGACCGCGCCGACTGCAGCAAGATCCCCTGCGTCTCCGCCTGGAACGGCACCCGGGCCGAAGCCCTCAAGGCCGCCCCGGCCTGTGCGACCCCGACGTCGCGCCCCGCCGAGCCGCGCCCGGCGCGCGTGAAGGTCGTCGGCTGACCGCCCCCATGACGTCCCCGTCGCTGCTGATCTTCGGGGCCGGCTATTTGGGACAGGGCGTCGCGCGTGAGGCGCTGTCCCGGGGCATGGGCGTGATCGCCACCTCGCGCGACGCCGCCCGGCGCGCCGCTCTGGCGGCCGACGGCATCGCTGCGGTCGATCCGGACGACGCCGCGAGCCTGCAGGCCGCCGTCGCCGGGGCCTCCGCCATCCTGATCACCGCCCCGCCCGATGCGCGCGGCTGCCCCGGCCTTCGGGGCCTTCTGCCGGCCCTCAGCGCCAGCGCCGCCTATCCCGACTGGATCGGCTATATCTCCTCCACCGCCGTCTATGGCGACCGGGCGGGCGGCTGGGTGTTCGAGGACGACGCCCTGAACGCCGCCAGTCTGGAGGGCGCGCGCCGGGTCCGGGCCGAGGCCGACTGGCTGGACGCCGGGCGCGGCATGGGGCTGACGGTGCAGATCTTCCGCCTGCCCGGCATCTACGGCCCCGGCCGGTCAGTGGTCGACCGGCTGCGCGACGGCTCGGCCCGGATCGTCAAGAAGCCTGGCCAGATCTTCAACCGGGTCCATGTCGAGGACGCGGTGTCCGGCATGTTCGCCTCGATGGCCCGGCCGCACCCGGGGGCCGCCTATAACCTGACCGACGACGCGCCATCGTCCGCCGACGTGGTCATGAGCTGGGCCGCCGCCCGCATGGGCCTGCCCAGCCCGCCCGAGGTCGACTGGACCGATCCCTCGGTGTCCGAGGGGATGCGGCGGTTCTACCTCGAATCCAAACGCATCTCGAACGCCCGCGCCAAGGCGGAGCTGGGCTGGCGACCGCTGTATCCGACGTGGCGGGAGGGGCTCGAAGCTACCCTCTCCCCAAGGGAGAGGGCTCCCTAGAACGGCAGCAGGTTCCGCTGGCGGCTGTAGGCCATGGTGCCGACGTTGGCCCCCAGGCGCAGGCCGACGCCGGTGCGGACCGGGGCCAGGACGATGCCGTCGGCGCGCTGGTAGTTCACCCCCACGCCCCCGACCAGATAGGCCGAACCCTCGACCCCCGGATAGCGGCGATAGATGGCGTCCGGCGCATACAGGCCGTAGCACAGGGTGAAGACCCGGCTGGCGTTGCCGCCGATGTCCCAGCCGATCGAGATGCCCTGCCAGAACACCTCCTGCGAGGCTGACAGGTCCTTCATGTGCAGGGCCCCGCGGCCGTAACGCAGGCCGATGCCGGCGGCGCCGGCCGCCTCCTCGCCCGCGATATAGGCGGTGGGGCGGTCGCCCTGGTCGGCGAAGATCCGCTCGATCGCCGCGCCCATGGCCTCGGCCGCGATGCCCAGTTCGCGCGAACCGGCGGCGACCAGTTCGTCGGCCGTATAGGCATTGGCCGTGGTGTCCGAGGCGATCGGATAGCGCGGATCGTTCGGCTGCTGCGCGGTCGAGGCGCAGGCCCCGAGCGCCGTCAGGGCCGTGGCGGCGAAACCGGTCTGGATCAGGTGGCGGCGGTGCATGGTGTGGTCCCCGGACGAGTCGGCCAATCAGGCGTGACCATACAGTCGTCGCCTTTTACGGCAGCCTTGCGGCTTCAGGGTTAACCAGACCTTACCCGGCGGGCTGGCTGGCGCGCGTGACACCTTCGCAGACGGCGGGAGCCCGGATTTCCTGTTGACCGTCGACGGCTCAGGACCTGAGGCGCGCACCCAGCTTTTCAGCGGCCGCCACGACGCGCGCCGACAGGGCCTCGATCTCGGCCTCGGTCAGGGTGGCCTCGCGCGGCTGGATCACGACCTCGAGGGCGACCGACTTGAAGCCCTCGTCCACGCCCGGTCCGCGATAGACGTCGAACACCCGGACCTCGGCGATCAGGGCCTTGTCCGCCCCCTGCACCGCCCGCACCAGATCGCCCGCCGCCCGATCGTCGGCGACGACGAAGGCGAAGTCGCGGGTCAGGGGCATCAGATTGGGCAGGTCGGCGTTGCCGCGCGCCTTGGTGCCCTTGGATTTCGGCTCCGGCACCGCGTCGAGGACGATCTCGAAGGCCAGCATCGGCCCGTCGGCGTCCAGCGCCTTGAGCACGCGCGGGTGCACCGCCCCGAACTCGGCGATGACGGTCTTGGGCCCCAGCTGCAGGCGCGCCGACCGGCCCGGATGCCACCAGTCGCGGTTCGACCCCTGGGCCAGCTGCAACGAGGCGACCGGGGCACCGATGGCCTCCAGCACGGCCATCAGGTCACCCTTCAGCCCGAACAGGGGATCCTCGCCCGCGCCGGTCCAGTGCCGCGCGGCCCGGGCCGAGACCAGGCCCGCGATGACGGTCCGCTGGTCGCCCGGCTGGTCACCCAGATAGATGGGCCCGATCTCGAACAGGGCGACGTCGGCATGGCCGCGCGCGGCGTTGCGCGCCGCCGCCTGGATCAGGTTGGGCAGGATCGACGGGCGCATGCAGTCCAGGTCCGAGGCGATCGGGTTGTCGACCACCAGCCGCGCGTCCCCGCCGCCGAACAGGCCGGCGATGTCGCGCCGGGTGAACGACCAGGTGACGGCCTCCGAATAGCCCAGGGCCGCCAGGGCCCGGCGGGCGATCCGCACCCGGGTCTGGCGCGGGTTCAGCACGCCCTTCGACGGCGAGCCCTGATCCGGCAGGGGGGTGGACGGCAGGTGCTGGAAGCCGTGGATGCGGGTGACCTCCTCGACCAGATCGGCCCGGCCCTCGACATCGCGCCGCCACGACGGCGGGGTCACGGTCCAGGGTTCGGCCTGGCCCGGCGCGGCGGCCGTGACCCGGAAGCCGAGCTGGCCCAGGATGGTACCGATGCGGTCGTCGTCCAGGGTCATGCCGGACAGGCGCTGCACATAGGCGGGGTCGAAGGCGAAGGGGGCGGGATCGGCCGGGGCCTGGCCGGCCACGACCACCTCGGAGGGCTCGCCGCCGCACAGGTCCAGGATCAGCCGCGTCGCCAGCTCCAGGCCGGGCACCACCGAGGCCGGATCGACGCCGCGCGCGAACCGGTACTGGGCGTCCGAGCTAATGGTCAGGCTGCGCCCCGTCTGGGCGGTGACGATCGGGTCGAACCAGGCGCTTTCCAGAAAGACGTCGGTCGTTTCGTCCGAACAACCGGTCGAGACGCCGCCCATGACCCCGCCCAGGCCGATCGGGCGCTCGCCCATGGCGTCGGCGACGACGCACTGGTCCGCGCCGATCTCATAGGTCTTGCCGTCGAGGGCGATCAGATGCTCGGGCGTACCGGCGGCGATATGGGCGCTGCCGGTCGAGACCTGGCCGGCGCGCACGACGATCTCGGTCCCGACCAGCTTGGCAAGGTCATAGACGTGCAGCGGTCGCGCCCGGTCATAGGCGATCAGATTGGTGACATCGACCAGCCGGTTGATCGAGCGCAGGCCGATGGCCTGGAGCCGGGTCTGCAGCCAGGCCGGCGACAGCCCGTTGGTCACGCCCCGGATCACGCGGCCGGCGAAGACCGGGCACATCTCGGGGGCCTCCAGCCGCACCGAGACCGGCGACGGAAAGGCCCCGCGCACCACGGCGATGTCGAAATGCTTCAGCGTGCCGACGCCCGCCGCCGCCAGGTCGCGCGCGATCCCGGCGACGCCCAGCCAGTCCGGCCGGTTGGGCGTGACCTCGAAATCGATCACCGGCTCGGCCCCGAACAGCCGGGCCACCGGCGTGCCGACCGGGATCTCCGGCGGCAGTTCCTGGATGCCGTCGCTCTCGTCGGCCAGCTGCAGCTCGGAGGCCGAGCACAGCATGCCGTTCGAGACCACGCCCCGAACCGGCTTCTCGACCAGGGTCACGCCCAGGCCGGGGACATAGGCCCCGATCGGGGCGTAGATGGTGGTCAGGCCCGCCCGCGCATTGGGCGCGCCGCAGACGATCTCCTTCATCCCGTCGACGGTCTCGACCTGGCAGACGCGCAGCCGGTCGGCATTGGGGTGCTGCACCGCCTCGACGATCCTGGCGACCGTGAACGGGGCCAGGGCCACGGTCGGGTCGACGACGTGCTCGACCTCCAGCCCGGCCATGGTCATGGCCTCGGCGATCCGTGCGGCGTCCGCGTCGGTCTCCAGATGGTCTTTCAGCCAGGAGAGGGTGAATTTCACGGCAGGTCAGGCTTTCGGGGTCAGGTTGGCGACAAAGGCTTCGACGAAGGCGTCGTCACCGGCGAAACCGACGCCGACGAACAGGCAGCCTTCGAACATGCACCCCGGCATGAACAGGCCGCCGACGATCAGGGGGCCGGCGGCGCGCAGAAACAGGTTTCGCGTGTCTCCGAACGTATCGCCCATGTTGCACCGATGGAACCGCGTGTCCGGTCCCGGCACCAGGATGGCCGGTCCATGGATGACGCAGTCGGTGAAGCGTCGGCCCGACAGGGGCGTCTGGGCGATTTCGGCCGCCTCCGCGAGCCGGCCGAGTGCCAGCCGGACGCCCGAAAACGCCTGTCGGGTCCCCAGATCCTCGGGCGGGTTCGCCGTTTTCGCGAGGTCATACATGGGTCATCTCCGGCTGCAGAAAACACGGCGCGCCACGCGAGCGCTGAACACGACCATCGTCAGCTCAGGCCAGAGGCGGGATTGGGGGCCGCAAAGGCCGAGAAACCGTAGTGGGCCAGCCAGCGCACGTCGGCCTCGAACATAGGGCGCAGGTCGGGCACGCCGTATTTCAGCATGGCCATCCGGTCGACGCCCATGCCGAAGGCGAATCCCTGCCACTGGTCCGGATCGATGCCGCAGCTCTGCAGCACCTTCGGGTGGACCATGCCGCAGCCCAGGATCTCCAGCCAGTCGGTGCCCTCGTTCAGCACCAGCTTGCCGCCCGAGCGGTCGCAGCGGATGTCCATCTCGGCCGAGGGCTCGGTGAAGGGGAAATGGTGCGGCCGGAACCGGGCATCGATCCCGTCCAGCTCGAAGAAGCGCGCCACGAAGGTCTCCAGCGTGGTCTTCAGATGGCCCATGTGGATGTCGCGGCCGATCACCAGACCCTCGATCTGATGGAACATCGGGGTGTGGGTGGCGTCGGAGTCCTTGCGGAAGGTGCGGCCGGGCGCGACGATCCGGATCGGCGGCTCCTGGCTCAGCATGGTACGCACCTGAACCGGGCTGGTGTGGGTGCGCAGCACCTTGCGCTCGCCCGTCTCGGGGTCCGGGCGCAGGAAGAAGGTGTCGTGGGTCTCGCGCGCGGGATGCTTGGGCGGGAAGTTCAGGGCGGTGAAATTGTGGAAATCGTCCTCGATGTCGGGCCCTTCCGCGACCGCGAACCCCATCTCGGCGAACAGGGCGATCATCTCGTCCATCACCTGCAGGGTCGGATGGACCCCGCCCTTGCGCCGCGGTCGCGGCGGCAGGCTCAGGTCGATGCGCTCGCTCAGCAGCCGCGCGTCCAATTCGGCGGCTTCCAGCTCCGCCTTCCTGGCCGCGATTCCCGCGTTGACCCGATCGCGCAGGCCGTTGATCACCGGCCCCTGCTCGCGCCGCGCGTCGGGACTCATGGCCCCCATGCCCTTGAGCAGCCCCGAGATCGTGCCGGTCTTGCCCAGGGCCGCGACCCGCACGGCCTCGACCTCCGCGACGGTCGTCGCGCTGCCGATGGCGTTGATCAGGTCGAGTTCGAGCGCGGCGAGGTCGGTCATGGGGGGTTCGTCTAGCGGCTACGGGCGGAGGGGGAAAGTTCTCTCGCCGGATCACCGGGCAAGAAAAAAGGGCCGACGCGATGCGCCGGCCCTTTCGAATCTGTCGCCAGATAATCCGTGAGGACTATTCAGCGGCCTTAAGTTGACCAGCCGATTCCTTGCCGGTGCGGCGGTCTTTCTCGACTTCGTACGAGACCTTCTGGCCTTCGTTGAGGCCGTTCATGCCAGCGCCTTCAACGGCGGAAACGTGAACGAACACGTCCTTGCCGCCGTCCGAGGGCTCGATGAAGCCGTAGCCTTTAGTGGAGTTGTACCATTTGACAGTGCCGGTAGCCATTTTAAGGACCTCCGTTAGCAGTTTGCATCAGGCAAGAGCGCCTGAAGCCTGTCGGGTCTGAATGGGATCGGCCAGAAACTCGGTGCGTTCGCAAAGAGAGAGGGGCGTTACGCAGAGAGATCGACAAGCCCCCTATGCACCGGAAAGGGCCTGGGGACAAGTCGAGTCTCGACTCATTTCCGACTCGCTCAATCCTCGTCGTCGTCGTCGGGCTTCTCGGGCGCGAGCACCTCGCCCTCGGGGGCGACGTAGTGGGCCACGCACAGCTTGCGCAGGGCCGAGGTCAGGGACCCGCCGTACAGCCGGTCCTGCACCCGCTCATGGCCTTCGGACTGCAGCCGCGCCTTGATGTCGCCCACGGTGCGGCACTCGCCGCTGCGCGCCAGTTCATACGCGCGTTCGAGGGTGGTCGGTCGGAAGTTGTTGCTCATGCCGTAGAGATAGGCACGCCCGTGGCCAGAAGCGAGACCGTTCAGGCCGACGGGACGTTTCGGCCGCGCCCGAGCATGCGGCCGATCATCGCCACCTGCCGGCGGGTGAAGGCCAGCACGGCGCGGCTGCCCTGGGTCGAGCCCACGGTATCGGCCATGACGGCGCCGCGCGTGCCGATCGGGGCGCCGCGCTTGATCGTGGTGTCGATCGCGGTCTGGTGCTCGATCTCGGCGTTCAGCTTGGCCCCCATCAGCACCACCTGGACCGACAGCCAGACCCACAGCAGGAAACCCATGGCGGTGGCCAGCGGCCCGTAGGAGTCCATCCGCACGAAGGTGGTCAGGTACCAGCTGAAGGCGAAGGAGATGAAGACGCTGACGCTGGCCGCGAACACCGCGCCCGGCACCAGCCACCGCAGCCTCGCCCCCGACCGGCTTGGGCCGAAGCGATAGATGGCCATCAGGGTCAGGATGTAGATGGCGAACAGGATGGGCCAGCGCAGGGGTGCCAGCCGCTCCCAGTCGTCCGCCAGGCCGAAAAGACCCAGGAAGATCGGCACCCCGACCACCAGGGCCGCGCTGAGCAGCACCGCCGTCAGGCCCGACAGGGTGAAGGCGAAGCACAGCAGGTTGTACCGGACGATGTCGCGCTTCTCGGTCTCGCGGTAGGCGACGTTGATGCCCAGGAACAGGGTCTTGATGCCGTTGTTGGCGGTCCACAGCGACAGGGCCAGGGTCCAGATCAGGGTGAAGGTCAGGGCCCCGGTCGACCCGGCCGCGAGCCGCGTCATCTCCTGGGCCAGGAATCCCGCCACGTTGGCCGGCAGGAAGGAATAGAGGAACTGGATGCGGCCCGAGGCATCGGCCGGGTCGGCGAACAGGCCATAGACGGTGACGAAGGCGGCCAGGGTCGGGAACAGCGACAGCAGCATCAGGAAGGTCACGCCGCCGGCGACGAAGCCCACCTGGTCGTTGAAATAGCCGTTGCCGACGCGCCAGACGATGTCGAGCCAGCCCTTGTGCGGAATATGCATCGGACGACCGGCCAGGCGGCCGCGTCCAGGGTGCAGGGCGTCCAGGGTCTCCGGCGTCGGGGCCTTCTCCGGGCTGGGTGACGGCCGCTGCGGGCGCAGCTCCAGGCCGTATTTGTAACCCTGGGTGTAGAGCAGATGCGCGGCCCCGGCTCCGGCGGCCAGACCGCCGGTCACGGCCCCGACGATTTTCCAGACGGGCGAGAGCGGGCGGCGGCGAGAGGAGGTCATCGGGGCGGTCAACGGCTCAAGTCCCGGGGGCGTTCCGGGCCGGGCCACCTTGCCTGAAATCCCGGCCTGGGGCACTCACCGCCGCGTGACCGCGCTCCTTCCCGCCACCGTCGCCGCCCTGTACCGCCACCCGGTCAAGGGCTTTACGCCCGAGACCGTGGCCGAGGCGGCGCTGGACGCCGGCCAGGCCTTTCCCGGCGACCGGCTGCGCGCCATCGAGATCGGCCCGTCCGGCTTCGATCCCGACGCTCCGGCGCACATCTCGAAGATGCGGTTCACCGTCCTGGCCCGCCTGCCCGAGCTGGCGCGCGTTCGCACGCAGTGGGACGCCGCGACCGACACCCTGGCCCTGTCCGCCCCCGGGGCACCGGACCTGAGCGTGCGCCTGTCCGACCCGGCCGACGCCCGCCGCCTCGAGGCCTGGCTGACCGACGTCCTGGGCGAGGCGGCAACGGCCCCTCTGCGGCTGCTGGACGGGGACGGCCACCGGTTCATGGACGATCCGGCGGGCGCGGTGTCGGTGCTGAACCTGGCCAGCGTGCGGGACCTGTCGCAGCGGCTGGGCGTCGCCGTCGATCCGCTGCGCTTCCGCGCCAATGTCTGGGTCGAGGGCTGGCCCGCCTGGGTCGAGAACGACTGGAGCGGCCGCGCGCTCGCCCTGGGCGAGGCCCGGTTGAGGGTGATCAAGCCGATCGTGCGCTGCGCCGCCACCCATGTCGACCCGACGACGGGAACCCGCGACATCGATGTGGTTTCCGCCCTGCACAATCTCTATGGCCACCGCTGGTGCGGCCTCTATCTCTCGGTCCAGACCGGGGGGCGTGTTCGCCCCGGCGACCGCGCGGAGCTGATCTGAATGACCGACACCCCCACCCTCGTCTCCGCCTGGAAGGCCGCCCAGGGCCAGCTGAAGGCCGCTCGCATCGACAGCCCGGCGATCGATGCCCGCCTGTTGCTGGAGGCGGCCACGGGCGCCTCGCGCCTGGAGATCCTGACCGACCCCCACCGGCTCCTGACTACCGATCAGCAGACGACCCTGGACGCCTATATCGAGCGCCGCCTGCGCCGCGAACCGGTGTCGCGCATCCTGGGCCGCAAGGGGTTCTGGAAGATCATGCTGAACGTGACCCCCGACGTGCTCAGCCCCCGCCCCGACACCGAGACCATCCTCGACGTCGCCATGCTGGCCTTCGAACCGGCCCAGGCCTTCAGCGTCATCGACCTCGGCACCGGGTCGGGCGCGATCCTGCTGGCGGTCCTGTCCGAACGGTCGGGGGCCCACGGCGTCGGCACCGATATCTCGTCCGAGGCCCTGGCCGTGGCGCGCGAGAATGCCGCCAACCTCGACCTCGACGGCCGGGCGACCTTCCTGCGCACCGAATGGGCCACCGGGTTCGGGGACGCCAGTTTCGACCTGGTCGTGTCCAACCCGCCCTATATTCCCTCGGACGACATCCCCGGGCTGGACCCCGAGGTCCGGGACCACGACCCGGTCCTGGCCCTGGACGGTGGCCCCGACGGGCTGCAGGCCTATCGCGATCTGGCCCCCGAGATCGCCCGCATCCTGAAACCCGGCGGCATCTTCGCGGTCGAGATCGGCTGGGACCAGGGCCCCGCGGTCAAGGCCCTGTTCGAGGCCGCGGGCCTGGCCGACGTCAAGATCGTCAAGGACCTCGGCGACCGCCACCGCGTCATCACCAACGGCCCGGACCCCCGGACCACGCCGATCCGGGCGTCATAAAGGCCGGCGAACAAAACCCCTTTCAAACCGTCCCGGCCCGCGCTAAGTCTTCGGTCGTCTCCCTCCCTTCCGCATCTCGTTGAGCCGCCTTCAAGGTCCAGCGACGCTCGGCCGGGACGTGCGTGAAGGTCGGGGTCTGAAAACAGACCCCTGCGGACCACGAAGGGCGACACAAGTCTTTCCGATCACATCGCTGCCGGGGATTGGCCCCAAGCGAACCGGAACCACGAAACCGGCCTGTCTCCCTCGCCATCGGCGCGCAGGGCCACGCCGAACCAGCACGGTAAGCCTCGATGCGAGATTTCAAGGGCATGAAGCGCCAGCGCGGCCGCAACCGGAAGCCCGGCGGCGGCAGCGGCGGCAATGCCAATGCGGCCAATCCGAACCGGTCCTGGGACTCGCAGGGCCCCGAGAACATCAAGGTCCGGGGCAATGCCCAGACCGTCTATGAGCGCTACCAGCAGCTGGCCCGCGACGCCGGTTCGTCGGGCGACCGGGTCCTGGCCGAGAACTATCTGCAGCACGCCGAGCACTATTTCCGCGTCCTGCGCGCCCTTCAGCCCCAGCGTCCGGTTTCGGAGATCGCGGCGCGGGAGCTGTCCAATCAGGGCTATGACATCGATTTCGAGGATGAGACCGGGGCCCAGGCCGCGGCCTTCCTGGCGGCCCAGCAGGCCGCCGACCGGATCCAGCAGCAGAGCGACGCCCGCGACGCCGAGGCGGCTCAGGCCAATCAACCCCAGCGCGAACAGCGGGAATGGACCCCGCGGCCTCCGCGCGAGGATCAGCCGCGCGAGCAGAACCAGAACCGCGACCGCGACCGCGACCGCGAGTGGACCCCGCGTCCTCCGCGCGAGAACCAAGACGGCGGACAGGCTCCGCGCGCCGACGGCGAACAGGCCGAGGGCGGCCGTCGCGAGACCCGCCGCGAGCGCTGGGAACGCCGCCGCGACGAACGCAACAAGCGCTATGAGGCCGAGGGCGGCACGCCCGACACCCGCACCTATGAGGAGGCCGAGGGCAACCGCAGCGAAGGCGGGCGCAACGAAGGCGGGCGTGACCAGAACCGCGGCGACCGTTCCGAGACCGAACGCGCCGAGGGTCACCGCGAGAGCGGATCGGACTCCGTCGTCTCGACGGCCCCGATCGCCTACACCCCCCCGGTCGAGGCCGAACCCGTGGCGGCCGAAAAGCCGGAACGGCCCGCGCGCCGGACCCGCACGCCCAAGGTCGAGGCCGACAGCGACACGACCCAGGCCCTGCCCGGCTTCCTGACCCGCTCGTCAGCCCCCGCGTCCGCCGAGGCCCCGGCCGACGAGGCCGCGCCCAAACGCCGGGCCCCTCGCCGCAAGGTCGAGGCCCCCGCCGACGGCGAATAATTCGGCGAGAATTCGGTGACGAAATCCGGTGACTTCGAAGACAGTCACCGGAGAATTCGACGACGAGACGTCAGACGCGCTGCAGTCCGGCGATGAAGAAGCCGTCCATCCCGCCCTGCGCGGGCCAGTAGGACGGAAGCACCCGCAGCCAGCCTTCGGGCGTTAGGGCCTCTTCCGGCGCGCCGACGGAAACCACGTCAGCGGGGACCGTACGGAAGTCGGGGTTGCGGCGCAGGAAGGCGATGATCTGGGTCTCGCCCTCCTCCCGCTCCAGCGAACAGACGCAATAGACCAGCCGGCCGCCAGGCGCGACGCGCAGGGCGGCCGCGTCCAGCAGCCGGTGCTGGACGTCGGCCAGCTTGGCCACCTCCGCCGGCTTGGTCGCGCGCAGCACCTCGGGGTTGCGGCGCAGGGTGCCGGTGGCGGTACAGGGCGCATCCAGCAGCACGGCGTCGAAGGTCCGGTCATCGTCCCAGTCCTCGGCCGCCGTGACCACGATCTCGGCCGACAGACCGGTCCGCTCCAGGTTCTGGCGCAGGCGGCGCAGCCGCGCCTCCGACCGGTCCAGCGCCACCACCGAGGCACCCGAGGCCGCCAGCTGAAGCGTCTTGCCGCCCGGGGCCGCGCACATGTCCAGCGCGCTCTCGCCGGTCTTGGGGGCCAGCATCCGGGCCGGGATGGCCGCCGCCGCGTCCTGGATCCACCACCCGCCGGTGTCGTAGCCGGGCCAGGCCGAGACATCGCCGCGCACGCCGGATCGGACCGTCCCGCCGGGCAGGACCGTGGCCTCCAGCGCCTCGGCCAGGGGCGCCGCGTCTTCACCGGGTTTCAGGCTGAGATCGGTCGGCGGCTCCTCGCGCGCGGCCAGGGCGATGGCGGCCAGGGTCGCGGGCCCATAGGCCTGGCGCCAGCGCGCCGCGATCCAGTCGGGCAGGTTGGATTCGGCCGTGGTCAGGCCGGGACCCTCGCGCTCGACCCCGCGCAGCACGGCATTGACCAGGGCCTTGTAGGGCCGGGTCTTGGCGTCACGTTCGGCCAGTTTCACCGCCGTCGACACGGCCGCGAAGGCGGGGGTGCCCAGGACCAGGGTCTGGGCCAGCGAAACGCGAAGCAGCGTCCGCACGGCCTCGGGCGGCGACTTCTGCAGCCTCTGGTTCAGGATATGGTCGATCTCGCCCAGCCGGCGCAGGGCCGCCATGGCCACGGCGCGGGCGAAGGCCCGGTCCGGCCCCGGCAGGTCGGCGACGACCGGCAGGGCCATGGCCTCGTCCAGACCGTTGCGCCGCTCCAGCGCCGCGTTCAGCAGGACGCCGGCCGCGATCCGCGCCTCGACCCCGATGTCGACCGCGCCATCGGGTTCGGCCGGACGCTGGATCGGCTCGCGTCGGGGGCCGCGCGCCTTGTCGGCCATGCGGCGACCGCGCGCCGCCGAGCTCTTGCCCTTGGGCGTGCCCCCACTCATGCCGAAAGACTCAAACCGACACCTGCGCGCCCAGCTCGACCACGCGGCCGGGCGGGATGTGGAAGAAGTCGGTCGGGTTGGCGGCGTTGCGCATCAGGAAGATATACAGCTTGTCCTGCCACAGGGGCATGCCCTGCGACGCGGACGGCACCACCGAGCGTCGACCCAGGAAGAAGCTGGTCGACATGATGTCGAACTTCAGCCCCTGCTTCCGGCACAGGCCCAGGGCGCGGGGCACCTGCGGGCTTTCCATGAATCCGAACGACAGGGTGATCTTCTTGAAGTCGTCGTTGATGGGTTCCATCGTCACCCGCTGACTGTCGGGCACGCGCGGCCGGTCGGTCGAGCGCACCGTCAGGATGATGTTCTTCTCGTGCAGCACCTTGTTGTGCTTGAGATTGTGCATCAGGGCGACCGGGGCGACGTCGGGATCCGAGGTCAGGAAGATGGCCGTGCCCGGGGCGCGGTGCGGCGGGCGGGCCCGCAGCATCTCGATCAGGTCGACCAGGGGCAGGCTGTCCTTCTTGGCCTTGGCCGACAGGATCTGCGACCCCCGCGTCCAGGTCCACATGATCAGCACCAGGACCGCGCCCAGCACCAGCGGCAGCCAGGCTCCGTCGGGGATCTTCAGCAGGTTGGAGGTCAGGAACACGCTGTCGATGAAGCCGAACGGAATGAGCGCTGCCAGGGTGGCCCAGATCGACCAGTTCCATTTCCGCCGGATCACCGAATAGGCCATCAGGGTGTTGATCAGCATCACCCCGGTGACCGCCACGCCGTAGGCGGCCGTCAGGTTGTGCGAGCTCTGGAACACGAACAGCAGGGTCAGGACCCCGACCATCAGGAAGGTGTTGACCGCCGGCACGAAGATCTGCCCCGCCTGGGTCTCCGACGTGAAGCGGATGTCGATGCGCGGCAGCAGGCCCAGCTGCACCGCCTGCTGGGTCACCGAGAAGGCCCCGGTGATCACGGCCTGGGAGGCGATCACGGTGGCCGCGGTGGCCAGGGCCAGCATCGGCCAGTAGGCGAAGGTCGGGACCATCGACCAGAACGGGTTCTCGGCGGCCGACGGCGTGGCCAGGATCAGGGCGCCCTGACCCAGATAGTTCAGCGTCAGACAGGGCAGGACGAAGCACAGCCAGCCCATGCGGATCGGCGACTTGCCGAAATGCCCCATGTCCGCATACAGCGCCTCGGCCCCGGTCACGGCCAGGAAGACGCTGCCCAGGATGATGAAGCCCAGGAATCCGTCGTTGATCAGCAGCATGACGCCGTAGTGGGGCGAGAGCGCCCGCAGCACGCTGAGATCGTCGAAGATGTGGTAGAGGCCCAGCGCCCCGAGGGCCAGGAACCAGACGGCCGTGATCGGGCCGAAATATTTGGCCAGACCGGCGGTGCCGCGCGACTGGACCAGGAACAGGCCGATCAGGATGGCGGCCGAGATCGGCACGATGAAGGCGTCCAGCCGGGTACCGACGCCGGGCGCGTCCTTGACTCCCTCGATCGCCGACAGCACCGAGATGGCGGGCGTGATGATGCCGTCACCGTAGAACAGCGCCGCCCCGCAGACGCCCAGGCCGAAGATCCAGGCGCTGCGCCGACCGGCCGCATGCGTCGCCAGGGCCATCAGGGCCAGGGTCCCGCCTTCGCCCTTGTTGTCCGCCCGCATCAGGAAGAGCACGTATTTGAACGTGACGACGATCATCAGGGCCCAGAAGGCCAGGGAGACGACGCCGATCACGGCCAGTTCGCCGCCGACCCCGCGCTGGGCATGGCCGATGGCCTCGCGCAGCGCGTAGAGCGGGCTGGTGCCGATGTCGCCGAACACCACGCCGATGGCCCCGATGGTCAGGGCCCAGAAGCCGGCCTTGGCATGTCCGGAAGCGACCGCGGGTGCGGGGGTGCCCTCGAGGGGCTTGGTCGGCGAGGCGGGGGAAGCGCCGTCGCCTGGGGAGAGATCCCCGGCCATGAAAATCCTCCGGGCACCGCGCCACGCGGACCCATCAAAGCGGAGCGCCTTTAGGCCCATTGCGCGGGCGTTTCAATCGCGTCGCAACGGTTTCCGATGCAGCGTGTCGACCCGATCCAAACGCGTGGTTTGTGATTCGCCGTCGGGGTGCCTACTTTAGGGACTGAAACCGGACAAAGATGTCAGACAGCCAACGCTTTCCCGTCGCCGCCCACGCCCTGGCCTATCTGGCTCACAAGGGGGCGTATGATGCTGCCCATGCGGCGCCCAGCGCGATCCTGGCCGCTTCGGTGCCGACCAACCCCGTGGTCATTCGCCGCGTCACCGCCCTGCTGGCCAAGGCCGGGCTGATCGCGACCCGCCCCGGGGCGTCCGGCGGATCCTGGCTGCTGCTGCGTCCCGAGGAGATCCGGCTCGACGCCGTCCTGAAGGCCGTGAACGGCTGCGCCCACCTCGGCTCCGCGCCCGCGGGGGCCAAGGGCTGTCCTATCGGCGAACACATCCCCCGCCAGGTCGGCAAGGTGCTGACCCTGGCCGACCAGGCCGCGTCCGAGGCGCTGAGCCGCATCACGATCGCCGACCTGCTGGCCGAGAACGCCCCCGCCCTGGCCGGGCTCGCCGTCCACGGGGCCTGCACCGAGGCGGTCCGCGCCTCCGGCCTGATCCTCGCCTGACCAGGCCGTGCGCCGCCGTATCCTGATCACCGGGGCCTCGGCCGGCATCGGCGCCGCCCTGGCCGGGGTCTATGCCGAGAACGGTTGGGACCTGATTCTGACCGCGCGGCGCCAGGCGGCCCTAAACGCCCTCGCCGACGAAATCGTATCGAAGCATGGCGTCTATGTCTTCGTGATCGCGGCGGATCTGGCCGAACCGGATGCGCCGCAACGGTTGATCGAGGCCATTTCCGCCCTCGGCCTCAAGATTGACGGCCTGGTCAACAACGCCGGCTTCTCGCGCACCACGGGCTACCTGGCCACCGATCCGGCGCAGCACGCGGCCATGATCCAGGTCATGCTGTCGGCCCCCGTCGCCCTGTCGCGTCTCGTCCTGCCCGGCATGGTCGAGCGGGGGTTCGGGCGCATCCTGAACGTCGCCTCCCTGGCCGGCCAGATGCCCGCGACCGGCGGCGACACCCTGTACGGCCCGATCAAGAGCTTTCTGATCAAGGCGTCGCAAGGCCTGTGGCTGGAGACGCGCGGCACCGGGGTTCACGTCACCGCCCTGTGCCCCGGCTACACCCTGACCGAGTTTCACGACGTCAACGGCACCCGGGCCGAGGTCGCCTCCGCCTATCCCGCCTGGATGTGGCAGACCGCCGACCGCGTCGCCCGCGTCGGCTACCGCGCCTGCGAGGCCGACCGGCCGAGGGTCACGCCGGGGGTGATGAACAACGCTTTGGCCGCGCTGGGCAAGCTTCTGCCCGACGGCCTGGCGCTGAACATGGTCGCCGGCCATGCGCGCCGGCTGAAGCGGATCTAGGACCCGCCTGAGCCTAGTGGCCGCCGGCCGGATAGGGGGCGGTGACCCCGGTGGCGAACATGCCGGGCAGGGCCTCGCCCAGGCCGGCCAGGATGAACTGGATCGCCAGGGCGCACAGGATCAGCCCCAGAACCCGCACGATGATGGCCATGCCGACGTCGCCCAGCACCCGGCTGATCGGCCCCGTGGCCGCGAAGGTCACGAAGGTGGCCAGGGCGGCCGCCCCGATGGCCAGCAGGCCCGCCGCCGTCCCCGCCGGCCCCAGCTTCTGCGCCTCGCCCGCCTGGATGATGATGGTCGAGATCGCCCCCGGGCCGATCAGCAGGGGCATGGCGAAGGGCACGATCAGCCGCTTGAACCGCCGCTGGGCATAGCCGCGCACGTCCTTGGCGTCGGCCGCGGCGTCCGCGTCGGCGAACATGGTCAGGAAGTCGCCCCGCGTCATGTCCAGCCCCAGCAGCAGCAACAGGATGCCGCCCGCGATCCGGAAGGCCGCCAGGGAGATGCCGAAGAACTGCAGCAGCCCCAGGCCGGTGAAGAAGAAAAAGGCCAGGAAAACCGCGATGAACAGGCAGATCAGGGCCGAGACCGACAGTCGCTGGCGCACGCTGGCCCCGGCCGTGGCGGCGGCGAAGATCGGGATGTTGCCGATCGGATCGACCAGAGCGAACAGGGCCACGAACAGGTTGACCCCCAGATCGAGCGCGTTCATTCCCTGTCCCTCAGCCCATAAGCCATCGCCGGTCGCCCGACGCGAACCCTCGCGCCCGGTCTAGCCGGTCCGCCGGAGCCCGTCGATGACCCAGTCAGCCCTATCGGACGCGCGCCTGATCGTCGGGCTGGACCTGCCCTCGGTCGAGGCCGCGCGCGCCCTTGTGGATCGGCTCGGCGCGGGGGTGACCGTCTACAAGATCGGCCTGACCCTGCTGGCGCGCCCGGGCGGCGTCGCCTTCGCCCACGACCTGCGCGCCATGGGCAAGGCGGTGTTCCAGGACTGGAAACTGCACGACATCGGGGCCCAGGTGGAGGGGGCGGCCCGTTCCGTGGCCGAGGGCGGCTGCGACCTGCTGACCGTCCATGCCGAGCCCCAGGTGATGCGGGCGGCGGTCAAGGGCCGGGCCGGGCTGGCGACGAAGATCCTGGCCGTCACCGTCATGACCAGCCTGTCGGACGCGGACCTGGCCGAGATCGGCTATTCGGCCCGCGCCGCCGACCTGGTCGAGACCCGCGTGCGCCAGGCGCTCGACTGCGGCGTCGACGGGGTGGTCTCCAGCCCCCTGGAGGCGGCCCGCGTCCGCGAGATCGCCACCGAGGCCGGCCGGCCCGACTTCCTGATCGTCACGCCGGGCGTGCGCCCCGCCGGGTCCGACGTCGGCGACCAGCAGCGCATCGCCACCCCGGCCGCCGCCCTGGCCGCCGGGGCCAGCCATCTGGTGGTGGCCCGGCCGGTCATCGCCGACCCCGACCCGGTGGCGGCCGCCGCCCGGATCGTGGCCGAGATGGCGTTGGCGACCTAGCCGCGCTCGCCGGGTTCCTGGCGGTAGGGCATGCTGACCCCGTCGTCGCCGGGGGGCAGGTCGCCATAGTAGCCCAGCGGGGCCGGCGGCGGCGGGGCGTCATAGGTGATTTCCGGCGGCGCATAGGGAGCCGGTTCGTAGACCGGCTCGGCGTATGGCTGCGGCGCATACTGCGGTTCCGGCGCATACTGCGGCGCGGGCGCGTACTGCGGCTCAGGCGCGTACTGTGGCTCGGGGGCATAAGGCGGCGCCGGGGCGTAGGTCGGCGGGGGTGCGTACTCGGGTTGCGGCGCATAGGTGGGTGCCGGAGCATAGACGGGCTGGGCATAGACCGGCGTCACAGCATAGCCCCGGACCTCGGCGCCGTAGCTGGCCGCGTATTCACGGCTTTCATAGCGGCGGCTCTGATAGGTCTGGGCCGAGGCCCCCTGTTGGACGTAGCCGCCATGGTGGGCCCGATCGCGGTCGCCGATCGGCTCGAGCGGGGCTGCATAGTAGGGTTGGGCGACGTAGCGCGAGCCTCCGCAGCCGCAGTCGTCGCCGTGGCCGCGACCGTCGTGGGCATAGCCGCCCTGGTCGCGCCGGTCTGAATAGCGATCTCCCCGGGCGTAGCCGCCGGCGTATCCGCCTTGATAGTCCCCGCAGCGGTCATGGCAGGGCGGCGGCGGCGGCGGCGTGCAGGCCCCGCAGCCGTCCGACGTCACATAGCGACGCCCGAATCCGCCGACCGTGTAGCCGAAGGGCCGGCTGGGGCCGTAACCGGGCCCGACCACGACCACGCGGCTCCCGCCGCCGTGGCCCAGGCTGTCCCAGCCGCCATAGCCGCTGCCGGACACGATCGCCCCGCCATAGCCGCCACCCCGGATCGCCCCGACGTCATAGCCGCGCGCCCCGATCGACGCCCCCGCGCCTGCATGCGAACTGGCATAGGCGCTGGCATGGGCGCTGGCGCTGGCATTCACGTTGACGTTGACGTTGCCGCCGTAATGGCCGCCGCCCTGGCCCGGATGACCGCCGCCACCGCAGCCGCCCATACAGCCGCCGCCGCCGGGATGGCCGCCCCCGGGCGGTCCTGCGCGCTCGCCCGCCGAAACGGGCCCGGCCAGCAGCATCAGGGTGGCGAATGTCGAGATCAGAAAGCGTTTCACAGGGTCGGACTCCAGGCGTTTCACGCACCCTAGATTGCGAAAACCCGAAACGGTTCCGGATGCGCCAGACGCGAGAGAGCGGCCGTCGGGACGTGGTTAAATCTCCCGTCCGTGGCGTGAAGCTGGCTTTGGGCCGCCGCCGGGCCTCGCGTGCGGCGCGTCAACGGTTGTCGGGGCCCCGGCCCCTCGCTACGACAGGCTGTTCCCGTCAGAGACCGCCTGAATCATGCCCGACCAGACCGAAAAACAGACCTTCTCCGACCAGGACGCCCTGGATTTCCATCGCCTGCCCCTGCCGGGCAAGATTTCCATGGCCCCGATCAAGCCCATGGCGACGCAGCGCGACCTGTCGCTGGCCTATTCCCCGGGCGTCGCGGTCCCGGTGCGGGCGATCGCCGAGAACCCGGACCTGGCCTATGACTATACGTCGAAGGGCAATCTGGTCGCCGTGATCTCCAACGGCACCGCCATCCTGGGCCTGGGCAACCTGGGGCACATGGCCTCCAAGCCGGTGATGGAGGGCAAATGCGTGCTCTTCAAACGCTTCGCCGACGTCGACAGCTTCGACGTCGAGGTCAAGACCACCGACCCGGACGAGTTCATCACCGTGGTCAAGAACATCGGCGACACCTGGGGCGGGATCAATCTGGAGGACATCAAGTCCCCCGAATGTTTCGTCATCGAGTCCGAGCTGCAGGACCTGCTCGACATTCCGGTCTTCCACGACGACCAGCACGGCACCGCCATCATCTCCACCGCCGGCCTGATCAACGCCTGCCACATCACCGGCCGCAGGTTCGAGGACGTGAAACTGGTCCTGGTCGGCGCCGGGGCGGCCGGCCTGTCGTCCATCAGCCTGATGAAGTCCCTGGGCGTGCGGCCCGAGAACACCACGGTCGTCGACCTGCACGGCGTCCTGTACCGCGGCCGCGCCGAGGGCATGGATCAGTGGAAGGCGGTCCACGCCACCGACACCGACAAACGCACGCTGGCCGAGGCCATGGTCGGGGCCGACGTGGTCCTGGGCCTGTCCGCCAAGGGGGCGATCACGCCCGAGATGGTCGCCACCATGGCCCCGCGCCCGATCATCTTCGCCATGGCCAATCCCGATCCCGAGATCACCCCGGAACAGGTCCGTTCGGTCCGCTCCGACGCCATCGTCGCCACCGGCCGGTCGGACTATGTCAACCAGGTCAACAACGTCCTGGGCTTCCCCTACATCTTCCGCGGCGCGCTCGACGTCCGCGCCCGTCGCGTCAACCACGAGATGAAGATCGCCGCCGCCCAGGCCCTGGCCCAGCTGGCGCGCGAGGACGTGCCCGACGAGGTCGCCGTGGCCTATCGCGGCCGCAAGCTGAAGTTCGGCCCCGACTACATCATCCCCACCCCGTTCGATCCGCGCCTGATCTGGTACGTCCCGCCCTTCGTCGCCCAGGCGGCGATGGACACCGGCGTCGCCCGGGTCCGCATCGACGACATGGACGCCTATCGCGCCGCCCTGCGCGAGCGGGTCGACCCCTCCGCCGCCCTGATGCAGAAGATCAGCTCGGCCGTGCGCGCCGCCCCGAACAAGCGGGTGGTGTTCGCCGAGGGCGAGGAGTCCACGGTCATCCGCGCCGCCTGGGCCTTCAAACAGGCCGAGCTGGGCACGCCCATCCTGCTGGGCCGCGAGGACCTGATCCGCCGCAACGCCGCCGAGGCCGGTCTGGATTTCGACGCCCTGGGCATCGAGATCGTCAACGCCCGCGTCTCCGAGATGAACGACGCCTACACCGACTGGCTGTACGGCAAGCTGCAGCGGCGCGGCTATCTGCGCCGCGACGTCCAGCGGATGATCAATCAGGACCGCAACTATTTCGCCGCCGCCATGGTCGCGCGCGGCCAGGCCGATGCGGTCGTCACCGGCACCACCCGCAACTTCAACATGGTGCTGAAGGAGGTGCGGCGCGTGCTGGACGTCAAGGACAGCCTGATCGGCCTGTCGATCGTCCTGGCCAAGGGCCGCACCCTGTTCGTGGCCGACACCTCGATCCACGAACTGCCGAACGCGCAGGACCTGGCCGACATCGCCGTCCAGGCGGCGGCGGCGGTCCGGAAACTGGGCCGCACCCCGCGCGTGGCCTTCCTGTCCTATTCGACCTTCGGCAACCCCCCGGGCGAGCGCGGCGACAATGTCCGCGAAGCCATCCGCATCCTCGACGCCAAGGGGGTCGACTTCGAATACGAGGGCGAGATGCCGCCCGAACTGGCGCTGGATCCGACCCTGCGCGCCAACTACCCCTTCATGCGTCTGAGCCGCGACGCCAACGTCCTGGTCATGCCGGCCCTGCATTCCGCCGCCATCTCGACCCAGCTGGTCCAGGCGCTCGGTGGGGCCACGGTGATCGGGCCGCTGCTGGTCGGGCTCGAGAAGTCGGTGCAGATCGTGTCGCTGGGAGCCTCGGTGTCGGAGATCATCACCGCCGCCACCTTCGCCGCCTATGAAGAAGGCGGCAGCATCGCCTTCGAACCCGACGACGAGGTGGCCGCGCCCCACCCCAGCGCCGCCGCCGAACGCTCGATGGCGGCGACGGCGGTGCCGCCGACGGTCTGAGCCGTCAGGCGGCTCCGGGGATCAGGCCGGTTCCGGACCGGTCGGGCCCGCGGCCCTGCGGTGATGCTTGAGCAGGATCCAGCACAGCAGCACGGCCGGAATGCCGACCGCCGCCGTGCCGGCGAAGAACAGGGCATAGGCCTCCATCAGGGGCCGGCCCTGCTCCAGGCTCTCGACCGCCACGCCCGAGAAGCCCTTCAGGAACTTGCCCAGCAGCGCATAGAAGGAGCTCAGCAGGGCGTACTGGGTGGCGGTGTAGCCGATGCTGGTCAGGCTCGCCATATAGGCGACCAGGGCCGCGCCGGCGAAGCCTTCGGAGAAGTTCTCGACGAACAGCACGCCGCCGAACACCGGCGTCGAAAGGCCGACGACGGCCATCAGACTGTAGCCCAGGTTCGACAGCGGGCCGATCAGGGCTCCCAGCAGCAGGGTCTTGCCGAACCCGAACCGCACCGCGAACAGGCCTCCCGCCGCGATGCCAAGGAAGGCCGCGATCAGGCCCACGCTCAGGCGCATCGCCCCGATGGTCGGCTTGTCGAGGCCCAGGTCGGTGTAGAAGGGGCCCACCATCGGTCCCATCACGAAGTCCGGCAGCCGGTACAGGCTGATCGCCGCCAGCATCAGGATCGCTACCGCCCCATAGGTCTTCAGGAAGACCAGGAAGGGACCGACGATCGCATCGAACAGGCCGCGCGGGCTGAGCAGGGAGACCTGGCCCGTGACCTCGGCCAGGGTGCGGCGGTCGACAGGCTCGCGGGCGAACAGGGTGGCGATGATGGCCAGGCTCATGGCCGCGCCCCACACCGCATAGGCCCCGCTCCAACCCAGCCAGGTCGCGAAGAACAGGATCAGCGCATTCCCGGCCAGGATGGCGAAACGGTAGCCGAGCTGGAAGGCCGAGGTCAGCAGGGCCTGATCCTCGTCGCCCTCGGCGCTCTCGATCCGCCAGGCATCGACGACGATGTCCTGGGTCGCCGAGGCGAAGGCCGTGACCAAGGCGGCGATGCCGAGCGCGGTCAGCCCGCCCTCGGGACCGACGATCGCCATGGCGATCAGGGACAGGCCGACCACCGCCTGGGACAGCAGCATCCAGCCGCGCCGGCGGCCGAACCGCCCGAGCAGCGGCACGTCGAATCGGTCGATCACCGGGGCCCAGAGGAATTTCAGCGAATAGGCTAGGCCGACCCAGGAGATGAAGCCGATCGCCGCCAGCTCGGTCCCGCCCTCGCGCAGCCACAGGCTCAGGGTCGCGCCGGTCAGAAGAAAGGGCAGGCCGGAGCCGAAGCCGATGACCAGGGCGATCAGCACCCGACCCCGACCCAGGGCCTTGAGCACGTCGGTCACCCCGGTTGAGGGTTTTGCGACAGGTGCGGGCGCGTCGGTCGGCGGTTCGTGAGTCATAGGGTCGGCGGCTCCAGCGGATGCCGATGCGACACCCTATCCCGCGGCGACCTTGGCGCGGAAGTCCCCGGCCGTCCAGCGGCCCAGGGCCGAGCGCAGCGCCTCCAGCTCCAGCGGCTTGACCAGGTGGTCGTTCATGCCCGCCTCGAGACAGGCGCGACGATCCTCGGCGAAGGCATTGGCGGTCAGGGCGACGATCGGGGTGCGGTCGCCGGAGGCCCGGATCACCCGCGTCGCCGCCGGGCCGTCCATGACCGGCATGCGCATGTCCATGAAGACCAGATCGTAGCGGGCCCGCTTCATCGCCGCGACCGCCTCGTCGCCCGTGGCGACGGTCTCGACCACGCACCCTTCGCGCCGCAGCAGGGTCTTGACCAGCAGGGCCCCGACCGGATTGTCCTCGGCCAGCAGGACGCGGGTCCCGGCGAACCGCACCGGCTGGACGCGGTCGTCCTCGGGCGCCGCCAGGCGCGGCACGCCCGGGCCGCCCTCGGCCTGCGAAACGGCCAGCACGCGCTCCACCAGGGAGGCCCGCCGCAGCGGCTTGATCAGATAGCCCATGAAGCCGACGGCGCGGTAGCGGGCGATGAGGTCGCGCTCGGAAGGCTTCAGCAGGATGATGCTGTGCCCGCCGTCCGGCATGATCGCCAGGGGCAGGCCGGTGCCGACGGTCTCGGCATGGTCGACCAGGGTCACGGGAGCCAGGTCGCCGGCGGGCCAGGCCGTGCCGCCGCTGGCGACCACCTGGGCCTCGGCCGCGGCGCGGACGAAGGCGTCGGGGCTGCGCACCGCGACGGGCAGGCCGTCCAGGGGCCGTCCCCGCGGCTCGACGTCGGGGGCGGCGTCGAAGGTCGCCTCGAAGCGGAAGCGCGATCCGCCCGCCGCGCCGGCGTCGGGCCGATCCTCGACCGTGACCGAACCGCCCATGGCGCGCGCCAGTTTCTGCACGACCGCCAGA
This sequence comes from Brevundimonas sp. LM2, assembly GCF_002002865.1. Taxonomy (NCBI): domain Bacteria; kingdom Pseudomonadati; phylum Pseudomonadota; class Alphaproteobacteria; order Caulobacterales; family Caulobacteraceae; genus Brevundimonas; species Brevundimonas sp. LM2. Next base: position 497,454 of record NZ_CP019508.1, on the reverse strand, counting down.
CCCAGGCCGGCCCCGCCGTGACGGGTGGCGTCCGAGGCGTCGACGTGGCCGAACTCCTCGAAGATGCGGGCGCGGGCCTCGACCGGGACGCCGGGCCCGGTGTCGTCGACAATGATGGCCAGGGTCGGCCGATCGTCGGGCCCGCCCCCGTCCCTGATCGAAAGCCGCTCGACGGCGATGCGGACGCCGCCTCGATCGGTGAATTTCACCGCATTGCCCGCCAGGTTGAACAGCACCTGCCGCAGCCGGCCCTCGTCGGCCAGGATCTCGGGGGTGTCGGCCGAGACCGACCAGACGATCTCCAGCCCCTTGTCGTGGGCGCGCGGGCTCAGCAGCTCGGCCACGCCGCGCACCAGGCCTTCCAGGTCCACGGGGGCCAGGTCGAAGTCCAGCTTGCCGGCTTCCAGCCGCGAATAGTCGAGCAGGTCGTTGACCAGACCCAGCAGGTGTTCGGCCGAATCCTTGGCCGCCTCGGCATAGGCGCGCTGGGCTCCGTCCAACCGGGTTCGGGTCAGAAGACCCAGCATGCCGATGACGCCGTTGAGCGGCGTGCGCATCTCGTGGCTCATCAGCCGCAGAAAGGGATCGGCCCCTCCGGGTGCCGCCGCTGAAGTCTTCGCCCGCCGCGCCATGGTCGCCTCCGCTGGAGCTCGACTGTGCGGCAACAGGCGTTAACGACGACCTAGCGCCTACCAGGCGGCCAGGGCGGCCCCCGTCGCGTCTCTGTGCCCGCCGCCCTGGCGCTCGAAATCGCCCTGGGCCCCGACGGTCGTGCGCCGATAGATCAGGGCCTCGGCGATGTGACGGCGCAGGACGCCGGTCGCCCCTTCCAGATCGGCGATGGTGCGGGCCAGGCGCAGGGTCCGGGTCCAGCCGCGCGCGGTCAGGCCCCCGGCCTCTCCGGCCCGCATCAGCAGGGCCCGGCCCGCCTCGTCGGGCGTGGCGAACCGCTCCAGCACCTCACCGGACGCACGGGCGTTCAGGGCCTGGAGCGGATCCAGCCCGGCCGCGCGCACCCGGTCCTCCTGCATGGCGCGGGCCACGGCGACGCGGGCGGCGGCCTCGGCCGTGCCCTCGGCGGGGCTGGGCAGGGCCATGTCGGCGGCGGTGACCGGCGGGGTCTCCACCGTCAGGTCGATGCGATCGAACATCGGGCCCGAGATGCGGTTCTGATAGTCCCGCTGGCAGCGGGGGGCCTTGCCGCAGGCCCCCTTGCCCGCCCCGCCCATGCCGCAGCGGCAAGGGTTCATCGCCGCCACCAGCTGGAATCGCGCCGGATAGCGGACATGGGCATTGGCCCGGGCGACCACGATCTCGCCCGTCTCCAGCGGGGCCCTCAGACTGTCGAGGGCCTGGGCGGAGTATTCCGGCAGTTCGTCGAGGAACAGCACGCCGTTGTGCGCCAGCGACGCCTCCCCTGGTTTGGCCCGCAGGCCTCCGCCGGTCAGGGCCGCCATCGAGGCCGAATGGTGCGGGCTGCGGAACGGCCGGTCCCGCGTCAGGGCTCCGCGCTCGATCAGGCCGGCGACCGAGCAGACCATGGAGGTCTCCAGCAGCTCCTGCGGCGTCAGCGGTGGCAGCAGGCCGGGCAGGCGCTGGGCCATCATCGACTTGCCCGAGCCGGGCGGGCCGACGAACAACAGGTTGTGCCCGCCGGCGGCGGCCACCTCCAGCGCCCGCTTCGCGCTTTCCTGCCCCTTGACCTCGCGCAGGTCCGGCACCGCCGCGCCCGACCGCACCGGCCCCGGTTCGGGCGCGCGCAGGATCGTCGTGCCCTTGAAATGATTGATCAGCCCGATCAGCGAGCGGGGGGCCAGGATCGAGACGTCGCCGACCCAGGCCGCCTCCGGCCCGTTGGCCTCGGGACAGATCAGCCCCAGCCCCATGGCCGAGGCGGCCACGGCGGCCGGCAGCGTTCCCCCGACCGGCTGGATCCGCCCGTCCAGCCCCAGCTCGCCGAGCGCCGCCCAGCCGTGCAGGGCATCGGGCTGGATCACCCCCAGGGCCGCCAGCAGGGCTAGGGCGATCGGCAGGTCGAAATGGCTGCCCTCCTTGGGCAGGTCGGCGGGGGCCAGGTTGGCGATGATCCGCTTGGCCGGCAGGGCCAGACCGATCCCGGCGAAGGCCCCCCGCACCCGCTCCCGGCTCTCGGCCACCGCCTTGTCGGGCAGGCCGACGATCGAGAAGATCGTCTCCCCATCCCGTCCGATGAGCTGAACCTCAACCGCGACGCGGCGCGCCTCGACCCCCTCGAACGCCACCGTCGCGATACTGGCCAGCATGGAACCGCCCCCGTGTTCGGGACAGAACGAAACACGAACAACGGTGGTTGGTCAAGGGGGAGGCAGTAGGCAGTAGGCAGTAGGCAGTAGGCAGTAGAGGTATGACGTCACCGACAGGCTACGAGGGTCATCGACCCTAAGCCGATCTACCCGCAGCTGCGGGTAGACCCTACTGCCTACTGCCTACTGCCTACTGCCTATCCCCTCCGCTTCGCCTCGATCACGTCCCACAGGATCGCCGCCGCATCGACGCCGGTGAATTCCTTCAGCTGGACCGCGCCGGTGGGCGAGGTGACGTTGATCTCGGTCAGATAGTCGCCGATCACGTCGATGCCGACGAACATCAGCCCCTTGGCCTTCAGCGTCGGGCCGACGATGGCGCAGATCTCCAGGTCGCGCTCGGTCAGGCCGACCGGCGCGGCCGTGCCCCCGACCCGCAGGTTGGACCGCACCTGCCCCTCGGCCGGCACCCGGTTGATGGCGCCGACCGGCTCGCCGTCGATCAGGATGATCCGCTTGTCGCCCTTGGACACGGCCGGGATGAATTTCTGGATCACCAGGGGATCGCGCGATCCGGCCATGTGGATTTCGATCAGGGCCTCCAGGTTCGGATCGTCGGCCTTCAGCCGCACCACGCCCGACCCCGCCGCCCCGTGCAGGGGCTTCAGCACCACGTCGCCGTGGCGTTCGTGGAAATCGACCAGGGCGACCGGGTCGGCGCTGATCAGGGTCGGCGGCTGGACCCCCTCGAAATGGGTGGCGAACAGCTTCTCCGGGGCCGACCGCACCTCGGCCGGGTCGTTGACCACCAGGGTCTTCGGATGGACCGTCTCCAGAAGATAGGTCGCCGTGACATAGGCCATGTCGAAGGGCGGGTCCTGACGCATCAGGATCACGTCGACGTCGGTGCCCAGGTCCAGCTTGACCGCACCGCCGACGGTCACGTGGTCGCCGTGGACCTGACGCAGCACGACGGGATTGGCCCGGCAGGTCAGGTGGCCGTCCTCCAGCGCCAGGGTGCGGAAATCATAGACCCACAGGGCATGGCCGCGCGCCTGCGCCTCCAGGGCCAGGAAGAAGGTGGTGTCCGAGACGATGTTGACCGCCTCGATGGGGTCCATCTGGATAGCGACCTTGAGCATGGGCGGGCGGTGTCCTGTTGTCGGCGAGGCCGGCGGCATGGAGGGTAGATAGGCCTTTCGGCGGCTCAATCCACCGCCGGCATGGTGCCGGCGTTGATGGCGATGCGGCCGATCAGCCCCTTCACGATCAGGTCCAGCGGCTGGCCCTCGCGATAGTCGGCGGCGGCGACGAAATTGACCCGGTCCTCGGAGATCAGGCTGTAGATCTTCTTCTGGTCCTTCTCGGAGTTCCGGGGATCATAGACCGCGATCGAATAGCCGCCCTTGGTGTGCATCATCTTCATGGTCGGGACGTCAGTGTCCCCGTCGCCGATGAAGATCATCCGCTCGAACGGCACGGCCCGGTCGTCGTCGGGCACGAATTTGTTGATCCGCTCGTGGTCCCAGTGGTTCAGCACTCCCTTGTTGATGCGGAACAGGTACTGGGTCTTGGTCGTGTAATTGACGCCGACGGCGGGCCAGATCGCCACGCCGTGGTCGTCGTAGGCGAATTTCGACGCGAACACGTGGTGGAAGGCGTCGCGGATCGGACAGCCCTCGATCATCTCCTCCAGCCCGGCCGAGAGGATGTAGTGCTCGATGTCGAGACCATAGCGGCGCCCGATGACGTTGATCCGGTCGAACCAGCCGGCCCCGGTCAGGTCCGACCGCAGCCCGTCGAACAGTTTCACGTCCTCGCCGTGCGCGCGCAGCGTCTGTTTGGTGATCGGCGTGCCGTTCTCGCGCGCCCGCTGCAGCATCAGCTGCATGTACATCAGGATGTTGTCGCCGTCGGCCGACTTGGTCAGCCGGTCGGCCTCGCCCCAGAAATCGCCGATCCCCATGCCGACCGAGGGGATGAAGGTCACCTCCTGCATGTTCCCCCGCGCCAGGGTGCCGTCGAAATCATAGATCAGGGCGGTCTTGAGCAGGTCGGCCATTGGTGTCTGTCCGGTCGCGGCCCGGGGGGCGGGTGACTGGTGGCTAGTCACTGGTGGCTGATGTGTCAAAGCCCAGCCACCAGCCACCAGCCACCCGTCACTCGCCACTAAGCGCCCAGGGCCAGCTCCGGCGCCGCCGCCGCGCCTGTCGCCTCCAGCGGCAGGTGCAGGATGAAGGCCGCGCCCTTGCCGGGTTCGGATTCCACCTCGGCCCAGCCGCCGTGCAGCTCGACCAGGGCCTTGACCAGGGCCAGGCCCACGCCCGGCCCACCCCGCTCGCGCCGCACGAAGCGGTCGAACACCAGGGCCTGCAGGTGATAGGGGATGCCCCGCCCGGTGTCCTCGACCCGGATGCGGACCTCGCTGCCGTTCAGATCGGCCTTCAGGGTCACCGCCCCGCCTTCGGCCACCGATCGGCCGGCGTTCTCGAGCAGATGATCGACGGCCTGCATCAGCCGCTTGGCATCGGCGCGCACGGCCGGCAGGTCGGCCCGGGCGGTGGCCTTCAGGGTCGCCCCGCGGCCCTCGATCCGGGGTCGGTGACGCTCGACCGCCTCGGCGAACAGGTCGCGGATGCGCACGTCGCCCAGCGACAGCTCCATCTCCCCGGCATCGATCTGGGCCATGTCCAGCACGTCGTCGATCGACCGCGCCAGCTGGCCGGCCGCGGTGCGGATGGCCCCCGCATGCTGGCGGCTGCGTTCGGGCAGGTCGCCCAGGCTTTCCAGCAGTTCGGAATAGCCGACGATGGTGGTCAGGGGCGTGCGCAGCTCATAGCTGACAGAGCCGACGAACTCGCGCTTCAGCGCCTGGCTTTCCTTCAGCGCCGCCTCGCGCTGGGCCAGGGCCTGTTCCAGCTCGCGTCGGGCCGTGACGTCGGAGAAGGCCACCAGGGTCGCCCCGTCGGGCAGGGGCCGGGTCTGCCAGGCGGCGATGCGGCCGTCGGTCGTGCGCCCCTCGCCCTGGACCGCGACGCGGCTTTCGGGATCCGGGTCCGCCACCCGCGCCTTCAGACCCAGCCATAGGGCCGCATCGGGCAGGGCGACCTTGCACAGCTCGGCCACGGCATCGAAATCGCCGGCCGCCTCCAGCCGCTCGCCGGATACGGCCCAGAAGGTCTCGAACGCCTCGTTGTGCAGCCGTAGCCGCCCGTCCGAGCCGAACACGGCGACGGCGTCGTTCAGCTTGTCCAGGGTCGCGGTCTGGACCTGCAGCTGGGCATTGAACCGGCTGCGCAGCGACAGCTCGCCGGTGATGTCCGAGAAGATCAGCAGGATGCCGCCCAGGGGGTGCGGCTGGCGCACCACCCGCAGCGTCCGCCCGTCCGGCAGCGACCAACTGTCGTCCGGGGCTGCCTCGGTCGCGCCGTAGAACTCCAGCTCCTCGGCCTTCCAGCCGGCATAGTCGATGACCTCGGGCAGCATGCGGCGCTGGCGCAGCCGGTCCAGCAGCTCGCCATGGGTCGGCCGCTCGTTCAGCCAGGCCGGGTCGAGGTTGAACAGGGTCTGGAAGGCCGTGTTGTGGAAGGCCAGCTTGCGCGACGGGCCGAAGATGGCGACCGCGTCGGCCAAGTGGTTCAGGGTCTCGTCATGGGCGGTGACGTGGCGGCGCAGGGTGTCGCGGGTCTCCTCCGCCTCGGTCATGTCGGTGGCGAAGACCAGCACCGGCCCGCCGGCCCCGGCTAGGGGTTCGGCCAGGATCTTCCAAGCCCGCCGCCGGCCCTCGCCCGTGGTCCAGCGGAAGCCCTCCTGCTTGGTGCCCAGGCGCGACGCCTCGGCCGCCAGCTGATCCGCCCCGCGGTCGAAGGCGGCCCCGGTGTCCCGGGCCTGCTCCAGCGAGGCGCTGCGAACTTCTGCCAGCCAGGCCCGGTTGGCCCAGACCAGATGGCCCTGTCCGTCCAGAACCCAGGTCGGAGACGGGGCGGCATCGGCGATCAGCCCCGCGCCGAGGCCGGCGGGGGCCGCATTGCGCGCCGCCTCGGTCTCGGCGGCCACCGCGTCCACGCGCGACAGACGGATCCAGGCCTCGCCCGCATGCGGTCGCCCCTCGATCCGCCAATCACCCTCGCGCAGGTCGAAGGCCTGGCCGTCCTCGAGCAACCGGCGGAGTGGCTCGCCGTGGCGGGCATTCAGGGCCTCGGCCAGGGCGATGGCCGGATCGCCATCGCCGCCTTCGGCAAGGGCCTCGCGGGCCGCCCGGATCTGCTCGACCTCGCCCACCACTACAGGCAGGACGTCGTGCGCCAGGCCCAGGCGAACGTCGCAGAACGCCGCCAGGGCGGACCCGCGGGCCAGGCCGAGGCTCTCCGAACCTCGCGCTGTGCTGATCAGCACGGCCTCGCGGCGTTTCAGCGCCTGTTTCAGCCGCCAGGCCCAGGCGCTGACGGCCAGCGTCAGTCCTGCCGCTCCGGCAGTTGCCGCCAAGGCGATCTCGGCCTGCTCCATTCCCGTTCACCCGCCGAATTGATTCGGCACCATAGCGCGATTTGGCCGATTGCACCGAAGGTCCGCCGGCCCGATATCCCAGGCATGTCACAGACCCCCGATCCAGCCCCCTGGGCCGACCAGACCGCGCCGACCCTAGACGCCTTCGCGGCCCTGGCCCGGGCGGCGTTCGACGCCCTGCCCGAACCGTTTCGCTCGGCGGCGGGCGAGGTGGTGCTGCGCATCGACGATTTCGCCGACGACGAGACACTCGCCGCCGTCGGGCTCGAGGACCCGTTCGAGCTGACAGGTCTCTACCACGGCGTGGACATCGGCAGCCGCGACGGCCTGGGTCCGGCCGCCGAGCCGTCGCGGATCTTCCTGTACCGTCGCCCGATCCTGGACGAATGGTGCGAGCGGGGCGACATCGGTCTGGCCGATCTGATCGCCCACGTCCTGATCCACGAGATCGGCCACCATTTCGGCCTGACCGACGACGACATCGACGCCATCGAGGGCGAGGACTAGCCGCCCGCGCGCAGCCGGCCCTTCAGGTCGTCGATCCGGCGCGAGGCCTCGGCCTTGTCCAGGTCGGCGGCGAAGGCTTCGGGCTCGTTCACCTCTTCGGACAGGGTCTTCAGATAGGAGGCCTGGGCCCCCGTCATCGGATCGTTGCCCGAGACCCAGTCGCTCGGGTCCTTTTCGGTGTTGGTCGGCGGATCGGGGTCCAGCTTGGGATTGGGGTCGGTCATGGCCTGCTCCTGAGATTGAGTTGCCATAATGTTCCCGCCGCCAAGGCGTTCCCGGGCGCGATGACGCGCCCGGGCGGGTTCGGCCTATTCGATCTCGCGCACCTCGACCGGCAGGCCCAGGGCGTCCAGCTGCGGGCGGACCACCGAGGCGTCGCCGACCACGACCCAGACGAACCGGGCAGGGTCCAGCGCCGCGCGCGCGGCGGCGTCCAGCTGTTCCGACGTCAGGGCGCGCGTGCGGCTGGCGACGGTCTCCTGATAGTCGTCGGGGCGACCGAACAGGGCGTTCGTGCGCAGGGCGCTCAGCAGCTGGGCCGAGGTCTCGTAGCTGCCGGCCAGGCCCCGGGTATTGCCGTTGATCGTGCGGGTCAGTTCGGCCGGCGTCACGCCTTCCGCGCCCAGGAACGACTGGTATTGGCGCATCAGGGCGGCGATGGACTCACCCGTACGGTCGGCCTGAACCGGCGCATTCACGATGTAGGGGATCTGGTGCTCCAGCGCCGTCACGCTGCCGCGCACGCCGTAGGACCAGCCCTTGGTCTCGCGCAGATCCTTGTTGATCCGCGACAGGAAATCGGTGCCCAGCACGGCGTTGGCCGTGTTCAGAGTCAGCAGGTCGTCGGTGCCCGTCAGCGGCAGCACCTGGCCGCCATAGATCAGCGACTGGGGCGACTGCGGCCGGTCGATCAGCACGATGCGGCCGGTCGAGGCCGGGACCGCGGCGGCGAAGGACTTGCTGCCCTTGGCCGCCGCTGGCGCGGTCCAGTCGCCGAAGGCCGTGTTCAGCTGGGCCGTGACCTCGGCCAGGGGCAGGTCCGAGACCACGAAGACCCGGGCGTTGTCCGGACGCACCCAGGCGGCGTGCTCGGCCATCAGGCCGTCACGGCTCAGGCCGCCGATCGCGGCCTCGGTGCCGCTGCCGGTGAAGGAGCGGCCGTAGGGGCTGTCCGCGCCATACAGCAGGGGTGGCAGGGCGCGGGCGGCGATCGCGCCGGGCGAGGTCTTCTCGCTGGCCAGGGCGGCCAGCCTCTGGGCCTTCAACCGCTCGACCTCGGGCGCCGCGAAGGTCGGGCGGCGCACGATGTCGGACAGCAGCGACAGGGAGGGCGCCAGATTGGTCGAGACCGCCGTCAGGGTCGCGGCCGACCGATCCATCGAGGCTCCCAGGGCGATCGAAGCCCCCAGACGCTCCTGTTCCTCGGCCAGTTCGGCGGCGGTGCGACCGCCGGCCCCCTCGTCCATCAGATCCAGCATCAGGCTCTGGGCCCCCAGGGCCTCGGGTCGGTCGGCGGCGTAGCCGGCGTCGAACTCGACTGCCACCCGCGTCACGGGAACGGTGGCCGAACGCGCATAGACGACCTCGACGCCGTTCGACAGGCGGGCGCGTTCGACGTCGGGGAAGTCCAGGTCGCTGACCTGACCCACCTCGGGCATCGGATCGCGGGCGACGCGCTGGATCTCGGTCGCGGCCGCTGCGGGCGTCGCCCCGGCCGGGGTGGCCCCGGCCTCGACATAGGCGTCGCGATCGCCGGGCTCGATGGTGATCTCCAGCACCGGCCGAGTCAGCCAGCGCTGCATGGCGGCCTGGACCTGGGCCGGGGTGACGGAGGCATAGGCGGCCAGCTCGGTCTTGTAGTGGTCGGGATCGCCCGCATAGAGCTGGCCTTCGGCGAGGACCGAGGCCTTGCCGTTCACCTGCTCCAGCCCCTGGATGGTCCGCGAAGCGAAACTGGTGGCGACTCGGGCCACCTCTTCTTCGGTCGGGCCGTTCTGGATCAGGTCGTTCAGCACCGCGTCCAGGCGGGCATTGACCGCCGCCACGTCCTCGCCCGGCTTCACGTCGATGGTGATGTCGAAGATGCCGACGCGCTGGAAGGCGCTGTCCGAGGCGCTGACGGCCACGGCCGTCTGGTCCTGACGCACCAGGATGTTGTCCAGCCGCGAACTGGCCAGGCCGCCCAGGACCTCGGCCCCGACGCTCAGCGGCACGGTGTCGTCGTCCAGCAGGCCGGGCACGGCCCAGCTACGGGTCAGGCGGGTGTTGGCGACCCGGTCGCGCATCGTCATTCGGACCGGGGCGTCCAGCGTCGGGACGGCGGCGGCCGCCGGGGTGTTCAGAGGGCCGCTGGGGATCCGGCCGAAATACTTGTCGACGAGGGTCCGCGCCGTGGGCTCGTCGATGTCGCCCGACAGCACCAGGACCGCGTTGTTGGGTCCATAGTTGTCGCGGAACCAGTTGCGCACGACCTCCAGGCTGGCCGCGTCCAGGTCGGCCATGGATCCGATGGTGGAGTGGCGGTAGGGGTGGCCTTCGGGGAACAGGCCTTCCAGCTGGGCATATTCGAACAGGCCGTAGGGCTGGGTATCGCCCTGGCGCTTTTCGTTCTGGACCACGCCGCGCTGCAGATCCAGCACCTCCTGGCCGACCTGGCCGAGCAGATACCCCATCCGGTCGCTTTCCAGATACAGGGTCTGCTCCAGCGCCGGGGTCGGGACGGTCTCGAAATAGTTGGTGCGGTCGAACCAGGTGGTGCCGTTCAGACCGGTGGCCCCGGCCGAGGTCATGGCCTGGATATGGCTGATCGGGCTGTTCTCCGAGCCGCCGAACATCAGGTGTTCGAACAGGTGGGCGAACCCGGTCGAGCCGGCGGGCTCGTCCTTCGATCCGACATTGTACCAGACCGAGACCGCCACCACCGGGGCCTTGCGGTCGGTGTGCACGAGCACCGTCAGGCCGTTGTCCAGGGTGAAGCGCGACCAAGGAATGTCGACCCGCGCGACCAGGTCGGCGACGGGCGCGGCCTGCAGCGGCGCGGCGGCCTGGACTGAGACGGCGGGGACAGGTTCGGGGGAGAGGGCGAGGGCCGGAGCCACGGGCGCGATCACTGCCATGAGGGCGGCCATGGAGACAAGACGCAGACGCATACGCAAAACGGTCCTTTTACTGAGCGATGCGGACCTTACCCACCCGTATCGGGGGCGCAATCAACCGTTGCCATCATGGACAAAAAGTCACGATCCCAACGGCCGGGCCCGACGCCCCCTGATCGAATCACGATGTCGAGCGTTGCCGTGCCGAGGACGGAGCACAGGACGGACGATGAAGGGCGAGCTGGAGACCTATCAGGCCAAGCGCCGCTTCGGCGAGACGCCCGAGCCTGAAGGCAGGAAGACGGTCGGCAAGGCGTCCGCCCCCCTGCGCTATCTGATCCAGCGCCATGCGGCCACGCGGCTGCACTACGACTTCCGCATCGAGGTCGACGGCGTGCTGAAGTCCTGGGCCGTGACCAAGGCCCCGTCGCGCGACACCACGGTCAAAAGGCTGGCGGTGGAGGTCGAGGACCACCCGCTGGACTACGGCGATTTCGAAGGCACCATCCCCGCCGGCAACTATGGCGGCGGCACGGTCCAGCTGTGGGACACCGGCACCTGGTCGCCCCGGCATCCCGATACGCTGGAGGAAGACTGGTCCAAGGGCTCGATCAAGATGGACCTCGAGGGCGAGCGGCTGAAGGGCGGCTGGGCCCTGGTGCGGCTGAAGTCCGATCGCGGCAAGCCGTCCAAACGCAACAATTGGCTGCTGCTGAAGGAGAAGGACGAACACGCCGTGCCCGGCGAGGGCGACGCCCTGGCCGAGATCGACGCCTCCATCACCACCGGCCGAAGTATGGCCGAGATCGCCGCCGGCAAGGCGGCCCCGAACGCGAAGCCAAGCGTGCGCAAGCCGGCGGCAAAGGCCAAGGCGGTCGCCAGGACCGAGCCGGCCCTGACGGCTCCCCCGGCCTTCACCCCCATCCAGTTGTGCAAGGTGGCCGACCATCCGCCCTCCGGATCCGGCTGGGCCCACGAGATCAAGTTCGACGGCTACCGCGTCCAGCTCGCCACCGGCGGGGGCCAGGCGAAACTCTACACCCGGCGCGGCCACGACTGGTCCGACAAGTTTCCGGAGATCGTCGCCGACGCCGCCAAATGGCCGGACGGCGTGGTCGACGGCGAGCTGTGCGCCCTGGACGCCGATCACATGCCCGACTTCTCGGCCCTGCAGTCGGCCATTCCCGACGGCAAGACCGACGACCTGGTCCTGTTCGCCTTCGACCTGCTGTTCGAGGGTGCCGAGGACCTGCGCGGCCTGCCCCTGTCTCACCGCAAGGCCCGGCTGACCGCCCATATCGACCGCATGCCCAAGGCGGCGCGGGGGCGCATCCGCTATGTCGACCATTTCGCCACCACCGGCCAGGCCGTGCTGGAAAGCGCCTGCCGGATGGATCTGGAAGGCGTCATCTCCAAGAAGCTGGACGCGCCCTACTCCGCCGGCCGCTCCACCACCTGGCTGAAGTCCAAATGCCGGGGCGGGGACGAGGTGGTGATCGGCGGCTGGTCCTCCGAGGATGGTACCCGGTTCCGCTCCCTGCTGGTCGGGGTGCAGGACGGCGAAGGCCTGCGCTATCTCGGCCGGGTCGGCACCGGCTACTCCCAGCCCCTGATGAAGACCCTGCTGCCGGCGCTCAAGACCGCCGCCGCCGACGCCAGCCCCTTCGCCGGCAAGGGGGCTCCGCGCGGCGGCCGCGAGATCCACTGGCTGAAGCCCGTCCTGGTCGCCGAGATCGAGCACGGCGGCTATACCGAGGCCGGATCGCTGCGCCACGCCGCCTACAAGGGCCTGCGCGCCGACAAGCCCGCCGCCGAGGTCACCGAACGCCCTCAGGCGCCCAGCCCGACGGGCAGGGCCGCCCCCGCCACCGACCTGCACGTCCCCGGCGAGGCGGCGCCGCTGAAAGGCGGCTCGGCCAAGGGCAAGGTCGTCGTGGCCGGGGTCACCCTGTCCAACCCCGACAAGATCCTGTGGCCGGCGGTCGGCGACCACCCGGCCATCACCAAGGCCGAGCTGGCCCGCTATTACGAGGCCGTGGCCGCGCGCATCCTGCCCCACGTCGCCGACCGTCCGACCTCGATCATCCGCGCGCCCGAAGGCGTCGGCGGCGAGACCTTCTTCCAGCGCCACGCCATGCCCGGCTCCAACCCCCGGCTCAAGCTGATCGATGTGCATGAGCGCAAACCCTATGTCGGGGTCGTCGACGTCGGCGGCCTGGTCGCCATCGGCCAGTCGGGCGGGCTGGAGCTGCACCCCTGGGGCTGCATGCCCGGCGACCCCGAAGTCCCCGACCAGATCACCTTCGACCTCGACCCCGACGAGGGTCTGGACTTCGACGACGTGATCGCCGCCGCCAAGGTGGTGCGGAAAAAGCTGGAGGCCCTGGGTCTGGCCCCCTTCGTCAAGACCACCGGCGGCAAGGGCCTGCACGTCGTGGTGCCGATCAAGACCGACGCCCGCAGCCGCGTCACCTGGGACCAGAACAAGGCCCTCGCCAAGGCCGTGTCCGAGGCCATCCGCGTCGAGGCTCCCGACCGGTTCACCACCACCCTGGCCAAGAAGGCGCGGGGCGGGAAGATCTTCCTCGACTATCTGCGCAATGGCCGCATGGCCACGGCGGTCGCCCCCTGGTCGCCGCGCGCCCGGCCGGGCGCCGGCATCGCCTATCCGCTGAACTGGACCCAGGTGAAGACCGGCCTGGATCCCACCGCCTTCACCCTGCGCACCTATGCCGCCCTGCTGAAGAAGCCCGATCCGTGGAAGGATTTCCGCGCCTCGGCCGTCAGCCTGCGGCCGGCGCTGAAGGCGATGAAGGTCGGCTAGATCAGTCCTTCCCCCGCTTGCGGGGGAAAGCCGTCCGTCTTCGAGCGCAGCGAGAACAGGACGGATGAGGGAACCTGATCCTTCTTTCCAAGGCCAAGCAAGACTTCCCCCATCGGGCCTGGCTGGCTGCGCCAGCGACGGACCGCTTTCCCCCATGAAGAATGGGGGAAGGGCTGCGCGCCTCACAGGAAGCTGTATGGATCCACGTCGACCGTGACCCGCACCGACCCCGGCACCTTCACCCGCGCCAGCCAGGCCCGCAGGAAGCCCTGCAGGTCCACGTCGCGGTCCGCCCGGACCAGCAGCCGCTTGCGCCGCCGCCCCCGGATCAGGCCCAGGGGGGCATCGGCCGGGCCATAGACCTCCAGCCGCTCGGCGTTGGGGATGGCAGCGGCCAGGTCGGTCGCCACCTTCTCGACCGCCAGGGCGTCGACGCCCGACAGGATCAGGGCCGCCAGCCGCCCGTGCGGCGGCAGGGTCGCGGCCTCCCGTTCCTCCATTTCGGCCGCGACGAAGGCGTCGCGATCCCCCGCCGCCAGGGCCATCAGCACCGGATGCTCGGGCGTCCAGGTCTGCAGGATGGCGCGGCCCGGCCGATCCGCCCGCCCGGCCCGGCCCGTGGCTTGGGTCAACAGTTGAAAGGTCCGCTCCGCCGCCCGCAGATCCCCGCCCCTCAACCCCAGATCGGCGTCGACCACCCCCACCAGGGTCAGCAGGGGGAAGTTGTGCCCCTTGGCCGCCGCCTGGGTCGCCACCAGGATGTCGATCTCCCCGTCGGTCATCCGCTGGATCAGGGCCCGCGCCGCCCGGGCGTCCGGCACGGTGTCGGAGCTGAACACCGCGGTCCGCGCCTCGGGGAACAGCTGGCGCACCTCCTCCTCGACCCGTTCGACCCCCGGCCCGACCGAGACCAGCGAATCCTCGGCCCCGCAGGACGGACAGATCCGGGGCCGGGCCATGGTGAAGCCGGTCAGGTGACAGACCAGCCGCCCGGTGTAGCGATGCTCGACCAGCCAGCTGTCGGTGTCGGGCGAGGTCATCCGGTGCCCGCAGGCGCGGCACAGCACCACCGGCGCATAGCCCCGCCGGTTCAGGAACAGCAGGGTCTGCTCCCCCGCCACCAGGGTCTCGGCGATCGCTTCACGCAGGGGCTGGGACAGCCAGGTCTGTGGGTCGGGCGGGCATTGTCGCAGGTCCAGCAGCTGGATGTCCGGCAGCACCGCCGCCCCATGCCGGCTGGACAGGCGCAGCCAGGTGTAACGCCCCCCGTGCGCGTTCCACAGCGTCTCGAGCGACGGGGTGGCCGAGGCCAGGACCACCACGGCCTTCTCGATCCGGGCCCGCGCCACGGCCAGGTCGCGGCCGTGATAGACCAGGCCGTCCTCCTGTTTGAAGGAACCATCATGCTCCTCGTCGACGATGACCAGCTTCAGGTGGGCGAAGGGCAGGAACAGGGCCGAGCGGGCCCCGACGACGATATTGCAGCGCCCCGCCACCACCGCCTCCCACACCCGCCGTCGCTTCGGCGGGGCCACGCCCGAATGCCATTCGGCCGGGGCCGCCCCGAACCGGGCCGTGATCCGCGCGATCAGGTCCTGGGTCAGGGCGATCTCGGGCAGCAGGATCAACACTTGAGCCGCCGGGTCCGCCGCCAGGGTCCGCGCCACCGCCTCCAGATAGGCCTCGGTCTTGCCCGAGCCGGTGACCCCGTCCAGCAGGAAGGCCCTGAACCCGCCCTCCGCCGTCGCCACGGCCATGGCGTCCGCCGCCGCCGCCTGGTCCGGGTTGAGCTTTGCCGGCGCATGGGCGGGATCGGGGGCGGCGAAGGCCGCTTCCGCCTCGATCTCGAAGACCTCCAGCACCCCCTCGTCGACCAGTCCCTTGACCACGGCCGAAGACACCCCCGCCGCCCGCGCCAGGTCAGGCCCCGGCATGGCCGTCTCGCCCAAAGCCTCGAGCACCGCCGTCCGCCCGGCCGTCGGCCGCGCCGGCGTCCGGTCGCCGACCCGCCGCAGCCGCCGCTCCGGCCGGGGCCGGGGGGCGCGCAGCCCCTTCAGCGCCGTCGCCGCCATCTCGCCCGGCGGGCTCAGAGTCCAGCGCGCCGCCCATTCGACGAAGTCGAGCGTGCCGGGCGGCAGGGGCGGATCGTCCAGCCGGGTCTCGACCGTCTTCAGCCGCCGGTTGGAGCCCGTGGTCTCGCGCACCTCGGTGACGATGCCCCGCATCAGCCGTGGGCCCAGCGGCACGGCCACCTGATCGCCCCGCGCGAGCATCATCGCCTGGGGCACCTCATAGTCGAAGGCCTCGTGCACCGGCAGGGGAATCAGGACCGAGGCGACTTTCACCGACGCGCCCCGTCCGCTAGAAACGGCCGCATGAAACTTTTCCTCGACACCGCCGACGTCGCCGTCATCCAGGACATGCTGCCCACCGGCATGGTCGACGGGGTGACCACCAACCCCTCCCTGATCGCCAAGTCCGGTCGCAACATCGCCGAGGTCATCGCCGAGATCTGCGCCCTCGTCGAGGGGCCGATCTCCGCCGAGGCGGTGGCCACCGATTTCGAGACCATGGTCAAGGAAGGCGACAAGCTGGCCGCCATCGCGCCCAACGTCGTGGTCAAGCTGCCCCTGACCTGGGACGGGCTGCGCGCCACGCGGGTCTTCGCCGACAAGGGCATCAAGACCAACGTCACCCTGTGCTTCTCGGCCGCCCAGGCCCTGCTGGCGGCCAAGGCCGGCGCGACCTTCGTCTCGCCCTTCGTGGGGCGGCTGGACGACCACGGGGCGAACGGCATCGAACTGCTGGAGGACATCCGCGTCCTTTACGACGTCCACGGCTTCGAGACCGGAATTCTTGCGGCCTCCCTGCGGCATCCGGGCCATGTCTCGGCTGCCGCCATCGCCGGGGCCGACGCCGCCACCCTGCCGGCCGACACTTTCAAGGCCTTGGTAAAGCACCCATTAACCGACAAGGGGCTTGATGCCTTCCTCGCCGACTGGGGCAAGACCGGCCAGTCGATCCTGTAACGCGTCCGGCGCTCCGGACAGGAGTGCCGCGTGACGTCCAAGGACCAGACCGTCGACCTGTTCGCCGCGCCCCCGGCCGGGGATCTGCACTGGCCCGACGTCCGCGCCTGGCTACAGGCCAACCCCCAGACCCTGGCCGACGACCGCTCCCTGCTGGAGGAGATCGGCCTGAAGCCCCACGGCCGCAACGTCGTGGAGTTCGGCCGCGCCGCCCTGACCAAGCTGGAGGCCGTCGCCGAGCGCGAGGCGGATGCCCGCAAACGCATCGAATCCATCGCCCGCGCCAATTTCGCCGCCCAGACCCAGACCCATGTCGCCGCCCTGGATCTGATGGAGGCGCGCAACCATTCCGACCTCGCCCGCCGCCTGGACGCCACGGCCCAGGGGCGGTTCGGCCTGGCCGGGGCAGCCCTGGCGATCGAAAAGCCCGGCGGGGCCCCGTTCGGCTGGAAACTGCTGGAGGTCGGCGGCGTCGACGGCCTGCTGGGCGATCACGGCCTGACCTGGCTGGGGCCGATGTTCGAGGGTCTGGACCTGTTCGGCCCGGCCTCGGACCAGATCCGCTCGGTCGCCCTGATCCGCATGGCCCCGCATCTGGGCGGCGATCGCGCCGACCAGGCCCGCCATGCCCTGTGCGCCTTCGGCTCGCCCGAGGAACAGGGCTTCACCCCCGGCATGGGCTGCGAACTGGTCGCCTTCATCGCCCGGGTGGTCGAACGCACGGCCGAACGATGGCCGATCCTCAACTGACCGCCACCGAAGCCCTGTCCGCCTGGCTGGAGCATCTGGCCCACGAGCGCCGGCTGTCGCCGCGCACGCTCGAGGCCTATGGCCACATCGGCCGCCACTATCTGACCTTCCTCGAGCGTCACCGGGGCGAGCCCCAGGGCCTGGCCGACCTCGGCACCGTCACGGGGGCCGAGCTGCGCGCCCATCTGGCCGAGCGGCGCTCCGGCGATCATCCTCTGAACGCCCGATCGCTGAGCCAGACCCTCTCGGCCCTGCGCACCTTCCACGTCTTCCTCGACCGGCGCTGCGACACCCCCGCCCCCCTGCTGGCCCTGGTGCGGGGCCCCCGGGTCAAGCCGACCCTGCCTCGCCCGGTCAGCGCCGACCAGGCGCGGGGGCTGCTGGCCGAGCCGGGGCTGGATCCCGACACCGCGCCGTGGGAGGCGTTGCGCGACACCGCCGTCCTGTCCCTGCTCTACGGCTGCGGCCTGCGGATCTCGGAGGCACTCAGCCTGACCCGCGCCGACGCGCCCCTGCCCCAGACCCTGCGCATCACCGGGAAGGGCGGCAAGACCCGGCTGGTCCCGGTCCTGCCTGCCGTCTGCGCCGCCGTCGACGCCGCCCTGGCCGCCCAGCCGTTTCCGCTGGAGCCACAGGACGCCCTGTTCCGCGCCCGCCGCGGAGGCCCGCTCAGCCCGCGCCATGTTCAGGCCACGGTCCAGACCCTGCGCGGCCGCCTGGGCCTGCCGGACTCAGCCACTCCCCATGCGCTCCGCCACAGCTTCGCCACCCACCTGCTGGGGGCCGGGGCCGATCTGCGCTCGATCCAGGAACTGCTGGGCCATGCCAGTCTGTCGACGACGCAGAAATACACCGCCGTCGACGCCGCTCACCTGCTGGGCGCCTATGCGGCCGCCCATCCGAGGGCTTAGCCCACGTTTAACGGCGGGGCACGATGACCGGCGCGGCAGGCGTCTCACGCCCCATCTCTCGACCCAGCGCGCTGGACCCGGGCACGCGGTAGTTGACGACGATCGGGGCGGGGCAGCCGTCCACGCGGCGGTCCAGCAGCTTGTACAGCCCGACGGCCTCGTTCCCCTCGCGCCACATCAGACCGGCCCCGGGGGCCGCGGCATCGCTGGCCCGCCGAAACTCGGACGGGCAGATCGGCGAGGCCTGGCCCAACACCCGCATGCTGGCGCTCGGTGGCGAGGCCGGCGGGATCAGGCGTTGCGGCATGGCCGGGATCGCGGACTGGGGCGCGGCGGTCAGAAGGAGCAGCATGGACAGCATCGGGACCTCCCTGATCGACCCAGTCTAACAGGCTTTCGCCGATCGGGCGACCGGCCCGATCAGATCGCGCGGACGGCCCCGCCGTCGATGCGGATCAGGCTGCCGGTGACATAGGCGGCGCGGGGGCTGGCCAGGAAGGCCGCGACGGCCCCGAACTCGGCCGGGTCACCCAGACGGCCCACGGGGATGGTCTCGAGCGATTTCGCCTGGGCCGCCTCGGGCGTGATGCCGAGCCGATCGGCGACCGACTGGTCCAGTTGCTGGATGCGGGGCGTGGCGATGCGACCCGGCAGCAGGGTGTTGACCGTCACCCCGTCGGCCGCGACCTCGGTGGCCAGGGTCTTGGCCCAGCCCGTGACCGAGGCGCGCATCGCCGTCGACACGCCCAGGTTGGGGATGGGCTCGACCACGCTGGAGGAGGCGACGTTCAGGATCCGGCCCCAGCCCGCCGCCCGCATGGCCGGCAGGACCCGGTCGGTCAGGCGGAACACCGACAGCACCATCCCCTCGAATTGCGCCCGCCACAGGTCGGGATCCAGGCCGGCCACGCCCGAGGGCGGCGGCCCGCCGGTGTTGTTCAGCAGGATCTGGATCGGCCCGCCCAGCAGACCCTCGGCCGTATCGACCGCGGCCAGCAGGGCGTCGTGATCGGACAGGTCGGCGGGCACGATCACCGCCCGGCCGACGGCCGTGGCGGTGATGCCGTCGGCCACGGCCTGAAGCTTGTCGGCATCGCGCGACAGCAAGGCGACGTGCGCCCCCTCCGCCGCCAGGGCCCCGGCCACGGCCCGGCCCAGACCGCTGGACCCGCCGCAGATCAGGGCGCGCTTCCCGGCGAGTTGCAGGTCCATGCCTATTCCTTCCCGTCGATATTCAGAACGTAGCCGTCGTCTGCGACCCGTCTCACGAAACTGCCGTATATCGTCGCTCCGGCCAGGCCGGCCGTGCGTAGCCGAAAGTCGGCGCGGATCGCTCCATAACGCGGCCCAGATTTGAAGATCGCCACATCGAACGATGCGCCCGTCTCCGGGTTGACGAACTCGTCACCGAGCGATGCAGCTTCATCTGTCAGCCATTCGGCGAACGCGCTGCTGGCCCGCTCAAGATCGTGAACCGATTGGCCGAGACGTCTAACGGGTGCGATAGTCAGCGAGCTGATCATCTCCCTCACGACGCCCGCATTGGGCACGTCCGTACCGGTCCATATCTCGTGAGGAAAGGAGACGCCCTTAAAAGGATCGGCCCTGCCTCGACCGAACATTTACGCCTGCATGGTCCAGCCCTCGACGCCCATGGCCGCCTGTTTGACGACTTCGGAGCGGGTCGGGTGGGCGTGGCTGGTGCGGGCCAGGTCTTCCGACGCCCCGCCGAAGGCCATGGCCACGCAGGCCTCGCCGATCATCTCGCCCGCCTGGGGCCCCATGATGTGGACGCCCAGGATACGGTCGGTGGCGGGATCGGCCAGAACCTTGGCATAGCCGTCGGTCTCATGGTTGATCTTGGCGCGGCTGTTGGCGCTGAAGGGGAATTTGCCGACCTTGTAGGCGATGCCGTCGGCCTTCAGCTGGTCCTCGGTCTGGCCGACCCAGGCCACTTCGGGGAAGGTGTAGACCACGCTGGGCACCAGATTGTAGTCGACGTGGCCGGCCTTGCCCGCGATCAGCTCGATGGCGGCGACCGCATCTTCCTCCGCCTTGTGGGCCAGCATCGGGCCGGTGGTGACGTCGCCGATGACCCACACGCCGCCCCCATCAGGATTGGCCGCCACCTTGAAGTGATCGCCGACGATGACGCCGCGCTTGTCGGTCTCGACCCCGACCGTCTCCAGACCCAGGCCGGCCGAATAGGGACGGCGGCCGATCGCCACCAGCACCACGTCCCCGGTCAGGGTCTCAGGCGTGCCGCCGGCGGCGGGCTCGACCGTCAGTTCGACGCCGTCCTTGGTCACCTTCGACCCCGTGACCTTGGAGCCGAGCTTGAAGGTCATGCCCTGTTTGGTCAGGGTCCGCTGGAAGGCGGTGGCCAGGTCGGAGTCCATGCCGGGCGTGATGCGCGGCAGATATTCGACCACAGTCACCTCGGCCCCCAGCCGGCGCCAGACCGAGCCCAGCTCCAGGCCGATGATGCCGGCCCCGACGACGATCAGCTTCTTCGGCACCGCCGCCAGCGCCAGGGCTCCGGTGGAATCGACCACCTTGCCCGGCACGAATTCCACGCCCGGAAGCGGGGTGGGCTCGGAGCCGGTGGCGATGACGATGTCCTTGGCCTTCAGCGTGGTCTTGGTGCCGTCCTTGGCCTCGACCTCGACCGTTCCCGGGCCTGTGATCCGGCCCTTGCCCTTGATCCAGTCGGCCTTGTTCTTCTTGAACAGGAACTCGATGCCCTTGGTCAGGGCGGTGACGCTGTCGTTCTTCTGGGCGTGCATCTGGCCCAGGTTCAGCTTCGGCGTCACCTCGATGCCGATCTTGGCGAACTCGGTATTGGCCGACTCGAACAGCTCCGAGGCGTGCAACAGGGCCTTGGAGGGCATGCAGCCGACGTTCAGACAGGTGCCGCCCAGGGTCTCGCGCATCTCGACGCAGGCGACCTTCATGCCCAGCTGGCCGGCGCGGATCGCGGCGTTGTAGCCGCCCGGCCCGCCGCCGATGATCACGACGTCATAGGTCGCGGGAGCGGAAGCGGGGGCGGCGTCGGTCATGGGAACCTCTGGATCGGGCGCGGTCGGAGAGAACGCCGCTGTCGTAGCGGCTGGCCCGTCAGAATCAACAGGCGCGTGGACCGGTTGGGCGGATATGGGGACGCGCCCGCCGTCCGGCGAGCCCCCTTGCACCGCCTGTGGGCCTTCGGGCGAACCCGCGGCCTTTCAGGCCCAGAGGGGCGGCTCGGTCCAGACCCGCGTCAGGGCCGCGCCCTTCTGCCCGCGCCACACGCCGGTCGCCAGGACAGCCAGCCCCACCGCCAGGAGGATGGCGAGCGTCAGGGGCGTGGTCTCGACGGTCACGCCCAGGGGACGCAGCATCGCCTCGGCCCGGGCCCCGATCTCGAGGGCCTCCGTCCCCGGCTGGACGGCCCCGCCCGCGACCGCGAGCCGCAGGACGATGTCGCCCATGAAACCCAGAAAGAACAGGCCCGGGGCCCAGGACCAGCCGGCGGCAGTGGCCAGCCCGCCCGCGCCATACAGGACGATGGTCGCCAGCAGACCCGCCGCGATCATCAGGGCCTCGGTCGAGCCCGTCGCGGCGAGACCGGACCAGACCTGGCCCACCGTCTGCCCGGCCGCCAGGGCAGCGCCCAGCGGAAGGGCCAGCCAGGTCGCATAGGCCACGATCACAATGGCCAGCAGAACCCTCAGTACCCAGATCATGACCGCCCCCGCCGAAGAACAGGGTTAACGTCCTAGCACGAACACCGGTCGGCGGGCGAGCCGGTCAGGCGGCGGAATCCGAGCGGCGTGGCGCGGCGACCACGGTGGGCAGGGTCAGGACGGCCTCGGCCCCCTCGCCCTCCCGTCCCGTCAGGCTGAGGGTCCCGCCCCACTGCCGGGCGAAGCCGTGGGCCTGGGCCAGGCCCAGACCGTCGGCCCCCGGCCGGGTGGTGAAGAAGGGCTCCAGCGCCCGCTGGGCCGTGGCCGCGTCGAGACCGGGCCCCGTATCGCGCACGATCAGGCGCACGGCCCCCTCGACGTCGGGGTCCAGCCGGACCGCGAGGGCCCCCGCCCCCTGCATGGCCTCGCTGCCGTTGCGCACCAGCGCGATCACCGTCGCCTCGAAGGCCACGGGGTCCAGACGCACGGCCATGTCCCGGCTCGGGGCCTCGATCATCAGGTCGACCCCGGCTCCGGCCACGGCCCTCAGCCGCGCCTCCATCCCGCGCAGCAGCACGCCGGCGTCCAGCACCTGGCCGCGTGCGTCCTCCCCCTGGGAGAAGGCCGCGAGCCGCCGCGTCAACGCCTCGCCCCGCTGTCCCGCGACCAGGGCGGCCTGACCCAGGCGACGGACCCGGCTCGGGTTCTCGGCGGTCTTCAGCATCATGTCCAGGGCGCTGGTCATCACCGCCAGCAGGGCATTGAAGTCCTGGGCCACGCCGCCGGTCAGCCGGCCGACGCTCTCCAGCCGCTGGGCGGCCTGATCCCGTTCCGCGACCTCGGCCCGGGCCCGCGCTTCGGCGGCCGCCGCGTCCGCCCGCGCGGCCAGCAGGTCGGCGCGGACCTGATCCAGGGTCTGCGTCAGTTCGGCCTCGCGCGCCGCGGAGTCGAGATCGACTGCCGGCGCGGACGCGGCCTCGAGGGTGGGGTCGACCCGGGCCTCGGGCTCATCCTCGGCCTCGGGCGTCGGTGGCTCGGCCGCGACCATCTCGACGCTCAGCTCCGCCAGGGGTTCTGCCGCCAGAAGCAGGGCATCGGCGACTTCGCCGGGACGGGCCAGCGGCAGGACGCGCCAGCGCAGGCCGGACGCACCGCCCTGCTGCGAGCGGATGTCGTCGGCCTCGCCCGGCGAGGCGTTCAGAGCGGCGCGGAGCGTCTGCCGCCCCTCGACCCGCTCGTCCTCGCGCAGGAATTGGTCGGCGAAATCGCGACCGACGACGTCGTCGGCCTGTCCGATCAGGGCGAGGGCGGCGGCGTTCGCCTCGCGCACCACCCCATTGGCGGCCACCACCACCAGGGCGCTGGCCGCCGCTTCGAACACGCGTCGGGTCAGGTCGTTGGGGTCCGGCGCCGTCATCTCCGGCTCGACCGGCGTGACCTCGGGCGTGGTCAGCCCCTCGGTCTCGACGATGGCGGCGGTGGAGCCGGTGATCTGCCCCCGCGCGTCCTCGATCGGCATGGCGGTAACCGACACCAGCATCTTTCGCCGGGTCGCCGGATTGGCGAGAATATGCTGGAAGCCCTTGACCGTCTGACCCCGCAGCGCCCGCGCGCTGGGCAGCAGGTCGGGCGGCACCGGCCGGCCGTCGGGATAGGTGATGCCCCAGGTCGCCGAATGGAAGCGCAGCCCGATCAGCTCGGCGTCGCGCCGTCCCATCAGCTGGTGGGCGGCGCGGTTGGCGAACACGAACTTGCCGCCGCGATCGGTCTGGACCAGGGCCACGGGGATGGCGTTCAGCGTCTCATAGAGCCGGGTTTCCGCCGCCTCGCGCGCCTTCGAGACGGCATTCAGTTCATCGGCCGCCGAGACGTGGCGCGATCGGTTCGCGAGGCCGAAAACGACCGCCGCGATCGCCAGCAGGGACGTCACCGTCGCCAGCCCCCCCAGGACCAGAACCCAGTCCACCTCGCCTTCCAGAAACATGCCCCGTCATCCCGTTCTGGCACTGGAAAGCGCCTGTCGCGCGACCTTCGCAAGGCCTGCGCCGCCCTTCAGCGGTAGGCGTACCGGCGGTGCGGGTCCAGCCGCAAACCGCAAATATCCGGCCGGATCGCAGGCACGAAAAAGGGGCCGGCGTCGCCACCGGCCCCCTCGATGGATCATCGGCGATCGTCAGAACGCCAGGCGCATGACCATCTGCACCACGGGCCCCGCCGTTTCCGTTTCCAGCTCGTATTCATCATAGTCGCGCGAGACCTGATCGGCCTGGTCGGCGAACTTGTCGAACACCTCGTCCTTGGACGAATCCAGCAGGTTGATCGCCGTCAGACGCAGGACGGCGTTCTCGAACAGGCGTTTCTCGAGAAACACTTCCAGGTCGGCCCCGTAGCTGGTGGTGACCTCCTCGGCATAGACCCGGCCGAAGGCGTCGCCCTGTTTGCGGTAGGTGGCGCCGAAGGCGGCTTCCCAGGTCGGGATGTCGTGGGTGAAGCCGACGCTGACGACATAGTCGGACTGGTCGTTGAAGCGGCGTTCGCCGAGGACGTCCTCGACCTGGCTGTCCAGCCAGGAGGCGTTCAGGAACACGCCGGTGTTCTCCATCCCGGCGAAGGTCAGGGGCGTCGAGAGGTCGAACTCGACGCCATAGACCTGGCCGTCGCCGACATTGTCGATCGACTCGATGAAGGTGCCGGCCCCGCCCGAGCCCTGTCGTCCCGTGTTGACGTCCTCGATCAGGTCGGTGACGTCGCGATAGAAGACGTTCAGCCCGACGACGCCGTCGCGACCCAGGCGGCGCTCGACCCCGACGTCGGCGCCCCAGGCGGTTTCCGGTTCCAGCAGCGGATTGCCTTCGAAGTCGTTGTCACCGCGTTCCTCTTCCAGCAGCACGGGGGCCAGGTCGTTGAACCGGGGCCGGCGGATGGTCCGGCCGGCCGAGACGATCAGGCGATCGGTCGCGTTCAGCGTGTAGCGCAGGCTGGCCGAGGGCAGCAGCTCGGCATAGTCGTTGTCGATCCCGGCGATGGTTGTGTCGGTGGTCTCATAGCGCAGACCGGCCTCCCACTTCAGGGCGCCGCTTTCACCCGACACCATGACATAGGGATCGATCCGCGTTTCCTCGATCGCATAGGTCGAGGGGGTGAAGACATAGGCCGGCTGGGCCGGGCGGGGCGCCGGGGCGTTGGGCACGTTGAAGCGGATGCGCGTCGCGGTCTGGGTGTCCGCCTCGCGGTCCTTCTGGATCGTCTGGACGCCGAACTCGACCTCCAAGCCGTCGCCGATCGAGCGCGTATGCTCCAGCGCGATCGAGACCTCCTCATCCTTCAGGTCACGGATCTCGAAGTCGGAGGTGAAGCGATCCTCGTCCGGGAAGATGACGGCGTCGCGCAAGTATTCGGCCTCGTTCTCGAACTCCGACTGGCTGTCGTCGAAGCTCGCGTAGCCGAGCTTGAAGCGCGTCTCGCCGCCCAGCATGTCGATCTCATAGCGACCGCGCAGCGACAGGTTGTCGGTTTCGATGTCGACGTCGTTGTCGTTGACGGTCAGCAGGTCGGCGGCCTGTTCGCGCCCGCCGCGATACTCGATCGAGTCCTCGTCCTGCAGGCGCTCGGTGCGGACGAACACGCCCGACAGGCTCAGCTCGCCGCCGCCCAGCGCGACCTGATAGTCGGCGTTGAAGGAATAGTCCGTGCCGCTGCGCACGTCGGTCTGCACCTCGGTGTTGACCAAGGTGCCGCCCGGACGGTCGAACCGCTGGCTGTACTTGTCCTTGGGATTGCGGCGATCCTGCACGCTGGCCCCGACCAGCAGACGGCCGCCAGCGACCTGACCGCCATAGACGGCACCGAAGGTGCCACCGACCTCGTCGTCCGGGAACAGGATGGCCCCGCCGCGGATATAGCCGCCGTCCAGCGTATAGGCGTCGCGCAGCACGATGTTGATGGCGCCGGCGACCGCGTCGCCCGACCGGTTAGCCGAGGAGGAGCGGACCACCTCGACTCGCTCGATCAGCTCGGCGGGGATGCGGTCCACGAAGAAGGAGCGATCATCGCCGCCGCCGGGAACCCGCTCGCCGTTGATCAGGATCTGGGTGTAGCCGGGATCCAGCCCCCGCAGCCGGACGCCGTCGGATTCCAGCACGTCCGACAGGAAGGTCACACTGGGCACCCGACGCAGCGCGTCGCCGACCGTCAGCGGTTCGAAACGTTGAAAATATTCCAGGTCATAGGACAGCGTCGGCACGACGTCGTCGGTGCGGTTACGGAACACCGGCCTGCCGGTGACGATGACCTCTTCCAGCGCCGTCGTCGGCGTCTGGTCGGCGGATTGGGCCGACGCCGGAGCCGCGAAGGCGAACGGCGAAAGGGCTGCTCCAAGGAGCAGGATGGACTTGCGCATGATGGATCCCCCATGGCGTCCACATTCGTGGCCCGCCGATGGACCGCGCATATCGCGTGACGACGAAGTTGACTTGACGCTTTTGCGACAGAAGCCCGACCGAGACATCATGGTTATCTGACGATCGTTCCTGACCCGGACGGTATGGCTCCGCCCGCGCGCGCGGCACCCTTGACGTCTTGCCGCGCGCCGTGTTTGCGGGCCCCATCCCCCTGCTGGAGACCCCCATGTCCAGACTCTCGCTCGCCCCGCTCCTCCTGGCCGTCACCCTGATGAGCGGATGCGCCACGCATGAGGTCGATTTCCAGGGCGAGGGCGCGGGCGTCGTCGGGGCGGGGGCCGGCGTCACGGCCGTGGTCGAGACGCCCTCCGTCGGCCTGCCGGGCCAGGACGCCGCCGACGACCCCGTGGTCTGGGCCGGCGTCGGCCCGGTCACGGTCATGGGCACCCCCACCCCCGGCCTGGTCGTCGGCACCGACAAGAAGGCCGGCCTCTATGTCTATGGGCTGGACGGCGCGGTGCTGCAGTTCCTGCCCGAGGGCCTGCTGAACAATGTCGACGCGGTCGAGGGCCTCAGCCTCGCCGGACGGCCGCAGCTGCTGCTGGGGGCCAGCGACCGGACGCCCGGCCGCACCGGCGTGTCCCTGTATCTGTTCGACCCGGCCGGGACGGGCCAGAACGGCATCCGCCCCTGGGGCGCCATCACCACCGACGTGGTCGAGCCCTATGGCTTCTGCTTCGCCCGTCTGGGGACCGAGGTCCACGCCATCCTGGTCGGGCACGAGGGCGAGGTCCGCCAGTTCGTCCTGACGGTCGGGGCCGACGGCGCGCCCGTCTCGCGTGAGGTCCGCCGCTTCGAGATCGGCACGATCTCCGAGGGTTGCGCCGCCGATCCCGAGACCAGCGCCCTGTATCTGACGGAGGAGAACGTCGGCCTGTGGCGCTACGGCCTCGACCCGGCCTCGGGCGACGCCCGCATCCTGGTCCAGCCGATCGCCCCGGGCATCCTGGTCGCCGACGCCGAGGGCCTGACCACGATCGCCGACGCCACGGGCCGCTATCTGATCGGCTCCAGCCAGGGCGACTCGACCTTCCCCGTCTGGAAGATCGACGGGGCCGCCCCCGCCTATGTCGGCCGCTTCGTGGTCCAGGCCGGCGTCATCGACGGCGTCACCGGCACCGACGGCCTGGCCGCCTGGAGCGGAGCGATCGGCCAATTCCCGGACGGACTGGTGGTGGTCCAGGACGACATCAACGACGTCGGCAACCAGAATTTCAAATACATCGACTGGCGCGACATCCGCACGGCCCTCGGAATCCGTTGATCCCACCGGGCCCCGGCCGCTAGTCTGTGACGATGCAGACCCTTGATGGCCCCGACGATGCGGACGGCGGCGGATTCGACGCCGACGACTGGTCGCGGCTGGTGGCCTTCACCGGCCGCGTCGCCACCCTGGAGGACGTCCAGGCGCGGCGCGCGGTCTTCGCCCTGGGCGACAGCGAGGACCCCGCCGTCCTCGACATGGACCTGCCCCAGCCGGTGATCTGGTGGGACGACGACGGCGAACAGGGCGCGGTCGCGGTCCAGGCCGAGGTCCACGCCGGGGCCCTGGGCGAACCCATGGAGGTCGTCGGCCTGATCCTGCCCGACGGCGACGCCGTGGTGGCCCTGCTGGAGGACGTCGACCTGGTCGACGACACCGATCCCCACTGGCGCCGCCTCGTCGAGGAGGCGATCGATCCGGGTGCCGCCGAGGACGACTGAGACGGCCACTCCAACAATGTCAGTTGTTCAGGCGGGCGGAGGTGTTGACGTCATCAGCACCGAGAAAGCGTCAAGGACAGCGTCTTTTCGGAATCGCCAAACTCTTCAAACTTCACACCATCGTTCGACCACTCTGCAGGAACGATCAGGTCGTCGTTCACCACCAGGAACAACAAGCCTCCACGCTCTACCGCCGGCCCAGGCGCCTTATCAAAGGTCAGGACGACGGCCTCCTGCTCATTGATCTTTTTCCACGCGTACTCGACGTCCTCCAGATCGAGACTGCCGACGATATCTGGATTTTCATGCCGGATCTTGTCGCCGTCGACGATCATGGCGGGCATCGAGGGGCCGCAGTCTGCCAGTCGCGTCAAGACCCACCTGCCGTCCAGCGACGGGCGCGACGATGGGAGACCGTCACAGGCCGCATTGAGGATCAGGGCAGCTGGGACGAGGGCTCGCCACAGTGAGAAGGCGCGTCCTGTGAAAGCCATCGTCGCGAGTCCCTGTCCGGGTGCGGGCCTGATTTTTCGACCTCCGGGCGCGCCCTCATCTCATGCAGGGCCTGAAAAATCAGTCAGGTTTTGACGTTAACGACCTTGCCCGTCCCCGAGCACAGCCTCTGCGAAGACTTGCCGATAGCGGGCGACGTCGTCGCGCCCACACCTGCTGGCGGCTGCAAAGGGCGAGGGGGAGAAATCATCAGGCTCGACCGCAACCTGGACGAACGCGCGCGACCGGGGGCGTAGATGCAAAAAAGACCCGGTCTCGCGACCGGGTCTCTTTGTTCGACTGGAGCGGGCGAAGAGATTCGAACTCTCGACCCCAACCTTGGCAATGTTGGGGATCAGCATTTCCGGGCTTTTCAGGACGTTCCAAAAATCAACTTTGTATGTTGTTTTACATAAGTTTTCTTGTTTATCCGGTTACGGAGCGTTTCGCCCGGTTTCACTTGAGTTGGTAGCGGAGTGGTAGCGGTGGCTCGGAAATGAGCGTATATTTCTATAGCCATGACGAAGCAAAAACTCACCAAGCGCGTGGTTGAGAGCGCGCCCGTTCCGGAGACCGGCGAGGGTCGAATCTGGGACAGCGAGATCGCAGGCTTCTGCCTCCGGATCTATCCCGGGACCGAAACCCGACAGGGCCATGCCGCCAAGCCTGTCCGAAGGATGTTCGCCATCAAATATCGGGTCCGCGGGATTCAGCGCTGGCTGACGCTCGGCGAGCATGGGGATGGGCCGGACAAGCTCACGGCGGATCGGGCTCGCAAGGAGGCGGCGTCGGTGGTGGTCGATGCGCGGCGCGGCATCGATCCCGGCGAAGCCCGCAGGCGCATCGAGGGTCTCACCGTCAAAGGCCTGGTCGAGTTGTATCTGGAGAAGGGGCCGGACGACAAACCGACCAAACGGGATTCGTCATGGGCCATGGACCGGACGAACCTCGAGCGCCACGTCGTGCCCCTGCTTGGGAAGATGGCGCTTGATACGCTCACCCGCGACCACATCACCGCGATGATCCGATCGATCACGGCCGGGAAGACCGCCAAGGATGTGAAGACCAAACTTCGTGGTCGATCCATCGTAAAGGGCGGAGCAGGCATCGCTGACCGCACCTATTCCACCCTGCGGGCGACCTTCAACTGGGCGATCGACAAGGGCCATTTCGCTGGCCCGAACCCCTGCGCCAAGGTCGAACGAAAGCTCCGACCGGCGGTCGAACGCTTCCTGTCAGAGGCCCAGGCCCAGGACCTCATCGCCGCTCTCGACGCTCTGGAGGCGGATGCGACGATCTCCGAACGGCAGGGCGCGGTCTATCGGCTTCTGCTTCTGACGGGCGCGCGGCGCAACGAGATCGCGGGCCTGCGCTGGACGGAGGTCGATTTCGACCGGCGCCGGCTCGTGCTGCCGCCGAGCCGCACCAAGGCTGGCGGTCGCACGGGGGATCGTCGGATCTCGCTCAACGACATGGCCTTCGGAATCCTGCAGCGTCTCTACAAGACCCGTGGTCGAAGCCAATTCGTCTTCCCGGCCACCAAGGGCGACAACGGATATGCGACCTCCGAGTCCAAGATCTGGCGCGACAAGGTGCTCCCCAAAGCCAAGCTGGAAGGCGTGCGCATCCACGACCTGCGCCACAGTTTCGCAAGCTTCGCCCTGGCCGACGGGGCCAGTCTCCCGATGATCGGCAAGGCGCTGGGACACGCCAACAGCCGCGCCACGGAACGGTATGCCCATCTGAGCGATGACCCAGTTCGGGCGCTTGCGGAACGGATTGGCGAGCGTTTCAGTCCCAAGGCCTGAACTCGGGTCCACGCGCTGATATCAGTCCGGTGCCATGGTTTGACTTTGAGTGTAGTAAGACACATTTGGTGTCCTAATATACCGAATGGCAAACCAACATGTTTGACAATCTTCATATTAAGACACTATGAGTGTTCAAATGCTGGGAAAGTTAAACAAGCTCGAACGTATCCTCCCGGAAGGCCTCCTGGTCGATTCCGGCTGGATGAACGAGAACGGCTATCCCAACTCGCTGAGGGCCAAATACGTCGCTTCGGGGCGCCTGGAACGCACGGCGCGCCGCGTTTATCGACGTCCGCGCGGAACCCTCGACTGGCCGGTCGCCGTGCTCTCGCTCCAGGCCCTGCTCGACTATTCCATCGTCGTGGGAGGACGCACCGCGCTCGAACTTCAAGGCTACGCCCACTACCTTCCTGCCACCCGCAAGGAGGTTCATCTCTATGGCGACGAAACCCCGCCGACGTGGCTGACCGACCTGCCTCTGGATGTCGCGTTCAAATATCATCCGTCGCAGAAGCTGTTCCGCAGCGCCCGATACTTCGAGGTCGCCCGGCTCGGCGAGGACTCCAGCGAGACCGGCCTCCTGGCGGACTGGGCCCGCGCCGCAGTGGTGGACACCCCCCTGGGCCACTGGCAATGGCCCTTGCGCCAGTCGACGCCCGAGCGCGCCATCCTCGAACTTCTGGACGAACTCCCCGATCACGAGAGTTTCGACCAGGCGGACCAGTTGATGGGCGCCCTGGCCACCCTCAGCCCACGACGTCTCCAGCGTCTGCTCGAGGATTGCGTGAGCGTGAAGGTCAAACGCCTGTTCTTCTATTTCGCCGATCGGCACGGTCATGCGTGGCTGAAAGCCCTGGACCGCGACGCCATCGATCTGGGCAGCGGCAACCGCGTGCTCGCAAAGGGCGGTCGATTGGACCCAACCTACAAGATCACCGTGCCGAGGTCGCTCGATGCCGGTCAGTGACGTCTACGCCCGGCAGGTCCGCCTCCTCGTCCGAATCCTCCCCCTCGTGTTCGAGGAACCCTGCTTCGCCCTGAAGGGCGGCACGGCGATCAATCTTTTCGTCCGCGATCTGCCGCGGCTGTCGGTGGATATCGACCTGACCTATCTGCCCGTCGAGGATCGGGACACATCGCTCGCCGCAATCGACGCGGCCTTGAGGCGGATCGCCGACGCAATCGAACAGGCCATGCCGGGGTCTGTCGTCGTGCGCGGCAAGGGTGGAGCCCAGCCCGTGATCGACAAGCTGCTCGTCCGTGCGGACGGCGCGGTGATCAAGGTGGAGGTGACGCCGGTCCTGCGCGGTGTGGTGTTCGAGCCCGAGGTCCGTCCGGTTTCAGCGGCAGTGGAAGAGCGCTTCGGCTATGCGGAGGCCCGGATGGTTTCCCACGCGGATCTCTATGCCGGCAAGATCATGGCGGCGCTGGACCGCCAGCATCCCCGCGACCTGTTCGATGTCCGCGACCTTCTGGCCAACGAGGGGATCACGCCGGCACTGCGACAGGCCTTTGTGATCTATCTGGCCAGCCACCACCGGCCCATGGCCGAGGTGCTCCGAGCCAGTCCCAAGGCTCTGACCCAGGAGTTCGAACGCGGCTTCGATGGGATGACCGAAGACCCGGTCGACCTTGAGGATCTCATCGCGGCGCGCGCCGCCCTGATCACTGCCATCGTCGACGACATGCCGGAGGCGCACCGCACCTTCCTGATCGGGTTCAAGGCCGGCGCGCCTGACTGGGACCTCATCGGCCTGCCCGACGCCGCCGACCTCCCCGCCGTGCGTTGGAAGCAGTTGAACCTCGACCGCCTGGAGCCCGACCGACGCGCGGACATGGTCGAACGCCTTCGACGGACCTGGCCGTGACCTTTCAGCTGGCAGTGCCCAGGGACGCCAGCGGGTCGATCCTTGTGGTAGACCGACACACATGATCATGTGCGCGTGCGGAGCGACGGCATGGGTCTGACAAAGCGAATTTTTATCGAAAAAGACCCCGCCTACGAGGACGTGCGCCAGCGCGCGTCAAAAGCGGCGGCGGCTTACTGCGCCCCATTCACCTTTAGGGTGGCCGGCAATCGAAGGAACGCGATGGGAGGCCGGCCCCACTGGGACCCCTTCTGGCCGGGAGCCTTGGCCGAAGCTGCAACGACGATCGGCGCCCAGTCGGTCAACATCAACGGTGGGTCTTCTTCGAGACCGAGGTTGAGCGAGACGTGGTCCTCGTACTTGCCGAAATCCGTTGGCGCGAACGTCTGGCCACTTATGCCGCCCGACTTGCGAAGGGCTAAGGTCAACTGTCAGGCCATCGCGGGCGTTGCCCGGATTGATCCTACTCGCCGAGCAGGACAGTGAAGAAGGCCTGGTTCCGCTTCTTGGCGTTCTCAACCAGGGTGTCGTAGCCGATTGCCTGAATGAAAATCTTCTCGTTGTCGCGATAGCGGAAGAAGATCTTCGGATTTTGGTCGTTGAGGAAGTCGTGCTTCTTCAAAACCTTCACCAGGCTCGGGGTCAAATCCGCGACGATGTAGCCGAACCGTCGAATAACGCCGGAAAAGGACATGTGAGTTCCGTCGGTCCGGGTGACCCCGCCGGCCCTGACGGCCTTCTCCAGGGTCTCGACCACCTGGGTGACAGGATCGGTCTTTTCGGGACCGAACACATAGTCGTCGCGGCTCGGCTTCTTGAATTCCACGATGGTGACGGTTGTGCCGTCGTTGTCGCCAAGGACGAGGCTGTCGTCGAACAAGGCCAGGTCGGCGACCTTGTCGCCCTTGCTCCGCTTTCCTCCGTGGATCGTCCGGTCGCTCGAGACATAGGGAAGGAAGGCCAGAGCGTCGTCGATCAGCCAAAGATTATGCTCAAAATAATCGTGCGTGGCCGAGTCGGAGAAGCGCCGGAAAATCAGGTCGTGGATCACCTCTTCCGGATGATGCTTGGCGTCACTCGTGTATTTTCGGGCCGCCTCGACGAGTTCGATCACATTTTTCCGATGGATCACGTACTCCGCCAGGGCCTCCTTGTTGTTCTGATCGATCTTGGAGACGATGTCCTTGATAGTGGCGGCGTAATTTTCCGGACTCGCTGCGGCCGTGGTTATGGCCTTCGTCAGATCTTTGGACGCCCGATAACGTTCGATCGCGAGATCGGCGACGAACTGTTGAGCCGTCCAGTTGTTGGGCTTGGCCGAGACGTACTCGGCGATTGACTTTCCGCGCAGGCCCAAGCGGAGGATCGGGTTCTCCTGAAGCGCGCCGTTGAGATCCGTTGACTGCGATGTTTTGATCTTCTCGATCTGGGTGTTCTCACCCTTCTGGATCACGTCGCTGACCGCTGACACGATCCTCTCGATCGCCTTGGGCGAGATGTTGATACCCGTACGCGAGTCGTTCAGTCGGGACTCGAAAGCCTCGCCTCGGACCACTGCAATGATGATGTAGTTCTCGTTGTTCTCATTGGTGAAATGCGGCTCACCCAGCACATTGGTAAGATCGCGCGGCTTGCCCACGATCCGATCTGCTGCCGCGAACAGGAGACAGTGATTCTTGAAGGAGCGAGTCTTGGGTATGCGGGTCAGGCTGTAGTCAATCGTCTCGACAGATCCGTCGATGTCAACCTCGACCTGGCCCTTGTCATACTCGACGAAGATGTCCTTGAACCGGGTGGTGACGCTCTCGGGCGCCCCGCCGTTGAACTGCACGGTGATCTCCGGGAGCCACCGATACAGGAAATAGGGGAGAAAATGGCTCGCGATGATGTCGGAGACTGTGCTCTGATCGATTTGGCGGATCAGGTCATGCCACGGCGTCAGCGGCGAATCGTATTCGACGCGGAGCCCAACGTGCGTGAAATCTGGATCGCCGTCGTGGAAGACAAGCTCGTCATCCCTGTAAATGTCGAACCGGAATGTTCGCGTCTGCCGGTCGGTGAGGAACTCGTAGCGCGATGAATAGTGAATGCGTGAAAAGACCTTGAACGCAATGAAACGGCCGAAGCCTCGCCCCTTGCTCTTCAGCTTGTACCCCGAGAAGGGCGTCTTGAAGGATTTGTAGTTCTCGTCGTTGAGCCCGATGCCATTGTCGGTGATCGAGATCAGAATCTTGTTCGGATCGTTCGCGTTCTCGAACACGATGTCGATCTTGCCTTCGCTCGCCGCCCGGTCGCCGAATCGAGCCTCCAGACCATGCATTGCGTTAGACACCGCCTCCAGGGTGGGCAGGAGAAAGCCGTGGATGTCATGAGCGAGGTGCGTCCTGGACAGGACGGCGTCCATGTCAGGCTTGACCAGTGTGTCCGTAGTCGCCATCAGCTAAGCATCTGTTTCCACGAATCTTTAAAAGAAACTGTCATTCTGGTTGGACCGGCTCGGCCGGGTTCGCGAGGACAAGCACAAAACCGGGCATCGCCAAAATCAACGGCTCGGCTCCCCGAAAATCGTCACCCGCTTCGGCAAAGTCATGGCACAGCCCGCCGCGCACTCCTAGCGTGTCCTGTGACGACGACGAGTCGAACCGGCGGCCCGCCCGTCCTGGCCGACGTCAGGCGAGCCGTTGATCTTCAAGAGGGCGGGCATAGACGTGAGCGCTGGAACACCCTGCTTCGCCAATCGCGTGCGCGGACATGACCCGCTTTCCACAGTTCCCCGCGATTCCATTGAGCGTCTTCTGGGCTCGACGGCGGTGCTTCTGAAGCGCGATCTCTTTCAGCCCCTGATGTCAGGGTATGATTTCATGCGCTTCTCGGCAATGAACGAACTGGTTGTCGAAGCCCATGACGCGACCTCTATCGCGCTCGGACGGCAAGGCCTTTTCCGGTATACGCGACATCTTATCGACGACGATGATTGCTATGCGGACGACGCCCTCGCCTACCTGACGAACATCAAGGTGCCGGCAGTCGAACGCCTGAGTTTTGTGGAACTGCTTCTCGCCTCCGCGCGACCCCGGTTCGGTCCTCGCTTGGCGGCGATCGAAGACAAGGTGGCAGGACTTCTTTCGGCCAACGCGTTGCCGATCATCTACCGAGACGGACAGTTCGAACCGTCCGACGGACCGGCCGTTGAACAGGCAGTGCACGACCCGTTCTGGGACCTCGTCAGTCACGCCCGGTGGGACAATGTCCGAACCGATATGAGGCAAGCGCTGTCGCTTCGTGACAATGGGGGACCCAACCCCGCACTTTACGCGGCTCGCGCACTTGAGAGCACACTCAAGATCGTCAGTTCTGGCAAGGGCTGGCTTACAGGACGAGAGCGTGGAGCCGCCAATGTCATCGACACGCTCGTCAGCTCCAAAAATGGGCGGTTTATAGAACCCTGGGAGGCCGAGATGCTGAAAAGGTTCTTCGCAGACGTCCGAAACCCGGACGCCCACGGAGCCGGCGCAGATCCCCAACCAAAGCTCACACCGATCCAGACATCCTGGGCGATCGAGTTCTGCATGATCTCAATTAAAAGCCTGCTTCGACGCGGGTGACGCCGGAGGGCAGGCATGCCTATGGCTGATGTTTGGCTCGGGCACCAAAACCAAACATCCGGCCCGACTTCCATGATGGCTGCCAGTGAAGGTTCAGCCTGGAGCCAGTGCGCCACCTGGTCCAACCTCCAGAACCCGGTTCCAACCGGCGGATCAAGGCGGTCGCGCTGTGGACGATCGTGCGCCACGTCAGATAGAATTGATCATCCGACTCGCTCTGATTTTCGAACTGAAGCTTGCAATGACCCTCCGCAACACCGCGCCAATCTGGGCGCCGGAACGGCTCTCCGCTCCGGCGCCCAGAAGCCGGACTTTCATTTTTTGCGTGACAAATGACGAATCGAGACTAGATTATCTCTCAACACGCCCGGTCTCCTCTGCGTCTCAGGACGTACGGGCCGGGTTTCGTGTTTCTGGGGTGCGCTGATGCCGACGCCCTATACCAAACCCCATATGGCTGTCCCTGACCAGATCGCCCTGCTTCGCGGACGCGGGCTGGAGATTACAGATGTGGACCGGGCTGAAGCCGCCCTGACCAGGATCGGGTATTATCGGCTCTCTGAATACTGGCGTCCGATGCGGGAGACCGAGCTGGTCGAGGCCGGCAAGGCGCCCGTCGTGCGCGAGACCTTCGGCGCCGACGCCCGTTTCGCTGATGTCGTCGATCTCTACGTTTTCGACAAACGCCTCAGGATGTTGATCCTGGACGCCATCGAGCGGGTCGAGATCGCCGCCCGGGTCTGGTGCGCCCACACTCTCGGGGCTCGTGACCCCTATATCCACAGGGACTGGCGCGCCCTCGATCCGGAATTCGTCGGCAAGGATCATGCCGCCTGGCTGGCGCGGATCGATGCGGCGGCGTCCCGGTCCCGCGAAGACTTCGTCGCCAACTTCCTCAAGGAATATGCGCCGCCCCTGCCTCTCTGGGTCAGTATCGAATGCTGGGACTTCGGCATGCTGTCCTATTTCGTGTCGGGCCTCAGCACGCCGGACAAGACGGCGATGGCCGCCCACTATGGCGTGCCCCGTCGCGAACAGCTGGTAAGCTGGATGCGGGCCATCAACCACGTCCGCAACATCTGCGCCCATCACGCCCGGCTCTGGAACCGGGTTCTGGTCGACCGGCCCAAGCCGCCCCGCGAGGCCGAAGAGCCGCTTCTCGATCACCTGGCCCTTTACCAACAGGCCCACAATCGACTGTACGCCGTGGCGGCGCCGCTGCAGTTCCTCCTGCGCACGGTGCATCCCGGATCCAGCTGGTCCGCGCGCCTCAAGGACCATTTTCAGACGTTTCCCGGATCGCCTCATCTCAAACTGGCCGCGACAGGGTTTCCAAGGGACTGGGAGGCTTTGCCGCTATGGAACTGAGCGCGCCAAACCGTCACCTTCCGGCGCCGGCATGACCCCGCGTGCGCCGCTCGGCCGGATCTTCTCGCCGCGCGAGCCCAAAGCTGCGGAACGCATCATCGCCTGGCTGGGCGATATGGCGGGCGCGGTCGTGCAGACGGTGGACGACGACCAGAACGGCTGGGATTGTCTGGTGGAGTTTCCTCCCATCGACGCTGGCGATATGCCGCCGGACCTCGCGCCGCCGGGCCTGTCGTTGTTCATCCAGGTCAAGTCGTCGAAGACGGCGAAGCGAAGCGTCCGGATCAGTCTGTCGAACGCGCTGAAATATGCGCGTCACGCTCTGCCCTATTTCATCGTTCTGGTGACGACCGAACGTGGGCCGGACACGCCGACCATCTATGTCAAACACGTTTGGCCGCCGCTCATCGAGGAGATGCTGAAGGCGGTCCGAAAAGCCCATATCGACGGAAGGCCGCTTCACAAGGCGGGCATAACGATCCGGTTCGAATCGTCCGAACGCCATGATCTGGATGCGATGCGCCACATCGCCACGGTGCTCGACGGTCTGGGCCCCGACTACGCCACCCGCAAGGAGGCGCTGGTCGCCGCCACCGGCTACGACGAGGGTTACGCCCGCGGAACCATCACCTTCGACGAAATGGACACGCCCCGGTTCGTCGACATGATGCTGGGCCTGGAGCCGGCGCTGGACGTCAAACGGATCACGCTTCACGCGATGCGGTTCGGTCTGCTGGACCCGATCCCGGAACTCGATGGCGAAGGCCAGATCACCATCGAGCCGAGGCCATCAAGCGACTGCAAGGTGACGTTCCGGGACCCCGTCAGCGGCAAGGAGGTCACGTTCGACGGCGAGCTCTTCGCCCCCGGCATCCCCAATCTGCCGAGAGAATACTGGAAGCTGAGGGTCAAGACCGATCTGACGGACCTGGCGTTCGTTCCGGGCCAGCTCTCGAGCCTGACGGCGACCCTGGACATGGACGAGGCTCTGCCTCTGGACCGGCTGTATAGGATCGTCGCCTTCCGCAGTTGGTCAACGGGCGGCCGGTTGGAGATGCAAATCTGGGCGCGCGACCGGCTGTTGACCACCACGGACATCGCGATGAATTCCGATGAGGACGGTTCCTACTGGCGTCGGATGGAACGGGTTCTTGAAGCGCTCCTGGCGCTATCACCTGCGGAAAAAAGGCCGCAATCCCTGCGATTCTCGCTACGGCAGCTGTTCGAACAGCTCTCCATGCTCGAAGAATTCCGAGAGGTTCTAGAGGGCGAAACGCTTTCGCTTGACGGCGATCTGACCGCGCCGGCGGAAGTTCCGCCAGGTGAAATGCGCCTCTCCCTACCTTGCTGGCTGGAGTTCGAGGGCTTCCTGTTCTTCGCGATCAACTCACGCCCCGTCCGATCCATGACACCGGAAGGCGCAAAGACCAAAATCATCACCGGCCCGCCCAAACGGTCCATAGGCGCGATTCTCAAGGGATCGCAGGCTGACCACCAATCCTACATCGACGCCGAAACACGGCGGGCTCACGGCGTCTGACTGCAACGATGCGAACCTACTATCATGTCGATCGCGGGCGCTCGCTCAGGGCGGGCCTCGCCTTACCGCTGAAGGACGGATTGTCGGTCTTCGGTCAGGCCTATTGGTTCAAGATCACCGCCAATCCACCCAGGCTGGACGACGATGCGACCCGCCGGGAACATAGCCTGGAAACTCTGCGCAGAGAGCGGTTCGGGAACCTCCCTGGCTCGCGCATGACCGCCCTGTTCGCTGCGGCGACCCTGGAGGAGGCGCTGTTGTTCGCCGAACGGATTGAGCCGAGGCCGATGGTGCCGGTCCCGATCTTCGAGGTGACGTCATCGCGCGCGGAAAGCCGCGACAGTCTCTGGCTCGACTTCGTCGCGCCGCCCGATCGCACGGAGGCCTATCACGAGGCCTATTGGCGCGGCGAGACGACCAATCATCGGCCGGCAGTCGGTCCCCGTCGAGACCCGCATTTCGAAGTCGTTCTCCAACTCCCGGTGCAGGTCGGCGCGCAGGTGGCGAGCTGGCTTCCATGATGGCGGACGGGTCTTGTCGACGAAGACTCACAAGAGCGCCGACGTCCGCTATAAGAAACGAGCATGGCTAAATACGATCCGCTCCGGGACTATCTCCGAAAGCAAAAGTCCGAAGAACTCGAGCTCTCCTTCGTCGAGATGGAGCGAAAGATCGGCTATATGCTGCCCAAGAGTGCGGGCCAGCCGCAGTGGTGGGCGAACACGACCGACCCGGCCACGACCCACGTTCAGCGCAAGGCCTGGGGCGACGCCGGCTTCGACGCCTTCCTGATCGCCGGCGCCGACCGCGTCCGTTTCAAGCGAATCCAATCGACCCGGTCCGCCCCCTAGCC
The DNA here is from genome assembly GCF_002002865.1 of Brevundimonas sp. LM2. NCBI lineage: Bacteria > Pseudomonadati > Pseudomonadota > Alphaproteobacteria > Caulobacterales > Caulobacteraceae > Brevundimonas > Brevundimonas sp. LM2. Next base: position 458,184 of record NZ_CP019508.1, on the reverse strand, counting down.
CCCGAAGTCGAACGCAGCCTGGTTCTCCGGAACACCAGATTTCCGTTTCCGACGACTCCTGACGGGCTGGTCCGAGCCGGTCGCAGCCTGAGCCGCCGCCGATCTAGGCGGGTCTTCCAGAATTCTCCTGACTGGCGGTTTAACCGGCTCCGCCGCCACTATGGCCCGGGGCTCCGGCAAACGCTTCGGTGTCCTCGCCCGTCGCCACGCCAGCAGCTCGCTCTGCCACCAGCCTACCCGGTTTTGCGAGACCTGGACGCAGGCCGGGAAATCTCCGGTCTTCTGCATGCGCCAGACCGTCGTCCGGCTCAGACCGCAGATCACCTTCACCTGCGACCACGGCAGGATGCGGTCCTCCAGCTCGTCGAAGGGAGGAACGGTCACCCGATCCATGACACCGCCTCGTCCGCCCGGCGTTCCAGAACCTCGGCCAGCAAGCGGGCGTCTCGCGCCGCATCGACCGGATCACGGATTTCCCAGGTGCGAAGAACGTCCTTCAGGGCGAAGCTGACCGCCGGGTCGATCAGCAGGTCCGCCACGGTGGGCGCCCACTCGGTCCTGAACCCTTCCAGACAGGCCTCACCCATGACGCCGGCCCCTGGCCGCCGGAGGCGCAGAAGCACGCAGAGCACTGACCTGTTCCAAGGCCCAGGCGCGAAGCACGCCACGCGGGTAAAAGGGCCTGTGCCGCACGTGGAGACAGGGAGGGCCATTGCCGCCGGTCGACCATAGCCGCGCGAGGGTCTCGGGCTTCATGCGGATGCCGAACTGGATCAGAAAGGCGGACGCTTCCTTGCGGGTCAGCAAATCCTCATCGGTCGCCCCGGCGGACGGAACGACCGGTTCCGTCGCCGGGATCATCGGCCGGCCTCCGGCGCCCTGCACTCTCGGGAATTGCGGGCGCCCCGCCCCGCTGACAGCGCGAGGTAGCAGTCAACGGCCGCGGCGACGTAGGCCTGCGTCTCTGCGATATTCGGTATGCGGCCGAGCCTGGCGACCCGATCGGGTCCCGAATTATACGCCGCGAACGCAAGTCGAACGTCCCCGAAACGGAGCAGCTGCCGGGCCAGATAGTCCGCTCCGCCGTTGAGGTTCTCGATCGGATCGAACCGGTCTCTGACCGCGAGATCCGCCGCCGTTCCCGGCATCAACTGCGTCAGGCCGCCGGCCCCGACCGGAGACACGGCATCGACCCGATATGCGGATTCCACGATCACCAGGGCATGAAGCATCTTGGGGTCGATCCCGTGGCGCTCGGCGGCGACGGCGATCGCGTCCATGAACGGCTGTGAAAGGGGCGGAAGTCGGGGCGTGAGGTCATAGACGCCGGCCACGTCCGACACAGGCTGCGCGGCGGGACGGCCGAACAGATCGCCGCCGGCGTTGCGCCAGTCGACCGTTTGACCGGATGCGTTGCCCGCTGCAAGCGCCAGGGCCAGGGCGGCCAAAAAGGATCTCACCATGTCAGGGTCTCCCGAAACACCCCCTCCAAGTCTCGGGTCCGGACGGGGCCAAAATAGCGACTGTCGAAACTTCCCGGCGTGTCGCCGAGCAGGAAGAGCTCGTCCGGCGCGAGCCGACGGCAGCCGGTCCAGCCGGGCAGAGCCGCGCCGCGCCGATCACGATCCAGAACGTGAGCCACGCGGCCAGGCATTCGAACCGCAGTTCCCTGCCGGCAGACGGGATCGCCGCCGACGGCCGCGACCCGTTTGATCAAAAGGACCTCGTCCGGCATGCCGAGCGCGCCCAGATAGCGCCGGGCGATCGGGGGTTGGGGCAGAGCGACCATCGCGCCCCTCTCCGGCGCGCCGCGCGGATGTCGCAGATACAGGCCACGCGGGACGCTGGGGCTCTCGTTGACCAAAGCCAGGGCTGGCGTCTGGTCGGCGATCAGGGCGCCCAGGGTGAGGAAGAAGACGGTGACGCCGAGCACGGCCCAGCGGTTTCCAGTATCGAGAGGGGTCCAGGTCATGGCCGGTACGGCTCCAGGATCAGGTCGCGGGTGATCATCACGCGGACCGCAGCGCCGGCGCGCAGACGGATCGACGGCCGGACGTCCAGCTCCCGGTCCACGAGCCGCCCCCCGACTTGGGAGCCCTCGATGGCGGCGGCGTCACCGGCGTCGCCGAGCAGGCCGCCTGAACCCTCGCCATCGCCGTCGCGTGCGACCTGACCGAGGGTGGTGATCGCGCCGGCGAACAGGGTCCCGACCAGCAAGGGGAATAGCCGCCGATCGACCTGGCCCCGAACCCCGACCGCGCCTTGCGCGTCTACGCCGGGCTCGCCGGTGAGGACGAGACTTTTGCCGTTGGGCAGGATCAGCCGGTCCCAGGTCAGAAAGGCGCGTCGGTCGCCGTAGGCGCTCTCGCCCTCATGACGGCCGATGAGCCGGGTCCCCTGGGGCAGGACGAGATGGCGGCCGCTGACGGTGTCATAGACGTTCTGCGAGACCGTCGCGACGACCGGCCCGGCGCGCGCGGTGTCCACCCCGGTCAACAGGACCGCAGGAATGATCGCGCCGGCCTTCAGCTCATAGGGTGACAGCGGCGCCGTGAGGGTGTGGCCATTATAGGTGGCGCCGACGTCCGCAGCGTCCGCACGAGCGCCGGCCGTCGCTGGACCCGTCCCGGCACGCGGGGCAGGACCGGCCCCGGTCGACGCCCCCTCGAAGAACAAGCCCGATCGCGCCGCCTGGTCGCCCGGACTGGGCCCGGCCGCCCGGGTCGTCCGCGATGGCGCATAACCGGCGCTATACCGGCCCGGCGCGGGCGCCGGCGGCGGAACACCAGGCTCAGCCGTCTCGGGCTCGGTCCCAACGCGGGGCTCGGGCAGCCGGTCATAGGTTGCGGGCTGGTCGGTGACCGCTTCGGAGGGCCGAACGGAGCCCCGGGCCTGGTCTTGCCGGCCTTCGACGGCGCGGAGCCGGGCGCTGTCGCGCAGTTCCGGCTGGACGATGAAGGCCCAGGCCAGGGAGCCGGAGACGAGGATCACGCCGCCGATCACGATCGTCTGAACGACAGACTTGCGCAGCCGGGTGACCGGCGGACGCGGAGCCCGCATCGACAGGCCAGGCGGCGGCGCCTTGGCCTTGCTGGTGATGTCGGGTCTGACCTCAGGGCCGACGCCGGACGCTGCCGAGGAAGCGACGTCGTCGGGGTCGTGAGGGATGTCCTGGTCCGGGGTCATCGGGCGGCTCCCTGGAGGCGGCGAATGCGGACGATCTGGGGGCGTCGATCGCCGAGCCTGAGTTCGGCGCGGTCGAAGACGCGATCGACGATGAACAGACCTCCGGCCTGGCGGTAGTTGACCATCTGGGTCTCGCCGTCGTCGGCGATCACGAAGAGGGCCGGGGACTCGTCGATCTGGAGATCGGGGTCGAAGGCGATGAAGGTGCGCTGCCCGTCGTTGAAGACCGAGGCCGGCGTCCACCGTGCACGGCGCCCTTGCGGCTCTATCCGGTAGCGGGCGTCGATCGGCCCCTCCGGCATCGCCACCGGGTCCGACACGCGGATATCCGCCGCCTCGACGATCGGCGCCATGGCCGGGGGATCCATCGCCCCGGTGTCCCAGGCGACCGCCGCGTTGAAGCCTGAGGCGTCACCGCTTTTCAGGTCGATGAAATAGACCCGTCGGTTGGTGGTCAGGACCAGGTTGGTTTCCAACCCGCGTTGCAGCGGCTTGAGCAGGACATGGGTTCGCTGACCTGCCCCGTCGCCGGAGGTGGTCTCGCCGATCTGCCAGCGGACGGTGTCGCCGGCCGCCTTGGAGACGAGGGTTTCGCCAGCGCCCAGGGTCAGGGTGGTGACCCGCAGAGGCGCTGTCCAGACCTCGAACACCCGACCCGGAGACCAGGCGAACACCTGGACCCCGCCGACGAAGGCGTCCGAACGGGACGGGGCCCGGGCGTCCAGATTGGCGGCGACGATGGCGCGGCGGCCGGTCATCCCCGTCGCTGGCGCCACGGCCGTCGGCTGCGCCTCATAGGGCGTGCCGACGGGAACGGCGGGCGCCGGGGTCGCATCGGGAACCAGCGCATCATCGACCTGCACCGTCGATTGCGGCAGGGCTTCGGCTTCGGCGATGACGGCAGCCTCGGCCGTGACGACAGGCAGCGGCGCAACCGTCGGCGGCATGGTCGTTCGGCCGAATACGGCGCAGCCGGACAGGCTGAGGCCCAGGCCGGCCAGGATCAGGAAGCGTCGGGGGTCCATGATACGTCCTCGATTTTCAGTCCAAGGGGGTTCTTCATCAGCTCGGCCTCGGTGCGGGGCGGCTGGGTCGTTGTGGTGATCAGGGCGCGCCAGCGCTCGACGCCGGCCTGCTGGCCGTTGACGAAGCGAGTCTCGCGCCATTGCAGATCGTAGGTCCGCTCGGTGCGCCGCACGACGTTGAGCACCTCCACGTTGACAGCCTCGCGCCCGACCTCGGCGAACGGGTCGTGGGTCTGGGCCCAGGCGTTGAGGAAGCTCGCCGCCTTGGGGGTCATCAGGTCGTAGGCCCGAAGCCAGTTCTGCCGGATGACGATCGGGTCGATGGATTTGGAGCGGACGTCACGCACCCAGCCGGCCAGCGCGTGGCCGATCTGGGCCTCGGTCGGTTCGTAGCGGCCGCCGATCGCCGTGATCCTCTGGGTCTGTCCGAGATCGGAGACCTCGACCACGAAGGGTTTGACGACGGCCCTGTCGGCCTGGACCCACCAACCCGCGCCAAGGAAACCGGCGAGGACGAGATTGGCCACCGCGATACGGCGCCAGTTCCGGGCATGGGCCAGGGACAGCCCCATCCGGTCGTCCCAGATCTGGCCGGCGCGCTGATAGGGGGTCGTCTCGGGCGCGGAGGCCAGGGCGCGTTTGGGACGAAAGAAGGGGTGCATGGTCAGGACTCCTCGGTTCTCAGATTGGGAGACAGGACGCCGCTGGTCTCACCGGCAGGCATGAGGCCGCGCCCGGCGTTGGCGACGAAGAAGGCTTGAAGCGCCTGGGCGCGCGCCGGCGGCTTCAACCCGCCGGACGCGGGCGAACCTGCGGCCGCCCGATGGAAATCGGATTTGGCGGCCTCAGCCTCCGCCGCGAGCTTTTCGGCCGGTCGGCCTGGCCGCGCCCCGGCACCGGCGCCGTCGTTGGCCGCGCCGCCGGATCCCGACGCTTCTCCCGAAGGCGATCCCGACGTTTGGCGAGGCTGCCAGGCGACCGCAGGTTCGGAAACGCCGCTGGAGGGAAATGTCGGCGCGGCGGACATCGCCCCGCCCGACGGTCGGCGCGGACCCGACGGCGAGGGATTGTCATTGGAGGGTTTGGGCGGTGTGGATGGCGGAGGCGACATCGGCGGGGTCGGAGACCGGCCGCCGGCAGCGCCGGCCGCCGCCCGGGCCGGCCCCGCCATCTTCGCCGCGCCGCCTGCGACCGCCGTGCCCGCACCCGCGATCCCGGCTCCGGCCAGGGCGGCGCTGCCGCCGACGGCGATTCCGGCAGTGATCGCGGCGCCGGCTCCCAGGGCGGGTCCGCCCGTCACCAGGGCCGAGGCCAGATTGGGGATGAACATCGCCAGCATGGCCAGAAGGATCGCGGCGACGAGGATGCTCAACGCCTCGTAGATATCGGGATTGGCCGAGGGCTGGAGCTGGTCGAAGACGGTCCGGGCCCCGGAGATGACGATGGCCAGGGCCAGGACCTTGAGACCCGAGGACACGACGTATCCCAGGGGCCGTTCGGCCAGGAAGGCGGACTTGTTCCAGATCCCGAAGGGCAGAAGGATAAAGCCGCCCAGGGTGACGATCTTGAACTCCAGCAGGGCTACTATGATCTGCAGGGCCAACACGGCGAAGGCCAGCATGATGCCGATCATGGCCAGGCCCAGGATCAGGGCGTCGGCCATGTTGCCGACCACGTCGAGCGGATTGTCGACGGGCGCGGGGGTCTCGCCGAGCGCCTTCACGATTTCCCAACCCTGGGCCAGGATGGCTCCGGGATTGAGGAAGTCGGCCCGGCTGAGCGATCCGCCGCCGGCCGTCAGCCCCAGTTCGATGAACCCGGCGTAGATCGTCTCGGACAGCTGTTGCCAGTCGTTGATCAGCCAGGCGAAGGCCCCGATCAGCAGCACCTTTCCAAAGCCGGAGGCCAGGACTTCGCGATTGGACGACATCGCCCACTGGATACCGGTCAGGGCGACGACCAGGACGATCAGGAGCCCGAAGACGCCGTTGACCGCGCCCTGCAGGGCGTCGAATCCGGCCGATATGGTGTTGGAGAACACCATCATCAGCTCATTGGGGGTTTCCACTCCGACCGACATCGCTTGCGCTCCTCAGTCCCGCGCGTGCGACAGGGGATCGAAGGTCGGTGCGGCGGGCGTTCCGGCCGAGCCCGCCCAGCGGCGGCGACGGGCCTCGTCCCCCGAGGCCTGGGTTGCGGCGTCGCGCGCCGTCGCCTCGGCCAGAAGCCGGGACTGGGCCAGCATGATGGTGCGCAAAGCCGCCAGATCCTCGGCGAGGACAGCCAGCATCTGGTTCGACGACTGGATCGCGGCGGTCTGGCCTGAAGCGGCCTCGCTGGCCGAGAGGGCGCCCGTCAGCCGCTGATTGCGGCCCTGACCCAGACGTTCGAGCTCGGCCGCCGTGCGGGCCACATCCTCGGCCGTGCGCCGGGCGTTGGCGGTCCGGGCCTGCCCCTGTTCCAGAAGCCGCAGCATGTCTGAGCCGGACAGGTCATCGGGATAGAGGCTCTCGAACTGCTGCTCCAGGCCGCTGACCGAACTGGCGATCCCGCGCGCCGTGCGGGCCAGTTCGGCCATGTCGCGCAACGACTGGCTGTTGCCGGTCAGGTGGCTGTAAGGCGAGGCCGCAAGGCTCCTGGCCTCGTTGGCCAGGCTCTCCAGCTGACGCGCCGCCTGAAGCGCATTTTCGATGTGGTTGCGGGGGTCGAAGACGACCTGTTGTGCCGGCGCCGGGGTCGCGGTCGCCAGCAGGCTGACGGCCACGAGGCCCGCGGCCACGATCTGGACCGGCCTATTCGGCCGCGAGCGGTCGGGCGAAGGCGTCGAAAACGGCATCAACATTGTGCACTCCCTTGGCTGTGAGAAATTCCCGCGCGAATCCGGCCTCTCCGGAGGCGGCGAGGATGTCGTCGATGAGGGTCTGGTCTTCCGGCGCGCTGGCCCCGCATAGGGCGAGGGCCACGCCGGTCAGGCGCAGATCGAACAGGCGTCGGCCGCGCGGCTGGCGCCAGTAATAGGCCCGCTTGGGCGTGGCGAAGGCGATCAGCTCGAGCTGGCGCCGGTTCAGGCCGAACCCCTGATAGAGGCGGGCCGAAGACGGTTCGAGCGCGCGGGGGTTGGGCAGGAAGACCTGGGTCGGACAGCTCTCGATCAGACTGGTCGCGATCGGCGAGGCCGCCACGTCGTCCAGGCTTTGGGTGGCGAAGACGACCGCCACCCGCTTCTTGCGCAGGGTCTTGAGCCACTCCCTGATCTTGGCGGCAAAGGCGGTCTCGCCGAGGAAGAGCCAGGCCTCGTCGAGCACCAGCAGCATGGGTCGACCGTCAAAGCTGCGTTCGAGATGATGGAAGAGCGCCGAGAGAACCGGAGCTACGGCCGAGGGCGTGGCCATCAGGCTTTCCAGCTCGAAGGTGTCGAACCGGCTGGGAACGAGCGCCTCGCCCTCTCCGTCGAGCAGGGCGCCGTGCGGACCTTTGAGTGTCAGGGGCTCCAGCGCTGCGGCGACGGCCTTATCCTGCACCAGGGCGCAGAAGACCGTCAGCGTGCGCTGCGCCAAGGGGGCGTCGGCCAGGGCCGCGAGCGCTGCCCAGATCTCTTCACGGATCCTTGGTACAGGCTCCAGCCCCGCGAGCCGGACGGTCTCGGCGATCCATTCCGACGCCCAGGCCCGTTCGATCTCCTGGTCGATGCGCGCCAGAGGCTGCAGCGAGAACCGCGCGCCGGGCTCCAGCGCACGCCAGCAACCGCCGGCCGCCAGGGTCGCCGCCCGGGCCGAACGGCCCTTGTCGAAGAAGACGACCCGGGCGTCCGGGTAACGGAACCACTGCAGCGCCAGAAAGGACAGGAGCGCGCTCTTGCCCGAGCCCGTTGGCCCGACGACCATGGCATGGCCGACGTCGCCGACATGGAGCGCGAGACGGAAGGGGGTCGACCCTGTCGTCCGGGCCGTCGCCAATGGTGGGCCGTTTAGGTTCAGGTCCAGGGACGGGCCGGCCCAGACCGCCGACACCGGCAGCAGATCGGCCAAGTTCAGGGTCGAGACGAGCGGTCGGCGGACGTCGGCATAGGGCTCGCCCGGCAGGGAGCCAAGCCAGGCCTCCACGGCATTGAGGTCCTCGATCCGGGCCAGCAGCCCCTGAGCGTTCAACGCGGCCTCGATGGCCCTCGCCTTGGCGGCCGCGCCGGCCTCCGTCGCGTCGAGCACGGTCACCGTCAGGGTCAGATAGCCGAAGGCGCAGGCCTCGGCCCCCAAGGCGGCCAGGGCGCCGTCGCACTCCTCGGTCTTGGAAGCCGCGTCGGTATCGAGGAGCGGCACCTCCTCCTTGGTGATGGCTTCACGCAGGAGAACACCGACACCCTTGCGCTTGGCGAACCAGCGCTTCCTCAGCTTGACGATCTCGCGCTCGGCCTCAGGCTTGTCGAGCCCGATCCAGCGGGCCGTCCAGCGGTAGGGAAACGGCAGGGCGCCGAGCGCATCGAGCAAGCCGGGCCGGGTGACCGATGGCAGGCCGCGCACCGACACAACCTTGAGCCAGCGGTCGCCGAGGCGTGGGGCGATCCCGCCGGAAAGGTCGGCGTCCGCCAGCCAGGCGTCCAGATACATCGGTGAATCCGGCGCGGCGACCGGGAAGGTCCTCGGCGACACGCAGTCGTGCAACCAGGTCAGCAGTTCGGTGTCGTCGAGCGGATCGATCTCGGGCAGGGCGTCCGACAGGAGGTCGAGCGTGGTCGCCGCCTCACGGGTGAAGACCGCCACGGCCTGGCGCCAGTCCGCGCCGCCCTTGGCCAGGCCGTCGAACAGCCAGCGCTCCATTCTCCGCGTCTCGTCGGCCGGCGGCAGCCAAGTCAGGGCCAGGCGAAAATCCGTCTCGAAGGCGGGGTCGCCAGCCTCGAACCGGCTTCGGCGCTCTTCATCGAGAAGCCAGGCGACATCCAGGTCGAACGCGCTCTCCGGATAGGGGGCGGCCTCACGGCGGCGCGCCTCCATATGCAGGCACCAGCCCGTCCCGAGACGCTTCAGCGCATTGTTCAGACGCGCCCGGACGGCCATCAACTCGTCCTCGGTCGAGGATTCCAGGTCCGGTCCCCGGAACCGGAAGCCCGTGGTGAAGGAGCCGTCCTTGTTGAGGATCACGCCCGGCGCGACCAGGGCGGCCCAGGGCAGATGGTCGGCCAGGGCCGCCGGGCGTCTGCGATGTTCTTCGAGAAAGCGCATCGGCCCCTCACGCGTCCATGTGGCCAGGCAGGGCGAGGTGGCGCCGAAGCACATCGAAGAACCGGCGGTCCGCTCTGGCCGCCCACAAGCCGATCGCGTGGGCGACGGCCCACCACAGAAGGCCGAGCCACCAGATCCGCAGAGCCAGGCCGAGCACCACCGCGATCGTCCCCATGGCGATGGCGTAGTCCCGAGGCATCCCGGCCATGAGGATCGGCTCGGTCAGGGCCTGGGCGACCGGAAGATCCCAGCCCTCCGGTCGGCCGTCTTGGAGGGAGCCGGCCATCATCCGATCTCCGCCCCGCCGGCGAAGCCGAAGAAGTCGAGGAAGAAGGTCGAGGCCGCGAAGGCGATGCAGAGGCCGAACATGATGCCGAGACCGCGCCGCATCGAGGATCCGTTCTCGCTCATCGCGATCCCGGCGCCGAAAACGACCACCGCAACGACCGCTGCGGCCTGGACCACGGGCCCGGTGATGGACTGGACCACCTGCTGGAGCGGTCCCTCCCAGGGCATCCCCGACCCTCCGGCCAGGGCCGGCCCGGCCATCATCAGGCCGCACGTCATCATCGCGCCGAACAGGCGGCGCCCAAGTCTTCCACGCATGTCTTGCTTCCTGTGTTCAGCGCGTCTCAGCGCGATGCACTACATTGCAAGCAAATATATCCACAGGTTGTCAACTCTGTGGATCGATTATTTTACGCGACTTGCGGACGACTGACAGACAACTTGTCACAACTCAAAATACGACTTGCGATGACTTGCGGTCCGAAAGTCGCCCCGACTGCGGCGGCGACTTTCCACGACTTGCGTTTCGTGCCCGGCAGCGCTCGTTGCCGAACGACGCCGCCTCAATTCCAAGTGGAAGATTGGCCTCAGGCCAGGACACTGATCGCCTAGCCGTTGTCGCCCAAGGGCTCGACGCCGAGCACAGCCTGGACCTGCCGTCCGGTGACGGTCCGCCGGATGTGGACATCCAATCGATCCGTCGATGATCGTGCGGCGAGGCGTCCAGGAGAAAGTTTTGGCCGACTGCCTCCCCGAACGGCCCTTTCGAGGTGCGATGATGGGAGCGTGAATCAAGAGATTTGGGGCGCGCCTTGGGTCTGAAATGCGCCAGAAGCGGTCATTCACTGTCGGCCTCAAACACGACATTGAGGGTGGGTACGAGAGTCCTATCCGGCCGATTAGCTAAGACAGTTCCCGACCCTAAGCGGACATGCGCTGGCCGGTCGGCTCGACCGCATAGTCAGGACACTCGCCAGTGTTCAAGATGTTTGTAGACGATGACCTTGTTGGCCAGCACGGCGCCGTGGGTGGCGCAAAAGGCTTCCAACTGCTCACGGGCGCCGATCAGTTCGACGCACATGGTGAGCTCGGGGTTGGCGAGTTCATAGCCTTCCGCCTGAACTCGACCGTGATTGCTGTAACCATAATGCGTCTGATGGGCGATGGCATTCACGAGACCGGACGCCTTGGCCTGTTCGACGAGCTGACGATAAAGCGGCTTGGCGTGCCAAAACCGTTTGAGCGTACTCTCGACGGCTTTTTCACGGGGTTTCAGATAGATGCGGATCATGCCGATGTCCTGAACGGACACCGTGTGGGAAAGGGTCATGGCTGCTCGCTCGCCGGAGGTGCGGGGGACGATGGGGACGCGCCGGCCACGCCTCGCCGGAAGGTGGCGGCCACGGTCAGAAGGCGGGCCTGGCGCAAGGGCATGTCCGGCTTGAGCAGACCGGCGTCGCTCTTGGGAACGCCCAGACGCTGGGAAAGGTAGATGCCCGAATGGCCGCTGCAGAGGTAGGCGACGAAACAAGCCACTGCGATATAGGCCGTATGTTCGCCGCCGAAGAGCTCGACGCCGAGGATGGTGCTGGCGAGGGGCGTATTCGAAGCGCCGGCGAACACGGCCACGAAGCCGAGGGCGGCGAACAGTTCCGGCGGCGCGCCGAGTAGCCAAGCCAGGGCGTTGCCCAGCGCCGCGCCGATGAAGAACAGCGGCGTGACCTCGCCCCCCTTAAACCCCGCCCCCAGCGTGACGACGGTGAAGGCGAGCTTCAGCAGCCAGCTCCAATAGTCAGGGTGACTGGGATCGAAGAAGCCGAGAATGGTCGCGTCGCCCGGATTGGGCGACCAGACGCCCAGCCCGAGATACTCCCGGGTGCCCAAAGCGAACACCATCAGAATCAGGATCACCCCGCCCACAGCCGGGCGAAAGGGCGCATACGGGATAAGGCGTTTGAATAACGCACTGATGCGATGCTGCGCCTCGGCGAACAACAGGCTGACAAGGCCGAAGGCGACGCCGGCCACAGCGACCTTGGCCAACATCAAAGGTTCGATCGCGAACGCGCTCGGCGCGACATGATAGGCGATCTGATAGGCGATATGCCCGATGCCCCAGGCGTGGCAGACCCAGTCGCCGACCAACGCCGCCGCAAGGCAGGGAATCAGGGCCGTGTATTGAATGCGCCCAACGGTCAGCACTTCCAACGCGAAGACCGCCCCGGCCACGGGCGTACCGAACACCGCGCCGAAGCCCGCAGCGATTCCGGCCATCAACAAGACGCGTATGTCGGGCGGGTCCAATCGGAAGACCTTTGCGAAGGCGCTGGCCAAGCTGCCGCCCAGCTGCACTGCTGTGCCCTCCCGACCCGCCGAACCACCAAACAGATGGGTGATGACAGTCGCGATCAGGATGAGCGGCGCCATGCGAAGGGGAATGCCGCCCCCCGGCTCGTGAATCTGCTCCACGATCAGATTGTTGCCTCCCTCCGCTTCGCGTCCGAGCCGGTGATAAAGCAAGCCGACCGCGAGGCCGGCCAAAGGAAGCAGAAACAGCAACCAGGGGTGATCGAACCGCGCCCGCGTTGCGAGGTCCAGACTCCACAGAAACAGAGCGCACAGCGAGCCGATCATGGCGGCCGTGGGCGCAATGATCAGCGCCCACCGCAAGGCCGAAATCAGGTGATCGGCACGCCTGCGAATAAAGGCGGCAAATGGTGGATACGACTGATTGGACTCTACAGGCACGATTCCTCCTTTGAGCGGCTAGCCGCACGAAAGTAGGAATCATCAGCTCCTTCCTGAGGAGCGGTTCGGCATGACGCCAGGCGGAAATCCATCGCCAGAACTACGAATAAGGTGTCGATCTTGTCGGTGTCAACGCCCTGCCCTTGTTAACGCCAATGGCGGCACCTAGCACGTCGGCTTAGCGGAATGTACCAGCGCAGGCACGGCCTCCGAGGTGCGCCAAGTGGCGACGACTTCGCTACGGCCCACGCCGGCTGTTCACGGAACCGCAGACGCGCCCGGTCGATGGCATGTAGCGAACATCCTAGGGCCGCTTTGCGGGCGGCGAACCGATCAGTCTCGGCCTTCGGATCATCACCGCGCTCACCCGACAGCTTGGTGGCGCGTGGTCGCTTCGATCCGTTAATCCTGGCGCATGCGCCCGCCTCACCTGGTCAAGCGGCGTGGCCTTAAGCCTGCCGTTATGAGGCGCGAGCACCATTCGCGCCGCCTATTTACGCGTATCGGCAACGCGCCATGAGCTGACACGACGGTCACCTCGCAAGGGCGACATCCACCTGAGTGACCATGGCGAGCCACGACCTTTTGCTCGCGATCGCGCCAAGCCGATGGAGACGCAGGCTGCGTCAATCGTCATTGGTCGGCGACGTCAAACCCGTCTCCGGGCGTCATTGGCCGGTGCAGCTTAATCCCGACTTTGTCTAGATAGGGCTCGTAGACGTCGTAACGCTGCTTGAGGAAATAGTCGCGCGCGTAGCCGTCATGGACCGGCACGACAGATTTCGGCTTCATCCGCTTGGCGAAGGCATGGACGGTGAGCTCGGTCAGAAAGGGCGCCATCACCGGAAGGGCCAGCACCTCCACGCCCACGAATCGATCCAGACGGCTGTCGAAACTGTCGCCCGGGTTGAAGAAGACGTCGTTGACGAGGAAGGCGGTCAGTTGTGGGCTCTCGTCCGACAGGATGGGCTCATGCGCGACCGGCTGGGCCTGTAGCCGGAACGCGCCGAAGGTCCGTTCGCCTTCCTCGAACACCGTGACCGACAGGCCCTTCTCGCTGAGCTTGTTGGCGACCTCGCCGTTGCCGACGAGCGTTGCGCCACTCGCCTGCACGATCCTGCCCAGAGCGTCAGGGTCGATGTGGTCGGGATGGCCGTGCGTCAGGACGATCGCCGAGACGTCCGAAAAGACAGCGGGATCGACCCGTCTGTCCACGAACGAGAACTTGCCCGGATCGAAGAGCAGTCGCTCCTGGCCGATCGTCAGGCGCAGGCAGCTATGGACGAACTTGTCGATACGCATGGCGGCCGGTCCTATTCCGACTGTCTCTGGACGACCGGGCCGATCGCCTCCGGCGTTCCCGAGGCGATGACCAGCCAACGGCGGGGTGCGCCGGCGTCGGTGGCGACGACTTGGCGGATGGGACCCACCGCGTTGACCACGGCGGATCCGGCTGGATTGGTCATGAACTTCGCGAGAGGCTCCAGCGTCCCTGATCCGTCCGCCGCATTGGCGAAGGCGAGGACATAGGGCTTGCCGGGTTCGAGGCCTGCGGCGGCGATCTGCAGCATCTGGACCTGCCCCTGCTCAAACAGGGTTGCCTGGGACCGGGCGTCGCCGTCGCCCGTCAGAACGAGTTGATGCGAGGCGCGCGCGGCGCCCAGGGGCATGAGGTTGGCCTTGCCGTCACCCTCGGTGACCGCACGCGGCACATAGGTGACGCCCTGCGGTCCCTGACCGACCGGCACGGTGGCGATCACGCGGTTGGCCAGGGTGTCGATGACCGCCACGCCGTCGCCATTCTCCAACCCGACATAGATTCGCGAGCCGTCGCCGGAGGGCCACAGACCATGCGGCAGCGACCCCACCGCGATCTCGGTCACGGGGTCGAAGGTGTCGGTGCGGAAAACCTTGACGACGTTCTCGGTCCCCACAGTGACATAGGCGAACTGACCATCCCGATTTCGCACGATGTTGACGTGATTGGTCAGCGGGCCGGTGTCGAGCGTCTGAAGCACGGCAAATGGTGGACGGGCGTCGAACACCATCGTCTTGCCCACGTCCTTCAGCGTCATCCAGACCTGGTTCCCATCGGGCGTGGCGGCGATGTCTGGGCAGAACGGACTGGCCTGGGCCACCCGACCGACGATCTCACGGGTCGCAGTCCCGACCACGACTGTCTCGGGGCTGAAGCTGGAGCAGATGTAGGCGTAACGGCCGTCCGGCGAGAAGATGGTCATGCCCGGCCCGTTGGGCGTCTCGACCCGGGCTGTCTCCTGATAGGTCGCGGCGTCCAGCACCGAAACGTAGGCCTCGCCCCGCACCGTGACCCAGACCTCTTTGCCGTCCGGTGTGAAGAAGGCCTCGTGCGGAGAGCGTCCGACATAGGTCGTGTGTTTGACGACGTTGGTGGCCGTATCGATGAAGCTGACCGAGTTCGACCCGATCGAGACCACGGCGATCGTCTTGCCGTCCGGCGCCGCGCCGATGCCGTGAACCAGCAATTGGCCTTTGTAGAGCGGGCTGAGGTTGGCCGGGGTCGGCTCGCCGAGGGAAATCACCCCCAGCAGGCTGTTGGTCGAGGGATCGACCACCGAGACCGTGTTGGAGAACTGGTCGGCCGAATAGAACCGATCCTGCCCGCTGATCGGGATGGCGGGCGCCGCCGCCGCGCCGGGAACCTGATCGGCCAGGACCGGGGATGCCATCAGGGCAAGCGCCAGGACGAAGGGCGTCTTCGAAACGAAAGTCATGGGTCAGTGTCCGGTATGAGGTGAGGCGGGCGCGTTGGACGTCGGACGGGTGGCCGAGCGGTCGAGGAAGTCTTGCATCAAGGCGATCTCCTGGGTCTGTTCGACGATGATCCCCTGGGCCAGACGGCGCATCGGCTCG
Source organism: Brevundimonas sp. LM2 (assembly GCF_002002865.1). Classification (NCBI taxonomy): domain Bacteria; kingdom Pseudomonadati; phylum Pseudomonadota; class Alphaproteobacteria; order Caulobacterales; family Caulobacteraceae; genus Brevundimonas; species Brevundimonas sp. LM2. Next base: position 442,829 of record NZ_CP019508.1, on the reverse strand, counting down.
TCCTTGCCGTAGGCGAGTTCGATCCGCGCCATGTCGACCGCGCCCTGATGATGGGGGATCATCATGGCGGCGAAGTCGCGGTCGGAATCGCCGGTCGGCGCGATCGTCATGGCGGTGTGCATGCGCAACATGGCCTCGGTCATTTCCGTATCGAAGGGGGAGCGGGGCGCCTGGGCGAAGGCCATAAGCACAGCCCCGGCGAGGGCTGACCCGGCCATGAGCGCAATGAGTTTCAGCGGTAAGGTCATGCGGCGGTTCTCCATGATCGCCTGATCCTGGACGCCGTTCACGCCCGCCGCCAACGCGAAGTTCCGCTCGGAACGTTCGTCGCCATCGAACGATCCCTGTGCTTGGACCGGTGAACGCCTTAGGCTCTCGATATGACGCTCGACCAGCTCCGCATCTTCGTCGCCGTCGCCGAGCGGCAGCACGTCACCCGCGCGGCCGAGGCTTTGAATCTCACCCAGTCGGCCGTCAGTTCGGCGATCACCACGCTGGAGGGGCGGCATGGCGTGGCCCTGTTCGACCGCGTCGGCCGCAGCATCGTCCTGAACGCGGCGGGACAGGTCTTTCTGGAAGAAGCGCGCGCTGTCCTCGCTCGCGCCTCGGCGGCGGAGGATGCGCTGGATGATCTCGGCGCGCTGAAGCGGGGCCGGCTGTCGATCCAGGCGAGCCAGACCATCGCCGGCTGGTGGCTGCCCGCCCGTCTGGCCGCCTTCCACGCTCGCCATCCCGGCATCCGCATCGACGTCGCCATCGGCAATACCCGGGACGTGGCCCAGGCCGTCATCGACGGACGGGCGGAGCTGGGGCTGGTCGAGGGCGAGGTGGACGAAGCGGCCCTGACACGCACGGTTCTGGATCACGATGAACTAGTGCTGGTCGTCGCCGCCGATCATCCCATGGCCCAGGACGGCGCCGGTCCGCCCGACCTCAAGACCCTGTCCTGGGTGTTGCGCGAGCCGGGCTCCGGCACGCGCTCAGCCTTTGAAGCGGCTCTGGCTGTGCGGGGGTTGACGGTTGAGGATCTGGACGTCGCCATGACCCTGCCCGGCAATGAGGCCGTGGCTTCGGCTGTCGCCGCACGAGCCGGGGCGACCGTCGTGTCGCGCACTGTCGTCGCCGCCCGGCTGCGCTCCGGTGTTCTGGCGTGCCTCCCCCTCTCGCTTCCGGCTCGATCCTTCTGGTTGTTGCGGCATAAGCAAAGATACCGGTCCAAGGCGGGCCAGACCTTCCTCGACATGCTGAAGTCCTGATCGCCGATGCGCGGGTTTGCGACGGCACACGCAGGATCGCGGCGTTCGTCGAAGATATGGCCATCGATGACTGGCGACCGGGCTCCGCCTCACCCGCACCTTGACGCGCTCGACCAATGGCGAGACGGACTCGCTCATCCGTTTTCGGATGATGGCTGCCGGATGACCCCAGGCTTCGATCCTCTTGACGGCGGAGATCAGGCGGAACTTCTGGTCTTGCTGGAAACCCCCGCGCCAGGGCCCGCCGAGGACCGGATCGTCTCGATGGACAACCCGACGGGCACGAGCCGCAACCTTCGGCGCGCCATCATGGGCTCCCGACTGGATCGCCGCCGTCTGCTGATCTGGAACACGGTCCCTTGGCTTCGCAGTGGGGTGAGCCGCCCCTTGCGCACGGGGGAGATCGCCGCAGGCGTTGCCGCAACCGCTTCCCTCGTCGCGCGGCTCCCCCGATTGAAGGCGGCGATCGTTTGTGGCCGGGTCGCCGGTCAGGCCGCACCGAGCCTAAAGGCCGCCTTTCCGGAGGTTCGTCTCATCCCCGCGCCTCACCCCAGTCCAATCTATATCAACACCGACCCCTCGCATCGGGGGCGATTGGACGAGGCATTCGAAGCGGCGGCGCGCTTGCTCGACGAACCGATTGCAAGTGCGGAACGTTCGATCTGAACGAACGAACTCAGAGTGAGGTTGGGTTGGACTTCCGGGCCTGACACGGACCAGACTGGACCAATAGGAGAGCCGCATGATCCACCTGCAGTCCCCCGGGGCCAAGATGCTCGGCCGTCGTCGCTTCCTGATCGGTGGCGGTCTTGTCGGGGCGGCGACGCTGTCGGACCCCGCCTGGGCGCAACAGGTCGCCGACCTGGCCATGCCCGGCGGCCCTCGGCCCGGCCGCTCACTTCCAGCTATCCGGGAAAGGGCGAGATGATCCTGCAACGGAGCCGGCCGCCACTGCTGGAAACGCCCATGGAGGTCTTCGATCAGAATGTCTTCACGCCCAACGACCAGTTCTTCGTGCGTTGGCACTGGGCGGACGTTCCGACCTCCATCGACGCCACCACCTTCACCTTGAAAATCCACGGCCATGTCACCCGGCCGGTGACGGTCTCTCTCGCTGATCTCCTCTCCATGCCCCGTGTCCAGATGGCTGCGGTCAACCAGTGTTCCGGTAATTCCCGAGGACTGTTTCAGCCCCGCGTGCCGGGGCGCAGTGGGCGCATGGAGCCATGGGCAACGCCATGTGGATGGGCGTGAGCTTGCGCCATCTGCTTGATCTGGCCGGCGTCCGACCGGGTGCCCAGGTCGTTCGGTTCGGGGCCCTGGATCAGCCTGTTGTCGCCGGGGCGCCGGACTTCTCGAAATCCCTGGCCATCGATCATGCGCGTGACGGAGAGGTCATGGTCGCTTTCGCCATGAACGACGAGCAACTGCCTTTGCTCAACGGATTTCCAATCCGGCTGATCGTGCCGGGCTGGTTCTCAACCTACTGGGCCAAGTTGCTCAATGACATCGAAGTCCTCGACCAGCCAGACGACGGCTACTGGATGGCCAAGGCCTACAAGATTCCGGACACGCCGCTGGCCAATGTATCGCCAACGGACAAGGACTATCCGACGGTTCCGATCAACCGGATGGTTCCACGATCCTGGATCACCAGTATCGCGGGCGACCACCCCGTGGCCTGGCAGCCGAGCCTGTCAATCGGTGGCATCGCCATGGGCGGGGACACCGGGGTCGCCCGCGTCAACTGTCCTCGGACGGCGGACGGACCTGGCGACCAGCCCGTCTGGGGCCTGATCAGGGCAAGTACGGCTTCCGTCGCTTTGACGGAGAAGTTTCGATCGCCGCGCGTGGCCCCGTCCCCTTCATGGCCCGTTGCACCAATACGGCAGGCGTCACCCAGCCAATGACGCCGAACTGAAATCCGGGCGGCTTCATGCGGGCCTGCGTGGAAACGACGATAGTGACTTTCGCATGAGCAAGCCCTCCAGACCCTTCTCCACGGGCGTCTCGATCCTGCTCGCCGGGGCAGTCACCTCGGTAATCCTGATCGGCGCCATCATCGGCCAGAACGCTCCAGCAGTTCGTGAAGCGCCGCCGCCCCCGCCCCCGCCGGCGCCCGCACCGCCTGCGCCATCCTTCGTCTCTGGCGCAGGGTTCACCCTCACATCGGCCAGTATCGAACTACCGGATGAAGCGTCCCAATATCCCGAAGGGCCCGGTGCCGACCTGGTCAATGCAAGCTGCACATCCTGTCATTCGGCGAGCATGGCGCTGACCCAGCCGCGCCTGACGGAGGCGCAGTGGCGATCCACGGTGGTCAAGATGCGGGAAACCTACAAGGCTCCTATCGCTGCGTCTGATAGCGACGCGATCGTCGCCTATCTCACGCGACTGCCGACACAGGGTCCGGGAATCACCCAAAAGAGCTCAGACCCAAGTCCTCCGACGGTCGAAATCCCAGGAGCAACCGGCTAAATCGTTCGAACAAAACGATCGTTCAAATCGAAACAACACGTTGGAAAGAACAAACGCTCGGGACCAATCTCCAGATCAAGGAGCGCGCCGACTGTCGGCCAACACTCCATAGTGGAGATAAGCTATGAGCTCCGTCGTTCGTACCCGCCTTGATCTCCAGCCGATTGGCGCCGCAATACGGTATCGCCCGGCCGCACAGCGACGTCAGGGGCAGACCCTGCTCCCGGCGCCTTCGACGGAACAAGCAGCGCATATTCCGGACGTCGGCGATGGTCAGAGCCTGCATCGCCTTCAGCCCGAGGTGGGCCAGACCGGCGTTCACCCCGCCCTCGTCAAGTCCGTGGCGGGACTCTACGGCAGCATGGTCATGGTGTTCTGGCTGGTGTTCGGCAGTGGCGAAGCCGCCCTGGCCCTAGGCTTCATCACCGTCCTGGGAGTCATGTTTTTTGGCCTTCTCACCGGCCTGACGCTGTTGGCCGATACGCCCGGCCCCGCACGGCGCACGCGCAGCCTTTCGGAGTTTCTAAACGGACGGGTCATCACCTTCACCGGATGGATCACCGGCCGTGAAGCCGCGTTGCAGATGCTGACCCTGCCGGCTCTTCTGGTCGTGACGGCCGTCGTGCTGGGCGTGATCTGTCGCCTCAACGCCCATTAGTTTCATTCCAGCATTGTTCAGGACACTTCAGATGGCGCATGACCTTCACCTTCGCGACGTCGCCTTCGGCCTGCGGCCTCTGGCCAAACTCCAGCGGCCCAGCGAGGTCGTTCGCCAGTTCACCCCGAACTGGTTCGCCGCCACCATGGGCACAGGCATCCTGGCCATCGCCCTGAACCAGATTCCGATCGACATCCCTGGCGTGAAGCTGGTCGCCGAAGGTCTGTGGGTTTTCAACATCGGCCTCTTCGCCCTGTTCACCGTCCTCTACGCCGCGCGGTGGATCTTCTTCTTCGACGGCGCGCGCCGCATCTTCGGCCATTCGGTCGTCTCGATGTTCTTCGGCTGCATACCGATGGGACTGGCGACGATCATCAACGGCCTGATGGCCTTCGGCCTGGCGCGGTGGGGCGACGGCATCGTCCCTCTCGCCGAGACACTGTGGTGGATCGACGTGGCGATGGCGGTCGCCTGCGGCGTCGGCATCCCCTTTATGATGTTCACACGCCAGGAGCATTCCATCGACCAGATGACGGCGGTCTGGCTGTTGCCCGTCGTGGCCGCGGAGGTCGCGGCCGTCACCGGCGGGCTGATCGCGCCCCACCTGACCGACCCGAACGCGGCCTTGTCCGTGCTGGTGGTCAGCTACTCTCTTTGGGCGCTGTCGGTGCCTCTGGCGCTAAGCATCCTCGTCATCCTGGTTCTGCGCATGGCGATCCACAAACTACCGCACGCCGGCATGGCTGCGTCCAGCTGGCTGTCGCTCGGCCCGATCGGCACCGGAGCCCTTGGCATGCTGGTGCTGGGTCAGGCCGCGCCGGCGATCTTCACCGCCTCCGGGCTGGGTCAATACGGTGACGCGGCAAGAGGCATCGGACTGATCGGCGGCCTTTTGCTGTGGGCCTATGGCCTTTGGTGGGCAGCCATGGCTGCATTGATCACCCTGCGTTACCTTCGTCAGGGCCTGCCCTTCAACCTCGGCTGGTGGGGCTACACCTTCCCGATCGGCGTCTTCTCGGTCGCGACCCTGAAGCTGGGGACCTTGCTGCCGATCCCGGCCTTCAACATCTTCGGCGTGGCCCTGATCGCCGGCCTTGCAATCCTCTGGCTCATCGTCGGCGCCCGCACGATCCGCGGCGCTTGGCGCGGAGACCTGTTCGTCGCCCCCTGCCTTACGGACGCGGCCAAGCGCGACATTCCCTGCGCGCGCTGAGTCGCTCGTCAGTTTCCTGCCCGGAGGCCTCATGAACCCCGATATCCTTGTTCCCACTCGTCGCTCGATCATCGCTGTGGGAGCCGGCGCCCTGATCACGGCATGCGCGCCCCAAGCGGCGGAAGCCGATGACATGGTTCTGGGCCGTCAGGACGCCCCGGTAACCCTGATCGAATACGCTTCGAGCACCTGCGGCCCCTGCGCCCGGTTCGCGATCGAGGTGCTGCCCGAACTGCGCCGTCGCTATATGGATACCGGCCAGGTCAAGCTGATCTATCGGGAGTTCATCACCGGCCCTGCGAATCTTTCCGCCGCCGGCGTTCTTCTGGCGCGCTGTGCGGGGTCTCAGCGGTATTTCGAGGTGATTGACGCCCTGATGCACGGCCAGTCTGAATGGACCGGTGGACAGAGCCCGCGGGCTCATCTGGTGCGGGTCGCGGGTCGTTTCGGGATCGACGAGGCCCGGCTGAAAGCCTGCATCGCCGACCCTGACGCCATGGCCGCGTTGGAACGGCGTGTTCGCCGGGCGCAGGATGCGGGCGTCACCGGCACGCCGACTCTATTCGTTCAGGGCCGCCGGGTGGATGGCCCGCTGACTCTCGACAGCGTGGTCATCGCTATCGACACAGCTCTTTCCCAATCTTCCAAGCCCTGAGGTCCACAATGCCCAATACTCCCATCAAGGTCGCTGTGTCCGGTGCGGCCGGCCAGATCGCCTACGCCCTGCTGTTCCGTCTAGCGCAAGGCGACGTCTTCGGCCCCGAGACGCCGATCGACCTTCGCCTGCTCGATCTTCCCCAAGCCCTGCCGGCCCTCAAGGGCGTGACGATGGAGTTGGACGACTGCGCCTTCCCGCTCCTGACTGCGATCCGGACGACGGACGATCCGAGGGTCGCGTTCGACGATATCGACGCCGCCTTCCTGGTTGGCTCGCGTCCCCGATCCAAGGGCATGGAGCGCCGTGACCTGCTGGCCGCCAATGCCGCCATCTTCAAGACCCAGGGCGCCGCGCTCGACGCCGTCGCCAAGCGGAGCGTGAAGGTCCTCGTGGTGGGCAATCCCGCCAACACGAACGCCTGGGTGGCGATCCAGTCCGCGCCGAACCTGCCCGAGGGCGCCATCACCTCCATGATCCGGCTGGATCACAATCGCGCCGCCGCGCAACTGGCGCGAAAGGCAGGCGTGTCGGTCGATGCGATCGATCACCTCGCGGTCTGGGGCAATCACTCGCCCACCATGTTCACCGATTGGAGCCACGCCTCGGTGAGCGGCGAACGACTGGCCGCGCGCATCGGCGATGACGGCTGGTATCGCGACACCCTGATCCCGGAGGTGGCGCGGCGCGGTACGGCGGTCCTGGAGGCCCGCGGCGCATCGTCCGCCGCTTCCGCCGCCAATGCTGCCATCGATCACATGCGTGACTGGGTCCAGGGCTCGGACGGTCGCTGGGTGTCGATGGGCATCCCCGCCACAGGAGAATACGGTATTCCCGCAGGCCTGGTCTGCGGCGTACCGGCGGTCTGCCGCGATGGGCGCTATGCGCCTGTGAACAGTCTGGACCTCGACGTCTTCACCCGCGCCGGTCTGGCGGCGTCGGTTCAGGAACTCATCGGCGAACGCGACGCTGCGCTTTCGATCGTCTCCACCTGAGGCGCGTCGATCGCGCGACAATCACCGAACAACCCCTACTCATTCAGCAAGGCGCCCCATGACGGCTTCTACACCCCGATCTTCCTTCGCCGACGATGCGGGCCACGGCGGCCTGCAACTCGTGGTCCGCGCCGGCCCTGCCAGCTTCGTCGTCGATGAGCCTGTCGAACTGGGTGGGCTGGATCTCGGGCCGACCCCGCATGAACTGGTGCAGGCCGCTCTAGCCTCCTGCACCGCCCAGACCCTGCGCCTCTACGCGAACCGCAAGGGCTGGGCGATAGGCCCCTTGTCCGTCGAGGTTGTTCTGGTCCGACAGCCGGAAGCGACGCCCTCCGACCACTTCGTGCGGACCATCAGCCTGCCGGCAGACCTCCCACAGGAGCAACGCGACCGACTTCTTGAAATCGCCGACCGATGCCCGATCCACCGCATGCTCGTTGGGGCCGTCTCGATTGAAACCGAGGTCGGTTGATCTTAGCGAATTGTGTCGCCCGCCGCCGCCAAGCAGACATTCCAAACCGCCGCTAAGAGTCAGAGTCGGTAGTTTCTGGTTCGAATAAAATCAGGCCAGGACGCTGATCGCGTAGCCGTCGTCGCCCAAAGGCTCGACACCGAGTACGGCCTGGACCTGCCGTCCGGAGGCGGTACGACGGATGTGGACAATCCGATCGACAGCCTGAGCGATCGCTCGACGGGGCGTGCGCGAGGAAACCTCAGCGATCAGGTCCTCGACACGACGCAAGACATCGTCGGCCGAATTGGCGTGGAGGGTCGAAAGTCCTCCTGGATGGCCCGTGTTCCAGCTCTTGAGCGTCTCCAGGGCCGCCGCCCCGTCCCGCATTTCGCCGACAACGATCCGATCGGGTCGCATCCGGAGCGCATCCCTGACCAGATCGACCACGCCGATCGGGATTGGCTGACGGCGGGTCAGCACCGACACGGTGTCCCAGGCTGAACACTGAAGCTCTGGCGTATCCTCGACGAGGAAGACCCGATCCCGGGCGAAGGCCGGCTCTGCAAGAACGGCGTTGGCGAGCGTGGTCTTGCCGGATCCGGTGCCTCCCGAGATGAGGATGTTGAGTCGCTGCTCCGCAGCGCCACGCAACACGGCTGCCTGTTGGTAGGTCATGGTTCCGTCGCGGACATAGTCCTCCAGACTCCAGATCACCGAGGGCCGTTTGCGGATCGAGAACGCAGGCGCGCTGGTGACGGGCGGCAGCATCCCCTGAAACCGCTCACCCGTGCCGGGCAGGACCCCAGCGAGCCGGGGATCGTCGCGCGTGACCGTCTCGCCGACATAGTCCGCGATCAGGCGTATCACCCGCTCCCGCGACTCGGCCGACAGGCTCGCACCCGTATCTCGCCGCCCCTCGCCGCTGCGGTCGAGGATCAGACGGCCGTCGGGATTGGCGAGGATCTCGACGACTGCCGGCTCGACCAGGGCCGCCAGGACGGTCTCGCCGAGCGCATGGCGCAGCGCCTCGAGCTTGCGTTCGGCGATGATCGGATGGATCGCCATCAGTTGCTCTGGCCGAACGACCGCTCCTCATCAGGCACAGGACGTTCCGTCCGGCCGGCGACGATGCGGGCGGCCGTGGCGTCCAACAGGCGTTCGATCCGCCGATCGACGGCCGCCTGAACCGTGGGATCTTCGTCGACGATCGCGTCGGGGAGCCGGACGAAGAAGGCGCGCGCCACCTCGATCAACAGTTCCTGGACGATCTGCATGTCGCGCGCGGTGGATCTCATATGGTCGCGCAGGGACCGTTCGAGTTGCAGCAGTCGATCCTCGGGATCGGCCTGAGGGCTCTTCTGCAGACCGCGGGCAATGGCCCGACCCGCTGCCTGACTGAGCGGCATCTTGCCGCTGCGGGCCTCCCGATTGAGACCGGACACGATCTTGGGATCGGTCAAATAAACCTGCACGCGGGCGCTTGCCGCTTCTTTCCTAGCCATCGCCTAGACCTCGCAAATGATCGAGCGCCGCATCCTGCGCGGCCATCTCCTGCGCCACCCGCCCGTAGATATCGGCCACACGCGCTGCGACCTTCTTGTCGTCCATCGCTGCGGCCACTTCCTTGAACAGCGGCAGCGACGCGTCGGCGTCCTCGCCCAGACTGCGGCGACCCGCCCATGGGTGCAGAGCTCCGGGCGGCGCATCCAGCCGCGCGGCCTGATCGGGCGCGACGTCTTGCGCACGCGTCCGAAACGGTTCGCGGACGTCATAGAGGAGCTTGGTCGTCCGCAGCGGTCGGGCGCCGGCGGCGAACACCAACTGGATGTCGTCCGGAAGGGCGCGGATCTCGCCCGGCTCCAGTAGCGGCCGCTCGACCTGAGACCGGGACACCGAGCTGCGGCCAGCTGCCAGCCCCGCCGATGAACTGCGGCTGGTTCGGGTCTCCAGCACGGACCCCGTCAGCTTCGACACCTTATCCTGGGTCAGAGGATCGAGCGCGCTGAAGGCGGTATAGACATGGAGGTTGTCGAGAATGGTGTTGTTGGCGCCGTATGTCTCGACGATATCGTTGAGCGACTGGGCGACGAACATTACCTTGACCCCGTAGCCGCTGAGCAGGCGCAGGGACTTCTCGAAAAAACTGACCCGCCCGAGCAACGGGAACTCATCCATCAGCATGAGAAGGTTATGGCGCTTGGGCCGCCCATCGGCGGCTTCGGTCTCCCGAACCGTCAGGGACTGGGCTGCGGCGTAGAAGAAAAGACGCACCAAGGGCCTCAGCGCTGCGCTGTCAGCCGGCGCGACCTGAACGTAGAGAGACAGGGGCGCTTCGGCGCACATCAGATCTCCCATGGAGAAATCCGACCGGGACAGCGCACGTTCGATGTCCTCGCCCGCCAGCCATTTGAGGTAGGACCGGGCCGTCCCCTGGACCGAAGTCCGGAAGCGGTCGTGCATCGCCGCATAGCCCTTGACCGCCGTGGCGATGAACGGATGAGTCTCCGGTTCGCCGCTCGGACCCGGACGGTGCAAAGTCTTGGTCATGACGTCGGCGGCGCTGTCGAGGTCGGCCAGCATTTCGCGGACCTTAAGCAGGGTCTTGTCGGTATCCGCGGCGGTGTAGAGGACGTGAAGGATCACGGCCTCAAGGATTTCCGACGCCGCCTTGTCCCAGATCGCCTCGTCGTCGCGGGCGCCGCCGGGATCAGAAAGAATGGAGACCAGTCGCTGAACGTGGGCGAGCTCTCCCGGTCCGGGCAGAATTTCAGCCAATGGATTCCAGCAGGCCGAAGCCGAGTCGCGCGGATCGAAATAAAGGGCGTGACTAAATCGGGAGCGCCAACCGCTGCTGAGCCGCCAGAGCTCCCGCTTGGGATCGTGGACCAGCACGCTGGCGTTCCACGACAATAGCGTCGGCATGACATGGCCGCGTCCCTTGCCTGACCGCGTCCCGCCCGTGACCAGGCTGGGACGGAGGTCGATCGTGGCGAGAACCCTTCGCCCCAGAACGCCGAGGATGCAGCCTCCTACGGCCGTGAGCCCGGCGCCTTTGGCGTCTTTCAGCTCTCCCCAGCCCCGGATACGTCGAGGGGGCCCGTCGCCCGCCAGCGTCCCCAACCCCAGCCCTCCGACGCCGCAGACCACGATCAACGGCGCGCACCGCGACATGACGGCCTGCGCCTCGGCGCCGAAGGCCGATCGCCATTGCAGGATGGCCCAGGGCGGATAGAGGGCAAGGTCGGGGCCGATGCGCCAGGCCGGTCCCAGAGCTTCGGCCCACTGGTACGTCCAGGCGAACATCTCCGTCGCGGCCTGGGCGCCCACGGCGAGGCCGAGCCCCAATCCTGTCAGCTTGGCCCACACCTCAGGAGCCCGGAGGCCGGACATCACGGCCAGCCTCAGCTTCGAGGATCAGCGAAGGAGCGGCGTCCATTCGACGGTGGTGATAAGCGGTCAAGGCGTCGACCAAATCTGTTCCCGACGGCCGTCTAAATAGACCCACCAGCGCCGCCGCCTCATGGTCGAAATCCTCGAACACCCGGCGTTCCGCCTCGGCCAGCTGCAACAGCGGGCTGTTCACCCGGTCATAGGCGTCCACCAAGGCCGCATTGCCTGTGGTTCTAACCGCCCTGAACATGTGATCGGAAAGGGTGCGGCATGTTCTCTGCAGTCCACCGCCGCGCAACACGGGTCTCGACGCGGGATCCCCGCCCTTCAGGCTGGTCGTGAGGCACAGCAGGCGGAAGGTGAACCTGTCGCGGACAAGAGCGGCGTCAAGTCGGGGAGCCAGAAAGCCTCCCAAGGGCGCTCGCTCGATCAGGCCGAACCCACACAGCCAGCCCAGGGCCTCGCGAACCGGCGTAGCGGATAGGTTCAGCCGGCGCGCCTCCTCGATGATCACCACCGGGGCTCCCGGCGTGAAGGCGCCCTGTTCGGCCCGGGCGCGAAGGCTTTCCAAGGCCAGGGTGAAAGGGTCATGCTTGCGGATCAAGGTGAGCTCCGATGGCAAACGCCCACTATGGCGCCTGCCCACGCCTCGCCAATGAGTTGCAGCCACGGGCGATCCGTCTCGGTCGCAAATCGTCCGAACCTCGGTCAGGAGGCGCTGCAAAACATGCCGATATGTGGCCGATTTTCCTGTTTGCTTTCGCAGCCGCACACGTGATCGTTGATCAGAAGCCGGACTGATTCTACTTCAGAGGACGGAAGGGTATGCGCGGATGAGTGGAGAAGACCCGGAACTTCCAGACGATGGCGCGCTGCTCTCGGCGACCCTGAAGTCGTTGCGCCGCTACCGCCGGATGACGAAGGCGGAGACGGCTGCGGCCATGCGGATCGCCATCCGGACCTATGCCCGCTTTGAGGCCGGAGAAACCCGTCTCAACCTCGACTACATCCACCGCTTCGCCGCCGCGACGCGAAGCGACGCCCAAGCGATCCTCATGGCGGTTGCTATCGGATCGCCCGAGCACGCCAGACGGTGCGCAGAAAACCAGATGGGCTCCATCTATACGATCGGACTGGAGCAGTTCGACCACCTTCTCGGCGATGACATCCGCAACCTCGACAGCCGGACCATCATCACCGCCATCGTCCGACTGTTCGAGGAGCTCGCCAAGGCGCTGCGTGACGGGGATCCGGCCCAGGACTGGATCGAGAAAGGCTCGGCGAATCTGCGCGCCAAGCGACCCAAGCCAGGACGCTGAGCTCAAATATACTCCAGATATAGCTTTGCAGCTGACCGATCTGCGCGCTCACTGGTTGCGCCACAGCCGTGGCGATCAACCAAGGAGAGACTGAGATGAAGACGACCAAACTGCGCCTCGTCAGCTTCGGCAGCGCCAAGGCTCTGACGCGGGACAACATCCAGGGCGAAGACACCGAGATGGGCGTGTTCCCCCGCCCGCTGGCCCTCGGCTGAACGAAAACGTGGGCGGCGGCTCACCGCCGCCCACACCGGTCGTACAGAAAATGCCCACACATCTCTGGCCGCGCGACGGCATTCATTTCGCCCGGGTGGGTGACGATCTGATCATGCTCGACGTCGCCGCCGACACGTACAGCTGTCTGCTGGGCGCTGGCTCCGTTGTCAGGCTTGAGGACGCGGGCCGCATCGCGATCGACGACGACGACCTCGCGATAGAACTCAAGACCCACGGTATCGTCCAGACCGACCGCCCTCTGCGCGCGCCTCGAACACCTGTTCTGGCCTCGCATGAAGCGCCGCGGTCTGCCGGCTCAACCGACGCCGCGCCCGTCTCCCTTGCCCTGGCCCATCTCCTCGTTTCGACCGTGGTCTTCCATCGCAAGACCTTGGCGCAACTGACCGCGGCCGTGGAGGTCGGCCCAAGGTCGGACGCCCGGAAGTCCGATCTGACGACGGTGCTCGCGGACTATCGCGCGGCCCTCCCCTGGACGCCGTTCGAGGGCGAATGTCTCCAGCGCGGTTTTCTTCTGAAGCGCCTTCTTCGTTCTCACGGGATCGCATCCGACTGGATCTTCGGGGTCAGAACCTGGCCGTTCGCGGCGCACTGCTGGATCCAGGTCGAGGACCTCCTCGTAGGCGACAGTCTGGAGCGGGTCCGGAGCTATACGCCGATCATGGTCGCCTGATGGGTCGCTACGTTCTCATCAGCGCGTCCTCTCAAACCGCCGCCAAGGCTCTGTCGGCCGATCTTCGCCGCCGCTGCGAAAACGCCGGATGGGCCGTCGTGGAACTGAGCACAGCGGCGTGGCTCGGCCTCGCTGGCCCGCATCGGCCCAACCGGCTGGCGGTGGGATCTTGGACCCTCGTTGGGGATGTTCTTCATCGGCGAAGGCCCGAGTTCCCTCCAACCGAACGGAATGATCCGTGGGACTACGAGCGCAAACTGATGGCGCGGTTCTGGGGACGCTTTGTGGGCGTACAACTCGCGGCCGACGGACAGGCCCGATCCCTCCTTCGTGATCCGTCAGGCGCCCTGGAGTGTGTCGCCTGGGAACAGGATGGACTTCTGGTCGTGGCGTCGAGCGTGCCTGACTGGCTCCCTGCAGGTCTGGCGATCCGGTGGTGTCCAAACCACGACAGGCTCGGTTTGGCCATGCGCGACCCCATGAGTTCTGCGGACTGGCTGTTGATGGACGGCCCCGTCACGGTTGCGCCGGGAACCGTCCAGCCCCTGCCGCTCGCCTCTTCTGCGGCCACGGTCTGGACGCCCTCGGACTTCGCACGGCGGAGCCTGTCGCGCCGCTGGACGCTCGACGAGGCTATCGAGACCTTGACGACGGCCGTTGACGACGCCGTCGCGGGCCTTGCCGGCCTCGACGGATCACTGGCGGCGGAGGTGTCAGGAGGACTGGATTCCAGCACCGTCGCCGCAAGTCTGGTGCGCAGAGCCGAGGTCCCTATCGCGCTTTGGCTGAACGCCTACGGGGCGACACAGGAGGCCGATGAGCGGGTCTACGTGCACGCGCTGGCCCAGACACTGGGGATATCACCGACGTTCGCGCCGCACGCTACAGGCACTCTGACCGAGCCGCTCCTCGAGCAGATTTCGGGGGACTTTCGTCCAGGATTAAATGCGCTCGACGTCCATCATGACCTGGAGTGGGCCCGACGGGTCGCCGGCGCCGGCGGGTCGGCCCTGATGACCGGAAAGGGCGGCGATTCCATCTTTCTACAGAACGCCAGTCCTGATGTGTTCACCGATCTCTGGAAAGGACAGGGGTGGCGCGCTCTTCTTTCGAAGGATGTCGCCCGTCTCGCCGCACGCAACGAGGTCTCGGTCTGGACCATGATCCAGCGCGCCCGGCGGGATACCCGGCAACAGGGGTTCAGTCTGTTGCGTGACGACACCCTGCTCCCAAGCCGGGAAGAAGCTCCAACGTTGTCCCATCCCTGGCTCGCCGGCAGCGAGGCATTCGGTCCTGCCAAGATCCGACAGATCGCCGGCGTGATTGACAGCGTGTCGCGCCACGGTCCGTCTCTCCTGACGGAAACCATCGACGTCCGTCACCCGTTCTGCGCCCAGCCCGTCATCGAGGCCTGTCTGGCGATCCCCACCGCCTTGCTGACGATCGGCGGGCGCGACCGCGGTCTGGTCCGCCGGGCGTTCGCGGACCGACTCCCCGCGCTGATCGCCGAGCGCCGGTCCAAGGGTGACATGACCCGCATCTATGGCCGGATGGTGCTTTCCAGCCTCGACGTCCTCCGTCCCTGGCTTCTCGACGGAAGGCTCGCGGCGTCCGGTCTGATCGATCGCGCCCGAACGGAGGCGGCGCTCACTGAAGAAGCCCTGATGTGGAAGGGCCAGTTCGGCGCGATCATTCGGGCCGCAGCCTTCGAAGGCTGGCTCAGGGTGTGGACTCAGCGGTTCGAGGCTTTGTCACGGTAGTGTCCCCGGCGTCGAGGGTTGTCTCGAGCCAGTCGAAGATCTGCCCGTAGAGGTCACGGATGTTGGCCGGGCTCCAGTTGAAATGCTCCTCGCCCCAGTAGGTGACGAGGCGGGCCCGACCGCCCAGCCGGCTCAAGGCGCTGAACATCCGTTCCGATTGCGACGTCGTCACGAAATCCATATCGGCCGTGATCAACAGGACCGGATTTCTGACCCGATCCGCCGCCAGCCAGGGGCTCGCTTTCGCATAGCGTTCGCTGGCGTCGAACGGCGGCTCGCCGAGTCCGGCCTGGCCGGTTTCGACCCACCCCTGCTGGTTGAGCATCATGAACCCTTCTTCGGGCGCGGCGCGGTTGGCCGGAGTGAACTCTCCCCAGGCCCCGAACATGTCCGTGGTCGCCGCCCAGGCGATGTAGGTTCGGTATCGGCTCGATCGCGTGGCGACCGCGAGCGCCGCGTAGGCTCCGAAACTGTGCCCGAAAATCGCGGCCCGGTCGGCCGGGAGTTCCGGATGGGCCGCGACTGCGGCCTCGAACGCCAGATCGACGCTGCGGGTGAAGTAGTCCGCTGGATCATCGCCGTACTCGCTTCCTGGGATCGAGGCGCTGAGGACGGCATAGCCGTCTCCGACGAGTATGGCCGGTCTAACGCCATAGATCAGACCGAGGGGACCGGACCAGGCGCCGCGACTGGCTGACCCGGGATAGAGGGACACGATGATCCCCCTGATCTTCTGGCCGGACCCCAAAGGCGGCCGGAACAGCCAGCTTCGCGTCGGGCGGCCGGACGCATCTAGATGGTCGATCGGCGTCGGCGTGGGCAGGGCGACTTCCCTAAGGCCGACGTTGACGCGGTCGAGCGTGCGCGCCTCACCCGGCGTGAGAAGCAAGAGCGCCTCCGACACTCCGGTGCGCTTCAGCACGAGCGCGGCGGAGGGCGAACTCGCCATCAGATCGAGAGGTTCGCCGCCTCCGACCCCGAGCGCCTGGATCCTGGCGTCCGTGAGGATATCGACTCCGCCGTTTGGGGTCAGGGCTGTCATCCAGGGCTGGCGCGGTGCGGCGTTGACCCGCAGCCTGAACGGGGCTTCGACGTCATAAGGAATGACGGCCTTCAGCGCCGCATCGGTCGGCGTCTCTCGCCGGGCGCCAGACCGGGTGACACGCCAGGCGGCGCCATCGGCGATGACCCGGAAGGCGTCGTCGGCCACGGCGGCGATCTGATCCGGCGGGGCCGCCATCATCGATGTCAGGGACCGGGCGTCGCTGTCTCGCGGAAGCGCGTACCAGTCCCGGCGGCCGCTCCCCGGCGGGCTGGCGAACAGGACCGGGACGGATCCCAGCCAGTCGGCGCGGACCCCCGTCACGAGGTCGATCGCCCGTCCAGGGGTCGGATCCAGCCCGTGGCGATCCACGGTAGTCACCGCGCCGTTCCGGCTGACTGTTCGGAGATCGCCGTCGCCCCATGACTTTCCGCTCGTCCGGCCCCAGACCAGGACGGCGTTACCCTGCGGCGACCATCGCAGCAGGTGCGGGGCCACTTCGAAGTCTGCATCCGGTGCGATCCTCACGGCCCGGTCAAGGTCGATGAGTACAAGCCGCTGCAACCACGGAACCTCCGATTGGGAGATCGCATCTGCGGGCAGCGACCGCGGAGCGACCCCCTCGATCACGGCGGCCCGGCCGCCGTCGGGGGAGAGGGCGAAATCCACGATGACGCCTTCAAACAAAGGGCGACCCTTGCCCGTCGTGGCGTCGACCAGAACTAGGGTCTGCAGGCTGCCGGCGTCTTCTGCCACGGGAAGGCGGTTTGCCGTGTCGATGACCGTACGTGACGGCTCCTGGCCCGATGCCGTCCGCGCCCAGGCCTGCGCGGTCCGGGTCTGGCCGGCGCTGTAGTACCTCAGGAGCCACGGGAGGTCGCCGTCGCGACGGGCCATGACGACAACCTCTTCGTCGCCACGCCATTCGGCGACCGCCCCCATCTGCGGCATCTCCGGCGTCAGCCCCGTCCATAGTACGGACCGATCGGCCATCGTGACGATGCCGACCTCAAGCCGGGCGCCGGTGAAGCGGTAGATCAGGACGCGAGCGCCCGACGGCGACCAGGACCCACGTAGAAGACCGGGGCCTTCGCCTGGGAGAAGCCGCTCGGACGCGGCGTTCGGGCGCCGCAGATCCACGAGCCAAAGGTCGGTGACCGTCCAGGGCGCACGCTGGCCCAGATCGAACCGCGTCGCGCTGTCGTAGGGACCCCGTTTCTCATAGATGGCCCAGCGCCCGTCCGGCGAGATGGCTGCGCGGCCAAATGCCTCCAGTCCAACGACATCCTCGACCGTGACGCCCCGATCCTGCGGGAACACGGGCGTGACGAGGCAGATGAGCGCCAGCAACGCCCCGGCCAGGGCGGACAGGGTCCGGACCATGGGACCGGACTACCAGCGCTTGATCAGTTGAAGCGCGACGACCCTGCCCAGAAGACTGCCCTGACCCGGATCGAAGCCGAAACCGCTCGCGGCGTTGTAGAACGGCGGGTCTTCATCGAGAAGGTTCTGGACCGTCAGGCTGATCCTCAAGCCCGCCAGAGCCCCCGTCTCCGGGTTCCAGCTCACTTGGGCATCGGCGGTGTCCCAGGCGTCGATGCGAACGCTGGCGCGGTCCTCATAGGCGTCGACATGGTTCCAGTGGAGGCTGGCGGCGAACCCGCCGTCGGTCCAGGTCGCGCCGAGCCTCGAGCGGAACTTGACGGGAAAGCCGATCAATCCCGACACCTCCCGGACCGGGGCGGTGGGGGTGCTCCGGGTCTCGTATTCGAGGATGTAGGAGGCCGAGCCGTCGATCGAGAGATTCGCCAGGCCCAACACGGTCGGAACCCGCCCTGAGAGGTCGACCCCCCTGACGCGGACCGCCCCGGTGTTCACCCAACGCGCATCGACGATCGCCGCATAGTTGGTGGCGGGATACAAGCCGCCGGCCGTGAACTCGGGCCGGTTCAGGTAGCTTTGGACAAGGGCCAGATCCGCCGCGTTGTCGCCCGGGCGGACGAGGGTGACGAAATTCACCAGGTTCGGATCGGTAAGCACACCGGACAGGTTCTCCGCCACCGGCCGGGCGATCCGGTCGGTGAAGCGGGTATCGAAGTAGTTGGCGCTCAGCGTCAGTCGGTTGCGGCGGCGAAAGTCCGCACCGACCGTGAAGGTCTCGGCCGTCTCGGGTTTCAGGTCCGGATTGCCGCCACCGAGCTGCAGGGCCAGGGCCCGGCTTCCGTCGGCGCGCGCGAAAAAGGTGGCCGAGATGGCCGGGTTGTCTTGGATCTGCGGCAGCGAGGCCGCGCGAAAGGACGTCCCCCAGGAACTGCGCATTGCCAGACCGTCGACGGGAGACCAGGTGATTCCAATCTTCGGATTGGTGGTCGTGCCAAAGTCGCTGTAGTCCTCGAACCGTCCCGCCAGCGACAGTTCGAGGCTGCGCACGCCAGGCCTCGCATTGGCTGGGCCGACGATCGGAATACGGGCCTCGGCGAAGACGGCATCGATATTGCGCGCCCGCTCTGGCGTGGAGGTGGAGACCGGCGCCGGCGTGGAAGAGAAGGTCGTGCTGCTGCCCTGAAAGGTCTCGCGCCGCGCTTGGGCGCCGATCGCCAGTTGGACGTCGCCGCCCGGCAAGGCGAATATCGGCCCCTGCACCAGAAGATTGGCGGACGAGGCCCTGCTGCGGTCGTGGGTTTCCGAAAACCCGCTCGAGATGAAGTCGAGCACGGTCGCGGAGTTCGCCGTGCCTGTGCCGTAGGGATTGAAATAGCCATCCCGCGCCGCGCGATAGGCTGTTGTGGGATCGTCCGGTGTGACCCCGAGCGCCTCGTTCAGGAACCGGGTGTTGACCCGTTCCGGAACCCGGACGGACCCCTCTTCGCCGGCCAGCGAGACATAGCTCTCGACCGACCAGCGGGCGCCGAGATCATAGCTTGCCCCGGCCGTGACACCGAAGCTTTCCGACCCCAGAGACTGACGCGGATTCCCCAGGTCCCGGACGAAGGAGTATCCGACCATCTGGGACGCTGCGCCCGTCGGAGAGATGAAAAACGGGTTGGCGGCCGTGACCGTCATCAGGCCGATGCTCGCAGGCCCGGCGTATTCGATGTCGCGCTTGTTGTACCGCGCATCAGCCGTCAGCTCGAGCCGGTCGCCGATCTGTTGGCGCGCCGCGCCATAGGCCGCTTGGCGTTCGACCCCCGGCAGAAGATCAGCGCCCAACGACGGCGCTTGCAGGTTTGCGGCTCCGGCGACGAAGTCCGCCGCGCTCTGCGCCGATCCTGACGCATTCGGTCGGATGGCGAACTGGGAGACATAGGAGGCGGTGGCGGAGTTGAAGACGACAAGATTGCCTGGGGCCGAGAAGGTAAGGCGGCGATCCGTCCCCCCGAAGGGCCGCAGATTTCCATCGGCGGTGTAGGGCCGGTCCTGCGAGTTCAACGCATTGATCGTCTGATACTCATAGGCAAGGTAGGCCGACCCGGAAGACCAGGACCGACCGCCGACGGCGGAGGCGACGAGATCCTCCGCCCCGCCTTCGGCCGCGGACGCCCGCACGCGGGTCTCCAATCCGTCGAACGACCGGCGCATGATGACGTTCACGACGCCGGCGACCGCGTCCGCGCCGTAGAGGGCGGAGGCGCCGTCGAGCAGGACATCGACACGCTCCACAGCCGCGGAGGGCATGGCCGAGATGTCTGAGAAGTCGCCCCGAAAGCCGGTGCCCGCCATCCGCCTGCCGTTCACCAGGACGAGCGTGGACGCCGGTCCCAGACCGCGCAGATTCACTCCGGTGGCGGCGACCCTGTTAGAGCCCTGAGGGTCGGAATTGGCGAGCTGCACGCCGGGCGTCGCCGAGCCCGCGTAGTTTTGAGGTAGGGCTGTCACCGCCTCCGCCACTGTTGCGAACCCCCGAGCGTCCAAGGCGTCGCGGTCGAGCGTCACCACCGGCGAAGACATGGGCCCGGACGACTTGAGCAAGGAGCCGGTGACGATGATGTCCTCGACCTGGGTGGTGACCTCCGCGCGCGGGCCGGCCGTGCCGGCGCGCCTCAGGAAGATGACGCCGGGGCGGACCTCGGACGGGCTCAGACCAGTCCCGGACAGAAGCCTTGCGAGCGCGTCCTGCGCCGTAAATCGCCCGCTCAGTCCCTCCGTCCGAAGGCCCACGACCAAATCGCCGGAGAAGAAGATTTGCCTATCGGACTGGCTCGCGAACAAGTTCAGCGCGTCGCGCAGCGAACCCGCCGGAATGCTGAACTCACGCGCGTCCTGGGCGCAGGCCGTCGCGCTGATGGATGCGGCGCAGGCGACGATCGCGCTGCAGGACAATAGACTCAAGCGACTCATATTCAGGGCTCCCCTCGACGTCACGCGACGTCGAAGAGGAGGTGATCGAGGCCCCGGGCGACCCCGGAGCCTCGACGGGTTTATTTTCCGCGTTCCGACAATCGGATCGAGCCGTCCGGCCCGGCCGACGGCTCCAGGCCGAAAACGCCCGAGGCCGCTGCGACAAAGGCGTCACGATCCCCCGTCTTGAACACACCGTTGACCGGCACTGTCGCGAGATCCTTCGCCTCCAGAACAACCTTTGCAGTGAGGTACCGGTTCACCTCGGCAACCGCTTCGTTCATCGGCGTGTCTCGGAACACGATCCGCCCCTCGGTCCAACTGGTGGCCGTGGGCACATCAACCGAGCGACTGGCTGTGCCGGCCGGGGTCACTCGCGCCTCTTGGCCCGCCGCAAGTCGTAACGGCCTTTCCGGCCCGGACAAACGGGTCACATCCACCGCGCCGCTCACCAGAGTGACGCTGACGCCGGCACCTTGCCGCTGGACGTCGAACACCGTCCCTATGGCCGTCACGCGCGCGTCGCCCGCCGCGACGACAAATGGTCGCTGAGCGTCATGGGCCACGGAAAACATCGCCTGTCCGCGTTCAAGATCGACGAGACGCTGGCCGTCGCTGAACCTGACCCTCATCCGGGAATCTGTGTCGAGGCGAACCGACGACCCGTCCGCCAACTGTACGACCCATTGCTCGCCCACGCCGGTCGTGAAGGTGGATCGCCCCTGCCACCACGTCCATCCGCCGATCACGAGTGCCGCAGCTGCGCCGAGGGCGGCCAAGCCCAGCAGTCTTCTGGTCGATCGATCCTCTGACGTCTTGCGGAGTCGACGCGACATGGCGTCGTTAAGCGCCTCGTTAATCTCCGGCCGGCCGGCGAGCTTCCGGCTTTCCGTCCAGATCAGCTCGACCCGACGATACGCGTCCGCGTTGGCCGGAGATTTCCGCCAGTCGAAAAACTCCCGGATCGTCTCTGTCGTGACGCTGCGCGCGCCGAGGCGTTCGTGCCACTCGGCCGCTTCCCGGTCCGCGGTTTCAACCCGTGCTTTCGGGTTGCCCATGATACGCCCCATTCCCTAGCGCCGAAGCTCTGCCGCGCATTGAGCCAAGGCCTTGGTCATGCGCCATTCGACGGTCTTCGGACTGATGTCCAGTTGCTCGGCGATCTGGTTGTTCGTCAAACCGCCAAATCTAGATAACACAAAGACATCCCGGAGAGGTTGTGGCAAGGCGAGCACGATTTCCTGAATCTGCACCGCCGCGTTCTGGGTGGGCTCCAGGGCCATTGTTCCCAACGGAGCGGCGCTGTCGAGTATCTGCCGCCGCCGCCGATGCTGACGATCCCCGCTGAGACCGATGTTAAAGGCGACCTTCAACAGGAATGCCCGGGGGTGACGGATGTCCAGATCCGCCTCGATCGCTGACACTCGTAGCCAGATTTCCTGGACCAGATCTTCAGTGTCCGCGCCGAACCGGCGACGAAGTCGCGCGACAAGCCAAGGTGAGTAGCGGCGATAGAAGGCTTCCAGTCGGGCGTGCCGGCGGGACCGGCCGCTGTTATCGTCTCCCACGGTCTTGGCTTCCGACACGCAACCGCCTCCATCCAGATGAAGGGGCGCTGAGAGTCGCACATGGAAATACCTGCGCCCGTGAGGGGTCGTCGGACGACGTTATCGACGCGTCCGGACAGGACGGCGGACAGCTCGAAACCGTCGTCGTCATGATCAGCTAGAATGTCGCAGGGGATTCCACGCCCCTATCGGCCAAGGCCGACCCCGGAATCGTGGCTGATTTGATTTGGGTCCGCAAGACCCGGAAAGGTGGAAAGGGGCGGGCGTTGGAACCTCGCGACATAAGGCCCGGAAATTTGAGAGAGAGTCCGGCCGCTACTGGCTCGCGCCAGCCCCTGCGGCCATTGGACATGCGCCTAATAGACCGGCGCCCGCCTCCAAACCTATCGCAACGACACGAGATTTGAAACCGGACGTCCGGCAGGTTTCCGGATCACCCGAAAACTTCACACCCTGCATCCGCCTCCCGCATGCCGGCCGTGACAGCCGACAGCGTAGGGTGACCGCTGTAATCGAGATCGCCCAGATGAAGGAGCGACAGACGCCTCAGTGCAGCGGCGGCGGTCGCGATACCGACGGAGGCGATCTGCTTTTGCGCGTCATTGGGATAGAAGTAGTCCACCCGATGATCGTCCATGCGGAAGAAGCTCATCGGGGCCGCGTGGAGGTGGGCTGAGAAGTACCCGTAGAGCGCAGTGAAAACATCAGGATTCCAGCCCGCAAGGGTTGCAGACTTGCGCATGCCGCCGATGAAGATCGTTTCGCCGGACACGAGGCGCTTCTGTTGTTCACCATCGAAGCCCGCGAAAGCCGGATGTGACCGAATTTCCATAATCAGGTCTTCACGACCCGCCTTCAGGTCGGCGGTGCCTGCGCATGCGGGCCAGGCGCGAAGCAGCTTGATCCTGGAGACCGTGTCGTGAAGTCGCAGCACGGCGTACCGGAAGGCCCAGTCCTCCTCGGTCACCTGTTCGACCAGGTAGGCGTACGTCGAGAGGCATTCGATGATCATGCGCGCCAATCCCAGAATGGCGGAATGATCGAACATGTTGGAGCGGCAGACGAACCCGATCGACCGACCGTGGGCGCAGGCTTTGGCATGCACCATAGACGCCAATTCGCGGGCGCGGTCCGTCGCCGACCCAGTCAAGGCCATGGAGACATCGTTCGAAAACCCGCTGACGTGGATGAGCTCTTCCAGCGCCTCATCCACGGGCGTCGCGGGCGCGGATACCCCATCGCGGGCTCCGAGGGCCCGTCGCCGCCGGCGCAGTTTCCTGTTGGGGTTCACCGGCGGGCGCCCGGCTTTGCTCGCAACCTCGTCGCAGCTCCCGCAAGCGGGGAATGGGGCGCGGGCATTGGAATCCTCCGACAAAGAGGCGCGCTGATTGAAGGGCGGCCGCATCCTAACGCCTGCCGAAGCACGCGTTCCCCGGACCGAAGACCGACCTCTATTCACGTCTACCCGCTGAGCTTCACTCTGGCAGATTCCCCGTCCCGCGAAAACGTCCAAGACAACACGCAAGCCGTGCTTTTCCTTGCCGACTGCCCGCCAATCAGAGAGACTCTGACTGATGAAGAAACCTCTGAGGTCATTGACGCCTGCGAAACGCCGGGAGCTGGACCACGCCGTGGCCATCCTGCGGGAAGAGTTCGCTGTCGCGACGTCGACGCGCAAGGCGCCGCGCCTGCGCGACGGACGCATCCTCAAGATCATCCTGTTCGGCAGCTACGCGCGCGGCGACTGGGTTCATGACCCCGTCGGCAGATACTTCTCGGATTTCGATTTGCTGGTCGTCGTCGATCACGAGGACCTGACGGACTTCGAATTCTGGGAGAAGGCCGAAAAGCGGCTGCTGGCCGACGTCACCTCGGGGCAAATGCTGCGAACGCCAGTCAGCGTCATCGTCCACAGTCTGGATGATGTGAACTACAAGCTGGAACACGGCCGGTCGTTCTTCATCGACATCGTACGGGACGGCGTGACCCTGCTGAACACGCCGTCTGTCAGCTTCATCGAGCCTACCCCGCTCTCGCCTGAAACGGCTCTGCAGGAGGCGGAAGACACCTACGCGGAAGCGACCGAAAGCGCCGACGAGTTCATTGAGACAGCAGCTTTCACTCGCGGCCGGGGATTCACCCGTAAGACTGCCTTTCTCCTGCACCAGGCGACCGAGACTCTTTACGCCGGACTACTACTTGTCCTGACTGGCTACTCCCCGAAATCCCACAAACTGACGAACCTGCGTCGGCTAACGGAGCCGCTTGTGGCTGGCTTGGCGGACGCCTGGCCCCACGAAACTAAGCTTCAGCGGCGCAGCTTCGAACTCCTTCGCGCCGCCTATGTGAAGGGGCGATATTCGAAGCATTTCAAGATCACCGACGAAGAGCTGGCATATCTTGTTGAACGGATCGGGATTCTGCGAGGCCTGATCGATGCGGCGTGCCAGAAACGGCTAGCCGACCTGCGTGATCAGGCCGGTCAATCCGTCTGACCAAACAGCCCAACGGGTGCGGGCATTCACCGCAATCCGGTCAACCATAAATGCCTCGCCTCCGATGCGGCGCATGCAACGCGCTGATCAAAAAGACACGGGGCTGCCTATGTTCTGGTCCGTCGCAACCGGTGAGAGTGAACCCATCACGCCGTCAGCGAGCGGGTGGTGACGCCCAACGAACCGAGGGAAACCAATGACCTTGCGCGATAGCTTTCCGACGACCTCAGCGGCTTATCCGGGTCTCGCCAACTGGGATGCCGAGTTCGAGTGGAAAGGCGTGGCACCGATGGCGGTAGCTGGCTTTTTCCGGGACGCTATCGAACAAGCTCAGGGAGCCGATCGACAACCGTTCTTCGACCTGGCCGAAACCATCCGCGGCGATCTGACCGCCGAGACCCGACGCATCGGCGACGACGAGGGCGCTGTCTGGTTGGACGCCATGCGGTTCATAATTTCGATCCCCGCCATCATGACGACGGTCGCGATGGGAGCGCATGGCGATTGCTACAACTGGCTCCACTGGTCCGCCAGCCGAACCCACAACGTCAACCTGCGGGCCAACCAAGGCGACTATCGCCTGCCGCCGTATGACGGCGTCGCCACGCCAATGAATGCCGCCTGTCTTCGTAACCTGACCGACTGGATCACTGCCGCCCTCATGATCGCCAGAAAATTCGGCGGCATGGACGACTGGTGCGACCAGATCGCCGATTACTGCATCGCTCACGTTTTGGACGAGATCGTGGCCGGAGATGTCGTGCGAGGCGTTCCTGCGATCGTCACTATCGCCAACTGGGCGACCAATCGCGGGCACAAATGCGCAGAGCCCTTGGTCAGCAGCATGGCGGAAATCTATGGCCGTCCCGGCATAGACGACCGCTCCAAGGCCACGATGGCCGTGTTGTTCACGACGGCTGCCGCTCAATGGACGCGTCAAACGCATCAGGAGTGGGCCAAGGAAGCACTCCGCGACCTGCGCCATGTCCTCGTCGAACACGAGGTCGTCCAACTTTTGGCGGTCACCATCGATGACTACGAGGATTGGACCGCCGCTCGGGTCCAGATACTCGGTGAAGTTCGGAAACTTGCGGACGAGTATAGAGCGCTCGAGACCGGCCCTGCCGCAATACTTGCCCTGGAAGCTCGCGTCGCCATTATCCACCCGTTGATTTTCAGCCTTACCGAGATCGGGACGGTCGCGGACATCATGGATTTGTTGTGGGCCTGGTACGGGGTCGACGGGATGGAGCAGGCCAGTGCCGATGTCCTTTACATCGGCTCAGCACACAAGAACGGCGTTGCTTATCTCTGGCCTGGCGGCCGGCATCTGATTGAAGGGGATGAAGGCGGCGAGAGCCTGGAAGGCCTCCTAGCGGGCCTATCGACTGCCCTGAATGAATATTTCCGCGGCCCGGCGGGTGACCGCGCGCTGCTTCTGGACGAGCGTATGCTCGGCGCGCCGGCTCATGACAAAGCGCCGGAGCTCACGGCAGCGATCGCGCGCCACTATCGCTTCGACGAGCTGGCGCCTCATCTGCCTGAACGATGGCGCCCGCGATCGGTGGTCGTCATGCCCGCTCATCGTGACCCGGTACAGGCGACGCTTTCGAACATTCTCGGCTGGCTGGCACCCATGGAAGCGAGCCTTGCCGCTCCGCTTCAGGACAGGACCACCCGATGCGTCAGTATCTGGCCGGGCGAAACCCAGACAACGGAGGCCGAGGTTAGTTTCATCCGGGCTGTGGGTCTGCACGCCGGCTGGGAGGTCAAGGTTGTCGAAGCGCCTTTGGACCAGCGTGCGTTCCAAGCATTCTATGAAGATGCAGATGCCGACCTCGTGTGGGTCATCGGACACGGCGAACAGTCACCCTTCCGGCAAAGTGAAAGCGGACTGGTGCTGGCTGACGGAACTGTGCTGACATCAGCCGAGATCGCGGCTTACGCGCGTCCTGAAACCGGCCGGCGTCTTCTGGTGCTGAATATCTGCAGCGCAACGGCGACCCAGAACCGGGGCGGACTAGCTCGCATCGGCTTTGGACACGAGCTTACCACCGCGGATCAGAGCGTCATCGGGCATCTCTGGCCGATCGACTACTATGCCGCGCTTGCCTTCGGCTGTTCACTGTCTCTCGATCTCGCGGGATCCTCCGTCGCCGAAGCCTTGGCCTCAACGATGGCGCGGATGCAGCAGCCCGAGCGATTGATCCGGGACTTCGAAACGGTTGATGCGACGCAGGAAGCGATCAGTCGCCTTCGGAGCGAACGTGCTGCCGAGCAGATCAGCAATCTTTTGTCTTGGGGTAGCCCTGTCCTTTTGACCTAAACGGTCAGTGAAGGGGTGGGGCCTCCCGACGCTCTGAACTCCCGAGGCGCCAGGCCTCAGCGGCTAAGATCTTCGCCTCGCCCCTTTGCGATCTGCGCCAGTCCGTTGCCGACGGGCTCGAGTGATACTGTTTTTCCGACCTCAGTGGGCTTGCCTGGCCGGAGCCGTGCGTAATGCTCGATGCCCGACCCGTCGCGCACTACCGCCCAGGGCGAAGCCCCTGCTTCATCATGAAATCCCGTCTTCACGACCACGCCCCGCACAGGCTCCCGGCCCAGAACCCGTACATCCCTCGCGCCCTCTAGCCGACGCTGATTGAGGGTGCGGATGATGTCGCGCCGCACCTGCAGTGTGCGCAGCTTCTTCTCCATCTCGCCGTCGAGCCGATACCGCCGCCCGGACCGCGTCGCGAGCCCAAGCTGTTCCAGATGTCTCAGCCGCCCCCGTGTCAGCGCCGCCCAGGCGTCGGTCGATCCGACCCCGTCATCGACCATCCCGTGCTTGTCCGTCTCGGCGATCAGCCGCCGGTCGAAACCGGTGAAGCGGTCCGCCTCCGTCTCCTTCCAGATGCGTCGTTCTGCATCGACCCGTGACAGATCGCCAAGGCGCACCTGCGCCACTTCCTGAGCCCGCGCGCGGAATCCATAGCCAATGTAATCGCGCGGAATGACGAGATCCCGGCCATCTTCGCGGCGGCCCCGAACGAGCACATGGGCATGGGGTTGATCGGTGTCGAAATGGCAGGTCGCCACCCACTTCAGATTGGGCTCTCCGAGGTCTGCGGAGACGCGTCCCATGACCTCGCGGACATAGGATTTCATGTCGAGCCGCTCGCCGTGTTCGGGTGAGATGATGAAGCGAAAATGATGCCTGTCCTGGCTCCAGCCTTCGGTCTCGATGCCGGGCTGAACGCCATCGACGCTGCGATCGAAAAACTTCGGTCGCTCACCCTCCAGGCCGGCGCCGGGCCGTCCGAGATAAGACACATGTTTGGCCAGTGCGGCGGCCCGGTCGGCGCCCTTGCCCATGTGTCGAGAGACCAGCGCCTTGACGATCACCTTCTGGCGAACGTCCAGTCTGAAAGCGCGGCCTGACCGGTTCTGCGCCGCCTTGAGCACCCCTGAACGATTGCCCAAAGCGAAAGCCTTGGAACTCGCCAGACGCTTGAGCATGCCGTTCTTGACGTTCATCCGCTCGGTCTTGAGGGACAGCGGAAGGCCGAGACGCACGGCGTCGGCGGCCCGGCCGGAGCCGGTAGAAACCCTGCCGTCTATCTCATCCCGGATCAGCATTTGCAGTCCTCCAAAGCATGCAACGAAGGCTCGAACGATGACAACTCAAGACAAGTCGTCAATCGCACTCCAGCACGCCGCTAACTGTCGGACAGAATAGAAGAAACCGGCGAAGCCAAAAACACCCTTTTATCTTGCCCTCCGACCCTTTTTGCAGATTGTCATCCATCGAAAACACATGCCGACATACCCCATCAACAGTCATCATAGTTGATAACCGGAAGTGCGATACACACGCTGCACAGGCCGTCGATCGCATCGAGCCGCCGGATGACAAACAAAAACCCGCCCGGCTGAAGCCGAGCGGGTCGTTGATCTCAGTCGTAATCTGTCAAGCTGCCCGGGCCTTGATGGAGAGGTGCCGGAGCCCGCTCTCCATCGCCTTCTGCCCGAGGTTGAGCGCCGGTCCGAACGGCCGTTGCTCCTCCCTCATCCCGGACACCGAATGAACCAGGGTCAGGCAAACCTCCGGCTCGAGCGCGATGAGTTCGTCGTTCGCCCGGAAGGGAGCCGCCTTGCCGTGGGTGTCGAAATCCGCGCGGGCGAGGATCAGCTTCACCCCCTTCTGCTGGGCCCATTTGATCGCGAGCTTCTCGGAGCCCTTCGCCCCGGTCGTCGCCAGAGCCATGTCGGGCCATTCCTGCTTCGCCCAGTTGAGCGCGTCGAAGATCCGCCCCGCATCCTCCGCGCTGTCGGCCGTCGGCGCGCCCCGGAAGGCGATCACCGGACCGCCAGGGTCGGCCTCTCCGGACTTCCGCTGCCGGATCGCCTTGATCGCCTGTTTGGCTTCGAGCTGCGCCGCCGTCAGGTGTGTACCACGCCGCGATCCTCGCCAGGCCGTCCAGACCTCGCCGGTCGCGACCGTCCAGGTTTCGGACGCCGCATCCCGGATCAGTTCGCAGGCCTGCGTCGCCGCATCGCCTGCTCGAGCCTTCGCCGTGGCTTCCTGGAGTTCGACATCCGCAGCCTCCGATCCGTCGAAGTCCCGGTCGAGCGATCGCATCACATCGCGCGCCCGGTCCGCATCGCGTTCGATCCGCCCTGCCGCCGAATGGAAGGCGCCGATCAGGGCCTCTCCCAGGATGGTCTGGAAATCCTCCAGCGCCGTGTCGGAGATGACGTCGATCAGCTCGGTCATGAGTGCGCGCCCGAGCTGTACCAGGGCGTCTTCCGTCGGAAGCGAACCGCTCTCATCCAGAGAGGCGGACAGGTTGGCCAAGGCGGAGGAGGCAGTGTTGAAGTGGGTCATTTGATCATTCCTTGAGATGAAGAAATGTCGAGCGCCCCATGCGCAACGACCCCGGTTTTGGCCACAGCGGGGTCCCCGGCAGTCACCGGAGCGGAGGGCCGCTTGCCCTCCGTGGAGGGAATAAGGCGAAGCCGTTGACTTCCGGGGTGCTGTGACAAAATCGGAGGGCGTTGTGTGGGGGCAAGTCGTCGTCGCCCTTCGCGACGACGACACCATTCGGCGCCGCCGCGCCGATGCGGACGAACGGGCATCGATCTTCGGTCGAAATGTCGGCGGCGAGCCGCCGACGGGGTGGCCAAGCTGGAAGACGTTCCCGGAATCCACCGAAGGTCAGATTTCGATCAGCAAGCCTTGTTCAGAGAAATTCTCCGAGACCGGGAAACGGATCGGAAGGCGTCTCTGGCCAGTGATTGGTGACGAACCTTAACGGTCCGGCGCTGGTGGCGTAGACGAAGCGCGCGGCTTGGGCGATGAATTTGCGGTTGAGAGCGGGCACCGCAGCGCATCCCCTGAACGCCTCCTCAAGCAGGTCCATGTAGTCGGCCGAGTTGGTCCAGGCGAGCAGGCGGCTCGGCCCGACAGGCAACACGACATAGGCGTCCGATCGGCCAAAGCCGTTGTAGGTTACCAAGGGCCGGTCGCAGGTCAAAAGCTGATGACGGGGCGAAACCAAGGTGATGAGGCGACGGTTCATGCCGTTCAAATGCGCCCCGAGTTTGGGGAGGTCGCTGAGCTTAGGTATGAGATGCCCGCCCAGTATCTGCGCAGACGGCCCGTCAAAGGCGGCCCGATACTCATCGAATGACGGATCGTCCGCTCCACGCCGTTCCTCGTAAAGGTCCCGGCTCTGGGAGATCACCTCGGTGTAGGTCCGCTGCGCCAATGCCTGAAGCTCGGCGACGCGAATGGGGTCCCGTTGCAGCAGCGACATGACGAACCTCGACAGACCGTCATTGTGGCGCTTGTTCAGAACAACCGGACCGGGGAGCTCCATAAGATCGAAGACGTCCGAGGCATCCTGATCGACTCGTCGAAAGAAGACCGTCTCGATGTAGTCGCGACGATCATCAGGCAGTGCGGGCACGGAGTAGAGGTTCTCGACGTAGCCAGTCTGGACAGGAAATTTCGGGCGAGCGATCACTTGCCTATGCGGACGCTGGAACTCCCACAGTTTCCGGTCGCTCCCCGCCCAGCGCTTCAGATAGAACTGCGGCACATAATGGTGACGCCAAGTTTCTGATTGTGAAGGCGCCGCAGGCATTCCTCGTCTTAACCCGGCAACCCGATGACGCAATGTCCTGCTGGGTGAGCAACGCGAACGGGTTCGGCGCTGCCCTGACCTTTGATCTGTCAGCCCGTCGGTCGCCACCCGCCAAGGAAGGCCTCCATCGCCACCTGAACAGGACCGCTGATGTCACGCTTGCCGGCTTCCATGTCGATGACACGCGCCGCCATTTTCTCGGGCGTTCCAGCGAGACGCGAGGCGCGCGCGATCGTCAGCGGATCCCACCCAAGGATCTGACGGGCGACTTTCAACTCAGCGGCCGGAGCTGCCATCGGGATCTCGTGCGGCCAGAGGCCGAACAGCGAGCGCTCGATTTGGCGGCCCGGACAAAAGACAAACGGCGGCCTCGTCGAGGCCGCCGTTCAGATCGTCAGAGTGCAGCAAGGGCGTGACGGATCTCAGTTGAGAAGCGCCAGCCGGTCGAGGGCGCGGGGAGTGTCCGCCGCCGGCCGATAGGCGACGGCGGCATGTGAGGCACAGAAGGCGCCGCGCGTCACCGGCTGACCGCACAGACTGAAGTCAGCGGCTCCAGGCTCACCGAAAGGCCAACGGCACTGGCAGCGCCGCACCGAGAGGACTGTAGCCAGGCCATGCTCAGTCGCGACGACGGGGCGAGCGTCGATCGGCCGGTCCGCCAGGGACCTGGTCGGCGCGAGGCGGGATGGCTTCGGACCGGCCTCGGGGCGTTTGGGCGGGCGGCCGGAACGGCCCGCCGACAGACCCATACGATGAACTTTGCCGAGCACGGCGCTGCGCGTGATGCCATTGGCGAGATCGCGGGCGATCTGCTCGGCGGTCTGACCCTCGAGCCAGAGTGTCGTCAAACGACCGATGCGGTCATCGGTCCAGGCAGAGGCGGTCATGGGAAGCTCCGAGGCTCACGAGCCCGATCGGCTCACCCCGCGCCGCCCTGCCTTTCCCTCCCGCCACAAAACGAAAAGCGGCCCGACGCTCGCGCGCCGGGCCGCTCTCATTCGCCCGCTGTCTAGAACGGGATGTCGTCGTTCAGGTCGTAGCCACTGGCCGGCTCCTGGACCTGGCGGCCGGAGCCGCCCTCGTCCTCGGCGGCGCCCTCGGAAGCTTCGCGCCTGTTCTTCAGGCGGATATCTGCGACGATCACCCGCATGTCGTAGTGTTCGACACCGTCCTTGCCGGTCCAGGTGTCGTTCTCGACATGACCCTGGATCACGACGCGGCTGCCTTTGCGGGCGAACGGGCCGATGTATTTCTCGGCCGTCGCCTCGTTGAAGCAGATGCAGTTGAAGCCGGTGGTCCGTTCACCGGGCGTGCCGTCGGCCTTGCGGAAGCGGGTGGTCTCGAGCACGCGGAAGCTCGCGCGCTTCTTGCCAGTGCCTTGGGCGGCGAGGACGGACGGGTTGGCCGTCAGATAGCCTTCGATGATCACGGTTTGCATGGTCAGTCTCCTGACAATTGAATGTTGATGAGGGATCAGGCGGCGGCGCGGTCGGCGCTGCTGTCCTGGATGTCGCGGTCCTCGGCCCAGTCGAGGACGGTGAGCCGGTTGATGACCAGTTCCTTGGCCGTCCGCTCGGTCCCGTTCTTGGCGGCGTAGGCAGTATCGATGAAGGCGCCGATGACGACGGCCTCACACCCCTGCCCGAGGCCCCGAGCGATGACCTTCTCGTTGAGGCCCTTCGACCAGCTCACGCAGTTGACGCCGACCAGCCGATCCTTGCCGGCATTATCGACGCCGCGGCTCTCGAGCAGGCGAAACACGGCCTTGCCGAAGTCGTCGGTGATCTGGGGGTCGGCCGCCAATCGGCCGGTGAACATCACGTTTTGCATGTCAGTCTCCTGTATATCCGAAGCCGTCGGGGAGCCGATCTCCCCAATCCCGCTTCGCCCGGACACTCCCTTCCTCCGCTCCTTTGGACGGCGGCGGTCACGCACGCGATCCTGGACCTCATCGACATTGCCGAACCCACAATGCGATCCTATATTGGATCATATTAGGAGGCCTTTTCGATGCCCGATCCCCAGTGGACTTTGCCCGAAGCGGCGTTCGTCCTTGGTCAACCGCTCGACGCGATCAAACGCGACGTCAATCGGCGACCGCTCAAGCCAGAGGCCTCAGGTCCGGCCAGACGCGCCGTGCGATGCGTCGGCCTGACCGACCTCGTCTATCTCGACATGGTGGCCACCTATCGCCACACCCTGACGCCTTCCGCGCTCGACGACCTCTACGTCGCCGTGGCCAAGGAGCCTGCGCAGTCCGCCAGCGTTTCTGTCGGGCCACTCATCGTCCAGTTAAAACGGCATCGGACCAATGTCGCGCAACGCCTGAAGGCGCTAGAGGCTGTGGATCGTGCCATCGAGATCAAACACGGCGCTCCCGTCGTGAGAGGCACCGACATCGAGGTCCATCGCCTGGCGGCGCTCTCGGCAGGCGGAGCCACCGATGAGGAGATCCTCGAGGACTACCCGTCGCTGTCGCTCGCCAAGATCAAGGCGGCGACCGCTTATGCGCGCGCCCATCCCAAATCCGGTCGCCCTTACCCCGCGACGTCGGCGAAGCGCGCGATGCAGGGCGCCGACCTTGGCGGGCTCGAGCCGTTCATGCGGCCGAGGGGATGATCTATCTGCTCGACACCAACGTCGTCAGCCAGAGCAGCAAGCCCAAACCGTCCGCCAACATCCTAGCATGGCTCCGGTCGGTCGATGACCACGAGCTCTGCATCAGCGCCATGACCGTCCGCGAGTTGCGATACGGAGCGGAGCGGGCGACAGCCGCCAACCATCCTGCCGCCACGGCGATCACACAGGGCGTGGACGCGGTCATCGCCGCCTATGCGGGCCGCATCCTGCCCATCGACGAAGCCGTCGCCGCCGTCTGGGGCCGGATGCTGGCCGAGCGCGACGGCGACGAGGAGGATACCGCCCTGGCCGCGACCGCGCTGGTCCACGGTCTGACGCTCGTCACCGCCAATATCAAGGATGTGACGGGTCGCGGCGTCCCGCTTCTGAACCCGTCCCGGTCGCCGCCGAAGGCGACGCCGGCCTGACCCGCTCAGGCTGCCTGCCCGTCGAGGACTGTCTGAACCGGATGGCGGCGCAGCACCGCCTCCAACACGGTCGGCTGATCCACCGGCGCGAAGACGCGCGGCGTAAAGGCGATGATCTCGACAAAACATCCCAGGGCCACGAGCGCGTCCCGATCGGTGCGCCCCCCGACGATCTCTATGCGCCAGCGGTCCATGACGCGGGACCGCTTCAGCCACAGCCCACCCTCAAGCGATAGCTGGATGTTGCGGTCCAGAATCGTGGCGGCGGTTCTCGTGCCGTCCGCCCAGACCTCGCCGACATCGGTCAGGCCCAGACTCGACTTCAGCGCCCTGGCCTGGACGCCGTCCAGAACTCGTCCGAGCCAGCGCCGCCCGTCCGGCGCCCGGACCCGGCGAACCGAGCAACCCCGCGCCGGCAAGCGGCCCCAGATCGGCAAGAGCAATCCTGTGGCAAGCGTCAGTTCGCGCGTCCGCCAGGGGTCGGTCCCGGCGACTTCTTGGTCCCAGACCCGCCGCCAGGTCGAGACCTCCGCGGGCTTCCACGCCGACTCCTCGAACGTCTTCTCGGCCATCGTCTGGCGGTCGTCGGGCCGAACGAGCCTCACTGCGGTGATCAGGCGGTTCTCATCCGTCGAGGTGGTCAGACCCAATTCGGCGATCGCCGCGCGGCCGGATTTCTCGTTGATAACCAGTTGATGGGCGACGTCTTCGGCCCAGATCAGGGCGTCGTCGGAACCGAGGATCTCGCGCCGGACCTTCAACGAGAAGGTCACCAGAGCCGTCTCGGCGCCGGTCGAGACATCGGTCCGGATCACTTCCTGATCCGTGACCTCCAGTTCCTCGGCCTCGATGTCCTCCAGCCCGCGGTCCAGTTCACCGGAGGCGGCGGCTCGATCGAGGATGCCGGACAGGATGCGGTCGAAGTCCGCGAACAAGGCGTTCTGGTCGGCGATGCGCAGCGCCAGAAGCCGGTTCAGGAAGGTATGGATCGGCGGCAGGTCGTCGGAGGGTTTGAGCCCGCCGTCGTCGTCGAGCAGCTTCAAGCTCGTCTTGGCCACAAAGGTCTCGAGCGTCATCGAGTCCAGTTCCCCGAAGGCCAGCGCGCCATAGAAGACCAGAAGGGCCCGGCGCGCCCAAGGGCTCTCCAGATTGTCCTCGGCGCGGAACAGGCCGGCTCCGGCGGTGCGCCGTTCGCCGCGCGTAAGCGCGCCCAGGGAGTCCAGCCGGCGCGCGATCGTCGAGGTGAACCGCTTCTCGCCCTGGATGTCGGTGGTGACGGGCCGGAACAGAGGCGCGGATGCCTGATGCGTCCGGTGGGAGCGGCCGAGCCCCTGGATGGCAGCGTCGGCCCGCCAGCCGGGCTCGACGAGATAGTGGACCCGCCGTTGCCGGTTCCCCGCCGACAGATCGGCATGGTAGCTGCGGCCCGTGCCACCGGCGTCTGAGAAGATCAGCACCCGATTCCGGCCGGACATGAAGGCGTCGGTCTCAGCACGCGCCGCCGAGGCTCCGCGCCGTTCGACGACCCGGCGACCGTCGCGCACCACCACCCGACGCGACCGGCCCGTGATCTCGGCGACCGCGTCCGTGCCGAAGGCCTCAAGCAGGGCGTCGAGCACGCCCGGTACGGCGGGCAGACAGGCCATCTTCTCGATCAGAGCCGCCCGCAGGACGAGCGCCTCCTGGCTGACGGCGGGCCGCCCCTCATCCATGACCGGGACCATGGTGACGTTTCCGTCGGCGTCCTCGATGGCCTCCATCAGATGGACGGGGAAGGCCTCGCGCAGATAGTCGAGGACGTACTCGCGCGGGGTCAGGTCGATTGAGAGATTGTTCCACTCCTCGGGCGGGATAGACGACAGCCGACGCTCCATCACCGCCTCATTGGTCGAGACGATCTGGACCACGGCCGATCGCTCCGAAGCGAGGTCATCCCGGATGGACGCAATCAGGCTGGGCGCCTTTAGCCCGGCCAGGAGATGTCCGAAGAACCGCAGCTTGGCGCCCTCGAACGCCGAATGGACGGCCGACGCGGCCTGACCGCTCTTCGCCTTGCCCTCATCGTCACTGAGGCCGATGGCCTTGAGCGCCTCGGCCAGGTTGGCGTGGATCAGCTGGAAGGCGTCCGCCCAGGCGTCCCAGATGTCGATGTCGTCCGGCGTCAGGGGGTGCACCAAGGGCTCATACTCGACGCCCTCGAACGACAGCGACCGCGCCACATACAGCCCCAGCGCCTTGAGCTCGCGCGCCACCAGCTCCATGGCCGCGACCCCGCCCCGGTCCATGGCGTCGAGGAAGTCGGCGCGGCTCATAAAGGGCGCTTCCGGCCCGCCCCAGAGACCCAGCCGGGCGGCGTAGGCCAGGTTCTCCGCCGTGGTCGCGCCCGTGGCCGAGACATAGAGGATCCTGGCCTTCGGCAGCCGGTTCTGCAGCGCCAGCCCCGCCATGCCCTGCAGCGAGGCCTTCTTCGTTCCCCGCGCGCCCTTGCCGCCCCCGGCGGCGTTGGCCATGGCATGAGCCTCGTCGAAGGCGATGACGCCGTCGAAATCCTCGCCGAGCCACGCGACGATCTGGTCGAGCCGCGATTGTCTGGCGCCGCGCGCCGGCTGGCGCAGGGTCGCATAGGTGGTGAACAGGACGCCGCGATCCAGACGGATCGCTTCGCCCTGCTTCCAGCTCGAGAGCGGCACGATGCCGTGCGCGCCGCCGCCGATGGCGCTCCAGTCGCGCCGGGCGTCCTCCAGCAGAGCGTCGTTGCGGGAGAGCCAAAGCGCCCTGACCCGGCCCTGGCTCATGTTGTCGGCGACGACGGCCGCGATCTGGCGGCCCTTGCCACAGCCGGTGCCGTCGCCAAGGAAGAATCCCCGCCGGAACGAAACACCGTCTTCGGCGTCGTCGCGCACGAGCGCGACTTCATGGGCGGCCTCGCCCAGCCGGAACCGGCCGGGCAGGAAGGCCGCATGGGCCTCGCCGGCGTAGATCACCGTCTCCGTCTGGGCGTCGGAGATCCGGCCTTGGTTGAGCACCGCCGGCGGCAACACCGGCCGGTAGCTCGGCGCGGGCGGCGCGACGGAGGCCATAGGGCCGGACTCGACCAGAGGCGATGGATGCGGGCGGGGATCAGGCAGACGATCCGCGCCAGGGCATGCGCCTGATAGAGGCCGACGTCCCGGCCCTCGCCAGCCCAGGGCTGCGTCTCATAGGCCAGGTGTGTTGCTCCGGCCAGGAAGGCCAGTCGGCCTGCGGGAAGGGCGAGCCCGCGGTCGCGCGCCGCGAGGAAGGCGGCGGCGTTTAAAGTCAACCGCACGCGCGGACGGGCGGTGCCGCGATCCGGAAGGTTCGCGAGGATCCGGGCGGTCGCCTCCAGATCCTGGGGCTGGTGAAGGAGGCCGTCCCAGACGGCTGTCCCGCCGCGATCCACAACCAGCAGGCCGGTCTCAACCGAGGTGCCGTGTTTGGCGAAAGCGCTCGCGGGAAACGCCACGGCGGCCACCATGACGCCTTGGCCTTCGAGCACCCGCCTCAGATCGGTGTCGGCAAGGGCGGTGAGGGGCACGATCGCCGCCATTCGGCCACCGTCCGCCAGAACCTTGAGCGACGCGATCAGATGGGCCTGAAGATCCGAGAATGGCGGGTTGCAGACCACGACGTCGAACGCCCCGGCGTCCTCGATCAGGTCGGGTAGATGGCGGCCGTCATGCCGTCGGCGCGTTGCCCCGGCGAAAAGCCCGTCGAGGAGCGCGGCACGCGTGGGCGCAAGCTCGTTCAACGTCAGGCTCGCCCCGCACGCTTCGGCCACCACGGCCATCAATCCGGTCCCCGCCGACGGCTCCAGCACACGGTCCTTCCGTCGGACCTGCGCGGCCAGCACCGCGAGGGCGGCGAGTTGGGGCGGGGTGGAGAACTGGTCGAGCGCGACCTGTTCCTCGCTGCGCCGGCTGTGGGTGAGGCCAAGCGCTGAGACCGCGGCGAGCAGCGCAGCGATCTCGGCCGGGGCGTCCTCGAGCCGGGCGATCTGCGGCGCTAGGCGGCGTATCTGAAGCACCGTCGCGGCCTCGATAGCGTCATAGGCGTCACGCCAGGTCCAGCCGCCCTCGGCGTCGGATGCCCCGAACGCGGTGGTCATGACGTCGGCCACGAGGCGTCGATCCAGCGGGCGCGAGCGGGCCAGATGGATGGCCAATGCGCGGGCGGCGGCCAGGATGTTGGCGGGGAGATTCCCGACGGCGAGGTCGGCGAACAGCGACAGGTTGCGGGCGGTGGACATTGCGAAGGCTCCGGTCGCCTGGAGCGGCGGGCTCCTCCCTCTCGGTCCTCCAGGCTCGCTTCACCCCGCCCTTCCTTCGTCTCCCCGACAGTCGGGTCGGCGCTCACGACGACAGAGAAACACCGCCCCGGCAGGTCGCCGGCGCGATGTTTCCGTGGACGGAAGATCAGGCGGCGGCAGAGTTCAGGGCCGCCTCGCCCTCCGCGGTGACGACGAAGGCGCCAGCCCCCTCGTCGTCCCCATCGACGCCATCGCCGGCGGCTTGGTCCTTGATGTGCGGGGCGCCCTGATCGGCGTCGATCGGGGCGGCCCAGGACAGGGCGGCCGGAGCCCAGGTCCGTTGCGCGGCCTGTTCGGCCACCCAGTCGACCAGCTCGGTCTTGCGGAGCGTCTTCGCCCGCTCGTCCTCGGCGCCCATGGTCTCGAGCATGCCGGTCAGCAGGCCCTTGGAGTGGGGCTGCAGGAAGGGGGCGTCGGGCGTCCAGTGAAGAGTGATGTCCGCCTGGCAGAGAGCGGCCAGCTCCGCCGCCTCGGCCCGGGCGCTGCGGCGGATGGAGAAGGTCTTCTCCTCCCGAACGTCGAGGCTGATGGCGGTCAACTCCGCCAGCAATCCCATCTTCTCGCCGTGGGGAAGGCCTTGGACCCAGGCGATGACGGTCTCGCCGGACGCTTCCCATGCCGTGCGACGATCCTCGAGCCGTCGACGAACATCCCCATCCAGAGCCTCGATGACCCGGCTGTTGGCGGGA
The DNA here is from genome assembly GCF_002002865.1 of Brevundimonas sp. LM2. Lineage (NCBI taxonomy): Bacteria > Pseudomonadati > Pseudomonadota > Alphaproteobacteria > Caulobacterales > Caulobacteraceae > Brevundimonas > Brevundimonas sp. LM2. The sequence goes on along the minus strand of NZ_CP019508.1, from coordinate 404,110 downwards.
TTGAACCCGCTCGCCGTGATGGCCAGGGCCGAGTCCGTTCGCGTCACGTGAGCGCGTCGCACAAGGACGGTGAACAGCCGCGCAATCAACGCTGTAAGCGCCGCCCCGGGATCGTCGGCCAGGGCACGGATAAGCCCTCGCGTCGCCACGTCGGTCCGCACGGCATGAAGGGCATGGTTGACACCCTCGGTGTCCGGCTCCGGAGCGTCGACTTCCGGCGGGACATAGGCCGGTGGCGCCGAGGTCCGACGTGCATCCTCCCGCGCGGCATCCTCAGCCCCGTCGTCGATCTCGGGTTCCTCCGGCGTGTAGCAGCGGACTTCGACGCCTGCCTCCGCGGCCGGCCACAGGACCATCGTGGTCACGAGCCGGCCCCCGCATCCAGTCTGGTCTGAGGCGATCCTGGCGTGGATCATGTCGACGATCGCCAGATCGGCGACGTCGGGGTGCTCGACGTCCGCCAGGGCGATGCGGGCCTTCTCGGTCCGGTCGTTGAACACCTCCCGCTGCGCCCGGTAGCGCGCCATCTCTTCGGCGGGGAGTGAACCGCCATACACATAACCGAGCGCCTCAAGATCATCGGGAAGCTCTGGCTCCGGGCCGGCAGTCACGTGAACCGAGATCCCTTCGGCCTCGATCACGGCCGCGATCCCGCGTGCGCGACGGGTCCAGACGTCGGTCAGAATATCCGGGTCGAGCAGAACAGGAGGCAGTTCGCCGAACAGGTCGGTCTCGGTGCGGCCTCCGGCGACGGCATAGGCCCGAGGATCGACCAGGGCGCAGCGGCGATCGCGCGTGGTGACACGGCTGTCGTCGAGACGTTCGCTGACCCGCCATTCCTGAAACCCATGGCCGTCCAAGGTCATCTGGGCGAGATCCTCCTGCTCCTGGCGATCCGGCAGCCGTGCCAGCAACCGGGTCTGGCGAAGGGTGATGCGGCCCGCCTTCAGCGCCACCAAAGCGGCGGGCGCGACGCCGGACAGGGCCGCCAATCGCTTGATCTCGATCTCGTCGTAACCGAGCGCCCGCGCCATGGCCGTAATCGTCAGTTTCGACTTCAGCATCCGGCCGATGGCCGCGATGACGTCGGCCACATGGACCGGGACGGCGGTGTTGGTCAAAAGGATCGCCGCCGCCTGGCGCGCCGGATCGGTCTCGACATAGGTGCGGACCGGATAGTCCTCGTCGATGTCGCCAGCCTCGAGCAGGATGGCCAGAGCCAGACGACGCCGGCGCCCATCGAGAGCCATGAAGGCCTGCTCCTTCTTGCCGCGCCCGGGACGGACGGTGACGGGTTGAAGCTGTCCGGCCGCCTTCAGGGTGGCGGCCAGGGTCGGAATGTCGTCATCCGGCGGTTCGCCATGGCGCAGGTTCTCGCGCGCGATGCCGAGGTCGCCCAGGCGCACGATACGTTCCACAGGCGTGAAGATGACGGCCGAGGGCGTGGTTTCAGGAACAGGGGTTGTGGGGGTGATGACGGGAACGAGGTCGGTCATGAGGTCTCTCCTGCCGGGCGACGGGGCCCATCCCCGCCGCTTCGGCGCCCCTCAGCCCCCTCGCTCCGTCCTTTGCGATGCCGCCGCGACCGCGATTTCGTTCCAGTCGCCGAACGGCGGTTCGGGCCATGACACCTCAACCTCAAGACCGTCATGGACCAAGCGGCGGCACAGCCGGGCAGCCGCCGCCTCACCGGCCTGGCCCCGGTCGGCGGCGATCAGGACCCTGCGCACGCAGGCGGGCGGGCTCCAGACGGCCAGGTTGTTGGCGGCCATGAGGGCCCAGCCGGGAAGACCGAACCGCTCCATGGCGGACAGGGTCGTGACCACCCCTTCGCCCACCCGCATGTGTTCGGCGGCAGCCGAGAGGCGAACGGCCGCGCCGGGCGGGACCTGACCCACGGTCTTGCGCGCCAACCGCAGACCGATGGCGGGCAGACCATCGGTCTCGATATAGGTCAGCTCGACAGCCGTCAGACGATCCTCGGCGTCGCTGATCCGGGCGATCAGAGCCGGACGCACGCGCGAACCACTCTGATAGACCGACAGTGGCGCGGAGGGGTGCAGGCGAAGATTGGAAGCGGCGGCGCCGGCCAGCACCGCGCGGCGCCGCAGATAAAGACCCGCCGGTCCGTGGGGTGGTCGCTCCGTCGTCGCGGTCCACAGACGCGACGCGGTCTCGACGCGAAGGCGAAGGTCCGGCCGGGGCGAAGACGCTCGCGCCCGCCCGTCGCCGGTGAGCCGGCCGGCGTCGTCGAGGAAGCCTCGAGCGCGGAGATAATCCCGGGCGGTCCGCCAATCGGCGCCGCCAAACCCATAGATGATGACCCGGTCGTTGGTCAGCATCAGCGAGACCGATCGGTCGTCGGCGCTATGACCGGGCGCGGGGATGCTCGCCCGCGAGCCCCCGGCGTAGAGGTCTCCACCCAAGGCGGCGACGATGGCATGCAAGGTCATGATCAGCCTCAAATCAGGCCGAGCTGTTTGAAGCTCGCTGTGCCCAGGCGGCCGATGACGAGATGATCATGGACCTGCAGGCCGAAAACGCGGGCGGCGTCCACGATCTGCCGGGTCATCTCGATATCCGCCCGGGATGGCGCCGGATCGCCCGACGGATGATTGTGGACGAGGATGAGCGCTGAGGCCGAAAGTTCGAGCGCCCGCCGGATGACTTCCCGGGGATAGACGGGCGCGTGATCCACCGTGCCTTCGGCCAGGAATTCGTCTCGGAGAAGGATGTTCTTCTTGTCGAGATACAGGGTGCGGAACTGCTCTCTGGGTTCGTGAGCCAGGGCCGAGCGGACATAGGCCACAAGGGCGGACCACGACGACAGGACAGGGCGGCGGCAGGCCTCGGATCGGGCGAGCCTCACGCTCAGTCGGCGCAACATCTTGAGATCCGTGATCGTGGTCGCGCCGAGCCCGGCGGCTTGCGCGAGCTCGGGCGGATCCGCCGCGACAACGGCGGCGACCGAGCCGAACACATCCAGCAAGGTTGAGACAGCCTGCGCGATGTCGCGCTCCAGCATCGTGCGCGTCATCAACAGAGATAGAAGGGTGGCGTCGTCCATCTCCTGTTCCAGGCCGGGCGGCAGCCCGAACAGGTCTGCCGACCGTCGATCCAAAGGGCTGGGTGTCGATGAGGGCAAGGGTCGCATCGCGGGGCTCCTGGGGTGCTCGCCCCGGATCGGGGCGGCCGCCTCCGCCCTTCCTTTTTTCTCCGTCGCCCGTTGGCGAAGCGCTGCGAGGGCCTCAATCTGCGAGCATGAAATGGCTCCTGATCCTTGCAGGCCTGTGGCTGGCCCCCGCGGTCGCCCACGCCGATCCGTGCGAAGGTCGGTTGCCCGACCGCGCGGGCGCGACCTTCTCCGGTTTGGTCCGCCACATCAGGGATGGCGACAGCCTGTGTGTCGGTTCCAGCACCAACCCTTCGACCTGGATCGAGGTCGGCCTCTCGGACTTCGACGCCCCCGAGCTCCAAAGTCCGACCGGACGCACTGACAGTAAACGACTGTCGGGCCTGCTTTGCGAACGTGTCCTGACCTGCATGGGGGTTCACGGTCGTAACGGCCGCGTATCGTCTATGATCGGGTGATCGCTTCACGCCGTATGAATGGTCGAAGGGTCGGTGACCTGCTGCGTGCTGCCGGTGGACGCGAAGGGGGAACTTAGGATGCGATCGGGCGGCGCTCCGGGAGGCCCACGAAAGCGATCTCGGCCCGGCAGGTTGTCCGACCGTGGACCATGTCCGGCCGCCTGGACCTTCCGCTTCCATACGTGCCGCGGGCCGATCGGTGCCGGACGAGATGACCCACATCGGTGAGTGTCATTGACGGCTACGACAAGCATGCGGATCTGGGCCGGGCTGGGCGCGTCTCGTCAGACGACGCAGCAGATCGCGTTCGATGGTTTTCCTCTGATGCGGAGTGAAGTTACGCCAGCCGGGGATTCCGACCGCGTGCGTCCGCAGCCTGCGCAAAACGGAACGGGCGTCATAGGGTGCAGAATCGCCCGCCATCTCGACATTTCCTGTAACGCGCCGGGCATCCTTGTCGTAAGACTGGGGTATGAACGGCCTTCGTCAAAGCGCCAGAGCCTGCGCAAGCGCCTTCGTGGCGCTGCTGGCGACGCTCATGGTTTCGACCGTGGCTCTCGCCGCCGAAGCTGCGCCTGCTTCGATGTCTGCGATGATGACGATGAGCGAAACGGGTCAACCGATGCCTTGCGAGGACACCGGTAAGGCTGTGTGCGCGCCGCATTGCGCGGTCCTCTGCCAGGCCCTGATCGTGGAGCCGATGACGCTCGCCCCTCCTGTCGTCCGGTCGCCGCAGGCGTATCGCTACAGCGAGACGCCACTCACGCCGATCCAGCCGGAAGCCGAAGACCCGCCACCCCGGTGAAGCATCCACTTGAAAACCAGACTTCTCATTTTCAATGGATACACATCATGAAACGCACTCTGACCATCGCAGCCTTCGCGCTGCTCGTTTCCGGCACGGCCGCCTTCGCCGCCGCGCCCGAGGCCGTCTCCAAGGCGGTCGCCTCCTGCTGCCAGGCGCTCGCCGCCTGCTGCGACGGCGGCTCCTGCTGCGACGAGATGTAGGATGAAGGGGACGCCCGCTCGCAAGAGCGGGCGTCCTTTCGCTGATCCCGCCGTCTTATTGCCGGCATTGGCAGCGGGATCGCAGAGTGTGAGAACAGTCTATCGCCTTCGGAGCCATAAGCATGTCGATCGCCAAAACTTTCGTCGCCCTCGCCCTCACCGTGTCCGTGTCGGTGCTTTCGTTTGAGCCTGCGTTCGCTCATGACCCGGCCCAGACTGTTCCGGCGTCGGTCGATGAAGTCCAGACCGAAGCGATCGATGCGGCGAGCGCCGTCGACGCCTTTCACGTGGCGCTTGAACACGGAGACACGGAGGCAGTGCTGGCCCTTCTGGCCGACGACGTCCTGATCTTCGAGAGCGGAGAGGCCGAACGGTCCAAGACCGAATACGCCCAGCACCACCTGGCCGCCGACGCCGCCTTTTCGGCCGCCGTACCCAGCATCCGGTCCCGCCGGACGGCTCGAGCCGGCGCCGACAGCGCCTGGGTCGCGAGCGAAAGCCGCACAATGGGCGAGTTCAACGGCCGCCCGATCAACAGTCTTTCGGTCGAGACCATGGTTTTGCGCCATGAGGCGGACGGATGGCGGATCACGCACATACACTGGTCCTCGCACGCGGCGCGCTGATCTCGCGATCAGGCGGCGGGAGCCGCGGACGCTCCCTTCTGGGCGAGCCAGGCGTCGATCAGGGTGATTTCGCGCTCCTGCGCCGTGATCACCTCCTGGGCCAGGTTCCGCGCCTCGGCGTCCTTGCCTTCCGCGAGTTCCACACGGGCCATCGAAACGGCGGCGACATGGTGTCCCCGCATCTGCTTCATGAAGTCGATGTCCGCGTCGCCGGTAAAGGTCGGCATCGCCTCCATCATGGTGTTCATTGAAGCCTTGTAGCCCTGGGTGGCGACGGAGTCGCTGGGCGCAGCCGCTGCCATGCCGCCGTCCATCGTGCCATGGGAGCCCGCCATGGCGGCGGCCTCCGGCGCGTCCACGGCGGGCTCTTCGGCTTGCGGGGAACAGGCCGCGGACAGGGCGCAGGCGGCGAGGACGAGGCTGATGCGTTTCATGACGGCTCCTTGAGATCCCGACGTTAGCGACCAGGAGGCCTCGTTCGTTCCCTCGGCTCTACCGTCCGGCCCGCGCCAGGAGTTCGATCAACTCGCCGGCCTTGGCCTTGCGATCCTCGGGATCGTCGCCGGTCATGGCCCCCATGACGCAGTGGTCGAGGTGATCCCGCAAAACTTCGGTCTCCACGCGATGGAGCGCGGCCCGGACGGCCTGAAGTTGGGTCAGCAAGTCGACGCAATACCGGTCATCTTCAACCATACGGGAGATTCCCCGCACCTGGCCTTCGATCCGGCTGAGCCTGTTGAGGACTTTGGGTTTCGTGTCGGTTTGCATGCGGCCTGTTCTCCTGAGCACCCCCATATACCCCAGACGGGTATCTTGCGATATACCCCCCATGGGTATATGTTAGCTCTTCGGTCAGCCGGAGAGAGCGACATGTCCACGCATCCTCACAATCATGCCTCGGGTCACGCCTGCTGCGGGGCGAAGGCCTCGGATGGCGCGGCAACGGTCAAGGATCCCGTCTGCGGCATGTCGGTCGATCCGACGGCCACCGCTCACCGAGCCAGTCATGACGGTCAGGACTATTTCTTCTGCTCGGCGGGGTGCCGGACCAAATTCATCGGCGATCCGATGCGTTACCTGAACCCTCCCGTGGAGGCCGAGCCGGCCGTTCCCGGCGCCATCTACACCTGCCCGATGCACCCCGAGATCCGGCAGGAAGGCCCAGGCTCCTGCCCGATCTGCGGCATGGCGCTTGAGCCGGAGACGGTCACGGCGGAGGCCCCGCCCAACCACGAGCTGATCGACTTCACCAGACGCTTCTGGGTCGGTCTGGTCCTGACCCTGCCGGTCTTCGCCCTGGAAATGGGCGGACACCTGGCCAATCTCCACATGTTCATCCCGGGCCAGATGTCGAACTGGATCCAGTTCGCTTTGGCGACCCCCGTGGTTCTCTGGTGCGGCTGGCCCTTCTTCGAGCGCGGCTGGACATCGCTGCGCACCCGGCGGCTGAATATGTTCACCCTGATCGCCATGGGGGTCGGCGTGGCATGGCTTTACAGCGTCGTGGCCGTCGTCGCGCCAACCCTGTTCCCGCCCGCCTTCCTGAAGGCCGACGGCAGTGCGCCGGTGTATTTCGAGGCGGCGGCGGTCATCACCGTGCTGGTCCTCGTCGGGCAGATTCTGGAACTGCGCGCCCGCGAACAGACGTCGGGCGCGATCCGCGCCCTGCTGGACCTCACGCCCAAGACCGCGCGCCGAATCCGGGCGGACGGCATCGATGAAGATGTCTCGCTTGACCAGATCGCCGTCAGCGACCGCCTGCGGGTAAGGCCCGGAGAGAAGATCCCGGTCGATGGCGAACTCCTGGAGGGTCGGGTCGCTGTCGACGAATCCATGGTGACCGGCGAGTCCATGCCGGTGACCAAGGATGTCGGCGACCGCGTCGTGGCCGGCGCGCTCAACAAGACCGGATCCTTCATCATGCGCGCCGACAAGGTGGGCGCCGACACCCTGCTGGCGCAGATCGTCCAGATGGTGGCCCAGGCCCAGCGCAGTCGCGCCCCGATCCAGCGGCTGGCCGATACGGTCTCCGGATGGTTCGTTCCCACGGTGATCGCGATCGCACTGCTCGCCGCCGTCGTCTGGGGCCTGGTCGGTCCCGAGCCCCGTTTGTCCTACGCCCTGGTCGCCGCCGTTTCGGTGCTCATCATCGCCTGTCCCTGTGCGTTGGGTCTGGCGACGCCGATCTCGATCATGGTCGGGGTGGGACGTGGCGCCCACGCCGGCGTCCTGATCAAGAACGCCGAGGCGCTCGAACGCTTTGAGAAGGTCGACACCCTCGTTCTGGACAAGACCGGCACCCTGACCGAGGGCCGTCCGTCGGTGACGGCAATCCTGCCCGCCCAAGGCTTTGTCGAAGCCGACATCCTGCGCCTCTCGGCCAGCCTCGAGCGCGGCAGCGAACATCCCCTGGCCGACGCGATCGTCCGCGCCGCCAAAGATCGGGCCATCACGCTCTCCGAGGCTGCCGATTTCGACAGCCCGGTCGGCCGAGGCGTGCGCGGGACGATCGAGGGACGCCAGGTCGCCCTGGGCAACACCCGCTATCTCGGCGAGCTTTCGATCGACGTCTCCGCGCTGGAGCCCAAGGCGGACGCGCTCCGCCACGACGGCGCCACCGCCATCTTCGTGGCGATTGATGGAAAGGCGGCCGGGGTCATCGGCATCGCCGATCCCATTAAGGCCACCACGCCGGACGCGATCCTCGCCCTGAAGGCGGCCGGTCTGCGGCTGGTGATGATGACCGGGGACAACCGGACGACGGCTGAAGCCGTGGCGCGACGGCTCGGCATCGACGAAGTCCAGGCGGAAGTCCTGCCGCAGGACAAGGCGTCGGTGGTTCAACAGCTTCGTTCGCAGGGTCGGATCGTCGCCATGGCGGGGGACGGCGTCAATGACGCGCCTGCCCTCGCCGCCGCCGATGTCGGCGTCGCCATGGGGGCGGGTTCGGACGTCGCCATCGAAAGCGCCGGCGTCACCCTGCTCGGCGGCGATTTGCAAGGCATCGTGCGCGCACGGCGTCTGTCCCGCGCGGTGATGGGCAACATCCGCCAGAACCTCGTCTTCGCCTTCGGCTACAACGCACTCGGCATCCCGGTGGCGGCCGGCCTGCTCTATCCCGTGTTCGGCTGGCTTCTTTCGCCGGCGCTGGCGGCGCTCGCGATGGCGCTCTCCTCGGTCAGCGTCATCGGCAATGCGCTGAGGCTGCGCGCGGTGAAACTCTAGGCCGACGAGGGAAAGAGGCGACCGCCGCGTATTTCTGAGACATCGTCTGGATGTCAGTGGAGTCACGACATGCGTTTCAATCGTTTCGTTCCCGCCTTCGCCGTGGCCGCGGCCGTGGTCATGACTGCCGGCGCGGTCAGCGCTCATGCGCGTCTGGTCAGTTCGACGCCCGCGGCCAACGCGACCGTGGCCCCGCCCCGTTCCATCGCTCTCACCTTCAGTGAACGGATGGTCCCGGCCTTCTCGACGCTTGAAGTGGTCAACGCGGCCGGCGCGAAGGCCGCCGTGAGCACGACCGTCAGCGAGGACGGCCGGTCGATCACGGGCGCGCTCGCCCGACCGCTCGCCGCCGGAGGCTATACCGTCAACTGGCAGATCGCCTCGAACGACGGTCACCGCATGACCGGTTCCTACGCCTTCACCGTTCGCTGACGTGATCGAGGCCTGGGTCATTGGCCTGAGGGCGGTCCAGTACATCGCCGCCGCCCTGCTGTTCGGTCTGCCCGCCTTCCTGATCTACAGCGCGCGGGCCACCCGGCCCCTTCACTTGGAGTGGCCGCGGCCTGCCCTGTTCTGGGCGGCCGTGGTGCTGGCCGTGGCGGCGCCCGCCGCCTTGGTCGCCCACACCGCGATGATGGCCGGATCCCTGAGCGATGCCATCAAGCCCGGAACGCTCGGCATGATGGTCACCGGCATGGGTCTGGGCATGGCGCTGGCGGTGCGGTCCGCGATTGCGCTTCTGGCGGTGGCGGCGATCGCGATGATCGGACCCGGCCCTCGGCTGTGGTGGGTCTGCGCCGCGCTCGGTCTTGTCGTCTCCGCGAGCTTCGCCTGGACCGGTCATGGCGCGGCCACCGAGGGGGCCGGACACGGGCTCCACCTGGCGTCCGATATTTTGCACGCCCTTTCGGCGTCGCTTTGGGTCGGCGCTCTGGCCGCCTTTGCCGCCCTGGTCATGTGGCGGCCCAAGGAATCATCCGCGCGGGATCTGGCTCTGGCGCGCGCCTTGGCCGGCTTCGCCGGTGTGGGCACGTTCGCCATCGCTGTTCTTCTGCTGACCGGTCTGGTGAACAGCGCCTTCCTGGTCGGATGGAGCGGACTCTGGACGTTGACCGAGACGGCCTATGGCCGTTGGTTTATCCTCAAGATCGTCCTGTTCGGTCTCATGTTGAGCTTGGCCGCCGTCAATCGTTTTCGTCTGACCCCCACCTTCGCGGCCGCCGGTGTGTGGTCGAGTTCGGTGCTCGGTCATCTGCGGCAAAGCCTTTTGGTGGAATTCGCGCTCTCCCTCGCCGTTCTGACCATCGTCGCCGCCATGGGCACGCTCGCGCCGCCGGCCTCGCTGCTATGACGACGCCATGCCACGACTGAGGGATTTGGCTGTACCCGGCGTATGGGACTACGGGGGCCGCAGAGGTGGAACATGACTGAGGACATCGATCGCCTGATCGCTACCGCCCGACCAGCGAGCCACGTCTCGCTGTCAGGGCTGGAGTCCGATGTGTGGCGCCGCATCGAGGATCGGGTCGGCGAGCGGCGGATGGGTCAGGTCCGCGTCGCCGCTCTGGCGATGGCGCTCGTGGTGGGTGTCGCCAACGGGGGCGTGTTCGCACTGTCCGCAAGGGCCGAGCCATCGGAGATGCAGGTGTTCAGCGTGTCGGGGGGCCTTTCCCCGATCGCGATCCTGGGAGCGGGCGAATGAAAGCGGGCTGGCGATCCATCGCGATCACGGCGGCGCTGGCCGCGCTCGCCAGCGGCGCCGGGACCTGGGCCAGCACGGCCTGGCTGATGAAGCGGCAAGAAGCGCCCAGCCTGCACAGCATCGTTCATCATCAACTGGACCTGACGACGGAGCAGGAAACCCATCTGGAGGCGATCGAGGCCCGCTTCGCCTCGCGCCGGGGCGCGCTTGAAGCCGAAGTCCGCACGGCCAATCGCGAGCTGGCGGACGCGATCGCGGTCAGCGAAGGCGACAGTCCTCAGGTTCAGGCGGCGGTCGATCATTTCCACGTCGCCATGGGCGATCTCCAGAAGGCGACCATCGCCCATGTGTTCGAGATGCGGTCGGTCCTGACGCCCCAGCAGGCTCAGGAGTTTGACCGTCAGGTCGTCGGAGCTCTCCTGCAAGACGCAGGGTAGAGCCAGCGTGGATTCAGGGGTTCCACTCGAAGCACGGGCGGCGAAGGGCGACCGGGCCGCCTTCAGCGCGTTGATGACCGCGACCAAGGGCGACCTGCATCGCTTCGTTCGTCGATATATCGGCGACGACGAAGAGGCCTACGATGTCGTCCAGGAGACCTATGCTTCCGCCTGGCTCGCCATTCGCCGGTATGACCCGGGCCGCAGCTTCCCCACCTGGCTCCGCTCGATCGCCGTCAACAAATGCCGCGACTGGGGCCGCAAGCGCACGGTCCGCCGGGTGGTTCGCGGCGTGATGGGCCTGGACGCGCCCGAAGCCCTGGCGGTAGCGGATGGAGCGACGACACCCGAAGACCATGTGGATGACGGACGGCGTCGGGCGGCGCTGGACCGCGCCATCGCTGATTTGCCAGACGCCCTGAAGGCGCCGCTGCTTCTGACCGCCCTGGAGGGTCGGTCCCACGCCGAGGTCGCGCTTATCGTGGGCGCCACGCCCAAGGCGGTCGAGACCCGTGTCGCCAGGGCGCGCGCCAAGCTCGCCGAGGCGCTCCGGCTGCTCTGACGTCGTCGTCGACGCCTGAGGCGGTTCGACGCAAGGGGACCGTCGCGTTCGCGCGTATTAGCAGTAGGACCGTCCGTTCTCCCATCCGGGTTGACGACGTCAAGACAACCTGAGCGAGGACCGAGCCTAGATGTCGATCATGCGACTGGACCGACGCACCCTTCTACGCGGCGCCGCGGCGGGGGGCGGCCTGCTCGGCCTGCAGGGTCTCCTGCCGGCGTGGGCCCAGACCGGTTCAGCGGGACTTCGGTCGGAGTTGCCGTCCCTCGTCGGCCCGAACATCGACCTCACGGTCGGACATTCGCCGTTCTCGGTCGGTGGGCGAACCGGACACGCCGTGACGGTCAACGGCCTGCTGCCGGCGCCGCTGCTGCGCCTTCGCGAAGGTCAGAACGCCCGCCTTTCGGTGACCAACACCCTGGACGAGGACACCTCGATCCACTGGCACGGCGTGCTGCTGCCGTTCCAGATGGACGGCGTTCCGGGCATCAGCTTCCCGGGTATCCGACCGCGCGAGACCTTCGTCTATGAGTTTCCGGTCAAGCAGTCGGGCACCTATTGGTATCACAGCCACTCCGGGCTCCAGGAGGCGATGGGCCACTACGGACCGATCGTCATCGACCCGGCCGGCGCCGATCCCGTCGCCTATGACCGCGAGCATGTCCTGGTCCTGTCGGACTGGAGCTTCATGCATCCCCACGAGATCCTGGCGAAGCTGAAGAAGAGCCCCGGCTACTTCAACCGCCAGCGGACGACCCTGTCCGGCCTGCTCTCAGGCGCGGACGGCATGAGCCTCGAGGAGCGGCGCATGTGGGGGCAGATGCGGATGGATCCGCGTGACATCTCGGATGTGAACGGAACCACCTACACCTTCCTGGTCAACGGCCATGGCCCGGAAGAGAACTGGACCGGCCTGTTTCGTCCCGGCGAACGCGTGCGCCTGCGCGTCATCAACGCCTCGGCGATGTCGATCTTCAACGTGCGAATTCCCGGCCTGCCGATGACCGTGGTCCAGGCCGACGGCGATCATATCCGACCCGTCGAGGTCGACGAGTTCCAGATCTCAGTCGCCGAAACCTATGACGTCATCGTCCAGCCCAATGAGGACCGCGCCTATACCATCGTGTCGGAAGCGATCGACCGCTCGGGCATGGGCCGCGCCACGCTCGCCCCGCGCCTCGGCATGACTGCGGAGGTTCCGCCGCTCCGCGAGGTTCCGACCCTGACCATGCGTGACATGGGCATGGGCGGGATGGATCACAGCGGGATGGCGGGCATGGACCATGGCGGCATGGCCGGAATGGACGATGGCGCGATGTCCGGCATGGATCACGCGGCCATGGGGCAGACCCCGGCCGCCGCTCCCGCATCCGATATGGCGGGCATGGGCGCGATGAACATGCGAGACCCCGAAAACGCGCCGGCCGACATGGCGGTGGGCGTGGGCGTCGACATGATCGCCATGGCGCCCGCCAACCGGCTGGGCGATCGCCCTATCGGCCTCGAAACGGTCGATCACCGCGTGCTGGTCTATACCGATCTGGTTTCGCTCCAGCCGAACAAGGATCGCCGTCCGCCGTCCCGAACGATGGAAATCCATCTCACCGGCAATATGGAACGGTTCATGTGGGGTTTCGACGGCCGCAAATTCAGCGAACTGGTCGAACCGATCCGCTTCGAGCGGAATGAACGGGTCCGCGTCACGCTGGTGAACGACACCATGATGGGGCACCCGATCCATCTGCACGGGCATTTCTTCGAACTGGTGACGGGCGGGCCCGAAGGCCACCAACCGCTGAAGCACACGGTCAACGTCGCGCCTGGCGGCAAAGTGACCTTCGATCTGACCGCCGACGCACCCGGAGACTGGGCCTTCCACTGCCACATGCTGATGCACATGCACGCCGGCATGTTCAACGTGGTGACTGTGCGGCCCATGGACGGAGCCGCCTGATGAACCGCCTCGCCATCGCACTCGCCCCCTTGATCCTCGCCGCCGGCGCCTTCAGCGCCCAGGCCCAAGACCCGCACGCGGGCCATGTTATGCCGGCGACCCCGGCGCCGACGCCGACGCGGCCCGCGCCCGAACAGGTCTCCGAGCCTCAGACCCCCGCCCGGCCGGCGGCGCAGGATCCGCACGCGGGTCATGTCATGCCGCCCGCGCAGACGCCGCCCGCAGCCGATCCTCATGCGGGTCACGACATGTCGACCATGGCGCCGGCTCAGCCTGATCCGCACGCCGGGCACGACATGTCCACCATGCAACCCGCCCAGGCGGACCCTCATGCCGGACACGATATGTCGGCGATGAGCATGGGGCCGCCGGATGTCCCGACCAGCGCGGACGATTCCGGCCGACCTCCAGAAGCGCCGGTTCCGGCCGCCGCCCTGAGCGGCCCGACGCACGCCGCCGACCTGGTCTTCGGCACGGAGGCGATGGACGCATCACGCCAGACGCTGATCGCCGAGAACGGCGACGTGCGCACCACGGCCGTCATCATCGATCGCCTTGAAGCCGGCTTCGGCGATGGCGGCGACACCTACCTTTGGGATGTCCAGGGATGGAGCGGCGGCGACATCAACCGGTTCTGGTGGAAGTCCGAGGGCGAAGGCGACTTCGACGGCGCTCTGGAGGAGGCCGAAGTCCAAGCTCTCTACAGCCGCGCCATCACGCCGTTCTGGGACGTGCAGGCCGGCGTGCGCCAGGACTTCCGTCCTGACGGCGACGACACCACCCATCTGGTCCTGGGACTCCAGGGACTGGCCCCCTATTGGTTCGAAATCGACGCGGCCGCCTTCTTGTCCACGAAGGGCGACCTGACCGCTCGCGTCGAAGCCGAATACGATCAGCGCCTCACCCAGCGCCTGATCCTTCAGCCGCGCCTCGAAATCGACGCCTCGGCCAGCGATATTCCGGAACTGGAGATCGGCTCGGGCCTCTCTTCGATCGAGGCGGGCCTGAGACTGCGCTACGAATTCCGCAAGGAGTTCGCCCCCTACGTCGGCGTCGAGTGGAGCCGTTCGTTCGGCGACACAGCCGATTACATCAAAGCCCGCGGCGGCGAGGCAGACGACACGCGTTTCGTCGTCGGCCTCAAGGCCTGGTTCTAATCCAAAGGAGACCACCCCATGATCCGCAGTCTCGTTCTCACCGCCGCCCTGGCGTTCGCTGGCGCCGCCGCCGCCCAAGACCCTCATGCCGGACACCATCCCGCGCCGCAGGCCCAGGCGCCGGCTGCCTCGGACGTCGTCACCACGCCCGCCGACGGCGCGATGACTTCTGGCTCGCCGGAACGCTTTAGCGCCACCTTCCCGCACCCGATGATCCTGAAGACCGTGACCCTCACCGCCAATGGACGGGAGCAGGTCGTGGTGACAGCGCCCGCCGCTCCGGCCGCCGCGACCGTCAGCGTCGCCTTGCCGACCCTCGCGCCTGGAACCTACAGCGCCGCTTGGACCGCCGAAGGTCCGGATGGTCACAAGATGTCCGGCGCTTCCAGCTTTATGGTTCACTAGGAGAACGATGATGAAAGTTTCCAACCTGCTGGCCGCCGCCGGCGCGATTCTGACGCTGAGCGCCGGCGCGGCGTTGGCCGCCGAAGGCTGCGACTGCTGCAAGGACATGGCCGCGGACGCCCCTATGAGCTGCTGCGACGAGATGAAGACCGAGCCCGCCCCAACCGCACCCGCGCCGCCCGCCTCCGCTCCGTCGGAGACGCCGGCGCCCCAAGGGCACGCCGACCACAACTGATCGGCCCGATCTGACTCGCTTCCGGCCAGCCCTCACGGAAAGGGCGCCGCCGGAAGCGACCAGACATCAGGCCTGCGGGTCTCGCTCGTGCGCAAGCGCCAAAGCCGGATTTCGGCCATCGGGCGTCACTCGAACAAAGCGGACGATTTCGGCCCGGGTCTGCGGCTCGGCGACGAACCCGGCGTCCGCGAAGGCGACGTGTTGAGGCTTTTGAAGTCCGGAGGGATCTGCTCGCCACCACCCGTCCGTGGTCGCCGCCTTCGGCAGAATACCGCCGACAATCCGTTCGATGTCCCGGAAGGTCAGCTCGATCTCGTCGCGCTTCTGGCGTCGCAGGAAGGATGCGAGGGGCGTATATTTGGCCACGGCCATGTCTTCCTCTCTCTTCGCTTAGGATTAGGCTCGGACCCTAGACCATCCCGCCAGTCTGGATCACGCGGTCCCGGTCGCTTGGAGACTGAGACGCGCGAGCCGTTGCAGACCTAAGCATAAGAGACTCAAGTCATCGATGCATCTGCTCCGTCTTGCCGCAGTCCGGCGTGCGGACGAGCGATAGACCGGGCTGGTCCTATTAAAGTCACCACAGAACGGTGAACAGCAAACACTCGAGACCGCACCGAGACCGCGACACCCTGCCCGTCGCCAAACCTCGCGGGATCCTTCAGGGTGGCGACCTTCAGTGATCGAGAGTCATGCCATGGCTGCACCTGCACCTTCGCGCCGCACCTTGCTCGTGGCATTGCCCGGATTGGTCCTGGCCGCCGCCCCCGCCCTGGCGGCGCCGCCCAGGCGAATGACCGCCTACAAGACGCCCTGGTGCGGCTGCTGTGGCGGCTGGATCGCGCACATGCGTCAGGCGGGCTGGACCGTCGAGGTCGTCGAGCGCGAGGACCTGGCGCCGATCCGGGCGCAGCATGGGATTCCCGATCCGCTCGCTTCTTGCCACACGGCCGTCGTCGGCGCTTATGCGATCGAGGGTCATGTCCCGGCCGGCGACGTCGACCGGCTGCTGCGCGAACGCCCGGCCGCAAGGGCGTTGAGCGCGCCCGGCATGCCCGCGGGCTCGCCCGGCATGGAGGCTGCGGGGCGAGAACCCTATACGACCGTGCTGATCCTCAATGACGGTTCAACCCGTGTGTTCGGCCGACACAACGGCGCCTGACGCTATGGGCGCGGCCGGCGTCGGCGACTGATTCCCGACGCCACGGTTGGTGCAAGGGGAGTTGAGCCAGGTCTGGACGGGACGGTCCAAGCCGTAGCGGAACACAGCGGCGGCGGCGAAGGCGCCGACGAAACCGACGGACCATAGCGCCCAGCGGACCCCGGCTGAGAGAGCGTCCTGACCGATAGCCTCAAGCAGTCCAAACCAGACGATGCGGCTGACCTCATTGGTCAGGAACATCGAGAACGACATCAGCGCGAGATGCTCGATCAGGCGCGAAGGCCTGAGCACAGGTACGGCGCCGGCGGCCCAGATGATCACCGTCATCACCCCCAAAGAGAGCAGGCTGAAGGCGCCGAAGGCCTGCAGGATGACCAGCGCGACGGCCGCGCCGACACCGATCGTTCCGGCGAGGCGCGGCGCGACATAGACCCGCGAACCGTAGAAGGCCGCAGCGACGCCCAGCAGGAAGAGCGGCAGGGCGCGAACGATTCCGAACCGCATCGGAAGGCGATAGAGGGGATCGCCCAGCCACTGGGAGGCAGCGAGGTTTGTGACGAGGACGAAGATCACCGCGCCCATCACCACGACGGCCGGCGGCCAGCGCCACAGGGCGCTGCAGATCCACGGCAAAAGGAGATAGCAGCCGATCAGGGCCGAGAGCGTCCAGGTCGGGGCGTTCCATCCCTGGCCGCCCGGCACGCCATAGGCCTGGACCAGCAGCACCTGGGACGGCAGTTGCGACCAGTCGAACCAGCGTGGATTGCTGGGCGCGACGCCCGCCAGCGCGGCGCCGCCGACGATCGCCACGAGGATGAAGCTGACGACGAGGTGAGCCGGGATGACGCGCATTAGACGCTGGCGCGCATAGGCGCGCAGCGAGGCCTGACCGGCGGCCAGCCGGTCGCCATAGATGCGGGCGAGGACGTAGCCGGAGTCGATGATGAAGAAGTCGGTGAGTAGATAGCCGCGGTCGAACACCGGATGCAGTTGCGGCAGCGGGACCGGAGAGGCCTCGCGGAAATGATAGAGGATGATCAGCGCCCCGACGATGAAGCGGAGCGCGTCGAGCCAGCCGCCGCGGGCGATGCGCGGCGGGATCGGGTTCATCGGCTCTTCGGCGACGCGGAGCATGCCGGACCCTACGCGCGGAGCGGCCAAGGAAAGGTTAGCGCCGGGCCCGACGTGGGCCGACGGGTGATCAGTCCTTCGCCGTACCCGCAATGACGGGCTGTGCGACCGTCGTATGCCGATGAACCGGTATGACGATGTCGGCCCGGGCGGCGAACAAGACAGCCGACCCGATCAGCCACAACACGCCGATGCCGCCGGCGATCATCCGCCCCCCGCGGTCCCGGGGTCCCATCGCATAAGAGGCGACGCCGACGCCGCCCAGGATCACGGTGTAGCCCAGATACAGGGGGACGCCGTGAGACCCAGACAGGATGAAGGCGAAGCAGAAGACGACGCCGGCCGCCAGCAGGCTTGCGACGGCCGCGACGCCCAGGTCCAGGGTCAGGTTCGGCTTGGGCGGGGCCTTCGGCCGCGACCGCCTGGTCTTTGCGCGGCCCTCCTTCCAGCGAAGGTCGCGACCCCGGACGGTGAAGCGCTTCCCGGCCACGGCGTCAGGGCCTGACGCCACTGGGCGGGTCGTCTTCGTGCCGCGCCAGCAGTATCCTCATCCGGAGGATCTCAGCCTCCTGGGCGGGGATGATCTCGCGGGCAAGGCTTTGGACGTCCGCGGCCTCACCGTGCTCGACCGCGATCCTGGCCATGGCGATAGCGCCCTCGTGATGCGCGATCATGCCCCGCAGGAAGTCGATGTCGGCGTCGCCGGTATAGGCGATGGCCATGCCTTGATGCATCCGGTCGTTCGCTTCCCGGAAGGCTTGGGTCGAGGGAGCCTCCCCCGGCCTCGCGCCCTGAGTGTCGTGAGCACCGACATCCCGGGCCGATGACGGGGGAGCCTGGGCGTCAGGCCGCGACCGTCCCGACAGCATGCCGTAGGCGAAGGCGGACAGCGCAAGAAAGACGGCGACGACTGAAACCCATCCGATGCGCTTCATGCGACTGTTCCCTGCAGGTCTGGAGCGGCCCCGGTGGCTACGCCCTTCGAAGGCCCAGCGGGACGGGTCGGGTCGCGGTAGCCGAGGAGCCGAAGGGCGTTGAACACGACCAACAGGGTCGAGCCCTCGTGCATCGCCACCGCCGGCCCGATGCCCAATCCGAAGATGGTGGCGGGCACAAGGAAGGCGACGACCCCCAGGCTGACGACCAGGTTCTGCAGGATGATGCCGCGGGTTCGACGGCTCAGCCCGACCGCAAACGGCAGTTGCGAGAGATCGTCGGACATCAGGGCGACGTCAGCGGTCTCCAACGCGACGTCGGACCCTGCGGCGCCCATGGCGATGCCCACGGTCGCCGTAGCCATGGCGGGGGCGTCGTTCACGCCGTCGCCCACCATGGCGATCTTGCCCTCGGCGCGCAGCCGCTTGATGGCGTCGACCTTGTCCTCGGGCATGAGATCGCCCCAGGCTTCAGTCAGGCCAACCTGGCTTGCGATCGCTTGGGCCGCCTTCTGATGGTCTCCCGAGATCATGATCATACGAGAGACACCCAGCCCTCGGAGAGCATCGAGCGTCGTGCGGGCTGCGGACCGTGGCGTATCCAGCAGGCCGATCACGCCAAGATCACGCTCGCCCCGCCGGACGACCATCAGGGTTCGGCCATCCAGCCGCAGGCGGGTGACAGCCGCCTCGGCCTCGTTGCTGAGCGGCCCGATCCCGTCCACGCCGAACATCTCCGGCTTGCCGATCCAAACCTGTCCCCCATCGTACTCGGCGGTGACGCCCTTTCCGGTCAGGCTCTTCAGGCCCGAGGCCGCTGCGACGGTTGCGCCCTTGAGGCGCTCCAGGCCGTCACGCGCTATCGCCTCCGCCAGAGGATGATCGCTCAGCCGCTCGACCGCGACGGCGGTTGTCAGAAGGTCGAGTTCCTTCGTGCCGCCTACCGGCACGATGTCGGTGATCCGGGGCCGTCCCTCCGTCAGGGTGCCGGTCTTGTCGAACGCGATGGCGTTGAGCGATCCCAAGTTCTCAAGGGGGGCTCCCCCCTTGATCAGGACGCCAGCTCGGGCCGCACGCGCGACACCCGAGAGAACGGCGCTGGGCGTGGCGATGGCGAGGGCACATGGGCTGGCCGCCACCAGGACCGCCATGGCCCGATAGAAGCTGTCGCGGAACGGCTCATCGACCACGACCCAGGCGAAGAGCAGGATGAAGGCGAGGCC
The DNA here is from genome assembly GCF_002002865.1 of Brevundimonas sp. LM2. Lineage (NCBI taxonomy): Bacteria > Pseudomonadati > Pseudomonadota > Alphaproteobacteria > Caulobacterales > Caulobacteraceae > Brevundimonas > Brevundimonas sp. LM2. The sequence goes on along the minus strand of NZ_CP019508.1, from coordinate 384,757 downwards.
GAGGACCACCGGGACGAAGATCCGTTCGAAGCGGTCCGTAAATCGCTGGGTGGGGGACTTCTGGGTTTCGGCCTCGCTCACCATACGGACGACCTTGGCCAGGGTCGTGTCGGTGGATTTGCGCGTTGTCTCGATCTCGATCGCGCCAGCCCCGTTGATGGTGCCCGCGAAGACGATTGAGGACGACGGGATCTGGGCGGGCCGCGCCCGGGCAGCGGCGGCGTCGCTGACCGGCTGTTTGTCGACGGGCATGCTCTCGCCGGTCACCGGGGCCTGATTGATGCTGGTCGCGCCGACCACGACGAACCCGTCCGCCGGCAGCCGTTCGTTGGGCCGCACCACGACCGTGTCGCCGACCTCGACCTCCTCGACCGGCACTTCCACGACCTCCTCGCCCCGGCGCACATGGGCCGTGCGCGGCGTCAGGTCGGCCAGGGCTTCGATCGCGCGTTTGGCGCGGCCCATGGCGTAGTTCTCAAGGGCGTGGCCGATGCTGAACAGAAACAGGAGCAGCGCGCCCTCCGCCCAGGCCCCGAGAGCCGCCGCCCCGGCGGCGGCCACGAGCATCAGCGTGTCGATCTCGAAACGCTTGTTGCGGAGATTTTCGAAAGCCTCGCGGACCGTGAAGAAGCCGCCGAAGCCGTAGGCGATCAGATACAGACAGAGAGGCAGCCAAGCCGGGACGCCGGCCGCGAGCTTTTCGAGAGCGAAGCCCACGGCCAGGGCCCCGCCACTTGCCACGGCGAAAATCACCTCGGTGTTTGGCCCGAACACGCCGCCGTGTGCATGCGGATCGGCCCCTGCCTTTTCGCTCGCATGGTCGTGGCCGTCCCCGGCTTGATGGTCGTTAGCGGACGAACTCATCGGGCCGCCTCCTTATTGTCTTCGGCGCGAGCCGCGTTCTGCAGAATTTCGACGCCGCCCTTGGTCGCGAGCGCGGCGACCAACAGTCCGACCACGAGGTCCGGCCACGACTGATCGAGCCACAGCACAAGCCCGCCAGCGACGAGAATCCCGCCGTTCGCCGCGAAGTCGTTCAGACTGAAGGTTTCGGCGGCCTCCATGTTGACGTCGTCGGAGGTGACTCTTTTCAGCAGCAACAGGCAGACGAGGTTCACGACCGCTGCGACGAGAGCCATCCCCATCATGGTCCAGCCGACGGGTTCCGCGCCGAACCACCATCGCCGGCCGACGTCGATAACGACGCCGGCGGCAAAGAGCAGCAACAGGACACCGGACAGACGGGCTGCACCTCTTTTCCAGGACAAGGCTCGGCCTACGGCCAGGAAGCTGATGAGGTAGACAACCGAGTCCGCTCCATTATCGACCGCATTGGCCAGCAGGGCGCTGGAGTCGGCGAGAATGCCGCCGGCGCCCAGACCCACGAAAAGCAGGGCGTTGAGGATGAGGACCACCAGCAGCGTACGGCGCTGCTGGTGGTCCTCCGAGGATCGAGACGTCAATCGTCCATTCCTTCCGAGGCTCTGTGCTTGACCGCCCTGGCTGCGAAGGTCGGCAAAACGAGCAAGGTCAGAATGGTCGCGGTCAGAAGACCCCCGATCACCACCGTCGCCAGCGGCTTCTGGACTTCCGCCCCGGCCCCGTGCGCCAGCGCCATCGGTATAAAGCCGACGATGGCGACCATGGCAGTCGTCAGCACCGCGCGAAGGCGGCTGGAGGCGCCCTCTATGGCGGCGTCATAGGGCGTGAGACCCGCCGTCAGCCGCTCGCGGATCGCCTGCATCAGGACAAGTCCGTTCAGGGTCGCCACACCGGAGACGGCGATAAAGCCGACAGCCGCCGAGACCGAGAAGGGCATCCCGCGCAGCAGTAGCGCGAGCGCGCCGCCGACCAGGGCCAAGGGCACGCAGGCGAACACCAAACCGGCCTCTGCGAATGAGCCCAACGCCAGGAACAGCAGCACGCCGATCAGCACGAAGACGATCGGGATGACGAGACCGAAGCGCTGCACCGCCCGCTCAAGGTTCTCGAACTGCCCGCCCCATTTTAGATAGACGCCCGCCGGCAGGTCGATCTTCGAGACCTGGCTCTGTGCGTCTGTGACGAAGCCGCCCAGATCGCGACCGCGAACATTGGCCTGAACCACCATGCGGCGGCTGCCGTTCTCGCGACTGATCTGGTTAGGGCCTTCACCGACCTGAATGCGCGCGACCGAGGACAGCGGCACGATGACACCCGTGTCGGAGACGATCGGCAGGGCCGCCAGAGACGCCGGATCGTTGCGGTCGTCGTCGGGCAGGCGGACGACGACGTCGAAGCGTCGGTCGCCCTCGAAGATGCGCCCGGCCTCGGCGCCACCGACGCCCGCCGAGACCGCCTCGCTGACGTCGGCTGCGGAGAGGCCGTAGCTGGCGGCGGCGATGCGATCGACGCTGACGGTCAGGGTGGGCAGGCCGGAGGCCTGCTCGACCCGAACGTCCGCCGATCCGGTTGTTGCCCGCAGTGAAGTCGCGACCTGATCCGCGACCCGCTGAAGCGTATCGAAGTCATCGCCGTAAACCATGACGGCGAGATCGGTGCGGACGCCGGAGATCAGTTCGTTGAACCGCAGTTCGATCGGCTGGCTGAATTCGAAGTTGTTGCCGATCTGTAGCGCTGCGACGCCTTCGATCCGCTCGATCAGCTCCTCCTTCTCCAGGCTCGGATCAGGCCAGTCCTTTCGGTCCTTCAGCACGATCACGCTGTCGGAGATGTTCGGCGGCATCGGGTCCACCGCCGCCTCTGCCGTGCCGGTGCGCGAGAACATGGTCTCCACCTCCGGCTGGGCCTTGATGGCGCGCTCCAGGGCCATTTGCATGGCGAGGGACTGCTCCAGCGAGGCCGAGGGCACGCGCAACGCCTGCATGGCGATGTCGCCTTCGTCCAGTGTGGGGATGAACTCGCGGCCCAGCGACATGAAGGAGATCGCGCCGATGGCGAGGGTCGCCACCGCAGAGATCAGCACGATCTTGGGCCGCGAGACCGCCGCCTGGATCGCCGGCTGGATGAACCGGCGGGCGAACCGCAGAATCCAGGTCTCGTGTTCGACCGCCTGACCGTCTGGACCGACGTGAACTGACTTGGGATCACGCACGAGCAGGGCCGTCATCGCGGGCACGAAAGTGAAGGAGAAGATGAAGGCGCCGACCAGAGCCAGCATGACGGTCGCGCCCATGGGCTGGAACGTCTTGCCTTCGACTCCTTCAAGCATCAGCAGCGGGGCGAACACCAGAAGGATGATCAGTTGTCCAAAGGCGGCCGGCTTGACCATCTGACGGGCAGACTGAACGGCCACGTCCAATCGCTCATGGCGGGTCAGCATCCGTCCCAGGGACGCCCGGCGCTGGGTAAGCATCAGCAGGGTGTTCTCGATCACCACGACTGCGCCATCGACCATCAGACCGAAGTCGAGTGCGCCCAGGCTCATCAGGTTACCGCTGATACCGAACCGATTCATGCCGATGACGGCGAACAGGAACGACAGCGGGATCATCAGGGCGGTGATGCTCGCCGCGCGAATGTTCCCCAGCAGCAGGAACAGGACGACGATGACCAGCAGCGCGCCTTCGGCAAGGTTGCGGGCGACCGTCGAGATGGTCGAGTTGACCAGTTCGCTGCGGTTCAGCACTGGCACGGCGACCACGCCGGGGGGCAAACTGTCGTCCACGACCGACAGACGTTCGGCTGCGGCCTGAGCGACCGTGCGGCTGTTGCCGCCCGCGATCATCAGCGCAGTGCCGAGCACCGCCTCGTGGCCGTCGCGACTGGCGCCGCCCAGACGCGGAGCCTGGCCGATCTCGACTGTGGCGACATCGGCGACCCGGACGACCAGACCCCCGCGATTGACGACCGGCGCCTGCGCCAGATCGTTGATCGTCAGCGCTAGGGCGTCGGTGCGAACGACCAGGGCCTCGCCCGCACGCTGGATATAGCCGGCTCCGGCCTGAGTGTTGGCCCGCTCGACCGCCTCGACCAGATCAGTGAGGCCGAGCCCATAGGCCGCCAGTTGCGAAGCATTGGGTCGGACGGCGTATTCCTTGACGTAGCCCCCGACCGTATCGACCCCGGCAAGACCCGTGGTGGTGCGCATTTGGGGCGCGATGATCCAATCCTGGACCGTGCGCAGATAGGTGGCGCGCTGTTCAGCGGTCGTCAGTCGCTCGCCTTCAGGGGTCAGATAGGCCCCGCCGGCCTGCCAGCCCGGTTGGCCGGGCTTGGACAGGTTTTCGCTATTGAAGGGCACATAGTCGACCGTCCACATCAGAACCTCACCGAGGCCCGTGGTGATGGGCGAAAGGCCCGGCTCCACGCCCTCGGGTAGTCCCTCCGACGCGGCGGCGAGCCGTTCGGCGACCTGCTGACGCGCGAAATAGATGTCGGTCTGGTCAGTGAAGATCGCGGTGATCTGGCTGAAGCCGTTACGCGACAATGACCGTGTGCTGGTCAGACCGGGAATGCCAGCAAGCGCGGTTTCCAATGGATAGGTGACCTGACGCTCGATCTGCTCGGGCGCCAGAGCGGGAGCGACCGTGGTGATCTGCACCTGACGGTTGGTGATGTCGGGGACCGCGTCGATCGGCAGTTTGGTCAGTTCGAACAGACCCAACGCCGCGACGAGGCTGACGGCAAGGACGATGAACCAGCGGAACCTGACGGACGCTGTGATAATAGCTGTAAACATGATCGTCGCCCCTAGTGGCCGTGCTCGGCCTCGCCCTTGGCGAGTTCGGCTTTGAGGAGGAAGGCATTGGCCCCGGCGATACGTTCGGCCCCGGTCAGGCCACTCAGGATTTCAGTGCGATCTCCCGCCTGCCGACCCGCCAGGACCGGAACGGCCCGGAAGCCCTCAGCGGTACGGACGAAGACGACGCTAGCGCCTTCAACCGTCTGGATTGCGTCGGACGGCACAGTGAGGCCGCTTCCCGAGTTACCGGTGACCACCGAGCCGGAAACCGCCGAGCCCGCGGGCGGCAGACTGCCTCCTGACGGGCGTGCGCGGATCACAGTTCCGCCGCCCTCTCCGCCTGCGCCGGCCGCAACGCCGGTGACGACGGCATCGAACTCTCCAGCAGGTCCTTGCACACGCACGGACGATCCGGCTCGAACCTGAGCCGCAAGCGCCGGCGGTGCGTTGAAGACGATCTCGACACGCGCCGGGTTGGTGACCTCGGCGATGACACCGCCTTGGGCGGCAAACCCACCCGGCCCGACCTGAACGCTGGTGACCACACCTGAAATGGGACTGGTCACGCTGAGACGTCCGGAAGCGTTGGGCGATCCGGCGGCGGAGACCCGCGCCCTCGCGGCGCGAGCCGCAGCTTCTGAACTGAGCGATTGGGCACGAGAAGTCTCGACCTCCTGTCGAGCGACGACGCCGGCTTCCTCGAGATTCCGGTCACGTTCATAGGCGCGACGGGCGGCATCCGACGATGCGGCGGCCGCGTCCGCATCGGCGCGGAGGGTCGCGGCATCGCCGCTGACCAGGATTGCCAGCGATTGTCCGGCCCGCACTGATTGACCTGGCGCGACCAGAACCCTTTCGACGCGGCCACCGACGCTCGCGGCGACGGCCGCCTTCGCATCCACCATCGGCTCGACCCGGCCCGACACGCGGGTTTCGCCGCCACCACCGCCGGTCACGGCGACGATGGCGATGTTGGCGGCGGTGATCTGAGCCGACGTCAGGACGACGACGCCTTCTTCGCCGCCTGCTTCCTCGCCCTCGGCGTGCTCGCCCTCCTCCTCGGAATGTCCGGCTTCACCCTCCGCCGCCGGAGCCTCGGCGGGTGAGCGGGTCATGGCATAGAGCCCTGCGCCACCCAGGACGACGACGGCGGCGACCCCGGCCATCAGCCAGGTCTTATTGATCTGTGGTGTGCGTTTCATAGCGATGTTCCAAACGGGGCGCGGCCTTGCAGGCGCGCGAGGTCGATTTCGGCCCGGACCCGCGCGAGACGGGCGTCCACGGCGGCGTTGCGGGCGGCAATGAGGGCGGCGCGGGAAGACCGCAGTTCCAGTTGCGAGATGCGCCCCGCCTCGAACCCGATCCGCGAGAGGCGATAGGCTTCCTCGGCGGCCGTGACCCCGGCGTCGGTGGCTGATACACGGCTTGCCGAAGCCCGCAGACGCGCCGTAGCCGCGTTACGGTCAGCCTCGGCCTCCTGTCTGGCACCGGCAAGTCGAGCGTCCGCAGCCCTAAAGTCGGCTTGCGCAGCGTCAATGTTGCCCCGGTTTCGGTCGAACAGCGGCAGTGGCATGCTGAGGCCGAAGGTCAAAGCCGTCGCGTCCTCCGCTTCGTAGCGGCGGAAGCCTACCGAGGCGCGGACATCGGGCCGGGCGCGGATGCGTTCGACCTCGATCCGGCTTTCGGCCGCCGCCCGCTCGGCCTCGGCCACGCGGACCTGCGGCGTCGCGTCCGGCGTCACGCCTGCTGCTGCAGGCACCCGGTCGATCAGGCTGACGTCGATCGAAGTAACCAGCGTCGGCAGCATCGCCACGGCGGTCAGCCGCGCGAACGCCGCGTCCCGTTCGGCCTCGGCCTCGTCCAGGGTCGCGCGGGCGGCGGCGGCTTCGCTCTCGCCCTGAATGCCGCGCAACAGGGGCTCGCGCCCCTCTTCGACCAGGATCAGCGCCGCGCGGGTGTCGGCGATGGTGACCGTCAGGGCCTCCTCGGCCAACAGGAACCGCCGCTGGGCGGCTTCCGCCTCGGCATAGACGAGGGCCAGCCTCGCGCCCGCCTCGACGGTCGCGAGGTCACGCCTCAGACCCGCCGTGCCGGCGTCGGCTCTCGCGACTTCGACCCGCGCGCCGCGACGGCCCCACAGTTCCAGGTCTTGCGTCAGCGACAGCGTGGTCTCGGCATTGTCGTAGCCGGAGAAGGGACCGCTGCCGAAGGCGTTCTCCGCCTCCAGCCCCAATTCGGGATTGGGGCGGACGCGCGCCTGACGGACGCGCGCCTCGGCCGCGTCGAGCAGAGCGCCGGCCTCGACAGTGGTTGGCGTCAGACCGATGCGTTCAAGCAGCGCCTCGAACGAAGGCGCGGGATCGGCCCAGGCAGGGCCGGTGACCGCCGTCGCCATCGCGACCACGGCGCAGCCGATCGCGAGACGCGACCGACCAGATTTCAGGGGTGGCATGTTCCATATCCCAGCAGTTCCAGACGAATGACGCGCGCCAGCAGGCGCAGGGCATCGTCAGGCTCTGGGAGGGCGTTCCAGGCCGCTGGGCGCGCGAGACGCCATGGGCTCGTCAGCCGGGCGCAGCAGACTTGGCGCGACGGCTGCCGTCACCGCCACGGATTGGGGCGAGGACGGCATCGCGGTGCCGCCGTGATGGCAGTGGCCGTGGGAACAGATGACGTGACTGTCCAGATCATTGACAGGATCGGCCGGGGCCTCCCTGACACTCTCCGAGGCATGGGCGGTCACCATTTCCGGGGCGCAGGTCGCGGCCTCGACGGCGGACGCGAGGACAAACAGGGCCAGTAACGACGCGAGCAGCGCCGCCATCCAACCTTGTCTGGCCGAGGACAATCCCATGGCCTCCCATAACACGGTCCGCCGCCACTGCAATCGCAACTTCGTCGCAGACCCTTTGCGCCTTTTCCTCATGACTGGGTCTCCGGTTGGCGTGCGGCCGCCCTGAGCTCCGCCCGCGATTGGCTGACGATCGACCAGGCGGATTGGAGGAACACCGCAGCGAGAATGCCGCCTGCGACCAGGTCGGGCCAGCGCGAGGCGGTCAGCCAGACGAGGCCGCCGGCCGCCGCGACCACAAGGCTTTCGATCAGATCGTTGCGCGTGCAGAGCCAGACGGAACGGACATTGGCGTCGCCATCGCGATGCCGCACGAGTAGCAGGGCGGCGATTGCGTTGGCGAGGAAGCCAAACAGGCCCAGGCCGGTGATCACCGTCCCTTCGGGCGGTGCACCCGACACAGCCCGCCAGATGGTGAAACCGAGGATGAACCCGGCCAGTAGCCCCAGGCTCGCGCCCTTGAGCAGGGCGGCGCGGGAACGGACCCGCACGGACCTGCCGATCGCCCACAGGCTGATGGCGTAGGTCGCGCTGTCGGCGAGGAAGTCTAGCGCATTGGCCCCGAGAGACGCCGAGCGCTGGGCCAGGGCGCCGCCCGCGACGGCCACGAAGGCCACCGCGTTGATCGCGATTACCGCGAGCAGGATGCGGCGGTAGGCGGGCGAGGCGCCGTCGAATTTGACGATCGCGCCGCAACAGGCGGCGGCGGGTCTGTCCTGGATCAGGGGCTCGGTCATCGGAGGCTCCGGCGGGGCGTCGGACGACCTATGCATCCTCTAGCGACTAGAGGATCAAGCGCTTATTCTCACGTCATGACTTCTTCCGTCCCCTCGCTTCTCCAATCTATAGGCAAGCTCGCCGCGGCCACGGGCGTGAAGGTTCCGACCATCCGCTTCTATGAACAGATTGGCCTCCTGGCGCCGCCGCCCCGTACGGCCAGCGATCGTCGCCTCTATGACGGCGCCGCCCTGCGTCGGTTGTCCTTCATCCGTCATGCACGTCAGCTGGGGTTCGACCTAGACGCCATCCGCTCGCTGCTCGATCTGTCCGACCATCCCGATCGGCCCTGTGGCGATGCCAATGCGATCGCTGAGCGTCATCTGGCGGACGTCACGGAGAAGATCGCGCAACTCCAGGCCCTGCGAACCGAACTGTCACGGATGTCGGCGGAATGCGCCGGCGGCCGGGTGTCGGCCTGCAAGGTGATCGAGGTGCTGCACGATCACGACCTGTGCGCGGAAGGCGACCACCGGGCCTCTACGGTCACAGGATCCCATGCTGTTTCGGCAACACAGAGGCCGGGGTGACCAGGCGGCGCAATCTCGGCGGACCAGAAGCGGGCGAAGCGTATGGCATCGTCTCCAAGGCTCTATTTCCGGCGATCTGCTCGCGAGCCGATATCCTCAGAAAATAATGCGATCTTTTCAGCAGATTTCAGGGGCTTTCACCGCAACGCGCCTTGCCAGTGGACAGACGAACGCTCGCCAGCAAAAGATTTTTGGTAGCGGTGTGGTAGCGGCGTAAAAAATAGGGTGGGCGATCCCGTTGGGATCGCCCTGCCATAACCTATTGATTGCCTTGGCAATCTCGACTGGAGCGGGCGAAGAGATTCGAACTCTCGACCCCAACCTTGGCAAGGTTGTGCTCTACCACTGAGCTACGCCCGCACTTCAGTCGGAGGCGGGCTTGTAGCGGGAAGGTGCGACGGATCGCAAGTCCCTTGAGCAACTTTCCTTGCGCTCAAGCAGCGAGCCGCCGCGCGGCGAGCGATAGCGCCCTCCCTCGCGTCAGCGAGGCGCCATCCTGATGGCACCGTCCAGCCGGATGCATTCGCCGTTGATATAGACGTTGCGGGCCAGCTCCAGCACCAGGGAGGCATAGTCCGACGGCTTGCCGAGGCGGCTGGGGAAGGGGATCTGGGCGGCCAGGGCGTCCTGGATCTTCTGGTCCATGCCCGCCATCATCGGCGTCCACATGATGCCGGGCAGGATGGTGTTCACGCGGATGCCCTCCTGGGCCAGGTCCCGCGCGACCGGCAGGGTCATGGCGTAGACGCCGCCCTTGGACGCCGAATAGGCCGCCTGGCCGACCTGGCCGTCCTGGGCCGCCACCGAGGCGGTGTTGACGATCAGGCCGCGCTCGCCGTCCTCCAGGGCGTCCAGCGTCACCATGCCCAGCGCCGCCTGCGACAGCACGCGGAAGGTGCCGAACAGATTGACCCGCACGGTGCGCTCGAAGCTGGCCATGTCGTGGGCGCGGATCTCGCCGGTGTCCTTCTTGCGGCTGACCGTCTTCTGGCCGGTGGCGATGCCGGCGCAGTTGACCAGCAGCCGTTCCTGGCCGTGGGCGGCGCGGGCCTTCTCGAACCCGGCGGCGACCGAGGCGTCGTCGGTCACGTCCACATGGCAGAAGACGCCGCCCAGCTGTTCGGCGATGACCTCGCCGCGCTCGGCGTTCATGTCGAACAGGGCGACCTTCGCCCCCGTGGCCGCGATCGCCCGCGCCGTGCCTTCACCGAGGCCACTGGCCCCGCCCGTGACCACCGCGGCGATGCTGCTGTCGAGTTTCATGGCGTCCGTCCCTATATGTCGTTTGAACTTCTGGAAGTCGGGGGGATTTAGCCGCCATGACCGCAAACGCCAAACCTGCAGCGGGCGCCCCCTCGCCCGAGGACGCCATCGACCCGGCCAAGGCCCTGCTGCCCGCCGTGCAGCGCGTCAATGAGGTGCGGGTCAAGACGGGCTTCTGGCCCAAGGTCGGCCGGGTCGCCGCCCGCATCCCCTTCGCCAACCCCCTGATCAGCGTCTACTACGCCGCCCGCGACCCGGAGACGCCCCTGGCCGCCAAGGGGGTGATGATGGGGGCCCTGGCCTATTTCGTCCTGCCGATGGACGCCATTCCCGACCTCCTGGCCGGCATCGGCTTCACCGACGACGCCGCCGTCATCACCGCCGTGATCGCCACGATGGGGGCCAATATCCGGAAACGCCACCGCGAGGCCGCCGAACGGGCGCTGGAGCGGCTGCGGGATTAATCCTCCCCCATCGGGGGAGGTGGCGCGGCGCGCCTTCGCGACGTGACGGAGGGGGTTCACCCCACGTTCGGCGTCTGGGGCTGGCCCCCTCCACCACTTCGTGGTCCCCCTCCCCCGATGGGGGAGGATTAGTACGTCTTCACGTCCCCCCGGCTCTGCGGCCCGATGGCGGTGTTGGACCGCAGCCACCCCACGATCGACAGCCGGTCCCGCGTCGCGAACGAGGCGACCTGGGTCACCGCGTGCCGCGTCGGCACCACGAACAGGTTCAGCGCATTGAACGCCGGCACCCAGCCGTGCTCGATATGTCCGTCGGCCCCGTAGAAGACTAGGTTGCCGCCCCAGTCGGCGCGCCAGTCGCGGCTGAAGTTCAGCACATAGCCGTACAGCCGGTTCTTGCCGGGCGAGACGTCGTTGTGGCTGGTCAGGACATGGCCCGGCCGATAGCGCGAGGCCTGGGCGTCGGCCAGGTCGATCCGGTCGTCGCCGGTCACGGCGCGCGCGAAGCCGATGAAGGCCGGGCTGTTCAGCCAGTCCAGCACGGCGTCGGCCGCGTCGCCCGCCCCGCCCCGCTCCGCCGTCAGCCGCCGCGTGTCGAAGATGTACTGGGTCAGCGGACTGGCCCCGTCGACCGCCGCCTCGTCCAGCCAGGCCTGTTTGGCCGGATCCTCCGCCACCCGCCCGTCCAGCGGCAGCTCCAGATAGGTCCCGCCCGCCGCGACCGTGGTCTTCCAGCGCCGCTCGGCCGCCAGCACCGCCTCGACGGCGTCCGCGTCCCCGGCCGCGAGAATGCCCGGCACATGCAGCCGCTGCCCACCGGCCACGAAGGCCTTCGCCAGGGCCTCGACATCCAGGTCCGGCGACAGGCGCAAGGAGCTCACCCCTGGCCTCCCGGCGGCGGGGTCGTGCGCCACCAGCCGGTGATCGCATAGCGCGGCATCCCGGCGAAGGGCGCCACCATCGACACCGCATGGCTCTGCGGCACCTTGAACAGGTTCAGGGTCCCGATCCCGGGCACGAAGGTCTCGACGACCGCCTCGCCGTGCAGGAACATCAGCAGCCCGCCCCACTCCGCCCGCCAGTCCGGCGACAGGTTCAGCACATAGGCATACAGCCGCCCGGCATCGACATGCTCGTCGGTGTGCCGGTTCAGGAAATGGCCGGGCAGGTAGCGCGTCGCCTGGGCGTCGACATAGGCGATCCGGTCGTCCCCGGTCAGGGCCCGGGCGAAGGCCAGGAACCCCTCCGAATTGAACCAGGCGTGCAGGTCGTACAGCGCCTGCGGGATCGTCAGCCCCATGGCCCGGGCCTGGCCCAGCTTCAGCCGGTCGAAGAGGAACTGGAACCCTTCGGTCGCCTCCTCGTGGCAGAGGGCGATCAGACGGGCCTGTTCCAGCAGGGGCTCGGCCTCGAACACGGCCACCGGCACCTCGGTGTTCCAGGGATTGTGGATCGCCCGCATCCACAGCATGGCCGGGTCGGTGACGGCCTCATACAGCGCCCCGACCCCCTCCTGCAGCAGGCCCGGCAACCGCAGGCGCCCCGTCGCCGCCAGCCGCGCGGCGGCCGCCTCCAGATCCAGCCCGTCCGAAAGCATGGTCACGACTCCACGGTCACCACGATCTTGCCCAGGGCGGTCCGGTCCGACAGGGCCTGGATCGCCTGATGCGCCCGCTCCAGCGGGAAGGTCCGGCTGACGCGCGGCTTGATCTTCCCATCGGCCCAGAAGGCCATCAGCTCGGCCATGTTGGCGGCGTGGCCGGCCGGGTCGCGCGCCACGGCCGCGCCCCAGAACACGCCGATCACCGACACCGACTTCAGCAGGGTCAGGTTCAGCGGAAACGACGGGATGCCCGCCGGGAAGCCGATCACCAGATAGCGTCCGTTCCAGTCCATCGACCGCAGCGCCGGCTCGGCATAGTCGCCGCCCACGCCGTCGAACACCACGTCCGGCCCGTCGCGGCCCGAGGCCAGCCGCAGTTCCCCCGACAGTTCCTTCTGCGCCGCCTTGTCCATCGCCCCGGCGGGATAGATCAGGCCGTTGTCGGCCCCCAGCTCCAGGGCGAACTGGACCTTGTCGTTGGTCGAGGCGGCGGCGGTGACCTGGGCGCCCATGGCCTTGCCCAGCTCGACCGCCGCGGCCCCCACGCCCCCGGCCGCGCCCAGCACCAGCAGCCGCTCGCCGGCCTGAAGCTTGGCCCGGTCCTTCAGCGCGTAATAGGCCGTGCCATAGGTCAGGACGAGGCCGGCCGCCTCCTCGAAGCCCATGCCGTCGGGCATCTTGATCAGGCTTTCGGCCCGCACCGCGATCCGCTCGACCAGGCCGCCCCAGCCCGGGACGGCGATGACCCGGTCGCCCTTGAACACGCCCTTGACGCCCTCGCCGACCGCCTCGACCACGCCCGCCACCTCGCCGCCCGGCGAGAACGGACGTTCCGGCCGGAACTGGTACTTGTCCTCGATGATCAGGGTGTCGGGGAAGTTGATCCCGACCGCCTTGACCTCGATCACAACCTCGCCGGCCTTGGGCGTCGGATCCAGCACCTCCTCGACCACCAGGGACGAGGGACCACCGACGGTCTTCGAAAGCACGGCGCGCATGAGTCTGGTCTCGCTTCGCTCGGGCGACCTAGAGCGCGTTCGCGCTGCTTGAGGTCGCCTTGTCAGGTTGGTTCGGCGTATCGCCACCCCCGCTTGGAAAGTGGCGCACCCCTGCGCGCGACGCTAAAGAGCGCCACGCCCGAATGAAAGAGGCGAGTGCCCAGGAGTCTCCCATGCCCCGACCCGCCCTCATCCTGCACGGCGGCGCGGGCGCGCGGCGCGACCGGGACTATGGCCGCGAGAGCGAGCACATGGGCGAGGTCGTCCGGGCCATGGCGGCGCGCCTGGCGGCGGGGGCCGCGGCGCTGGACGTGGTGGTCGAGACGCTCGTCCTGCTGGAGGATTCCGGCCTCTATGTCGCCGGTCGCGGGGCCTCGCCCAATCTGGCGGGCGACTACGAGCTGGACGCCAGCCTGATGGACGGCCCGACCCGCCGGGCCGGGGCCGTGGCCGCCTTCCAGGGCTACCGCAATCCGATCCGCGCCGCCCGCGCCGTGATGGACCACACCCCCCATGTCCTGCTGGCCGGATCCGGGGCCGCCGCCTTCGCCGCCGACCAGGGGCTTGAGCCGATCGACGACCCGGCGACCTGGTTCACCCGCGCCGGTCTGGACGAGGACAACCATCCCCCCGGCCAGGGGCGCTCGGCCGCCCTGGCCCACGGCACGGTCGGCTGCTGCGTGCTGGACGCCCAGGGCCGCCTGGCCGCCGGCACCTCGACCGGCGGGGTGTTCGGCAAGCTGCCGGGCCGCGTCGGCGACACCCCCCTGCCCGGGGCCGGCGTCTGGGCCAGCGACCGCGTCGCCGTCTCCTGCACCGGCCAGGGCGAGTATTTCATCCGGACCCAGGCCGCCGCCGCCGTCGACTGGCGCGTCCAGTCGGGCCAGAGCCTTCGCGAGGCCGGTTCCGCCGCCATCGCCGAGATCGGCACGATGGGCGGCGACGGCGGTCTGATCGCCCTGGACGCCCAGGGCCGGCGCGCCGACCCCTTCAATAGCCAGGGCATGAAACGCGCCTGGCTGACGCCGGACGGCGATGTCGGGGTCGAGGTGTTCGGCCGGTCGTAACCCGTTATCCGCCGTCTTTCTCCCCCCGCCTTCGGAGCGGGAGGACGCGGCTCAATCGTCCGTCGCCGCCGGTGCCTCGCCCTCGACCACCGCATCGCTGGCCTGATCCAGGGCGTACTGGGCGATCAGCTGATAGGTGACCAGCTGTTCGGGGTCGTCGGCGGCCCAGGCTCCGCTGATGGCCATGACCGGGGCGGCGCGCAGCGCGCCCTGGACCTCGGGATCGTTCATGGCGTCGGCGACCAGGGCCTCGACGTCAATGTCGGCCAGGGCCTCCTGGGCGATCGCCCCCGCGTGACGGCTGATCTCGGCGGTGAAGGCCGAGACCTCGGGCGCATATTCGGTCCAGATCGCCGCGATCCGCGCCTCGCGCTGGTCGGCGGTCAGGCTCTCGTCGGCGCTGATGGCCTCGGCCCGCTCCCCGAACGCCGCCATCCGCGCCTCGAAGGCCGCGCCCGCCGCCTCGATCGCGGTCTCGGACGCGGTCTGGGGCTCGCCGGCCATCGCGCTGGACAGCGGCAGGATCGCCAGGGCGGCGGCGAGGCTGAGGGCGCGGATCATGGCGGGCTCCAATCGTGACATGCGTCAGGCTCCGCGCGAACGCCGCCTCGCTCAAGTGAAATCGCGGTAAGGGGGCGGGCGGGACCAGAAGAGGCGACCTTGTGAACGGGGACGCGCCCAAACACCCCAAACGGTGTTATCTTCGATTCGAATCGAATGAAGAGCGGCGTTTTCGTCAGGATGGATGCTGAAACGCTGGCGCGGCTGGCCGAGGTGGCGCGCGCAAGCGGAGCATCGCAATCCTTTCTAATGGCGGCGATCGCTGCGGATTGGCTGGCCCGGATGGAGACGACCGATGGCGGGTGTGAAGCGGCGGCCAAGGCGCTGGTCGGAGCCGGAGGGGTCCCCGCCATGCGACGCGCCAGACCCTCAAGAGACTGATGCGACGTTGGCCGATTTGGCTACTCGACTGACAGATCTATATATTGATGAACTTGAAGCGGCTCTGGAGAAGGGTGAGTGCACGATTGAGTCTCTACAAGAAAACGGGCAGCACTCACTGCGAATCCGCAAAAGAGCGCTGCACAAGCTATTAAGAGCCCAATAAGGATGGCCTTCCGAAGAGGAAAATCGACCTCCGCCTTGGCCCATACCTCCTTATATGTTTCCCGCTGCCTTACCGCTTTCCCGGACAGATACTCAGAGCGATTGGCGAAGTCGCGAAACTGCGTCGGTGCCATCAGAGGAAACAAAACTGTCGACGCCGCGAGGCCGAAGACAAGGGCTACAAAGAACAGACCCATCAGCCGCACTTCACCGCGAGCCGGGGCGCAGGTGGCGTCTTCTGTGAGCAGAGCTTCGGGCAGACCGAATATCAGGACCGCGCCGAAGACGACCGTCAGCAAGTTCGAATTGTAGATCAAGGCCTTCAAACCCGTCCATCGAACGAACGGGTGATGCGGTCTCAGCCAAGACATCAGGGTCTGTAACTTCTCCAGAACACCCGGGTCAGTCTTTCCCAGTCCGTCGTGTTCATAACATCCGCCACCGTCAGTCTAATCCCGGTTATGCGCTTCGCTCCAAGCTCAGGCTGCAGCTGTTCAACCAGATGACGCGCGCGACGGCGAATGACGTCATGGTGGGGGCTGATGAGATTGACCCGCCGGCCCGGCCGGGTCTGGTGACCGGCCAGCGGATTGTCGGTCTCGTAAAGGGCATGGATGGCCGTATCGACCAACTGCTCGATCTGGCGAATGACGAAGTCCTTGAACCTCAGGTACAGTTGGCTCTGTTCCGAGATGGTTCCGGCTTCGCTGACTTCCGAAAGATTTGCCTTCAGCTTATCCTTGACGATCTGAAAAAGAGCCTCATCAAACGTGCAGTTGCGGCAAGGAAGACTTTCGACCCTCTGGGCCTGCTTAGCATTCTCGACCGTGGCGGCATCAATCGGCATACAATCCCCCTCAAGCTGGAACTCGTGGAACACGGTTAGCCGATTAGACAACCTTGTGAAAGTCCTTCCAGATCGCGTTGCAGGATCAGCGAGCGTTGCGCTTGGCGAGGACCCGCAGGCGAAGCGCGTTCAGCTTGATGAAGCCGGCGGCGTCGTTGTGGTCGTAAGCCTGGACGCCTTCCTCGAAGGTGACAAGGTCCTGGTCGTACAGGCTGTTGGCACTCTCGCGGCCGATGACCGAGACATTGCCCTTGTACAGCTTGATCCGGACCGTGCCCGAGACCTTCTGCTGGCTGTGGTCAATGGCGGCCTGCAGCATTTCCCGCTCCGGCGCGAACCAGAAGCCGTTGTAGATCATCTGGGCGTATTTGACCGCCAGCTCGTCCTTCAGATGCATCGCCCCCCGGTCGAGCGTGAT
This sequence comes from Brevundimonas sp. LM2, assembly GCF_002002865.1. Lineage (NCBI taxonomy): Bacteria > Pseudomonadati > Pseudomonadota > Alphaproteobacteria > Caulobacterales > Caulobacteraceae > Brevundimonas > Brevundimonas sp. LM2. Next base: position 368,148 of record NZ_CP019508.1, on the reverse strand, counting down.
CGACTCGATGCCCCGGTGCGCGGCCAGCAGGATGGTGCCGCCCGGCGTCTCATAGACCCCGCGCGACTTCATCCCGACGTAGCGGTTCTCGACCAGGTCCAGCCGGCCGACGCCATTGTCGTGGCCGAGCTCGTTCAGCTTGGTCAGGAGCGTGGCCGGGCTCATGGCCTCGCCGTCGATGGCGACCGCGTCGCCCTTCTCGAAGGTCATGGTGAAGACCTGCGGCGTGTCGGGCGCGTCCTCCGGGCTGATGGTGCGCTGGTGCACGAACTCGGGGGCCTCGACGTTCGGATCCTCCAGCACCTTGCCCTCGGAGGACGAGTGCAACAGGTTGGCGTCGACGCTGAACGGGGACTCGCCGCGCTTGTCCTTGGAGATCGGGATCTGGTTCTTCTCGGCGAACTCGATCAGGGCCTCGCGGCTGCGGTATTCCCATTCGCGCCAGGGGGCGATGACCCGGATGTCGGGCTCCAGCGCATAGTAGCCGAGCTCGAACCGGACCTGGTCGTTGCCCTTGCCGGTGGCCCCGTGACAGACCGCGTCGGCGCCGACCATGCGGGCGATCTCGATCTGGCGCTTGGCGATCAGCGGCCGGGCGATCGAGGTGCCGAGCAGATACTGGCCTTCGTACAGGGCGTTGGCGCGGAACATCGGGAAGACGAAGTCGCGCACGAACTCCTCGCGCAGGTCGTCGATGAAGATGTCCTCGGGCTTGATCCCCATCTTCAGCGCCTTCTCCCGGGCGGGGGCCAGCTCCTCGCCCTGGCCCAGGTCGGCGGTGAAGGTCACGACCTCGGCGTTGTACTCGGTCTGCAGCCATTTCAGGATGATCGAGGTGTCCAGGCCCCCGGAATAGGCCAGCACGACCTTCTTCACGGGCTTGTCGGAGGCTTTGGCCATGGCGGGATCCTTGAAGAACGATGCGCGGCGGGGATTGGCGGCGCTTAAAGGGCCTGACGCCCTGCGATGCAAGGGCGCGATTGTGGCCGCCCGTCTTGGCCGGGCCCGCCCCGCCGCCTATCTTCAAGGTCACAGACCGGAGACCGCCGTGACCGATCCAGCCCCCCTGCCCGCGCCGATCGCCGAGACGCCGCCTCGACCGCTGACGGACGCCGCCCGCCGCGCCCTGGCCGAGGCCGCCGAGCGCCGCGCCGCCGCCGAGGCCGCGATCCTGCCCGACGAGCATGGCGGACCGCAGGGACCCGAGCCGACGCGCTACGGCGACTGGGAGAAGAAGGGCCTGGCCATCGACTTCTGAAGCGCCGGCTTTAGCCCAGCCGTCCCGTCCGTTCGATCTCGACCGGGCCGGTCATCATCACGTGGCCGGTGGCCTCATCCCAGTCGATCTGCAGCTCGCCGCCGTCGACGACAACGGTCGCGCTCCGACCGGTCAGGCCGCGACGGGACGCCGCCACCAGCGCCGCGCAGGCCCCGGTGCCGCAGGCCCGGGTCAGGCCCGCGCCCCGCTCCCACACCCGCAGCCGGATCCGGTCCGGGGCCAGCACATGGGCGAAGCCGACGTTCACCCCCTGCGGAAACAGCGGGTGGTGCTCGATCAGCGACCCCGCCCCCGTGACGAAGCCGTCGTCCTGCCGGTCGGTGAAGAAGACGACGTGCGGATTTCCCATGCTGACCGCGCCGGGCGTGTGCATGACCGGGTCGTCGATCGGCCCGATCTGCAGCTCGATCCCGCGCGTGTCCATCTCTTCGGCCAGGGGGATGTCACGCCAGTCCAGCCGGGGCGCGCCCATGTCGACGGTGACCCGTTCCGGCCCCGCCCGTGTCGCGGTCGCCGGGCCGCCCAGGGTGTCGATGGTCACGCGGTCGGAGCCATTGGCCTGCATCAGCATCCAGCCGACGCAGCGCAGCGCGTTGCCGCAGGTCTCGACCACGCCGCCGTCGGCGTTCCACACCCGCATGAAGGCGTCGGCGCGGTCCGAGGGCTCGATGGCGATCAGCTGGTCGAACCCCTCGCCCGTCTGACGGTTCGCCAGGGCCCGCACCCGGTCGCCGTCGGGCGTGAACGGTGTCGCCAGCGCATTGACCACGACGAAGTCGTTGCCCGCGCCGTTCATCTTCACGAAGGGTGTGGAGGCCTGCATGGCGGCCATATAGGCACGCTCACCGCAGTGGCCCAAGCCCAAGCGACGCAACGCCTGGGCCGCCCACCCGTTAGGCGGTCTCCCTGGACAACAAGCGAGGCTTTTCCGATGAACCTTCCCAATGGCGCGATGGTGGCCGTGGTCGACGGCGAGAAGCTGGCCCTGTTCAAGAACACCGGCCACACCGACGTCGCCCTGACCGCCCAGCCGACCCCCGCGATCGAGGACCGGGTGTCGGGCTCGCCCGGCCGCCACTCCAGCGGGGCCAACCCCGACAACGACACCCAGGCCGAGGATGGTTTCGCCATGGGCGTGGCCGAGGTGCTGAACAAATGGGCCCTGAACAACAAGTTCGACGCCCTGCTGGTCATCGCCGCGCCCAAGACCCTGGGTGAGCTGCGCAAGCACTGGCACAAGGAACTGTCGTCCAAGCTGGTCGGCGAGATCGCCAAGGACCTGGCGGGCCATTCGACCGACCAGATCGCCGCCGCCATCCAGAAGCACTGATCCCCGACGTCTGACGCGGCCTGTCCAATCGGCCGCGTCGGGCGGCGGTGGCCGTGGCCCGATGCCTCGGCTAGAGAAATCCCATGACCGCATCGGACCGGCCCGCCGACGGGGGGCTCAGACTTCGCGCCCGACTGCGGGCCCTCTACCACGGCACGTCGCGCACGGCCGTGCGCTTCCGGCTGGCGGTGCTGGTCGTCGACCTGACCATCATCGGCTTCTTCGTCGCCGCCCCCCTGCTGCGCGATGACCGGCTCGTCTTCTATGCGCTGGACTATGTGGTGGCCGCCCTGCTCGGCGCCGATCTGCTGGCCCGCGCCCTGGCCTATTCGGATATCAAGGACTGGCTGAAACGGCCCATCGTCTGGGTCGACCTCTTCATCCTGGCCACCCTGCTGTTCCCCGCCTGGCTGTTCAACCTCGGCTTCCTGCGGGTCATCCGGCTGTGGACCCTGGTCAACTCGGACTTCTTCTGGCGCACCATCGGCCGGCGCTACGACGACACCCGGGTGGAGGACACGACCAAGGCCGTCGTCGCCCTGGTGACCTTCGTCTTCGTCGCTACCGGCTTCGTCTACACCAGTTTCATGGGCCGCTACGACGGCATCAGCGGCTGGGTCGACGCCCTGTATTTCACCGTCACCAGCCTGACCACGACCGGCTATGGCGACATCCTGCTGCCCGGGGTCTGGGGCCGTCTCGTCTCCATCGTCATCATGCTGGTGGGCGTCACCCTGTTCGTCCGCCTGGGCCAGACCCTGCTGGGGCCGCACAAGGTCCGCTTCCCCTGCGACCGGTGCGGCCTGAGGCTGCACGACCCCGACGCGGTGCACTGCAAGGCCTGCGGCAACCTGCTGTGCATTCCCGACGACGGACGTTGAGTCCGGGTCCGGATGACAAATCGGTAACCTCCCACGCGTCCGCCTTGCCCGTCCGGGCACGGCCCCTAAGGTGCGGCCCGACCGCCTGAGGAGCCGCCCCATGATCCGCCGCGCCGGCCTTGCCGCCCTTCTGGCCTCCACCCTGATCGGACCCCCCGCCATCGCCCAGACCGCCCCCGACCGCACTTCGCCCAATCCGCCGCTGATCGAGGGCGGCTTCGCCACGACCGACGCCACCGACCCCTATCTGTGGCTCGAAGATGTCGAAGGCGAGCGCGCCATGGCCTGGGTCGATGCGCGTAACACCCAATCCTTGGGCGTGCTGCAGGGCGACCCCCGCTACGAGACTCTGCACCAGCAGGCCCTGGACCTGGTCCAGGCGCGCGATCGCATCCCCCAGCCGGGCTTCACCCGAACCGGCGCGGTCGACAATTTCTGGCAGGACGCCGAGCATGTGCGCGGCATCTGGCGGCGCACCACGCTGGACAGCTACCGCACCGACGCCCCCGAGTGGCAGACCATCCTCGACATCGACGCCCTGTCGGCGGCCGAGGGCAGGAACTGGGTCTACAAGGGCTCGACCTGCCTGCCGCCCGAGGAGCGGCTGTGCCTGGTCTCCCTGTCGGACGGCGGCAAGGACGCCGTCGTGGTGCGCGAGTTCGACACCGAGGCCCGCGCCTTTGTCGACGGCGGGTTCGACCTGCCCGAGTCCAAGGGCGGCGTGGCCTGGGTCGACGCCGACACCCTGCTGGTGGCCCGCGACTTCGGCCCGGGCACCCTGACCTCCTCGGGCTATCCGATGATCGTCAAACGGTTGAAGCGGGGCCAGTCGATCGACCAGGCCGAGACCCTGTTCACCGGCCAGCCGTCGGACGTCTCCGTCAGCGGCTTCGCCCTGCGCGATGCCGACGGCGTGGTCCAGGCCGTGCTGATCAACCGGGGCGTCAGCTTCTACGAGGGCGAGACCCACCGGCTGAACGCCGACGGCACCACGACCCAGCTGGCCCTGCCGGCCAAGTCCGACATCAATGCCCTGGTCCAGGGCCAGCTGGTCGTCACCGTCAAACAGGCCTGGACCGCCCCGTCCGGCCAGGATTTCCAGACCGGCGACTTGATCGCCTGGCCGCTCAGCGCCTGGCTGGCCGATCCGGCGACGCCGGCGCGGCTGATCATTCGTCCGACCGAGCGGGAATCGATCGAGTCGGTCACCGCCACGCGCAACCGGCTGGTGGTCGCCCTGTTCGATAACGTGCGCGGCGCGGCCTATGTCTATACCCCCAATCCCGACGGCGACTGGGCCCGCAGCCGCCTGGACCTGCCCGAGAACGTCTCGGTCGGCCTGGGCTCGGCGTCAGAGGTCGACGACCAGGTCTTCGTCAGCGTCTCCGGCTATCTGACGCCGCAGAGCCTGTATCTGGCCGACGCCGCAGATGGTGGGGCCGCCGTGGTCAAGGCCCTGCCCGCCAAATTCGACGCCGCGTACATGACGGTCGCCCAGTTCGAGGCCCGCTCGGCTGACGGCACCCTGATCCCCTATTTCGTCGTTCACGGCACCGCCCTGGCCCTGGACGGGTCCAACCCGACCCTTCTGTACGGCTACGGCGGCTTCCAGAGCTCGCTGCTGCCCGGCTATTCGGCCACGGTCGGCAAGCTGTGGCTGGAGCGGGGCGGGATCTATGTCGTCGCCAACACCCGCGGCGGCGGCGAGTTCGGGCCGAATTGGCACGAGGCCGCCCTGCAGCGGAACCGCCAGCGGGCGCACGAGGATTTCCAGGCGGTGGCCCAGGACCTGATCGCCCGCAACATCACCAGCCAACCCCACCTCGGCATCATGGGCGGGTCGCAGGGCGGGCTGTTCATGGGGGCGATGCTGACCCAGCGGCCGGACCTGATCAACGCCGCCGTCATCCAGGTGCCCCTGTTCGACATGTTCCGCTTCCACAGGCTGCTGGCCGGGGCGTCCTGGCGGGCCGAATACGGCGATCCCGACATCCCCGAACAGCGCGCCTGGATCGGCGAATACTCGCCCTATCAGAACCTGCGGGCGGGCCAGCCGTATCCCGAGGTCTTCATCCACACCTCGACCAAGGACGACCGCGTCCACCCGGGCCACGCCCGCAAGGCCGCCGCGCGGCTGGAGGAGCTGGGCTATCCGGTCCTGTTCTACGAGAACACCGACGGCGGCCACGCGGCCGGCGCCAACCTGCGCGAGACCGCCCGGCGCATCGCCCTGGAATACACCTATCTCACCCGCCGGCTGATGGACTGAGGCTTGATGCGTATCCAAACCCTGATGGCGGCGACGGCCCTGATGGTGCTCGCCGCTCCCGCCCTGGCCCAGACGCCCCCGCCCCACCTGCCGACCGATCTATCCCCTGCCGGCGTCCGCGCCGCCGACGATCACCTGGCGCTGGAGCAGGTCGAGGGCGCCGAGGCCCTGGCCTTCCTCGCCGCCGCCAATGAACGGTCGCTCGCCGTCCTGACCGGAGACCCCCGCTACGAGACCTTCCGTCAACAGGCCTTCGACATCCTGTCGTCCACCGCCCGGATCCCGGCCCCATCCTTCCTCGGCGACGGCATCGGCAATTTCTGGCAGGACGCCGACCATCCCAAGGGCCTGTGGCGGCGCACGACGCTGGACCGCTACCGCACCGACGCCCCCGCCTGGGAAACCCTGATCGACGTCGACGCCCTGGCCCGCGCCGAGGGCCGGGACTGGGTCTGGAAGGGCGCGGACTGCCTGGCCCCCGACGAGACCCGCTGCCTGATCAGCCTGTCCGACGGCGGCAAGGACGCCGTGGTGGTGCGCGAGTTCGACCTCGCCACCCGGACTTTCGTCCCGGCTCAAGGCCGGGAGGGCGGCTTCGTCCTGCCCGAGGGCAAGCACAGGCTGGAATGGCTGGACCGCGACACCCTGCTGGTCGCCACCGACTTCGGGCCCAGCACCCTGACCGAGAGCGGCTATCCCTTCATCGTCAAACGGCTGACGCGCGGCCAGACCCTGGCCCAGGCGACCGAGGTCTATCGCGGCGACAGCGCCGACGGCGGCTATGGCGTCAGCCCCACCGTCTATCGCGACAAGGACGGGGTGGTCGAGGCGGTGATCATCACCCGCCCGCTGGACACCTTCCGGTCGGAGACGTGGATGCTGGCGGATACGGGTGCGGTCCAACTGGACCTGCCTGCACGGGTTACGGTTCACGGCGTCCTGCAAGGGCGCTTGATCTTCTCGCCCGAAGAAGCCTGGACGCTCAACGGGGGGACTTCCCCAGCGGGGGCCGTACTCGCCTTTTATCCGTCCGAGCTGGTGAAATCAGATGATCGAGTCATCATTGATGATGGTCCCTCAGTGGTGGTTTTCGTGCCGGAAGCGCGTCAGTCCGTGCAGCAGGTCGCCGTGCTGGACGACCGTCTGGTTATCGCGACGACAGACAATGTCGCGGGCCAGTTGCACGTCTATCGCCACCAACCCGGGCGACCCGCGCGCTGGAACGCGCAGGAGATCACCGTCCCGGACAACCTGGCGGTCGGCCTGGCTGATTCGTCCAAGGCGCGCGGCCAAGTGTTCGTCTCCACCCAGGGCTTCCTGACGCCGCCGACGCTCAGCCTGCTGGAGGCCGAAGCCACCGACCTCGTCGCGCTCAAGGCCGGCCCCGCCCTGTTCGACGCCTCGACCCATGTGGTCGAACAGTTCGAGGCCACCTCCACGGACGGGACCAAGATCCCCTATTTCGTCACCCGGCCCCGAGACCTGGCGATGGACGGATCGGCCCCGACCATCCTGTTCGGCTACGGCGGCTTCCAGGTCGCCTTCCCGCCCGCCTACAAGCCCGAGATGGGCAAGCTCTGGCTCGAGAACGGCGGAGTCTTCGTCCAGGCCAACATCCGCGGCGGCGGCGAGTTCGGCCCGGCCTGGCACCAGGCCGCCCTGCGCGAGAACCGCCAGCTCGCCTTCGACGACTTCGCCGCCGTGGCCCGCGACCTGCAGACGCGCGGCATCACCTCGCCCCGCCGCCTCGGCATCTATGGCCGCTCGAACGGCGGGGTCCTGACCTCGGTCTCGATCACCCAGCATCCGGAACTGTTCAACGCGGCGGTGATCGAAAGCCCCTTGATCGACATGCTGCGCTATCCCGACCTGCCGGCCGGGGCCTCCTGGATCGGCGAATTCGGCGACCCACGCATCCCCGGCGACGCCGCCTTCATCGCCCGCTATTCCGCCTATCAGCAACTTCGTCCGGACACGGACTATCCCCGCGTCTATGTCACCACCAACACCCGCGACGACCGCGTCCACCCCGGCCATGCCCGCAAGTTCGCCGCCCGCCTGACCGATCAGGGTCACGACGCCCTCTATTACGAGGAGACCGCGGGCGGTCACTCCAACGACGCCGACCCGGTCGCCAACGCCCGCCGCTGCGCCCGGCACTATGTCTATCTGAGCCAGCAGCTGATGGACTGATCGCTGGCGCGCGCAAGACCGGCTGGTTCACGCGAATATGAGGCGCGGAGCGACGCGGTCCCGGTTAGGACTCGGCGTATGAACCTTCAGGGCATCTTCGTCGCGGGCCTGGCCGCCCTCGTGGGCGCGGCCGCCGTTGGGTCCGACGCCCAGACCGCCGGGGTCGGCGACGCGGTGCGGGCCCTGCGCCCGGTCGAGCCCGTGGTGGTCGAGCTGTTCACCGCCCAGGGCTGCTCAGGCTGTACCGAGGCCAACCGCATGGTCGAGGCCCTGGCCGAGGCCCCCGGGGTCATCGCCCTGACCTGGTCCGTCGACTACTGGGATTATCTGGGCTGGCAGGACACCTTCGCCCGGCCCGAGTTCGGCCAGCGCCAGCGGGCCTATCAGTCGGCCCTGCGGCTGCGCGGCGTCTATACGCCCCAGGTGGTGATCGACGGCCGCCGCCAGGTCTCGGGCTCGGACGCCGAGGCGGTCCAGGGCGCCATCGTCGAGGAGGCCGCCCGCCGCGTGTTTCCGCCGGAGATCCAGTTTCGCGAAAGCGGCGACGCCGTCGGCATCGGCAGCGGCGCTGTCCCCGCTGGTGGGGCCGACGTCTGGGCCGTGACCTATCGCCCGGGCCGCCAGGACGTCAGCGTCTCGGACGGCGACAACCGGGGCCAGGTCGTCAGCGCGGTCAATGTGGTGCGCAGCCTGACACGGCTGGGGCCCTGGCGCGGCCAGCCGATCCTGCTGACCCTGCCGGCCGCCACGGACACCGACGACCGGACCGTGGTCCTGGTCCAGGGCCGGTCCGATCGCCGCATCCTGACCGCCGCGGTCCTCTGAACCTAGGCCGGTTCGTCGGCCTCGTCCGAGGGCGGGGCCCAGTCGGGGTGATCGACGTCCTCGCCGCGCGCCTTGGCGTCCTTCTTGGCCTGTTTGGCCGCCGCCTTGCGGGCCGCCTTTTCGGCGTCCGCCTTGTCCCGTTCCATCCGTTCGAAGCCGTAGTTGGGTTTTCTGGCCATGAGAGTCCTTCTTGAGGGGCACGAAACGCGCGTCCGGCGCGCGCGACTTGAGCGCCAATGTGGGGCGCTCCGGCGGTTCAGTCCACTGCGATGATTTCGACCGACTGACCGGCGACCGTGGCGGTGTCGCCGACGGCCTTGCCGATCAGGGCCCGGGTCAGGGGCGAGACGTGGCTGACGGAGCCCGCCGTCGGGTCCGCCTCGTCCTCGCCGACGATGCGCCAGGTCTGGGTGCGGCCGTCCTCGCGCTCGATCGTCACCGTGCCGCCGAACCGGACCCGGCCGTCGGCTTCGGCCTCGACCACTTGGGCATTGCCGCGTCGGGCCGACCAGTAGCGCAGGTCGCGCGTGGCCCGCGCCATGGCCGTGCGGTCGGCCTCGATCGAGCCCGATGCCTGAGCCGCCCCATAGGCGGCGCGGGCCTCGGCCAGGGCGGCGTCGATCGCGGCGAGGCCCTGCGGCGTCACCAGATTGGCATGGGGGGAGACGGGGCGATCGGGCAGATCGGCGGCCGTGGCCTCCAGATCCTCCTCGCGGGTAAAGGCAACGCTCATGGTTCCCCAAGCGTATGACGGGATGGGACGTTCCTGTGCAAGCCGCGCCGGGCTAAGGAGCGGCCATGACCACCCCCCTCGATCCCGCCGTCCACATCATCGGCGCCGGCCCCGCCGGGCTGATGGCCGCCGAGACCCTGGCCAGCGCCGGGGCCCGCGTCGTCGTCCATGACCGCATGCCGTCGGTCGGGCGCAAATTCCTGATGGCCGGGCGCGGCGGCCTGAACCTGACCCATTCCGAGGACCAGCCGGCCTTCCTGGCCCGCTATGGCCCCGCCGAGCCGCCGCTGACCGACTGGCTGGACGCCTTTTCCCCCGACGACCTGATCGCCTGGGCCCACGGCCTGGGCCAACCGACCTTCGTCGGCTCCAGCGGTCGGGTCTTCCCTCGTACGATGAAGGCCTCGCCCCTGCTGCGCGCCTGGCTGGGGCGGTTGGCCAACCTGGGGGTCGAGATCCGGACGCGGTCGCGCTGGACCGGCTGGCGCGGCGAGACCCTGGTGTTCGACACCCCGGACGGCGAACGCCTCGAACAGCCCGCCGCCACCATCCTGGCCATGGGCGGGGCCAGCTGGCCCCGGCTGGGCTCGGACGGGGCCTGGGTGCCCGCGCTGGAAGGCGAGGGCATCCCCGTGGCCCCCCTGGTTCCCGCCAACGCCGGGTTCGACGTGGCCTGGACCGAGGTCCTGACCGACCGCTTCGCCGGGGCGGTGCTGAAGCCCGTGGCCCTCAGCTTCGGCGGCCAGCCCCTGAAGGGCGAACTGGTCCTGACCCGCTACGGCGTCGAGGGCGGGGCGGTCTATGCCCTGTCGGCGGCGCTGCGCCGGGCCATCGCGGCCGACGGCTCGGCCCTGCTGAGCCTGGATCTGCGGCCCGACCTGTCGGAGGCCGCCCTCGCCGAACGGCTGGTGCGGCCGCGCGGCAAGGACAGCATGACCAACCACCTGCGCAAGGCCGGCGGCCTGTCGCCCGCCGCCATCGCCGTGCTGCGCGAGATCGGCGACATCCCGCCGGGCGTCGAGAAACTGGCCAAGCGGATCAAGGCGGTCCGGCTGAAACTGACCGGCATCCAGGGGCTGGACCGCGCCATCTCCACCGCCGGCGGGGTGCGGTTCGAGGGGCTGGATCCCGCCCTGATGCTGAGCGCCCGCCCCGGGGTCTTCGTGGCCGGGGAGATGATCGACTGGGAGGCCCCGACCGGCGGCTATCTGATCCAGGCCGCCCTGGCCTCGGGCGTCGTCGCCGCCCAGGGCGCTCTGCGGTGGCGGGCGTCGCAAACGCCGGATATGAGCCCCGCATGACCACCACCGCTCCCGAGATCTCCGGCCTTTGCCCGCCGCGCTTCGCCGCCGTGAAGGACGCTTTCGCCAATAACTTCACCGACGCCCCCGACAGGCTGAACGAACAGGCGGCCCGGTTCTCGGTCGTCATCGCCGGCGAGACCGTGGTGGACCTGTGGGCCGGGTCGGCCGACCCGCGCACGGACACCCCCTTCACCGACCGGTCGCTGGTGCCCGTCTTCTCGACCGGCAAGGCGGTCATGGCCCTGCTGATCGCCTCGGCCGTCCAGCGCGGAAAACTGGCCTATGAGGAGAAGGTCGCCCACCTGTGGCCGGCCTTCGCCGCCCACGGCAAGGGCGAGATCACCGTGGCCCAGCTGCTGTCGCACCAGGCCGGTCTGCCGGGCTTCACCCAGACGGTCGACCCGACCATCTGGTTCGACCAGAGGGCGGTGCTGGACACCCTGGCGGCCCAGGCGCCGATGTGGCCGCCCGGCACGGCCTCGGGCTACCACCCGGTCACGGTCGGCTTTCTGGCCAATGAGGTGTTTCGCCTCTCCGACGGCCGCAGCATGGGCCAGGCCCTGCGCCAGGACTGGGCCGAGCCCTTCGGCCTGGACCTGTGGATCGGCCTGCCCGAGGCCGAGCACGACCGGGTCGCCATCCTGCGCAAACCGTCCAAGGCCATCGACCTCGGCCCCATCGACGCGGTCAAGACCGCCGCCTTCCTGGATCGGGGCTCGGCCCCCGGCGGTCGCGGATCGACCGAATGGCGCACCGCGGAGATCCCCTCGGCCAATCTGCACGGCACGGCCCTGGGCCTGGCGCGCCTGCTCGGCCTGCTGGCCGACGGCGGGCGGCTGGACGGCAAGACCCTGCTGTCCCCGGGCGTGGTGGCCGAGGCGAGCCGCGAGCGCATCGTCGGCCCGGACAGGGTCCTGCCCTTCACCCTCAGCTGGGCGGCCGGCTTCACCCGCAACGCCGGGCTGAACATCTTCGGACCGAACCCCGACGCCCTGGGCCACTGCGGCTGGGGCGGGTCGTGCGCCTTCGCCGATCCGGCGACGAAGCTCTCCGCCGCCTATGCCATGACCCGCCAGTCGCCCTATCTGCTGGGCGACCCGCGGGCGCAACGGCTGATCGACGCTCTCTATTCGGCGCTCTGAACCCGTCCGGGCGCGGTCAGACCCCCGACGATCCCGGCGACGACCGCGCAGACGGCCGACAGGCCCATGACCCAGCGGAAGGCGGTGTGGAAGGCGTCGATGGCGGCATCCGACGTCTCCGTCCCCGCCATCACCCCGCCCAGCAGGGCCCGGCTCTCGGGAGCCTCCAGCGTCGCCACGAACACCGCCGACAGGACCAGCCCCAACAGCGCCACGGCCAGGAGGCCGGCGATCCGCGCCACGGCATTGTTGACGCCCGAGGCCACGCCGGTCCGGCCGGGATCGACCGCCCCCATGACCGCCGCGGTCAGGGGTCCGACCGCCAGGGTCATGCCGATCGCCAGCACCGTCATCCCCGCCAGCGGCCCGTCAACATAGCCGGCCCCGCGTCCCGGCACGGCGATCAGCGCCAGCCCCAGCCCGGCCAGGACCGGCCCCACGCTCAGCGACAGCCGCGCCCCGAACCGGTCCGCGATCCCGCCCGCCACGGTCGAGAACAGCCCCATGACCACGGCGAACGGCAGCATGGCCGACCCCGCCTCGGTCGCGCTCCAGCCCTGGACCCGGATCAGATCGAACGGCAGGAAGAACATGGCCCCGCTCAGGGCGAAATAGAGCAGCAGGGTCAGGACGTTGATCCCGCTGAACACCGGCGACCGGAACAGGCCGAGGGGCATCATCGGATGCGCCTCGCGCGCCTCGGCCACCAGGAAGCCGCCCAGCAGGACGACCCCGGCCGCCAGGGCGGCCACCACCCAGCCGTCCCCCAGGCCCCGGTCCGGCGCGGCGGTCAGGCCCCAGATCAGGACGCCCAGCCCCGCCACGGCCAGTCCGGCCCCTGGCGCGTCCAGCGTCCTGGCCTCCGGATCGCGGCTTTCCGGCACGGCCTTCAGGGCGACGACGACGGTCAGGATCGCCAGCGGGACGTTGATCCAGAAGATCGCCCGCCAGTCCGCGTGATCGGCCAGCCAGCCGCCGACCAGCGGCCCGACCATGCCGAACAGGGCCCCCGCCCCGGCCCAGGTGCCGAAGGCCTTGCCGCGTTCCTCGGGCGGGAAACTGGCCCCGATCAGGGCCAGGGCACCGGGCGTCAGCAGGGCCGCGCCCACGCCCTGCGCCGCCCGGCCCATTATTAACAGGGCCGCCGTGGGAGCCAGGCCGCAGGCCACCGAGGCCAGGGCGAAGACGACCACCCCGATCAGGAAGACCCGCTTGCGCCCGAACCGATCCCCCGCCGCGCCCCCGCTCAGGACGAGGGCCCCGAGCGTCAGCAGATAGGCGTTGGAGATCCACTGCCCCGCCGCCGGGCCCGCGCCGAGGTCGCGCTGGATGGCCGGCAGGGCCACGCCCAGGGCCGAGCCGTCGATGAAGGTCAGGGCCGAGCCCAGCACGGTGGCGACCAGGATGGCGCGCTTTCGGCCCTTCGACAGGCCCGTCTGCGTGACCGCCACAGCCTGGACTTGGCCGGCTTCGCAGGGGGGACGCTGGGAACCGTGCATGCGTCAGCCTAGACCGGCTGGGCAGCCTCGGCCATGGCCCGTCGCGCCGCCCGGGCCCGCAGGAAGGCCGCCGTCGCGAAGACCCCGGCCCCGACCCAGATGAAGGCGAACGACACGGCCCGCAGCGGGGTGAACAGCTCGCCCGTGGCCAGGCCGACGCCGAACTGCAGGGTCGGGGCCAGGAACTGGATGAACCCCATGGTCGACAGCGGCATCCGCCGCGCCGCATAGGCGAACAGGGCCAGGGGCAGGACCGTCGCCGGCCCGTTCAACAGGGCCCAGCCGAAGGCCTCCGGTGTCGCGAAGGCATGACCCTGTCCCTGCATCTGCAGCCAGGCTACGAACACCAGGCCGAACGGCAGCAGCAGCAGGCATTCGATGAACAGCCCCGCCTGGGCCTCGACCGGCACCCGTTTCTTGATGATCCCATAGGCCCCGAAACTCAGCGCCAGGGCGATCGAGATCCATGGCGGCCGACCCAGGGCCAGGGCCTGGAACACCACGCCGACGGCCGCCAGACCGATCGCCACCCAGCCCCACCGGTCGATCTTCTCGCGGAACAGCCACAGCCCCACGACCATGTTGAGCAGGGGGTTGATGTAGTAGCCGAGGCTGGCTTCCAGGGTCGCATGGTGCGTCGTGGCCCAGACGTACAGGCCCCAGTTGATCGCGATCAGCACCGTCGCCAGACCCAGCCAGGCCAGGGTCTTCGGCTGGCTCAGCACGGCCCGGACCTGCGGCGACTGCCCGGCCAGCAGCACCAGGCCGCCGGCGAACAGCACCGACCACAGGGCCCGATGCGACAGGATCTCCGGCGCGGAAAACCCCTGCGCCGCCTGGCCCATGAACAGCAGGGGCATGAACCCCCACATGATGTAGCAACCCACCGCCGACAGGAAGGCCGCGCGGGTCGGGGTGGGCGGAGGCGGGGTCATCGTCGATTCCTTTCCCTCTCCCAGAGGGAGAGGGACTCTAGACCGTCAGGGTGCGATAGCCGCTCTTGGGCTTGATGGTGCCCGTCTCGTCCAGCAGCTGGGCGATCTGGACGGCGTTCAGGGCCGCGCCCTTGCGCAGGTTGTCGGACACGACCCAGAACACCAGGCCGTTCTCGACCGTGTGATCCTTGCGGATGCGGCTGACATAGACGGCGTGCTCGCCCGCCGCGTCGACCGGGGTGATGTAGCCGTCGTGCTCCTGCTTATCGATCACCTGGATGCCGGGGGCCTCGCGCAGGATGGCGCGCGCCTCGTCGGGGCTGATCGGCCGCTCGAACTCGACCGTGACCGCCTCGGAGTGGCCGACGAAGACCGGCACGCGGACGCAGGTGACCGTCAGCTTGATGTTCGGATCCAGCATCTTGTGGGTCTCGTCCGACATCTTCTGCTCTTCGTCGGTATAGCCGTCCTCGTTGAACGACCCGATGAAGGGGATGACGTTGAAGGCGATCTGCTTGGGGAATTTTTTCGGCTTGGCGTCGCCCAGGCCATAGATGGCCTTGGTCTGGTTCCACAGCTCGTCCATGCCTTCCTTGCCGGCCCCCGAGACGGACTGATAGGTCGAGACCACCACGCGCTTGACCTTGGCCGCGTCATGCAGCGGCTTCAGCGCCACCACCAGCTGGGCGGTCGAGCAGTTGGGGTTGGCGATGATGTTCTTCTTGCCCGCCAGCTTGATCGCGTCGGGGTTCACCTCGGGCACGATCAGCGGCACGTCCGGGTCCTTGCGGAAGGCCGAGGAGTTGTCGATCACCATCGGCCCCAGCTTGCCGATCTTCTCGGACCAGGCGCGCGACACGTCCCCGCCCGCGCTCATCAGCACGATGTCGACGGTCGAGAAGTCGAAGCTGTCGATGTCCTGGCATTTGATGGTCTTGTCGCCCCAGGCGACGTCCATCCCCTTGGATTTCCGCGAGGCGACCGCGTGCATCTCCGAGACCGGGAACTCCAGCTCCTCGAGAATGGTCAGCATCTCGCGCCCGACATTGCCGGTGGCGCCCACGATCGCAATATTATAGCCCATTCTGGGTGTCCTTCGGACGCGCTATCGCTCGGCTCGCGGAGCCTCGCTGCTTGAGCGCGGTATGGGGGAGTTCGGAGCATCGTGTTCCGAGGTTTGGCATTTAGGCGTTCGCGCCTGCGAAGCAACCGCTTTTCAGGGCGGACGGGCGTCGCTATGCCCCAGTTCCATGCCCTCTCGCATTGCCCGTGCTTATGAAAGTCGCCTGACGCAGGGGCTGCTGACCCGAGATCCGGCTCAGGGGACAGCGGTCGCGGCCCTGTCCCGGCTGGAGATCGACCTGGGCAAGCGCAAGCTGTTCGGCGGGGTGCCCGAAGTGCGAGGCCTCTATCTCTGGGGCCCGCCCGGCCGGGGCAAGTCCATCCTGATGGACCTGTTCTTCGTCTGCGCCCCCGAGCCCAGGAAGACCCGGGCCCATTTCCACGCCTTCATGGCCCGGGTCCACGACCTGATCCGCCAGTGGCGCGACGGCGACCGCAAGACCCGCCAGGCCGTCTTCGGCACGCACAAGGGCGATGATCCGATCGAGCCGGTGGCCGCCCTGATCGCCTCGGAGGCCCGGCTTCTGTGTTTCGACGAGCTTCAGGTCACCGACATCGCCGACGCCATGATCCTGGGCCGCCTGTTCGACGCCCTGTTCGAACGGAAGGTGGTCGTCTGCATCACCTCGAACCGGGCCCCCGACCAGCTGTACAAGGACGGCATCAACCGGCCGCTGTTCACCCCCTTCATCGACCGGATCTCGGAACGCTGCGAGGTCATAGAACTGTCCGGGGCGCGCGACTGGCGGCTGGACCGGATGAAGGCCTCGCGCGTCTGGTTCGACGGCGCGGACGGGGTGGGTCGAAGCGATTTCGAACAGCTGTGGGACGACCTGCGCGGCGGCATGCCCGAATGCCCGGCCCGGCTGACCGTCCTGGGCCGCGAGGTGGTGATCCAGCGCACCGCCGGCGGTCTGGCCCGGGTGACCTTCGATCAGCTGTGCGAGGTGCCGCTGGGGCCGCAGGACTATCTGGCCGTCGCCGAGCGCTTCCACACCCTCTTCATCGATGACATTCCCCTGCTGGGCCCCGACCGGCGTCAGGCGGCCCGGCGCTTCGTCACCCTGATCGACGCCCTGTACGAGGCGAAATCCCGGCTGGTGGCCACCGCCGTCGGGGCCCCGGAGCAGATCTATCCGGCGGGCGACGGGGCCTTCGAGTTCGAACGCACCGTGTCGCGGCTGAACGAGATGGCGAGCCAGTCCTGGCTGGACCAGGCGACCCGGGCCGACTGACCCGGCCTTGGGTTGGCCGCAAAAGCCTCTAGGGTGAGGCGGTCAAGGAACCCGCGCATGACCCGTCTCGCCCTCGCCCTTACCATCGCCTGCCTAGCCGGACCGGTCCTGGCTCAGGAGGCCCCCGCCCCGGCCGCAAGCGCCCCCGCCCCCGCACGCTGGAACGGCCTTCCGGTCGTGGCGATCGCTGAACGGCTGACGGCAGCGGGCCTGACGGTCGAAGCCCCCCAGGCCCGCGACGACCGGGTCTATCTGCTGGTGCAGGACGGGTCCCTGCGCTGGGTCATGACCCTGTTTTCCTGCACCGCCGGGGCCTGCCCCGACGTCCAGTTCACCGCCGCCTTCTCGGGGGCCAATGCCACGCCCGAGATCATCTCGCGCTGGAACGCCGAGCGCCGCTTCGTCAAGGCTTTCTCCGCCGCTCCGGAAACCGAAGGCGGAGAGCCCCAGGCCGTGGCCCAGTACGACGTCCTGCTCAATCAGGGCACCGACGCCGCCCAGCTGGACGACCCCATCCAGGTCTGGCGCAGCCTCGCCACCGACCTGGGACGGACGGTGGCGACGTCTCAATAGAAGTGTCTCCTCCCCGTCGCGCAGCGATGGGGAGGTGGCCCGAAGCGAAGCGAAGGGACGTAGGGGTTCTGGGTGCACGCAGAACCCCTCCGTCAGCTCGCAAGGGCTCGCTGCCACCTCCCCATCCCTTCGGGACGGGGAGGAGACCAAGCGCTCAAGCAGCGAGGCCCCGCGGGCCGCGCGTTAGCGCCCTCGCTCGCCCCTACGCCAGGGACGCGTCGATGTCCTTGCAGGCCTGCAGCAGGCCCTGGACCGAGGCGACGGACTTCTCGAACATCGCCTTCTCGTCATCGTTGGTGGTGAACTCGATCACCTTCTCGACGCCGTTCGCGCCGATCAGGGCGGGCACGCCGACGTAGAGGTCCGACAGGCCGTATTCGCCCGACAGCCAGACGGCGCAGGGCAGGACGCGCTTCTGGTCCAGCAGATAGGATTTGGCCATGGCGACGGCGCTCTCGGCCGGGGCGTAGAAGGCCGAGCCGGTCTTCAGCAGGGCGACGATCTCGCCGCCGCCCTTGCGGGTGCGGTCGACGATGGCGTCCAGATCACCCTGCGACAGCAGGCCGGCCGAGACCGCGTCGGGCAGGGGCAGGCCGCCGACCGTCGAGTGGCGCACCATCGGCACCATGTCGTCGCCGTGACCACCCAGGGTCCAGGCGTGGATGTCCTGCACCGAGACGCCGGTCTTCTCAGCCAGGAAATAGGCGAAGCGGGCCGAATCCAGCACGCCGGCCATGCCGACGACCTTCTCCTTGGGCAGGCCGGAGAATTTCTGCAGGGCCCAGACCATGGCGTCCAGCGGGTTGGTGATGCAGATGACGAAGGCGTTGGGGGCGTGGGCCTTGATGCCCTCGCCGACGGCCTTCATGACCTTCAGATTGATGCCGATCAGGTCGTCGCGGCTCATGCCCGGCTTGCGCGGCACGCCGGCGGTGACGATGCAGACGTCGGCGCCGGCGATGTCCTCATAGGCGTTGGCGCCCTTCAGCGAGACGTCCGAGCCGAACACGGCGGTGGCCTCGGCGATGTCCAGCGCCTTGCCCTGCGGCGTGCCCTCGGCGATGTCGAACAGGATCACGTCGCCCAGGGCTTCGCGCGCGGCCACGTGGGCCAGGGTGCCGCCGATCATTCCGGCGCCGATGAGGGCGATCTTCGCGCGAGCCATGGGGTCAATCTCCGGGAGAGGGTGTGCGGTGCGATACCGATGTCGCGCGGCGGTCTAGACCCGGCGGCTTTCGCCTGCAACCGTGACGCCGCGTGAGGTTTCCCCGACCATGACCCAGACCCTGACCGATTTCGTGGCCCCCGCCGACGTGCCGGGCGGCCTGCTGACCGTCGCCGACGAGACCACGGTGCGGGCCGAGGTCGCGGCCTGGCGCGCCCGGGTGCTGAAGACCCCCTGCCTGTGGGACCGGGCCACGCGCGGCACCCAGGACCGGATCAACCGGATCATCCCGGAGCGGGTCCACGCGGCCATCACCTCGGGCGTGGAAGCCCTGACCCGGGGCATCCTGTCCGGCTCGGAGCTGCTGAAGGCCAAGCCTATGGCCGACGGAACCCTGGCGGCGCGGGAGCTGAAGGCCCGGGCCGTCATCACCGCCCATCGCAACACCGCCAGCGTCGAGGGCGGGGTCGCCGGCACCGGGGGCTTCGTCCTGGCGGCCGTGGACTTCCCGGCCCTGATGGCGATCAAGGTGCGCATGCTGGGCGAGATCGTCGCCGCCTACGGCTGGGGCGGTGGCCCCACGGGCGATACGCTGCGCGAGCGGCTGTTCGTCCTGCACATCTTCCACCTCGCCTTCGCCAGCGCCAAGCGACGGCCCGAGGCCCTGGCCGAACTGGAGCGGTGGATCGCCGGGGTCGACCAGCCCCAGGCCCTCGCCGACTACGACTGGCGCCGGTTCCAGATCGAGTATCGCGACTTCATCGACCTGGCCAAGATGGCGCAGCTGATCCCCGTGGTCGGGGCCCCGATCGGGGCGGCGGTCAATTGGCGGCTGGTTGAGCGGCTGGGCGAGACGGCCGTCATGGCGTGCCGGATGCGCTGGCTGGCGGAGGCGGACGGGCCGGGCATCTGACGGCTTTACCCCGCCGGAAGCGCCGGGCAAGGTCGAGGCTTCAACCGACAGGATACCCTGATCATGCGCGCACGCTTCGGACTTCCGTTGATGGCGGCCCTGGCCGTGATCCCGGCGCTCACCACACCCGCCGCGGCCCAGACCCCGCCCGCCACCATCGGCCAGCAGTACGTGCCCGCCCCCTGGTGGATGCGCGATCCGGTGATCGCCTCGATCGGCCATGTGCGGGTCGAGCTGCAGGCGAACCGGGCCGGTTTCTCCGCCACCTTCCAGACCGTCGACCGCAGCGTCGCCGACGCCTCGAGGAAGGCCGCCGACCAGGTTCGCGCCCTGAGCCAGACCCTGGCCGCCTATGGCGTCGACACCGTCCGGGTCGAGACCAGCCTGACCACCCAGCCCCTGTATGACCAGTACCGCGACGAGAACGGGGTCCTGCGCGACAACACCCGCGCCGACCGCATCGAACGCTATCAGGCCCAGGCGACGGTCAGCCTGACCATCCGCGACGTCCGCCAGCTGGAGCGGATCTACGCCACCGTCGTCGCCTCCCAGCCCAATTCGATCGGCCAGGTCTATTTCAGCCTGGAGCCCGACAATGTCGCCAAGTCGAACCTCGCCCGCGAGGCGGTCCGCGACGCCGCCAGCCGGGCCCGCGCGGCGGCCGAAGGCGCCGGCGCGACCCTCGGTGCCGTGCGGGTGATCGATCCGACCGGCCGGGCCTGCCAGACCGACGTCCTGGCCGGCTGGCCCTCCTACGGCGCGGGCGCATCCCAGGCGACCACCGTCGATGAGGACATCGTCGTCAGCGGCAGCCGGATGGCGTTTGCGCCTCCCCCGCCACCGGCGCCACCGGCGCCGCCCGCCCCAGGCCAGGCCCCCAGCGAGGCCCAGATCGAAGCGGCGCGTCTGGCACTGCAGCCGCCGCTGCAGACCCTGACCGACCAGGCCTGCGTGGTCTACGGCCTGGACTGAGCATGGCTGGCTTCGCCGTTGACCCGGCCTTCGAGGCGGGTTCGGTCTTCGTCGCCGATGGGGACCTGTGCCAGGTCCGGCTGCAGGACGACGCCCGGTTTCCCTGGCTGATCCTGATCCCGCGCGTGGACGGAGCGGTGGAGCTGGACGACCTGTCGGAAGCCGATCGGCTGCGGCTGATGGCCGAGATCGTCGCGGCCGGGGCCAGGGTCCGGGCGCTGGGTCGGGCGATGGGGCGGCCGGTCGAGAAGCTGAACGTCGCCGCCATCGGCAATGTCACGGCCCAGCTGCACGTCCACGTCGTGGGGCGGCGTCGCGACGACGGCCTGTGGCCCGATCCGGTCTGGGGGCGGGGCAGTGCCATCCCCCATGGCGACCGGCTGCCGGATGCGGTGAGGGTGGCTAGCGCGCCAGAGTGACGGCGCGACGGCGACCGGCCTCGGTCAGCTCGCCGACCCAGCCGTCGCCCGACGGCCGCAGAGTCAGGCCGCCGTCCCTCCAGGCCAGGACCACGCCTGCGTTCGACCGTTCGGCCCGGTCGATGACGCCGGACTCCGTCGGCGTCCCGTCCCTGCGCCAGGCCCCCTCCAGCGGGCGCGCCGGGCCCTCGTCGGTCAGGGCCAGCGTCAATATCTCGGCCCCGGACGCGTCCCGGACCCGCCAGCGCCCGTCCAGGGGACCCATCCGCGCATCCATGCCGGACTCGGCCTCGACGACGCCGCGATCATAGGCCGCCTCGGCGGACGTGGGGGCGAACTCGTAGCTGGCGCGATAGGCCCCGACGGCGACGGGATGGTCGATCGGGCGCCGCCGCGGATCGCCGCGGCCGTCGCCTTCGGCCGTCACCCGCCCGAAATTCGAGGGCGGCTCGAACGGGCGTACGACAGGCGGCGCATAGAGGGGCGCGCCGTCGGTCGCGACCGTCTGGGGCGATGAAACCGCCAAAGAGATCAAGGCCAGGAGCACCACGGGTCCAGACTGTCCCGGTTCTCGACCGATGACCAGCGCAGACGACGGTCACGCGAAATCGTGATCGCCGTCCCACGGTCGATCGCCGTCGTCGGATGTGCGGCCGTTTGCAGCGCAGCATCGCGTTGACACCGGCCCGTGACGGTCCCTAAAGCCATGACCCACGGGTTTTCCGCCTGATCAACCTCGGTTTTTTTGAGAACCAATCGCATGTCGAACCCTTCCGGCGACGCGGCGGACGACCAGACCGGTCGCTTCGTGGCCCAGCCCAACGGCCGCCCTCGTCCCCTGTCGCCCCATCTTCAGGTCTGGCGCTGGCACGTGACCATGTTGGCGTCGATCCTGACCCGGATCACCGGTTCGGCCCTCTATTTCGCGACGGCCCTGATCGTGCTGTGGCTGGGGGCGATGGCCTTCGGGCCCGAGGCCTACGCGACCTTCGTGGCCCTGGCCGGTTCGCCCCTGGGCCTGCTGGTCTGGTTCGGCCTGACGGTCAGCCTGATGTATCATTTCGCCGCCGGCGTCCGCCATCTGGTCTGGGACGCGGGGGCCGGCCTGACGCCGAAATCGGCCAATACGGCCTCGCATCTGTCGATCTGGTTCGGGATCCTGGCCTCGGTCGGTTTCTGGATCGCCCTGTTCGCCACCGGAAAGGTCACGCTGTGAGCCGGGTCCAGAAAGCCTTCCGCAACGGCGTCAAGGTCTCCGAAGTGCACGGCGCGGGCGAATGGACGGCCGAGCGCCTGTCGTCGCTGATCCTCGTGCCCCTGACCGTGTGGGCGATGTGGTCGGCCTTCCAGATCGCCGGTGGCGGCTACGACGGGGCGGTCGCTTGGTTCTCCAACCGCGTGAACGCCGGCCTGATGGCCGTGACCCTGCTTGCGACGCTGTGGCACATGAACATGGGCCTCAAAGTCATCGTGGAAGACTATATCCATCGGGACGGGTCGAAGGGGCTGCTGCTCGGTCTCAACACCCTGTTCTGTCTGGCGCTCGCCGCCGGCAGTGTCTTCTTCATCGTGCGGCTGGCGCTGGGTTCGGCGCCTCTGCCCGCCGGGTTCGGGATCTGATCATCTGATGCGTGCCACCTATGAGTTCGTCGATCATGCCTATGACGTCGTGGTCGTGGGGGCCGGGGGCTCCGGCCTGCGCGCCGCGCTCGGGGCCGCCCAGCAGGGCCTGAAGGTCGCCTGCGTCAGCAAGGTCTTCCCGACCCGGTCGCACACCGTGGCGGCCCAGGGCGGCATCTCGGCCGCGCTCGGCAACATGGGCGAGGACTCGTGGAAATGGCACATGTACGACACCGTCAAGGGGTCGGACTGGCTGGGCGACCAGGACGCCATCGAATATCTGGTCCGCGAGGCCCCCAAGGCCGTTTATGAGCTGGAACACTGGGGCGTGCCCTTCAGCCGCACCGACGACGGCAAGATCTATCAGCGCGCCTTTGGCGGCATGACCAAGAACTACGGCGAGGGCCCGGTGCAGCGCACCTGCGCCGCCGCCGACCGCACCGGCCACGCCATCCTGCACACCCTGTACGGCCAGTCGGTGCGCCGCGAGGTCGAGTTCTTCATCGAGTATTTCGCCCTCGACCTGATCATGCACGACGGGGCCTGCACCGGCGTCACGGCCTGGAAGCTGGACGACGGCACCGTCCACCGCTTCCGCGCCAAGCTGGTGATCCTGGCCACCGGCGGCTACGGCCGCGCCTATTTCAGCGCCACGTCGGCCCACACCTGCACCGGCGACGGCAATGCCATGGTGCTGCGCGCGGGTCTGCCGCTGCAGGACATGGAGTTCGTCCAGTTCCACCCCACCGGCATCTACGGCGCCGGCTGCCTGATCACCGAGGGCGCGCGCGGCGAGGGCGGCTATCTAACCAACTCGGAAGGGGAGCGGTTCATGGAGCGCTACGCCCCCTCGGCCAAGGACCTGGCCAGCCGCGACGTCGTCTCCCGCTCCATGACGATGGAGATCCGCGAGGGTCGCGGCGTGGGTCCGAACAAGGACCACATCAACCTGCACCTCGACCACCTCGACCCGGCCGTGCTGCACGAGCGCCTGCCCGGCATCTCGGAAAGCGCCAAGATCTTCGCCGGCGTCGACGTGACCAAGGAACCGATCCCGGTCATCCCGACGGTCCACTACAACATGGGCGGCATCCCCACGAACTATCACGGCGAGGTCCTGACCAAGGTCGGCGGCGATGCCGACACCGTGGTGCCCGGGCTGATGGCCGTGGGCGAGGCGGCTTGCGTCAGCGTCCACGGAGCCAACCGCCTGGGCTCCAACTCCCTGACCGACCTGGTGGTGTTCGGCCGAGCCGCCGGCCTGCGCGCCGGCGAGGTGGTCGACAAGGCCGCCCCCGTGCCCGAGGCCCCGGCTCACACGACCGACCGCCACCTGGCCCGCCTGGACCGCTTCCGCTTCGCCTCGGGCTCGACCCCGACGGCGAAACTGCGCGGCGAGATGCAGCGGGCCATGCAGTCCGACGCGGCGGTGTTCCGCACCGGCGAGACCCTGGCCGAGGGCGTCGCCAAGCTGCGCGACATCCACGCCCGTGGAGCCGACATCCAGACCACCGATCGCGGCATGATCTGGAACACCGACCTGGTCGAGACCCTGGAATACGACAACCTGATCGACCAGGCCCTGGTCACGATCGAGAGCGCCGCCAACCGCAAGGAAAGCCGCGGGGCGCATGCCCGCGAGGACTTCCCCGATCGCCACGACGAAGAATGGATGAAACACACGCTCGCCTGGAAGACCCAGGGCGACGGCGTCCTGATCGACTACCGCCCGGTGCACGAATACACGATGTCCACGGACATCGAATACATCAAACCCAAGGCGCGGGTTTACTGAGGAACCGATGGTCCAGCTCACCCTCCCCCGTGGCTCCAAGCCGACCAAGGGCCGTGTCCACAAGGCCGCCTCCGGCTCCAAGAACGTCAAGACCTACAAGGTCTATCGCTACGACCCCGAGGTCGACGCCTCGCCGCGCTGGGACGTCTACGAGGTCCCCACCGGCGACCACGGCCCGATGCTGCTGGACGCCCTGATCCACATCAAGTCGACCATCGACCCGACCCTGACCTTCCGCCGCTCCTGCCGGGAAGGCATCTGCGGCTCCTGCTCGATGAACATCGACGGGCGCAACACCCTGGCCTGCACCAAGGGCTGGGACGAGTGCGCGTCCAACACCATCGCCATCGCCCCCCTGCCGCACCAGGCCGTGGTCAAGGACCTGGTCACCGACTTGACCCTGTTCTACGCCCAGTACGACTCGATCAAACCCTATCTCCAGTCCGACGACGCGGACCCGACCACCGAACGCCTGCAGTCGCCGGAGGACCGCGCCAAGCTGGACGGTCTGTACGAATGCATCCTGTGCGCCTGCTGCTCGACCTCCTGCCCCAGCTACTGGTGGAACCAGACCGAATACCTCGGTCCGGCCGCCCTGCTGCAGTCGTATCGCTGGATCTCCGACAGCCGCGACGACCAGACCCAGGCCCGGCTCGACGACCTCGAGGATCCGTTCAAACTGTATCGCTGCCACACGATCATGAACTGCGCCCAGGTCTGCCCCAAGGGGCTGAACCCGGCCAAGGCCATCGCCGAGACGAAGAAACTGATGGTCGCGCCGAACCGCAAGAAGCAGGCCGCCTGATCAGACGGCCAGCCTGAGGCCGCAGTGGGTCGCGAAGTGACGGAAGTCGCCATCGCGGGTGATCAAGGCCGCGTCGTGGTCCAGGCAGAGCTGGGCGATCAGCGAGTCCGCGAACCTCGCCTTCAGACGGCGGCTTAGAACGGTCCTGCGGGTCGCCGCGGCGCGCCCAGAAACCGTCAGTGACGAGAAGGCGCGGAAGATCGTCCAGCACCTCGGCCAGTTCGGTTTGCTCGCCGGGAAAGGACAGCACCTCCATTTCTACCGGGGGCGGCAGAAAGAGGACGTTGTCCTCCATGGCGCGGTTCAGGGCTGCGGTCTGAGGCGTTCGTTCGCCCTTCAGCCAGTCGATCAGCGTGCTGCTATCGACCGCGATCAACCCCGCTCCCAAGGATCCGGCCCTTCCTCGCGCAGGGCGGCGAGCGTGACGCCGCTGTCTCTTTCCAGATCCATCGTGCCTCTCAATGCGCGCAGCCGCGCATAGGCATCGGCCCGCAGCATCCGGCGGAGCGCTTCCCGCAGGGTCTCGCTCACGCCCATGCCCGTGACTTTCTGACCGCGCTCGATCAAGTCGATCGGGACGAAAGCGGTGATCTTGCGCATCTCGTTCATAGGCCACTATTGCCATATGCGGGTTACGGCATCAACTTACGGCCTTGCCTCTCGTGGTCGCCTTTGCGAAGACCGCCCCATGCCCAAGATCACCTATATCGAGCATGACGGCCGCGAGCATGTCGTCGAGGTCAAGACCGGCCTCAGCGTCATGGAGGGGGCGGTCCGCAACAACGTGCCCGGCATCGACGCCGACTGCGGCGGGGCCTGCGCCTGCGCCACCTGCCACGTCTATGTCGACGAGGCCTGGCGCGAAAAGGCGGGCAAGGCCTCGGCCATGGAGGAGTCCATGCTGGACTTCGCCGAGAGCGTCGAACCGAACTCGCGGCTGTCCTGCCAGATCCGCATGTCCGAGGCGCTGGACGGACTGATCGTCAGGCTTCCGGCCAACCAGCACTGAGGCGGGCTTGAAGCCGCCACGGCGTTCATGCGTTGAGCAACCGTGACCATGCCCAACCCACAGGATCGTCGAAACCAGCCGCGCCTGCCCGCCGATCGTCGCGGCGTGCTGATCGTGGACGATCGGGAGCTGGCCTGCAGGATCGCCGACGCGTCCGAGGGCGGCGTCAAGGTCCGGCTGGAACGCGCCGTGGCCCTGCCGCGGACGGGGACGCTGGTCGATGTCGATCAGGCCCAGGCTGCCGAGGCCACGGTCGCCTGGCAGAAGGGTGCCGAGGCAGGTCTGAAGCTGGATCCGCGCGCCAGTGTCCGGGGCCTGGTCCCGTCACGCCTGCTCGCCGCGCGCGAAGCCTGGGTGCGCGCCTCCCGGCGTTGAGGACGCGCGTCAGTTCAGCCGCATCCGCAGGCGATCCATGCTGACCTGATGCATCCGGTGGTCCTGACCCGAGACGGCGTGGGCCCGGTGCAGGGCCGCCAGGGCTCCGGTCAGGGCCCCCTGTTTCTCGCGCGCCGCCGCGACATCCAGCCAGGGCCGGTGATCGTCCGGGTCCAGCAGGGCCCGCCGCACGGCGGACCGCTCGGCGCTGTCATAGTCCTCGGCCTTGATGGCGCGGCTGAACAGCACGTTCTGCAACCGGATCAGGGCGTGTTTCTCGCTGACGGGCGACATCAGCAGATCCAGCCGGTCGGCCACGTGCGGGGTCAGGCCGGCCAGCAGGGCGCGGCGGGTCAGCTCCGACGGCATCACCACCCGGCCCTGGCTGAAGGGATCGAGCGCGACCGGGCCGGCGTCCGTCTCGACCCGCAGCAGGAAATGGTTGGGAAAGTCGACGCCCGAGGCCTTCATCCCCGCATGCCGCGCGGCATCCAGGTAGAAGACGGCCAGGGCCACCGACAGGCCCCGGCGCCGCTCGGCCACGGCGATGATGTCGGTGTTGGCCGGGTCGTGGTAGTGCAAGAGGTCGCCATTCAGCCGCAGGTCGGCCGCCATGGTCTCGGCCAGGGCGTCGTCCGGACTTTCACCCGTCATGCGCTCGGCCAGGCGATCGCGCGCGCAGAGCGCCAGCTGCCGCGCCGGTTCGGCGTCGCGGAACGGATGATCGTGAAGGGCGCAGGCGATGGCCGCGTCCAGCAACGGAAAGTCGTCGCCCTCGGCCTGGCCCGCCTTGGCCAGCACACGTTCCGCGTCCGCTCGTGGCATGGCGACGTCCTCCGACGACGCGTCCCGGGTCCTGGGGACTACAGACCGCGACGATGACGCGGAAACCGCCCCGACGCCAGCGCCACCGTGTCCAGCCGCAGCGTCAATCCCTTCAGACCGGGTCTTTGGCGCAACACCGCCATCCCCGCCGCGCGCAGCCGCTCCCGCTGGGCCGGCTTCAGCGCGGTCAGGGCCGCCTCCAGGGTCGCGCGGCGCTTGACCTCGACGACCGCGAGAATGCCGCCCTTGCGGGCCAGGATGTCGATCTCGGCCCCCGGGGTCTTCAGCCGAAATCCCAGCACTTGATAGCCCTTCAGCATCAGCCAGAGGGCCGCGACCCACTCCGCGCCGTGCCCCTCGGCGAAGGCCTGACCGCCCCGCGCCCGTCGCCGCTCCGACGCCACCCGGACGGGCTGGACCGGCCGACGGACGCGATCCCGCTTCATCCCCGCCCCTGCAGCTCCAGCGCCCGGCGGTAGAGAGGCTTGCGCGGCAGATCCAGCGCCCGCGACACCTCCGAGGCGGCCTCGCCGGGGGCCAGCCGGGCCAGGGCCTCGGTCAGGGCGGCATCGGCATCGGCGGCGCTGGCGGTCTCGGTCTCGCCCGGCCCCACCACCACGACGATCTCCCCCTTGGGCCCGTCCAGGGCGGGATCCACCGCCAGGGCATCCAGCGGACCGCGCACGCAGGTCTCGAACAGCTTGGTCAGCTCGCGGCACACCGCCGCCGGCCGCGGCCCAAGCACCGCCGCCATGTCGGTCAGACTGGCCCGCAGCCGGGGCCCGCTCTCGAAGAAGACCAGGGTCTGGCGCGCCGATTTCAGCTCGGCCAGCATGGTCTGCCGGCCCGCCGACTTGGGCGGCAGGAAGCCCGCGAACAGGACCCGGTCGGCCGGCAGGCCCGACAGCACCAGCGCCGCCAGCAGGCTGGAGGCGCCGGGGATGGGGTGCACGGGCAGGCCCGCCGCGATCACGGCGCGGGCGACGACGAAGCCGGGATCCGACACCATCGGCGTGCCCGCATCGGACACCAGGGCCACCACCCCGCCCTCGGCGATCCGCTGGATGGCCAGCTCGGCCGCCTGGGCCGAGGCGTGGTCGTCGCACCGCTCCAGCCTGGCCTTCAGCCCATAGGCCGACAGCAGTTTGGCGCTGACCCGGGTGTCCTCGGCCAGGACCAGGTCGGCGGCGGCCAGGACGTCCAGCGCCCGCAGCGTCATGTCACGCAGGTTCCCGATCGGGGTCGAGACGAGATACAGCCCCGCCGACACCGGCCTGGGCGGCGGGGCGGTCGGGGGAAAGGGGCCGGGTTCACTCATCGGCTGACCGTGCCAGCCGGGGCGGTCCCGGACAATGGCCGCCTCACGTCAGCAGGGCCTTCAGCACGGCGTCCAGCACCGGCCGACCCCGCGCCGTCGCCGCCAGCCGCCCGGCCTCGATCCGCACGAAGCCGTCCTCGACCAGGCCTGCGACCGGCCCCGAGGCCATCGGCAGATCCAGGGCCGCCAGATCCGCCGTCGCCACGCCCTCGACCGTGCGCAGGCCCAGCAGGACCCGCTCCTCGGCGGCCTCGCGTTGATCCAGCATCGGGCTTTCCGACCACGGCGTGCCCGCCGCCACGCCCTCCACATAGGCCGCGATCCGGCGGTGGGCGACGGTCGCGGTGCGGGCCCCACCGAGGGTCAGCCGCCCATGCGCCCCCGGTCCGACGCCCAGATAGTCCCCGCCGCGCCAGACGTGCAGATTGTGCGCCGACCGCGCCGCGACGCCGCGCGCATGGTTCGACACCTCATAGGCCTCGAACCCGGCCGCCCCCAGCACGGCCTGGGTCGCCTCGTACAGGTCGGCGGCCCGGTCCTCGTCCGGCGGGACCAGGGTGCCGCGATCATAGGCCCGGCCAAAGGCCGTGGCCGCCTCGATGGTCAGCTGATAGGGCGAGACGTGCTCGAACCCCTGGGCCACCGCCTCGCGCAGCGCCCCGGCCCAGGCCTCGACGGTCTGACCGGGCAGGGCATAGATCAGGTCGATCGACAGCCGGTCGAACACCGATCCCGCCACGTCTATCGCCCGCCGCGCCTCGTCGGCCGAATGGTTGCGCCCCAGGAAGGCCAGGGCGGCGTCGTCCAGCGACTGGACGCCCAGCGACAGCCGGTTGACGCCCGCCGCCCGCAAGGCCCCGAAATGCGCCGCCTCGGCATCGGTCGGGTTGGCCTCCAGGGTGATCTCGATCTCCCCTTGGGGTCGGAACAGGGTCCTGGCCGTCTCCACCACCCGCGCCACGTCGTCCGACCGCATCAGCGACGGCGTCCCCCCGCCGAAGAAGATCGAGGCCAGGGGCCGGCCGCCGATCGTCGCCGCCTGGGCCGACAGGTCGGTCAGGATCGCCTCGACCAGCACCGCCTGCTCCGCCCGCCAGCTCCGGTCCCGCACCACGTTGAAGTCGCAGTAGGGGCAGATGCGGGCGCAATAGGGCCAGTGGACATAGACCGCCACGGCCTCGCCCGGGTCGGGCACCGGATCAGTCAATCAGGGCGGCCTTCAGCCGGTCGAACGCCCGGGCCCGGTGGCTCATGGCGTCCTTCCGGTCCGGGTCCATCTCGCCGAAGGTCTGGTCATGGCCGTCGGGAATGAAGATGGGATCGTAGCCGAAGCCGCGGTCGCCCCGGGCCGGAAAGGTCACCACTCCATCGACCCGACCATCGACCACCACGCAGGGGCCGTCGGGCCAGGCCACGGCGAGGGCCGAGGTGAACCAGGCGGTTCGATCGCGCGCGCCCAGCTCGTCGAGCCGCGCCTCGATCTTGCTCATGGCCATGCCGAAATCCCGGTCCGGCCCGGCCCAGCGCGCCGAAAAGATGCCCGGGGCCCCGTCCAGGGCCGCGACCGACAGGCCGGAATCGTCCGCCAGGCAGACCTCGCCCGAGAACGCCGCTGCGGTCCGTGCCTTCAGCATGGCGTTGCCGACGAAGGTGCCTTCGGTCTCGGCCGGTTCGGGCAGGTTCAGCTCGGCCGCCGTGACCACCGTGTAATGCCCGTCCAGCAGGGCGTGGATTTCCCGCGCCTTGCCCGCGTTATGGGTCGCTGCGACCAATCGCATCCCCTTGATAAGCTTCATCTTCATCGACGCTCCACTGGCCGAGACCATTCATTGCTCAAGTTTAATATCGTTAAACGATATGTAACGTGACCCGTCACCCGGCACGTCCTATCTATCATCTCAAGAACGGCAGCCACGACGTTCCCCGGTTTGGTCGCAACGAGCAAATCGAAGCCTGTGGTTAGAGAACGCGGGCAACAAATGACCCGGTTCAGGATCGAAAGACGAATACGATGAACACGATGAACGCCTCCCTCTTCATGGACAAGGTCGGCACCGTCCTGGTGAACGCCGCCCTGCTGGCCGCCCTGCCCACTGCCCTGGTGGCCATTCTGGTCCAGTCTTTCTAAGAAGGCTTTCTTCCGCGCGCCGCAACGTCGCTGCGCGGATCGCATAAAAAGAAAAGGGCTTCCCTTGAAGACCAGAGCGATGAAGATCACCGCGTCGGGGTTCGCCGGACCCCGCGCGGCCATCGCGCCTTAAGTCCCGGCCGAGCGCCTCAGCGATGCCCCTTCACCGGCCCGATCTCCGCCTGTCGAAACTGCCCCGCCTGCGCCCGCCGTTCGGCGTGAAATTCCAGACGCCGTTCAAGACCCTGGGTCCCGGTTCGGTGTCCAGCCTGTTGAAGATCGCCCTCGACGTCGCCTATCTGCTGCTGATGCTGATCACGGTCGTTTTGCTGCTTCTGTTCGTGGCGGCGATCTTCATCCCCGTCAGCCAGTACGACATCACCTTCACCAGCGACGACGGCGGCACGCAACAGCCGCTGACCCGCGCCCTGGTCCTGTTCGGCGTGGGGGCCTTTTCCGCCTATTTCGGCGGCTTCCTGCTGATCCTGCGAAACCTTCGCAAGATCTTCCGCACCCTGACCCTGGGCGATCCGTTCCAGCCCGAGAACGTGCGGCGCCTGCGTCAGGTCGGGCTGATCCTGGCCGTCGTCACCGCCGGCGTCTGGCTGGCCCAGGGCATGGTGGCCGCCCGCCTGGCCCCCGGGGTCATGGATCCCCAGGGCCTCGGCGAGCTTCTGACCCCGGTGTTCTCCGTTCTGGTGGTCTTCGTCCTGGCCGAGGTCTTCCGAGAGGGGGCCCGTCTGCGCCGCGAGTCGGAGCTGACCATCTGATGGCGATCCGCGTGCAACTGGACCGCATGCTGCTGGCGCGGCGCATGTCGCTGACCGAGCTGGCCGACCGGGTCGGGGTGACCCTGGCCAATCTGTCGATCCTGAAGACCGGCAAGGCCCGGGCCGTGCGGTTCTCGACCCTCTACGCCCTGTGCCGCGAGCTGGACTGCCAGCCGGGCGACCTGCTGGTCTATGAGCCCGGCCCGCCCGACGCCGACGACGGCGACGAGGCCTGAGCCGTGGCACGGCGACCGCCCCCGGACCTGACCGTCGAAGACCGCCGCATCTGGGCCCGGGTGTCGGGCACGGTGACGCCGCCCAGGACGCGCAAGGCCGCGCGGGTCACCCCCGGGGCCCTCCTGCCCGATGAACCGCTGAAGCCCGAGACGGTCAAGCCCGCCCCGCGCCCGCCCGGCCCGATGGCCGCCAAGCCCTCGACCAAGATCCGGAGCATCGCCGCAGCCACGCCTCGCGCCCTGCCGATCCCCCCGCGCGCCGTTCCGGAAGAGCTGGAACCCCGCCGCCAGCGACGGCTGTCGCGCGAGCGCGATCCGATCGAGGCCTCTATCGACCTGCACGGCTTCGGCCGGTTCGAGGCCGAGGACCAACTGAGGGCGTTTCTCGCCGCGTCCCAGGCGCGGGGCCTGAGGGCGGTGCTGGTGGTGACCGGACAAGGTCGCCGGGGCGGCGGCATCATCCGCGCCTCGATCCACGAATGGCTTCAGGGTCATGCCCTGCGCGGCGTCGTCTCCGGCTTCGCCATGGCCCACCGCCGCCACGGCGGCGACGGGGCCATCTATGTGACGCTCAAGAAGCGCTAGTTGAGGGCCAGCCCATGCTCGGCCGCCAGGTCGGCCAGGCGGACCATCGGACGAGGCCCCCAGTGGGCGATGACCTCGGACGCCGCGAGGGAGCCGAGCTTGCCGGACTGTTCCAGCGTCAGGCCACGCGCGACCCCCAGCAGGAAGCCGGCGGCGTACTGGTCGCCCGCCCCCGTGGTGTCGATCACCTTGTCGACCGGATAGGCGGCGACCGACACCCGCTCGTCGCCCGAGAGGATCACCGAGCCGTGCTCGCCCCGGGTGATGGCCGCGATCTCGACCATCGACGCCAGCCGATCCGCCGCCGCGTCGAAATCCTCGGTCTCGAACAGGGCGGCCAGCTCGCCTTCATTGGCTAGGACGATGTCGGCCGAGGCCTCGATGAAGGCCAGCAGCTCGGCGCGCCAGCGGGCGACGACGAAGGTGTCCGACAGGGTGATGGCGACCTTGCGGCCGGCCGCGTGGGCGGCGGCGGCGGCGGCTTCGAAGGCGGCGCGGGCCGGGGCCGGGTCGAACAGATAGCCCTCCAGATAGACGATGGCGCTGGCCGCGATCAGATCGGCGTCGATATCGGCCGTGCCCAGCTGGTTGGCGGCGCCCAGGAAGGTGCACATCGTGCGCTGGCCGTCCGGCGTGACGTTGATCAGGCAGCGGCCCGTTCCAGCGCCGCCTTCCAGCACCGGCGTGTCGAAGTGGACGCCCGCGGCGCGGATGTCGTGGCTGAAGACCTCGCCCAGGGTGTCGGGCGCGACCTTGCCGATATAGGCCGCCCGGCCGCCGAAGCTGCCGACGCCTGCCACCGTATTGCCGGCCGAGCCGCCCGACGCCTCCACGCCCGGAGCCATGGCGTCATAGAGGGTCGCGCTCTGGGCCTCGTCCACCAGCTGCATCGAGCCGGCGGTCAGGGCCTGGGCGGCCAGGAAGGCGTCGTCGCAGGGGCTGAGGACATCGACGATGGCGTTGCCGACGGCGCAGACGTCGTGGGTGGGGGCGTTCTGGGTCATCAGGCCCCATAGCGGGCGGAGCAGGGGGACGCCAGAGGGCGCATTACCGAAGCTTCACTTGCTCCGGCCGGGCCGACGCTCGACGGTCAAAGCCTTGCCGGAGATCGCCATGCTGACCCTCATCGCCGCCCTCGCCCTCCAGACCGCCGCCCCGACGGTCGTGCCCGACGGCGGGCGGCTTAGCGAGGAGCGCAAATGCTATGTGCTCAGCATGACCCGCGCCGGCACCTCGACCCCGGTCGGCGTGACCTGGCAGACCACCGAGCGCGACACCGTCGACGGCCAGCCCGTGCTCCGCGTTGTGGTGCATCAGTCGGTCAACGGCGGGGCCTTCGACATGCGCGACGCGTTCGTGCTGGAGGCGGCCAGCCTGCGCCCCCTCTCCCTGGTCAACACCCGCCAGGGCCAGGTCCACGTCCGGGCGACCTACAGCCCGGACCGGATCACCGGCGAGACGATCACCAACGGCGTCTCCACCCCGATCGACGTGCCCCTGACCGGCCCGGTGTGGGAGGGCAATCTGTACGGCCTGACCTTCGCCGCCCTGCCCCTGGCCGAGGGGGCGACCTTCACCCTGCCCTACTGGCAGTACGACAAGGGGTTCGGGGCCTTTTCGGTCCAGGTCACCGGATCGGAGACCGTCCGCACCCCCGATGGCCCGGTCGAGGCCTGGGTGGTACAGGCGGGCCCTGACGAAAACCGCGCCCTGACCTATCGGATTTCCAAGGCGGGCAACCGCGAATTGAGCCATACGGCGGCGCAAGGATCGCAGGCCCTCGGCGGCGATTGTTCAA
The DNA here is from genome assembly GCF_002002865.1 of Brevundimonas sp. LM2. Classification (NCBI taxonomy): domain Bacteria; kingdom Pseudomonadati; phylum Pseudomonadota; class Alphaproteobacteria; order Caulobacterales; family Caulobacteraceae; genus Brevundimonas; species Brevundimonas sp. LM2. The sequence continues at coordinate 334,095 of NZ_CP019508.1, read as the reverse complement.
CCCTGGAAACCCGACCCTGACCCCGATCGCCGTCCTGACGCCCGCCGCCGACGACCCGGCTTACAAGAGCCACTGGCCCGTCGTGCTGGACCGCCTGTCCAGCGCCCTGGCCCTGGCGGACGTCACCGCCGTCCCGACGGCCTGGACCGACCATATCCACGACGCCTCGGGCCTGATGGACTATCCACTGGTCCTCGGCGTCCTGACCTGGGGCTATTATGAGCGCCCCGCTGACTGGCGCGCGGCCACCCGACTGTGGGGCGAGGCCGGTGTGCGGATCGCCAATCCGGCGTCCGTGCTGGGCTGGAACTCGGACAAATCCTATCTGCGCCGGCTGGAAGCGGCCGGCGTCCCGATCCCGCCGACGCAGTGGACCGACCAGGCCACCCAGGACCTGGTCGAGGCCGCCTTCGACCGGTTCGGCACCGACACCCTGATCGTCAAGCCGACGGTCTCGGGCGGGGCCTGGAAGACCAGCCGCCTGTCGCGCGGCCAGACCCTGACCGATGCGCCCCCCGGGGCCGCCATGATCCAGCCCTTCCTGCCCGAGCTGGTCGCGGCCGGCGAACTGTCGCTGCTGTTCTTCGGCGGGCGGCTCAGCCACGCGGTCAACAAGCGCGCCAGGGCCGGCGATTTCCGCATCCAGTCCCAGTACGGCGGCCAGTACGTCCACCTGCCCGAGCCCCCGGCCGCCGCCGTCGCCCTGGCCGAACGGGTGCTGACGGCCATCGAAGAGCCCCTCCTGTACGGCCGCATCGACATGGTCGAGACCGCCGCCGGCTGGGTGCTGATGGAGGCCGAGCTGATCGAGCCCGACTTCTATCTGGGCGAGGCTCCCGATCGCGGCCGGATGTTCGCCGAAGCGGTCCGGGCCCGCCTCGACACCGGCACCTGACAGGCCACCCGCAGACCTGCGACGAGACGCCGCCGGTCGCAACCGGGCCGGTGGCGGATGGTTCGATCCGCATGCAACGCAGACATTTCCTCGCCGGCGGCCTCGGTCTCGCCGTCGCCGGTGGGCCCTTGGCCGCCTGCGGTCAGGCCGGACCCACCGCCATTCCCACGCCGCCGACCCAGGGACTGGACCCGGCCATCTCGGCCGCCGCCCTGGCCCAGGCCGGCACCCTGCCTCGGCTCCATGCCCTGATCGTCGCGCGCGATGGACAGGTGCTGGCCGACCAAGTGTTCCGCGGGCCGGGGCTGGACGTCCCGGTCAACATCAAGTCCGCCTCCAAATCGGTCCTGACGGCTGTCGCGGAGGTCGCCATCGGGCGAGGGATCCTGACCGGCGTGGACCAGCCGGTGGCCCCCTTCCTGTCCGACCGCTTCCCGGCCAACCCCGATCCCCGACTGGCCACCCTCACGATCGGCCATCTGCTGTCAATGCGCGCCGGCCTGGGCTCGACCTCCGGGGCCAATTACGGGGCCTGGGTCTCCAGTCCGAACTGGGTCCGCCACGCCCTGGCCCGCCCCTTTGAGAGCGATCCCGGCGGCACCCTGATCTATTCGACCGGCACCTCCCACCTGACCTCGGCCGTTCTGACCCGCGCCTCGGGCCGGTCCACCCTCGAACTGGCCCGCGACTATCTTGGCGAGCCCCTGGGCATCACCATCCCCAGCTGGCCCGCCGATCCGCAGGGCATCTATTTCGGCGGCAACGACATGCGCCTGTCGCCCCGCGCCCTGCTGGCCTTCGGCGAGCTGTACCGCAACGACGGCCTGCATCAGGGCCAACGCGTCCTTCCCAAGGGCTGGGTCCAGACCTCGTGGGAGCCGCGCGGCAGCTCGCGCTACACCGGCGACGGCCACGGCTATGGCTGGTGGATCCGCCAGGCGGGCGGCCACGACGTCTTCTATGCCTGGGGCTATGGCGGCCAGATGGTCTTCGTGGTGCCCGGCCTGAACCTGACCGTGGTCATGACCTCGGACCCGTCGCCGGTCGAACAGCGCGACGGCCACGTCCAGCGCCTGCACGCCCTGCTGGCCGACGGCTTCATCCCCGCCGCCGAACGCGGGGCCTAGAGACCGGCCATCAGTCCCCGCGCCGGGCACAGGTCCGAGACCGGACAGCCGGGGCAGTTGGGCTTCCGCGCCGTGCAGGTGTAGCGGCCGTGCAGGATCAGCCAGTGGTGCGCCTTGGGCAGGAACGCCCCGGGCACCACCTTATGCAACTGGTCCTCGACCTTGTCGGCCGTCGCCGCATTGGCCAGGCCCAGCCGGTGCGAAACGCGGAACACATGGGTGTCCACGGCGATGGCCGGCTCGATCCCCAGCTCGTTCAGCACCACGCTGGCGGTCTTTCGGCCCACCCCCGGCAGGGCCTGCAGATCGGCCCGGTTCAGCGGCGTCACCCCACCATGCCGCTCCAGGATGATGCGGCTCAGGGCGATGACGTTCTTCGCCTTGCCCCGGTACAGGCCGATCGAGGCGATATAGGGCACCAGCCCCTCCTCCCCGAGCGCCAGCATCTTCGCCGGCGTGTCGGCGACGGCGAACAGCTTTTCCGTGGCCTTGTTGACCGAGACGTCGGTCGCCTGGGCCGAGAGGGCGACGGCCACCACCAGGGTGAAGGGGTCCTGGAACGTCAGCTCGGTCCTGGGCTCGGGCATGATCCGGGCCAGGCGCGCGAAGATGTCCTCGACCCGATCCTCGTCCGGCGGCCAGGCGAAGATCGGGATCGGTGCCCCGGTCATCACGCTGCCGGGCTTGCGGGCGGGCGCGGCCTTGGCCTTCGCTTTGACCTTAACCGACTTAACCACCCCGATCTCCGTCATCCTCCGGGACCGACGACAGGCGCGGATCCACCCCCAGCGCCACGATGGCCTCGACCGCCGCCCGCTCGCCCTCGGCCCAGGCCCCGTGGGCCGTGCCGTAGAAGGCCTTCGACGTCGCCTCGCCGGCCACGAAGATCCGGTCCTCGACCGGCCGCGCCAGCCGCGCCCGGGCGCCACTGTCCGGATCGCCCTGCCCCGGCAGCACATGCGAATAGGCCCCTCGCGCAAACACGTCCGCACCCCACAGGGAGGTCGCCACCGGCCGGATCCGCCGCCGGAAGCTGGACCCCAGCAGGTCGGACAGTTCGCTGGCCGCAAAATCGAGGAAGGCCGCCTCGCCCCCCACCTCCAGCCCCCAGGCCAGGTCGCCGCCGAAATAGGCCTCGATCATCGGCCGCCCGAACGGCCGAAGATGATAGCCCCCGGTCTGGGCCGTGTCGGTCCGGCCCCACAGCTGGCTGTCGATCGGGAAGTCCTCGGCCCCGTCCACCGTCATGTGCAGCTTGGACGCCAGCCCCAGCGGCGCCCCCGCCGCCGCCTCGATCAGGTCGGGCAGCGGCGGATCGAACCGCACCGCCTCGCCCGCCAGCACCGAGGTCGGCAGGGTCAGGATCACCGCCTTCGCCTCGATCATGCCCCGGGCCGTCTCGATCTTGATCACGGGCCCGCGCCGGTCGATCCGCGACACCGGGGCGTTCAGCACCACCGGCACCGCGTGCCCCAGGGCGGCGACCAGCGTGCCATAGCCCTCGACGACCCGCAGGTTCGCCCCCGTGTCCGCATAGGCGTCATAGTCCAGGGTCGAGACCTCGGCGAACGTCGCCCCGTTCAGCGCCCCGCTGATGGCGTCGATCAGGCCGTTCCAGCGTTCGCCGGCCACGAACAGGTCCGAGGCCGGCCGGTCTTGCCCTGCGGCCGCCGCCTCGGCCACCCGCGCGCCGAAGGCTTCAAAGGCTTCGCCCAGCTGCGCCTGTTCGGCCCGGCTCAGGCCCAGGTCGAAGGCCTGCTGCTGCCAGGGCGGCGGAGTGTCGTCGACGGTGAACCGGGCCGCCTGAGCCAGGCCGACCAGCGGGTTCGCATCGGCCGAATGCAGCCAGCCGCAGCCCATATCCAGCCCGAAGCCGTCGCGCTCCACCGTATGCGCCCGCCCGCCGATCCGGTCGCGCGCCTCCAGCACCACGCAGTCCACCCCGGCCGCCGCCAGGCGTCGCCCCGCCGCCAGCCCGGCGGCCCCCGCCCCGATCACGGCGACATCGATGGACGAGGGCAGGCGGATGGAGGCGGTCATGCGCCTGGAATGCCCCGAAACACGACGTGTTCAAAGAACCGGTGATGGCTTATTGATTATTGGACGATACGGTCCATTTAACGCATCTTCCCCGCCCCTCCCGCTCGCGCTGTTCAGAGTCTTCCCATGGCCCTCGCTCCCGCCTTCAAGAAACGCCTGCCGCTGATCGTCGGCGGGGTCGTCGCCGTCGGCCTGATCGTCGGCGGCGGCCTGTGGTGGACCAACAAGCAGCGCTGGGAGGCCACCGACAACGCCTTCGTCCAGGCCGACACCACCCTGGTCAGCCCCCAGATCGACGGCTACGTCGCCGAGGTCCTGGTCCAGGACAACCAGCGCGTCGAACGGGGCCAGATCCTGGTCCGTCTCGACGACGCCGACGCCCGGGCCCAGCTGGCCCAGGCCGAGGCCAATCTGGCCGCCCTGCTGGCCGCGGTCGACAATGTCGATGCCCGCGCGGCCCAGGAACAGGCCCTGATCGCCTCGCGCGCCGCCGGCGTCGCCCAGGCCCGCGCCCAGGCCGACCTCGCCCAGTCCCAGGTCCAGCGCTATTCGACCCTGCAGAAACAGGGCTGGGTCTCGCAGCAGCGGATCGAGACCGAACAGGCCGGGGCCCAGACCGCCGCCGCCTCGGTCGCCGAGGCCCAGGCCGCCCTGGTCGCCGAACAGCGCACCGCCGGGGTTCTGGGCTCGACCCGCAGCCAGAGCCTGGCCGCCGTCGAACAGGCCCGCGCCCAGGTCGACCTGGCCCGCACCAATCTGGACCGCACCGTCATCCGTGCCCCGGCCGCCGGCGTCGTGGGTGCCCGCGGCGTCCGCGCCGGCCAGTATGTCCGCCCCGGTGGGCAGCTGCTGTCCCTGGTGCCGCTCGGCGACACCTATGTCGTCGCCAACTTCAAGGAGACCCAGCTGGACCGGCTGCGGCTCGGCCAGACGGTCCACATCTCGGCCGACGCCTTCCCCGGCCAGGACCTGACGGGCCGCATCGACAGCTTCGCCCCCGCCACCGGCTCCGAGTTCGCCCTGATCCCGGTCGAGAACGCCACCGGCAACTTCACCAAGATCACCCAGCGCATCCCGGTGCGCATCCTGGTCGATCACGCCAACGGCGGCGCGGCCCTGCGGCCCGGCCTCTCGGTCGAGGTCAAGGTCGATCTGAAGAGCGCGGGCGGCGACAGCTTCGCACAAGCCGCCACCGGCCCGACCCGTCTGGCCGACGCCGGGACCTCGGCCACCCAATGACCGCCGCCACCCTCGACGGTGCGCCGCCCGCCGCCCCGGCCCAGGCCGAGCCGCAGATCAACTGGACCCTGCTGATCCTGGGGTTCGCGGGGATGGTGATCGGCCAGTTCATGGCCATCCTCGACATCCAGATCGTCGCCGCCTCCCTGCCCCAGATCCAGTCCGGCATCGGGGCCTCGGCCGACGAGATCAGCTGGATCCAGACCGCCTATCTGATCCCCGAGGTCGTGATGATCCCCCTGTCGGGTTATCTGTCCCGCCTGTGGGGCACCCAGCGGGTGTTCCTGATGAGCTGCGGCGGCTTCGTCCTGATGAGCATCGCCGTGGGCCTGTCGTCCTCGGTCGAGGTGATGATCTTCTTTCGCGCCATCCAGGGCTTCGTCGGCGGGGCCATGATCCCGACCGTCTTCGCCGTGGCCTTCACCGCCTTTCCGCCCGCCAAGCGCGTCACCGCCTCGGTCTTCATCGGCCTGATCGTGACCCTGGCCCCCACCATCGGCCCGACCCTGGGCGGCCACCTGACCGAGGCGCTGAGCTGGCGCTGGCTGTTCTTCATCAACGTGCCTTTCGGCCTGCTGTCCTTCTTCCTGGTCTGGCGCTACGCCAATTTCGACAAGGGCGATCCCAGCCTGTCCAAGGGATTCGACTGGCTGGGCCTCGGCCTGATGGCCACCTTCCTGATGAGCCTGCAGTTCGTGCTGGAGGAGGGCTCCAAGAACGACTGGTTCGCCGACGACTCCATCCTGCTGCTGGCCGTGGTCGCCCTGCTGTGCGGGCCCGCCTTCGTCTGGCGCTCGCTGCGCTACTGGAATCCCGTGGTCGAGCTGCGGGCCTTCAACAACCGCAACTTCCTGGTCGGCACCTTCATGACCTTCACGGTGGGAGCCGCCCTGTTCGGCGGCACCTTCCTGCTGCCGTTGTTCCTGGCCCGGGTGCGCGACTATTCCCCGGCCGAGGTGGGCACCACCATGGTCGTCTCGGGCCTGGCCATGTTCGCCACGGGTCCCTTCGCCGGACGGCTGGTGCGGGTGCTGGACCTGCGCATCCTGATGTTCGGGGGTTTCATGATGGCGGCCTGGGGCATGTGGGACGCCCATGCCGTCACGCCCGAATGGGGTTTCTGGCAGTTCGCGGGGGTGCAGGCCCTGCGCGGATCCGGCATCATGCTGGCCATGATCGCGGCCCAGCAGGTGACCATGTCGACGATGCCCCCGCACATGGTCAAGAACGCCTCGGGCCTGGTGAACCTGTTCCGCAACGTCGGCGGAGCCTTCGGCCTGGCCTATCTGAACACCTCCCTGACGACCAACACCGCCATCCACATGGGCGAGCTGACCAGCCGCATCAGCGTCACCAGCACCGGCATGCAGGACATGCTGGCCGGCATGGCCGAGCGCATGTCCGGCTCCATCGATCCGCAAGGCGCGGCGATGCAGGCGGTCCACGGCATTCTGCTCCGCCAGGCGACCACCCTGGCGTTCGGCGACGCCTTCGCCCTGCTGGCGATCGGCTGCGCGGTCGCCGGTTTCGTCACCCTGCTGGCCAAGCCGGTCAGGCCGGGCACCGGCACCCCTCCCCCCGCGGACGCCCACTGATGGCCCGGGTCGTCGGCCAGATCGACGAACGCAAGTCGGAGGCCATTCTGGACGCCGCCTCCGCCCTGTTCGCCGAAAAGGGGGCCGCCGCCTCGATGGACGCGATCGCCCGGCGCGCTGGGGTGTCGAAACAGACGCTCTACAACCGCTACGGGTCGAAGGTGGAGATCGGTCGCGCCCTGGCCGAGCGCCGCTCCGACCTGATCACGGCGCCGCTGCGGGCCGGGGGCGACCCCCTGACCGTCCTGACCGCCCTGGCCGAGTCCATGCTGGCCAAGCTGTGCAGCGCCGACGGCCGCGTGTCCATGCGCGGCGTGGCCCTGATGTCGCCCCAGGCCCCCGACCTGGCCGAGGCCGTCTATCACGCCGGACCGGGCGAGAGCCTGCGCCGCCTGGCCCTGTGGCTGGCCGAGCAGGACCGCCAGGGCCTGATCCGCGTCCCCGACCCCGAGCTCGCCGCCGAGATGTTCGTCGGCATGACCATGGGCCATGGCCACCTGCGCGGCATCCTGGGCATCGAGGAAGCCCGCGCCATCGACATCCCCGCCCGCGCCCGCGAGACGGCCCAGCGCTACCTGCGGGCCTTCGCAGTCTGAGCCGATGCGCCTACACAGCGAAACGTCTGTCCGGAGTGCCCTCTTATGCTGATCGCCTATTCCGCCTGGCCCGAGATCGAGGCGCGGCTGAACACCACAAAGACCATCCTCATCCCCATCGGCTCCAACGAGCAGCACGGCCCCACCGGCCTGCTGGGCACCGACTGGATGTGCCCCGAGATCATCGCCCAGGCGGCCGAGAAGACCGACGACGGCCTGATCGTCGCCCCCACCTTCAACATCGGCATGGCCCAGCATCACCTCGGCTTCGCCGGCACCATCTCCCTGCGCCCCTCGACCTTCATGGCCGCGATCACGGACTGGGTGTCATCCCTGAACCGGCACGGCTTCGACCACATCTATTTCCTGAACGGCCACGGCGGCAATGTCGCCACCATCGAGGCGACCTTCTCCGAGCTCTATGCCGAATGGTCCTTCGCCGAGGAGCCCGCCCCCTTCGTGCTGAAGCTGCGCAACTGGTGGGACCTGCCAGGCGTGATGGGGCTGTGTAATTCGCTGTTCCCGACCGGCCACGGCATGCACGCCACCCCGTCCGAGATCGCCGTCACCCAGGCCGCCTGGCCCGAGCGGATTAAGACGGCCGCCTACAGCCCCCGGATCGCGCCCAGCGGCCCGATCCGCGACGCCGCCGACTATCGCGCCCGCTTCCCGGACGGCCGCATCGGCTCCGATCCCGGCCAGGCCAGCCCGGAAAAGGGCCGCCGCATCATCGACGCCGCCGTGCCCGCCCTGCTGAAGGACGTCGCCGCCTTCGCCAACGAACCCTTGCCCGCCTGACCAAAGGGGCCCAAGCCGGTCCGATGACCACGCCCGACGAGACCGCCCGCCATAGCCACTCGGCGGAGTCCAATGCCGCCAACGGCGGCGAGATGCTGCGCGCCGCCTCGGATGTCATCGCCGCCCGACTGACGATCATGGCCGAGGGCCTGGCCAATCCGATGCAGGCGGACATGCGCGAGATGTCGCTGATGGGGTCCGAAAAGGTCGAGGCCCTGACCGCCTCGGCCCATGCCATGACGGACAATCTGGGCGACCTCGCCGCCCGCGTGTCCCAGTCCGCCCTGGACGAGGTGGCCCACGCCCAGCAGGCCGCCGCCCGCATCGCGGCCGCCGGCTCGCCCCAGGCCGCCGCCACCGCCCATTATGACTATGCCGTCGCCTGGTGGGGCCGGGCCGCCGGCCAGATGCTGACCCTGAACACCGAACTGCTGAAGGCCCAGGCCGACGCCCTGGCCCCGATCCACTCGGCCGCCGTCGCCAATGCGGCGCGCCTGAAGCGCTAGACCTTCCCCCGTTCGCGTGGATGCGCCGTCGCGTTTTTGCTCGGCGTCGACGGGTTCATCACAAAGGGCACAAAGGAAGGCACAAAGCGCACGACGGGTCCTGCGAGGTTGCCATGACCGGGCCCGCACGCGACCGGACTGAATGCGGCGTACGCCGCATCCGAAGGCATCTTCCTCAATACGGCTCAACCCCTTGGTGTCCTTTGTGGTTCTCTTCGTGCCCTTTGTGATGAACCTGCCGGCCCAGCTCCCGCCCCCTAGAAATTGGCGACCGATCGGCCGCAGCGGACCAGCGCCTCAGGAACGGCCAAGCTCGGGCAACGTTAGGTCGCCGTCACCCACAAGGAGCGACGACCATGACCGATCCCAACAACCACGCGACCGAAGACCACCCCGGCATGCTGGGCGACGGCACCGAGGAACAGAACCTCAACCAGCCCGGCGATCCGTCCAAACGGATCACCGAGGACGAGGTCGACGAGGCCTTCGGCGGCGACGAAGCGACCGAAGACGAGGCCTGATCCCGCCTAACCGGTCCGGATCACCGCCCCGTCGATCCGGACCGGCCACGGCGTCAGCCTTCCCCCCGCGCAGGGCCCTCCGACGCAGGCCCCGCTGAGGGGCTCGAACACCGCCCCGTGCCAGCCGCACAGGATCAGCGACCCGTCCGGCGTCAGATAGCGGTCCAGCTCCATGGCGATCGGAAACCCCTGGTGCGGGCAGCGATCGACCCAGCCCGCCACCTCGCCCGCCTTGCGCACCACGAATCCGTGGAAATAGGCCTCGCCGATCTGCAGCACGAAACCGCGCGAGCCCGGCTCGGCGACGTCCTCCACGGCGCACAGGGCGACCCCGGCCGGCGTGGCCCAGACGCGCTTGCGGTCCAGCGGCGCGGCGTCGCTCACGCCCGCTCGGCCTTCAGCGGCCGCGACAGCAGGGATTCGATCATCGCCTCGACCGTCGTCTCGCCCGCCAGCAGGGCCGCGGTCGCCGCGCAGATCGGCATTTCCACGCCCATCTTCCGCGCCAGGTCGCGCACCGCCGGCGCACTCTCATAACCCTCGGCCACCGACCGCTTGCCCGCCAGGGCCTGGTCGATCGTCTGGCCCTGGCCCAGGGCCAGGCCCAGGCTCATGTTGCGCGACTGGGGGCTGGAACAGGTCAGGACCAGGTCGCCCAGGCCGCACAGCCCCGCCACCGTCTCCGGCTCGCCCCCCAGGGCGACGCCCATCCGGGTCATCTCAGCGAAGCCCCGGGTGATCAGGGCGGCATGGGCCGACCGCCCCAGGCCCCGGCCCTCGGAGATGCCGCAGGCGATGGCCAGCACGTTCTTGATCGCCCCCCCGACCTCGGCCCCGATCAGATCAGTGGCCAGATAGGGTCGGAAACCCGGACCCGACAGGGTCTCCATCAACCGCTCACCCAGCCCCGCGTCGGCGCAGGCCAGGGTCACGGCCGTCGGCAGCCCCTTCGACACATCGGCGGCGAAGCTCGGCCCCGACAGGACGGCGGCGGGCGCGTCCGGGATCGTCTCCGCCAGCACCTCGGTCATCAGCTTCAGCGAGCCGCGCTCGATCCCCTTGGAGCACAGCACGATGGGCGCGCCGTCGCGATGATGCGGCGCATAGGCCGCGAGGGTCCCGCGCATGAACTGGGCCGGCGGGACCGCCAGCACCAGGTCGCACGCCCCCAGATCGGCCAGGTCCGCGGTGACCGAGATCGCCGCGTCCAGCACCACGCCCGGCAGGAAGGCTTCGTTGATCCGCCGCGCGGTGATGCTCTCGACCACCTCGGGCTCGCGCGCCTGCAGGATGACGTTCAGCCCGGCGCGCGCGCAGACCAGCGCCAGGGCCGTGCCCCACGCCCCCGCGCCGATGACCCCTGCGGTGCGAAACTGCATCGAAACTCCTACGCCTTCGCGCCCTTGCGCCCGGTCGGATGGACAGGATCGGCCAGGGCGCGCGCCTCGTCTAGCGGCCATCGCGGGCGGGCGGGCGCGTCGATATCCGAAACCAGCCCGCGCTGAAGCCGTTCCGCCCCCGCCAGGGCGATCATCGCCGCATTGTCGGTGCAATAGGCCATCGGCGGCGCCAGGAAGGCGAACCCGCGCTTGTCCGCCGTCGCCTCCAGCACCCGCCGCACGGTCTTGTTCGCCGCCACCCCGCCTGCCACCACGAAAAGCCGATGCGCGTGTTTCGCCGCATAGTCCGCCATGGCCCGGTCCGACCGCTCCGACAGCTGGCGCGCGATCGCGCTCTGCACCGCATCGGCCAGATCGGCCCGGTCCCGGTCGCTCTCGCAGGCCTGGGCCAGGCGCGACGCCGCCGTCTTCAGCCCCGAGAACGAGAAGTCGCAGTCCTTGCGGCCCAGCAGGGCGCGCGGCAGGTCGAAGCGGGATCCGTCGCCGCGCTCCGCCGCCCGCTCCAGCGCCGGTCCGCCCGGATAGCCGAGCCCCATGGCCTTGGCGATCTTGTCGAAGGCCTCGCCCGCCGCGTCGTCGATCGTGGTCCCCAGCCGGCTCATGTCGCCGATGCCGCGCACCTCCAGCAGCTGGCAATGGCCGCCGGACACCAGCAGCAGCAGGAAGGGATACTCGACCTTCGCCCCCAGCCGGGCCGACACCGCATGGCCTTCCAGATGATTGACGGCCACCAGCGGCAGGCCGCGCGCCAGGGCCACCGCCTTGCCGAAGCCCAGCCCCACCATGACCCCGCCGACCAGACCCGGCCCCGCCGTCGCCGCCACCCCGTCCAGGGCGTCATAGCCCAGCCCCGCCTCGGCCATGGCCCGGCGCACGACCCCGTCGATCATCTCGACATGGCTGCGGGCGGCGATCTCGGGCACCACCCCGCCGAAGGCCGCGTGATCGTCGATCTGGCTGTGCACGATCGAGGACAGCACCGTCGCCTCGCCATCGGCGGTCAGGCGGACCACCGAGGCGGCGGTCTCGTCGCAGCTGGTCTCAAGGCCGAGGACAGTCAGGGCGCTATCGCTCGCGACGCGGTCGCTCGCGGCTTGAGCGCGGGGGGCGCTATCGCCCGCGACGCGGTCGCTCGCGGCTTCAGTGCGCGCGGAAACCGGCTTTCCGGCGCGATTTTCGCTGTTAAGGTCGCCGACGCTTTCCACCGGGTTCAGGTAGCGACCCCGGCCCCACGACGCAACGGACCCGCATGGCCACGATCCGAATCGGTACCCGCCGCAGCGCCCTGGCGCTGGCCCAGTCCGGCATGATGCAAAGGGCCATCGCCGCCGCCATGGATCTGCCGATCGAGGAGGTCATCCTGGTCGAGATCGTCACCACCGGCGACCGGATCCAGGACCGGCGTCTGATGGAAGTCGGCGGCAAGGCCCTGTTCACCAAGGAGATCGAGGAGGCCCTGCTGGACGGTCGCGTCGACATCGCCGTCCATTCGATGAAGGACGTCCCGGCCGAACAGCCGCCCGGCCTGACCCTCGCCGCCATCCCGGAACGCGAGGACGCCCGCGACGCCTTCATCAGCCGCGACTGGGACGATCTGGAGCATCTGCCGCACGGCGGCCGCCTCGGCACCGCCTCCCTGCGGCGCCAGGCCCAGGCCCTTGCCCTGCGCCCCGACCTGCAGATCGAGATGCTGCGCGGCAATATCGACACCCGCCTGCGCCGCGCCGCCGACGGCGAGTTCGACGCCATCCTGCTGGCCGCCTCGGGCCTGAACCGGCTGGGCCGGTCGGACGCCGTGCGCGGCTTCCTGTCGGTCGACGCCTTCCTGCCCGCCCCCGGCCAGGGGGCCCTGGCCCTGCAAACGCGCGAGGGCGACACTGACCACGCCTGGGTCCAGGCCATGACCCACGTCCCCACCGCCCTGTGCGTCGCCGCAGAGCGCGGGGCCATGGTGGCGCTGGAGGGCTCGTGCCGCACCGCCGTCGGGGCCCACGCCCATATCGACGGCGACCGCCTGACCCTGACCACCGAGATGCTGGCCCCTGACGGCACCGCCCGCTGGCGCCGCGCGGGCGAGATCACCGGCCTGTCCGCCGCCGACGCCATGGACCAGGCCCGCGCCCTGGGCCTGCGCCTCGGCCACGAGGTGCACCAGAGGGCCGGTGACCAGAGCGTCCCGGCCTAGGCCTTGAGCGTGCCGCGCCGCGTCTGGGTCACCCGCGCCCGGCCCGGCGCCGACCGCACCGCCGAGCGCCTGACCGCCCTCGGCTACATCCCCCTGGTCGTCCCCCTGCTCGAGGTCCGGCCGCTCGACGTCCGTCTCGACCTCGACGGGGTCGAGGCCCTGGCCTTCACCAGCCTGAACGGCGTCGCCGCCTTCGCCGCCCTGACGCCCGACCGGACCTTGCCCGTCTTCGCCGTCGGCGACGCCACCGCCCGCGCGGCCCAGACCGCCGGCTTCGCCGCGGTCCGCTCGGCCGCCGGCGACCTGACCGCGCTGGCCGCCCTGATCCGCGGCGAGGCGCCCGGCTGTTCGATCCTTCACCCCGCCGCCGTCGAGCCCGCGGGCGACCTGGCGGCCACCGTCGGCCCCGCGGCCCGCGTCCGGGTCGTCTCCGTCTATGAGACGCGCGACACCGGCGCCGCCCCGCCCGCGCTCTGGGACGCCGTCCTGCTGCACTCCCCCCGCGCCGCCCGGGCCATGCCGCGCCACCTCGCCGGCGGCATCGCCGTCGCCCTGTCCCCCGCCGTCGCCGCCGCCCTGTCGGACCAGGCCTTCGCCGCGCTCCACATCGCCGACGCCCCGACCGAGACCGCCCTGCTAACCGCCCTTGGCAAGCCGGGGCCCGCCGTATAAACAGCCGCATCCGTCGCCCGGGCGCACGCCCGGGCCGACGCGCCGCTTTAGCTCAGCTGGTAGAGCACCGCATTCGTAATGCGGGGGTCAGGTGTTCGAGTCACCTAAGCGGCACCATTCTTCCAGGGAACGCGCTCAGACGCCGCCGTGATGGACAGGGCGATGGCCGTGGAGGCCGCCTTTCGTCTGCGCGACCCTCAGCGGGCGGTGACCTCGATGTTGAGGGTATCGAGGTAGGTTCCGGCATAAAGCCCGTTCGCATCGTCCAGCGTGATCAGGATCGGATAGCTGATGCCGTCCAGCGACGGCGCCGGTGCGCGGTTCAGGATCATGGGTCCGGTCAGGGCGCTGGAAACACCGTCGAGGGAGAATCGGTAGGCAATGCTGAACCCCGGCTCGGCCGCGCTCTGCGGGTGATCCACATGAATCATGCGGCCGAGATGGTCAGACCAGGCGGTGATCACGACGTCGGTCGTGGCGCGCACCTGCAGGGCGGCGGTCGCCGTTTCGTGGCTGTCCAGTTCGCCGAAGTCGATGAAGGCGAGGCTGCCCTGGCTCCCCCAGACGCCAGAGGCCCCCGCGATGTTCGCCTGGGCGCGGGCCGCCACGTCGATTTCAGCGATGAATCGGCTGGGGCCCGAAACGGGCGCGCCCGCGGCATCGAACAATTGCGCCTCGAGCGAGACCGCGCGCAACCCGGCCTGGGCATACTGTCCGGCGGGGACAAAAACCTCGAACCGCATCGACGCGCGAGGGCTGTCGACCGGGATGACGAGGCTGCCGCTCGCAGCGGCCGATCCGGCGTCTGACTTTAGGATGAAGGCCAGTGACGGGCCCTCGCCCTCCAGCGCATAGGGCCCGTTGTCGGCGGGTCTGATCCGCAGAATGCCCGTGGCCTCGCCCTCGAGGTCGACCGAGACCGTGAGGGCGACGGCGACCGCCGCGCCGCTGAAAGGGTCGTAGGTCGCTCGCGCGGCACCCGCGATGACAGGGTCGGCGGCGGCGGCTGGAACCGCAACGAGCAGGGCCGCCGCGGCCACCATCGAAACCGGGACGCGGAGGACGGCGGATATGAGCCTCATGGTTGGGTCCCTTTCAAGACGATGTCCGGCAGTTCGACGAGGCCAAGCGCGGCCTCCGGCACGACGATGTCTTCCGCGGCGCGGCCGTCCGCCAGAACCACGGCATACCGGCCGGGCGCGACCCGCTCGGCGACCAGCCGGCCCGTGCGGTTGGTGAAGAACGCGGAGGCGGCGGTCCCGGCTCGGTCCAGGCGTCGCAGTTCCCCGGAAACCAGCGGAACAGGGGCCCCGGCCGCGTCGCGCAGATGCGCCATCACCGTGTTGGCGGCGTCGGACCCGACCCGGTGGAAGAACCCGGAACGGGGGCCCCCGAAGGCGTCGATCCGGGCCGAACCCAGGTCGTAACCTAGCGGGAGATCGTCCACCTCCACCGAGAAGCTCTCGGCCTGGTAGGCGCGGCGGAGCGGCGCCAGACCCGGCCCCCAGCGATCCGCGACCGCGGCGATCGGTCCGCCGTTCCCCTCGCGCAACACCGCCCGCCGGCGGGCCAGCGCCGGGTGTGGCTCGACGATCACGAACCCGTCTCCGAACGGCCGCCCGAAGGCCGCGTGACCGTCCGCCCAACCGAGACCCATGCCGACACGGGCCTCGCTGATCGAACGGCGGATACGGGTGGTGTCGCGTTGGCTTTCGCTGCGGTGGCTGAGGTCGAACTCGGCGCGAGGGGCGGTGTAGATGACGTCGCCGTCGAGCCTATGGACCCCGTCGATCACGCCGACCGCGGCGCGCCCTCCCCAGTCGCCCACCCTGCGGGCCGTGAAGCGCTGGATCTCGACCTGAGCCTCGTAAGGGCTCGTGGCCTGTCGCAGGCGCAACGACGCATGGCGGCCCAGCCGGCGCGTGATGTTGAACAGGAACCGATCCGGTCGCTCGCGGGATCCAGCCACCCAGGGCTGAGCGGTCGCCGAGAGCGTCCACTCACGCCACCGCCAACCGGCGGTGAGGGAGACGAAGGTGCTGCGAACCCGGCTTTCCACATGGGAGGCCGTGAACCCCAAGAAGCGGCTTCCCTTGCGCGCGAGATACCGCGCCTCGATGCGCGTCTCATTGAACGCGGTCCCGGCGACATCGCCGAGGGAGCCGAAGCCGGCGCGGCGATGCTCGATTTGGGCATCGAACTCGTGCAGCCAGGTCCGGTACTCGACGGCGGGCAGCCGGTAGCGGGCCAGCGCGGCCCAGGCGCGGTCCACGTCGCGCTTCGATATGGCGAGTTGAGCAGCGACGAGTCCCAGGCGGGTCCCCCAGGCGGCGCGGACACCGACCAGCGCGATGTCCGGCCCCACCTCCAGCTCGCCCCCGACGGTCACGGCATCGGAGAGGCCACGGGCGTAATGCGCCGTCAGCACGGGATCGTCGGTGTAGGCGTAACCCCCCTCGAAATCGAACGGGTCTCTCAGGACACCGGCGGAGACGCCGAATTGATCGAGCCCACCCCCGAGCAATTCGATGTCGGCGAAGGTCGAAAAACCGGCGATCTCGCGAACGCCGAACTCGTCCTCGACCAGCACCCGGATGGCGTTGGCACCCTGGGTGAAGGGGAAGTCGCGCACGTCATAGCGCCCCGGCACCAGGGACAGCGTCGCGGTGACGACGCCGTTGACCTCGATCGTGACGACGGAGGGGCGCTCCAGGGTGAACGTCGCTCGACCGGACGCCTGGATATTGCGAAACGGCTGGATGGTCGCGTAGTCACGTTCGACGCTCAGTCCGAGGATGTCTGGCGAAACCTGAAAGCCCTCGGGACGCGGCCGGACATCCCCGGCCCGGTAGCGGATCGCCTGATCGTAGTCATCATGGATGAGGGTAACGGCATTGCGCCGCCAGGCCTCCCGCCTGTCCGCATCGTAGTCCCCGCCGCCGACCAGGGCCCATCCGTCAAACCCTCCGACGGCGATGAAGCCATTGAGGTCGGCGCGGAAGGGCTGGGACCCTTCGGGCTCGAAATCGCTTTCATGGACATAGGCGGCCCGGCTGACCAAGGACACGCCTGCGGCGACCTCCGCCGCGCCCGCCATGAGCTCGGCGGAGGGGGGGCTGGCCGGACGCAGCGTCAGGGCCGTCTGCCCGGTCTGTTCAGGGGTCAGGCGAACGTCGAGCGTCAGAGCGGCGGGATCGTATCCGACCACCAGACCGAGACCCTCGAGTTGGGCCAGGCTGGCGGAGCCGGAGGGCAGCTGTTCGAGCAGGGCGAGGACGCCAGGGTCGACGCGATCGGACAACAGCGCCCTCAGCCGCTCTCCCATGACGACCACGCCGCCGTCCGGCAGGATCCGGGCGCTGATGTCGCCCAGGTAGAAACCATTCAGCGACAGGGGAAGTTCGAGATCCACGGCCTGAAGCGCCGGCGGGGCGGTGCGGATGGGCGCGTCCTCAGATGGAAAAGGCGGCGCGAAAAGGCCTGGCTCGCCGGATGCGGGAAACGCGGCCACGAACAGCGCCAGCATACTGGTCATGCCCCCAGGCCAGCGGGCGCGATGATGTGCCATGCCCCGTCATTCCGTCGGCGGGGCAGAGATGGTGATCGCGACCTTCGCGGGATCGAATGCGGGCGGGGTGGCGATGACCAGTTCGCGCTGGGAACGGGGCGGAACGAGGTTGCTCTGGATGTCGCCGAACAGGGTCGGGCCATCCAGGGTCTGCTGGCGGTCGCCGTCGCTCAGGGTCCAGGCCGTTCGCGTCAGGCGGACATAGCGGGTGCCCTTGTTTTCCAGCGACAGACGCCAGCCACCCGTGGGCTCGGGAACGACGGCGTTCACAACCAGATCGCTCTGCGAGTCGGGGGGCACGACGTTGACCAGCGTGTTGAAATTCACCCCGACGACGATGCCGCTTTCGCCTTCCGGCAAGGCCACGGGCAGTTGCCTCAGCGAGATGCGGTAGGACCGGGACACCTCCAGCGAGGGGTCGCCGACATATCGAATGCGAAACGCCTGGGCCCCCCGAGACGGGATGAGCGACTGTGGCGGGAAGATCTGGAAATCTTCGTCGGCGGGGGACCAGGTCTCGGCCCCCTGCGCGTCATAGGCGATGGCGCTGGCGGTGACCTCGACCGTGATGGGCGCGCTCCTCGGATTTTCCATGCGGAGCGTTCGGGTCGCGCCGGCACCGCTGGGCGTGAGGGAGAACACCATGGGCTCGACCTGCTGCGCCCACACCGGCGACGCGACGAGCGCCAGGCCGATGGCCATGGCGGCCCACAGAAGGATGACCGCCCCCGGCGGCCGGGTGGCGAGTCTGATCAGTTTCAACATTGCGACACCCTTGTTGCTGAAGTGACGGGGAGCGGCTCTGCCACCCCCCGCCCTCTCACTCAGTTGGCAGTGATATCGACGGTCAGAGTGTCGCTGTAACCGCCGGCCCACACGCCGTTACCGGCGAGAGTCGCAGTGAACGCCGCATTGTTCACGCCGGACGCCAGCGTGAAGCTGCCGGGCAGGGCGTCGGTGTTCGAAATGTCGTTGATGCCGACGAGAGCCGCCAGGCTGAGCGACAGGCCGATCGCAGCCTGGGACATGTTGACGTTGTAGCCGACGCCCTGGTCTTCGAAATCATCGCTCTCCAGATGGCCTTCCGCCGACGTGAGCGACATCGTCGCACCGTCCACATCGTTACAGCGGACGTCGAACGCGTCGGTCACCTGGGCGCCCGTCACGATGTTGGCGAAGTTCAGGGACGGGTTCAGGTTGTTGACGAAGCAGACGGGCGCGACGGAGCCGCCCAGGTTGGTCTGCTGTTGAGCGCTGGCGGCGCCCGCGAACACCAGGGCGAGCGCGGTCACGCTTCCCAGAATGATGGACTTGGTCATGGCTTCATTCCTTTTGCTGCAAACGGAGAAATCAGGTTGTTTCTAGATTTCTGTCCGGACCTAGCCAGGACCGGCTAGGCTCGAGATCGTTAGCAGGCTGTATTGAATCACCAATCCCTAGTCTTGTTTGCCTTCTTCCGTAGCTAAAACTGACACTACCGATATTGTTATTAGTCAGTTTGCGCGTCTTATAGCAGCGAACTGGCCAGTCGGATGGTGTTGTTGAGTCCGCGCACTCCCATCTTGGCATAGATGCTTCGCAGATGCGCCCGCACAGTGTGCTCGGAAATGCGCAGCAGCTTGGCGGCGATCTTCGGGCACTGCCCGTCCAGCAGGCGGGTCAGAACATCGGTTTCCGACCGGCTCAGCTGGAAGGCCCGGCAGATCGCGTCCATGGACTGCTGGGTCGGGTTCAACTCCGCCGAAAGCGCCAGGATGCACCACGTTTCGCCGGGCACCCCGTGAACGTCCGCCGTGAACCAGCCGCCATGGCGCTGGCGCAGCACCGCCCTCATGGTCAGGCCGCTGTCGACGACCTGCTGAACGGCGGACAGATAGCGTGTGTCGCAGTCTGCGGAACCGAACTTCAAGGTGCCCAGGCTCGTGACAGCCAACTGCCCATTGTCCAGGGCGCGCTTGCTCGCCGGATTGGCGCAACGAAGCTGACCTTCCCTATTGACGACGAACCGGGGTGCCGGATCGAGGACGAACCAACCGTCCCACCCCTGCGAACAATCGACATCGTCGCCGCTCGACGATCCCTCGCCATTCAAGCGGGCCCAGGGCACCTCCAGGTTCGGTGTCTTGAGCAGTCTGTGTTTGGCGGGCTTGATCCCGGCGGGCTGGCGAATTTGGTCGTCCGCGATGGAGTTGTAAGTCACGACTTCCCCCCGTCACACCCCCAGGCCACTGCTGGGCTGTGGACACAAAACACCGCGTTACGTCAAAAATAACAATCCCAAACTTGCCTAGCCGATTCAGTGTACCCAAAAGTCGTTAGGCATAACGGGTACCCAGGCCGACGGCCGCAGACGTGGCGCGATGGTTAACAGGGCCCGCATGTTGCAGTGCACGCTTGTTGCGCTTGATCAAATCTGAACAGTGAATAGCGGATACATCCACACAGACTGCAGTCGACATCATATGGCCCAAGAAATGATACTTTCTTGTTTTGTAATCTTTTATAGTACAGCCAATTATAGGTCCCCTTGAAGGGACTAACTTCAATTATAACAGGTTGGTAATCTTGTGGATAAATTGACGGGACAGGTCCGACGTCTCGAATACCCTGCCCCGGTTGCATTAAATGATTTGCCAACCACTCATCGGTGGACATGGGCGCGCGTCCGGCAAGCCGCGTCGAAGACGTTCGCAGATGCATTGAAGTTAAGGTTGAGGGACACAGCCACGTCGGGGGTCGCGACCGCCCGCAGGCCCAAGCGGTCCCGTGTGGCTGACGCCCGGAAGGGGACACGCCAAGCGTGAGGGCCCGGTCGAGGCCAGGCCTCGCCGGCCATTCGATGAGCCGACAGCTGAACCCGTTCAGGCGACAATCCCATGATCTCGAGCGCGGTTTGGGGCTCGGGACCCGTGCCCGGTCCGCTGGCCGGGTCCTCAGCGGGATCGGGGGGTGGCAGCGTCTTTCGCAGACGGTATTCGCAGGCCGCCTCGCAGCGTCCCTTGAACATATAAGCATATCTTTATATGTCTGCACGCCACCTCGCCCCCCGTGGCTGCTCGGAGCATCGCCTTGTCCCGTTCTTCCTTCCTGTTCACCTCGGAAAGCGTCTCCGAGGGCCATCCCGACAAGGTCGCGGACCGGATCTCCGACACGGTCGTCGACCTGTTCCTGTCCAAGGACCCCTATGCCCGCGTGGCCTGCGAGACCCTGACCACGACCAATCTGGTGGTCCTGGCCGGCGAGATCCGCGGCGAGGGCGTGATGGACACGGCCGGAAACTGGGCCCCCGGCGTCGAGGCCGAGATCGAGGCCGCCGTCCGCGCCGCGGTCAAGGACATCGGCTATGAGCAGACCGGCTTCCACTGGGAGACGTTCGAGTTCATCAACCGCCTGCACGGCCAGTCGGCCGACATCGCGGTGGGCGTGGACGCCGCCGGCAACAAGGACGAGGGCGCGGGCGACCAGGGCATCATGTTCGGCTATGCCTCGAACGAGACGCCCGAGCTGATGCCGGCCACCCTGCAGTACAGCCACAACATCCTGAAACGCCTAGCCGAGGTCCGCCACGGCGGTGACACCCGGCTGGAGCCCGACGCCAAGTCCCAGGTCACCATCCAGTACGAGGACGGCGTGCCCGTCCGCGCGACCTCGATCGTCCTGTCGACCCAGCACGCCGCCGGCCTGTCCTCGGCCGACGTGGCCGAGATCGTCAAGCCGCACATCCTGGCCGTCCTGCCCGAGGGCTTCACGGACGAGACCACCGTCTGGCACATCAACCCGACCGGCATCTTCGAGATCGGCGGACCCGACGGCGACGCCGGCGTGACCGGGCGCAAGATCATCGTCGACACCTACGGCGGGGCCTCGCCCCACGGCGGCGGCGCCTTCAGCGGCAAGGATCCGACCAAGGTCGACAGGTCGGCCGCCTATGCCTGCCGCTACCTGGCCAAGAACGTCGTCGCCGCCGGTCTGGCCGACCGCTGCACCATCCAGATCAGCTATGCAATCGGCGTGGCAAAGCCCCAGTCGATCCACGTCGACCTGCACGGCACGGCCAAGGGCCCGATCAACGAGGCCGTCCTCGAAGACAAGATCCTGGGCCTGATCGGCGGGGCCACCCCCCGCGCCATCCGCGAGCATCTGGGCTTGAACAAGCCGATCTACGCCCGCACCTCGGCCTACGGCCATTTCGGCCGCACCCCCGACGCCGACGGTGGCTTCAGCTGGGAAAAGACCGATCTGGTCGATCAACTGAAGGCCCTCGCCTAGGCGCGCAGTCCGGCCAAGGATTGACCGCAGGGGAAAGGCGTGTTTTCATAAAACTCCGGTTGCGGAGGGGCATGATGCGTGTCTTCGGCATGGCTTTGGCGACGACGATGGGCCTCGGTTTGGCCTTGGGGGCCACAGCCGCATCCGCTCAGACCCCGGATGTGAATGCCGGCGGGCCGGCCCCCGGGCGGGGCAGCGTCGAGCAGACGTTCGGCCCCTACCGCCTGGAGATGATGACGGCCGCGTGGCGAGAGCTGCGCGCGCCGTATCGCGTCCGCCGCGCCCAGCGCGCGGCCGACATGATCAACAGCGGCGACTGCGACGGCGCGCGGCGACTGGTCGCCCATGACCCGCACATGGCCGATCGCGTCGGCGAGGCCTGCGGCGACTACGATATCAAGGTGTCGGACCCGATCAGTGGTCCCCCCGAACAGGGCGCTCGACGGCCCCGCCCCTGACCGGAACAGATCGCGCCCGATCGGGCCCTCGCCGACCGTGCCGAGAGGCGCGGCCGGCGATTTTGCGGTATAGGCCCGCCCATGCCCGCTTCCCGACCCAAGACACCCGGCGATCCCCTGCATCCGCGCGCCACCGGACCACTCCGCTCGTTCGGGCGGATCAAGTCGCGGGCGATCAAACCGCTTCAGGCGGCCCTGTTCGACACCCTGATGCCCCAGGTCCGCCTGCCCGATCCCTCGGCCGGCCCGATCGACGTCGCCTCCCTGATGCCCGGGGCGGCGGAGGCCTGGCTGGAAATCGGCTTCGGTGGGGGCGAACATCTGGCGGCCCAGGCGGCGGCCCATCCGGACGCCCTGATGATCGGCTGCGAGCCCTTCCTGAACGGGGTGGCCTCGGCCCTGCGCCACATCGACGAGGGCGACCTCAAGAACGTCCGCCTGCACGCCGACGACGCCCGCGCGGTGGTTGAGGCCCTGCCCGACGCCGCGCTGGACCGGATCATGATCCTGTTCCCCGACCCCTGGCACAAGGCGCGGCACAACAAGCGCCGCCTGATCCAGCCCGCCTTCGCCGCCGACCTCGCCCGTGTGCTGAAGACCGGCGGCCGGCTGCGCTTCGTCACCGACTGGAAGGACTATGCCGGCTGGGCCCTGGAGCGGTTCCTGGCCACGCCGGGCCTGGTGTGGACGGCCGACGAGGCCGCCGACTGGCGCATCGCCCCGGCGGACCACGTCGTCACCCGCTACGAGGAAAAACGCCTCGGCGACACCGACCCGCTGTTTCTGGAGTTCGAGAAGGTCTGAACGCTCACCCTATCCTTTCGGGACCGACGCTGCGTTCGGAGGCTCCGCCCGTGTGTGAGGACGTCCAGTCTCGGACGCAAAACGTGTCGCGCTGCAGCGGGGCCATGTAACCACTTGCGCGGAAGGGCGTTGCAGCTTGGCTGTGATCCTTAGGACGTAACGTGGCGACAACAGACACCGATCGACCTGACGCCGCCTTCGGCATTCCAGGGCTGGACGACATCCTGGCGGGAGGTCTGGAGCGCGAGCGCGTCTATCTGCTCGAAGGCGCGCCCGGAACCGGCAAGACCACCTCCGCGATGCGCTTCCTCCTCGAGGGCGCGCGCCTCGGCGAGCGTGGGCTCTACATCACCCTGTCCGAAACCGAAGAAGAGCTGCGCGGCACCGCGCGAAACCACGGCTGGTCGCTGGACGGCGTCGACATCTTCGAACTGGTGCCGCCCGAAAGCCTGCTGGACGAACAGCAGCAGCAGAGCCTGCTCTACTCCTCCGATCTGGAGCTGGGCGAGACGACCCGGATGATCTTCGAGTCCGTCGAGCGCAACACGCCGCGCCGCGTGGTGATCGACAGCCTGTCGGAGATCCGTCTCCTGGCCCAGAGCTCGCTGCGGTACCGACGCCAGGTGCTGGCGTTGAAGCACTATTTCGCCAGGCAGCGCGCGACCGTCATCCTGCTCGACGACTTGACCACGGACATCAACGACAAGACCGTTCACAGCGTCGCCCACGGGGTGATCCAGCTCCAGGAACTGGCGCCCGAATACGGAGCGGAACGCCGTCGCGTCCGCGTGATCAAGTACCGGGGCCGTCGCTTCCGGGGCGGCTATCACGACTTCACCATCAAGACCGGCGGACTGGAGGTCTACCCCCGGATCGTCGCGTCCGAGCACCATTCCGCCTTCGCGCGCAGTCCCATGTCCAGCGGCGTGGCCGAGCTGGACGCCCTGTTGGGCGGAGGCGTCGAGCGCGGGTCCAGCGCCCTCGTCCTGGGGCCGGCGGGGACGGGCAAGTCGCTGTTCACCATCAACTTCGCCGTGGCGGCGGTGAAACGCGGCGAGAAGGCCGCGCTGTTCGTCTTCGATGAGGAACTTGGGCTCCTCTACGACCGCATGGCCAAGATGGGCATCGACCTGAGGTCGATGGAAGCGGACGGCGACCTCATCATCGAACAGGTCGACGCCGCGGAACTGTCACCGGGCGAGTTCGCGTCGCGCGTGCGCGAATGCGTATCGGCCCAGGACATCCAGACCGTGGTGATCGACAGCCTGAACGGCTACCAGGCCGCCATGCCGCAGGAACAGTTCCTTGTGCTGCACATCCACGAACTGCTCCAGTATCTGAACCGCCAGGGGGCTTCGACCTATCTGACCGTCGCCCAGCACGGCCTCGTCGGGGAGATGAAGGCTCCCATCGACGTCACCTATCTGGCGGACACGGTCATCCTGCTTCGCTATTTCGAAGCCCGGGGCGAGGTTCGGCGGGCCGTTTCTGTCATCAAGAAGCGGGCGGGTCAGCATGAGACCACCATTCGCGAGTTCAGCATCGGCTTCGAAGGGCTCAGGCTCGGCGCGCCGCTGAACGAGTTCCAGGGTGTTTTGCGGGGCGTTCCGAACTTCGTCGGGCCAGGCGCCGGTCTGATGGGCGACCCAGGCGCGTGAGCGACGGCGGCAGCCTTTCCCGCCGCTCGTTGGTCCTGACCCCATCCGGACGAGACGGTGCGATCGCCACCGCCATCCTCGCGGAGGCGGGGTGTCCGGCGCTTCTCTGCCGGGATATCGAGGACCTCCTCGTCCGCATGAACGAAGGTGCCGGCCTGGCGATCGTCGTGGAGGACGTCCTGCGTTCGGCCGACCTCAGCGGGCTCTCGACCTGGATCCAGAGCCAGCCGTCATGGTCGGACTTTCCCTTCCTGATCCTGACCCAGCGCGGCGGCAGCGTCGAGCGCAACCCGTTGGCCCAGCGCCTCTCGCAAACGCTCGGCAATGTCGGTTTTCTGGAGCGACCTTTTCATCCGACCACGCTCGTCAGCGCCGTACGCACCGCCCTGCGCGGCCGAAGTCGCCAGTATGAGGCCCGGGAGCGGATCGAGGAGATCAGACGCGGCGAGGCGCTGCTGGAACGCCGGGTCCTCGACCGAACCGCCGAGCTCGAAGCCGCCAACCGACAGCTCGCCGACCAGATCGCCGAACGCGGAAAGGCCGAAGACGCTCTGCGTCAGGCGCAGCGTCTCGAAGCCGTGGGGCAACTGACCTCCGGCATCGCCCATGACTTCAACAATCTGCTGACGGTCATCATCGGCAACGTCGAGCAGATCCGGAAACGGACAGAGGATCCGTCGCTGCAGAAACGCCTTTCCATGATGGCCGAGGCCTCCCGGCGGGGGGCGCAGCTGACGGCTCAGATGCTGGCCTTCTCGCGTCGTCAGAAACTCGAGCCGCGGCCCGTCGATCTGAACGACACCGTTCGGAGCATGAAGGATCTGCTCCAGAGCACGATCGGCGGGAGCGTGCGTATTCTGGAGCCGGACCTGGCGGAGGACCTGTGGCCCGCCATGATCGACCCCACCCAGATCGAGCTGGTGATCCTGAACCTGGCCATCAATGCCCGCGATGCGATGGACGTCGGCGGCACCCTGAGAATTCAGACCGCCAACGTCGTCGCGCCGGCCCCTCTGACGCCCGAGCAGCCGCCCGCCGGACAGCATGTCATGGTGGCCGTGTCTGATGATGGTTCAGGCATGTCCGACGACGTGCGGGCCAAGGTCTTCGAGCCGTTCTTCACGACGAAGGCGGTCGGCAAGGGCTCCGGCCTGGGGCTGAGCCAGGTGTACGGCCTGGCCAAGCAATCCGGGGGCGGCGTCGAGATCGACACCGCCGTCGGGAAGGGCACCACGATACGGATATTCCTGCCTCGCGCGGACGCCAGGCCGTTGAACGAGACCGTTCCGATCGCGCCCGTCAGCGCGGCACCGCTCCCGGACACGACGGTTCTGGTGGTCGATGACGACGACGCCGTCCGGGCCGTGACCCGGGGGATCCTCGTCGACCTTGGCTATCGCGTCCTGGAGGCCGGCAGCGGAGGCGCGGCCCTGGATCTGTTTGATCAGCGCCCGGATATCCAGGCCGTCGTGCTGGACTTCGCCATGCCGGGCATGAACGGCGGCGAGGTCGCGCGAGAGATGGCCGTGAGACGTCCAGGCCTGCCGATCCTGTTCGTGACGGGATACGCCGACAACGACGCATTGGCGGCCACAGCAGAGGATCGGATCATACACAAGCCGTTTGATGAGAACGCCCTGGCCGAAAAACTGTCCCTGGCCCTTGGCTAGGGCGCCCTGGCGGAGACGGAGCCTTCGACCGTCGGCACAGCGACGGCGGCCCGGCGTTTCAGGCATTCAGGCCTGCCGGAAGCCCAGCACGTCCTGCATGTCGTAAAGCCCCGGCCGGCGCGACCGGACCCAGGCGGCGGCGGCCACGGCCCCCTTGGCGAACAGGGACCGGTCGATGGCCGAGTGGCTGAGGGTCAGGACCTCGTCCTCCGAGGCGAACAGCACGGTATGCTCCCCCACGATCCCGCCGGCCCGGATCGAGGCGAAGCCGATCTTGCCGGTCTCGCGGGCCTCGGCGATGCCGTCGTATGGGGCGGTCCTCAGGGCGGCGAGATCGTGGCCGCGCCCGTTAGCGGCCGCCTCGCCCAGCATCAGGGCCGTGCCTGAGGGAGCATCGACCTTGCGGCGATGATGCGCCTCGGTGATCTCGATGTCCCAGTCGCGCGCGTCCAGCCGCAGCGCCGCATGCTCGACCAGGCCGATCAGGATGTTGACGCCCAGCGAGAAATTGCCGCTGCGCACGATGGCGAGCGTCTCGCCCGCCGCGGCCAGGACGGCGTCCTGTTCGGGGGTGAAGCCGGTCGAACCGATCACCAGGGCCGGGCCGCCCTTGGCCACACAGGCCTGGACCAGGGCCACCGAGGCCTCGGCCGTCGAGAAATCGATCACCACGTCGCAGCGCGACAGGTCGGGCGTCTCGCCCCAGTCGAACCGGGCGGCGACCACGACGTCGTTGCGCGCGTCCAGGGTCTGGTCGACCGCCCGCCCCATCTTGCCGCGCGCGCCGGAGATGCCGACGTGGAAGAGCTCGCTCACTGGGCGGTCTCGCGCGAGGCCTTGGAGGCCCCTTCATCGTCCGCGCCCAGGATGTCGGCCCAGAACCGTTTGGCCTTGCCGGCGAAGCTGGAGTTGCGTGGGCTCTGGCTGTCGCCGAACGAGGCGGCCAGTTCCTGCATCAGCTCCTTCTGGCGCGGCGTCAGGTCGGTCGGGGTCTCGACGAACAGCTCGACCACCAGGTCGCCGCGCTGGCGGCCGTTCAGATGCGGCATGCCCTTGCCGCGGATGCGCACGGTCTTGCCCGTCTGGGCCCCGGCCGGGACCGAGACCGGGGCCCGGCACTGGCCGTCGCAGGCCTCGGACACCAGGCAGGGGGCCTCGATGTCACCGCCGAGCGCCGCGACGGTCATCGGCACCGGCACGGTCACCAGCAGGTCCAGGTTGTCGCGCTCGAACAGGTCATGCGGCGTCACCGACAGGAAGACGTACAGGTCCCCGCGCGGGCCGCCGCGCGTGCCGGCGTCGCCCTCGCCGGTCAGGCGGATGCGCGAGCCGTCGTCGACGCCGGCCGGCACCTTCAGCGCCAGTTTGCGGGTCTTCCGCACCTGGCCGTGGCCGTGACAGGTGACGCAGGGGTCGACGTTCTGGCCCGAGCCGCCGCAAGCGGGGCAGGTCCGCTCGACCTGGAAGAAGCCATTGGCCTGACGCACCCGGCCGGCCCCGCCGCAGGTGCCGCAAGTCTTGGGCTGAGTGCCGGGCTTGGCCCCGGAGCCCTCGCAGGTCTCGCAGGTGGCCGTGGTCGGGACCGCGATCTCCACGTCGGCCCCCTTGTAGGCCTGCTCCAGAGTGATCTCGAGATCGTAGCGCAGGTCCGAACCGCGACGCGGTCCATTCGGCTGCCGCCGGCCGCCGAACACGTCGCCGAAGGCGTCGCCAAACACTTGCGAGAAGATGTCGTTGACGTCGTGGAAGCCCTGCTGGCCCCCGCCCCCGCCGCCGTTGACGCCCGCATGACCGAACCGGTCGTAGGCCGCGCGCTTCTGGTCGTCGGACAGGATCGTATAGGCCTCGGAAATCTCCTTGAACCGGGCCATCGACTCCTCGGACCCGCCGTTGCGGTCCGGATGGTGCTCCATCGCCAGCTTGCGATAGGCGGACTTCAGGCCGGCGGCGTCTATGGTCCGCTCGACCGACAGCACCTCGTAATAATCACGCGCCATGCGCAGATGTCCTTAAGCCAACCCCGTACCTTCCGTTCACGCCTCTTTGTCGGACACGCAAGCGGAATGGCGACCCGATGAGGACATGGGTGCCGGGCGGGAGGATGCAAGTTTCATGAAAGCCACGATCCTCCCCCGCATCGCGGGGGAGGATCCTTCGGTCTTAGGCGCTCTTCTTCTGGTCGTCGTCGCCCGAGACTTCCTCGAACTCCGCATCGACCACGCCGTCGTCGGCGGGCGCATCGTCACCGCCGGCGGCGGCGTTCTGGGCGTACATGGCCTCGCCCAGCTTCATCGAGGCCTGGACCAGGGCATTGGTCTTGGTCCGGATGTCTTCCGGATCGGTGCCGTCGCGCGCGGCCTTCAGCTCGGTCAGCCCGGTCTCGATCGTGGTCTTGACGTCGGCCTCGACCTTGTCGCCGTGCTCGGCCAGGGCCTTCTCGGTCGAGTGGATCAGGCTGTCGGCGGCGTTCTGAGCCTCCACCAGGGCCTTGCGCTCCTTGTCGGCCGTGGCGTTGGCCTCGGCTTCCTTGACCATCTTGTCGATGTCGGCGTCCGACAGGCCGCCGTTGGCCTGGATGCGGATCGACTGTTCCTTGCTGGTCGCCTTGTCCTTAGCCGAGACGTTGACGATGCCGTTGGCGTCGATGTCGAAGGCCACCTCGATCTGCGGCATGCCGCGCGGCGAGGGAGGGATGCCCATCAGGTCGAACTGACCCAGCATCTTGTTGTCCGACGCCATCGGCCGCTCGCCCTGGAACACCCGGATGGTCACGGCCGACTGGTTGTCGTCGGCGGTCGAGAACACCTGGCTCTTCTTGGTCGGGATGGTCGTGTTGCGCTCGATCAGCGGGGTGAAGACGCCGCCCAGGGTCTCGATGCCCAGGGTCAGGGGGGTGACGTCCAGCAGCAGCACGTCCTTGACGTCGCCCTGCAGCACGCCGGCCTGGACCGCGGCCCCCAGGGCCACGACCTCATCGGGGTTCACGCCCTTGTGCGGCTCCTTGCCGAAGAAGGCCTTCACGGCCTCCTGCACCTTGGGCATGCGGGTCATGCCGCCGACCAGGACCACCTCGTCGATGTCCGAGGCCTTCAGGCCCGCGTCCTTCAGCGCCTTGGCGCAGGGTTCGATGGTGCGCTGGATCAGGTCGTCGACCAGGGCTTCCAGCTTGGCGCGCGACAGCTTGATGTTCAGGTGCAGCGGGCCCGAGGCGTTCATGGTGATGAACGGCAGGTTGACCTCGTACTGGGTCGTGGAGCTGAGCTCCTTCTTCGCCTTCTCGGCCTCTTCGCGCAGGCGCTGCAGGGCCAGCTTGTCCTGGCGCAGGTCGACGCCCTGTTCCTTCTTGAACTCGTCGGCCAGGTAGTCGGCCAGACGCACGTCGAAGTCCTCGCCGCCCAGGAAGGTGTCGCCGTTGGTCGACTTCACCTCGAACACGCCGTCGCCGATCTCCAGGATAGAGACGTCAAACGTGCCGCCACCCAGGTCATAGACGGCGATCTTCTGGCCGTCGTTCTTGTCCAGGCCGTAGGCCAGGGCCGCCGCGGTCGGCTCGTTGATGATGCGCAGGACTTCGAGGCCGGCGATCTTGCCCGCGTCCTTGGTCGCCTGACGCTGGCTGTCGTTGAAATAGGCGGGCACGGTGATGACGGCCTGGGTGACCTTGTCGCCCAGATAGGCCTCGGCGGCCTCCTTCATCTTGATCAGGGTGAAGGCGCTGATCTGCTGGGGCGAATAGTCCTTGCCGTTGGCGCGAACCCAGGCGTCGCCGGTCGGGCCCTTGACGATCTCGTAGGGGACCATGCCCTTGTCCTTCGCGACCACCGGGTCGTCGAAGTTGCGGCCGATCAGGCGTTTGATGGCGAAGAAGGTGTTGGCGGGGTTGGTCACCGCCTGGCGACGCGCGGGCTGACCCACCAGGGTGTCGCCGCCGTCCTGGATCGCGACCACCGACGGGGTCGTGCGATTGCCCTCGGCGTTCTCGATGACCTTGGGCGTCTTGCCGTCCATGACGGCCACGCACGAGTTGGTGGTGCCGAGGTCGATACCGATGATCTTGGCCATGAGCCTTCTTTTTCTCCGTCTGGCGGGCGATGCGGCGGCCTTGTCAAAAGCGCCGCGCGTGACCGCCCCCGTTTGTTGGCACCGCCCGCGGGGGCGCGGGACGGCAGGTGGGATGTGCTGACCGCGAAACCTCACAAACAGCAAGGTCTCTCGGGCTGGTCGGGATATGGGAAAGTCACCCTGCCCCGCAAGGCCTGACTGCGATTCAGCCGGGCGGCGACACGCTCCGGTCGCGCGTCACAGACCGCGCTCAAGCAGCGAGGAACCGCGTTCCGAGCGATAGCGCCCCCTGCAAGGACGCGCTCAAGCAGCGAGCGACCGCGTCGCGAGCGGTAGCGCCCCCTTCTAGAGGGCTTCGCCCTTCAGCAACCGCGGCAGGTCGCCGGTGGCCCCGCCCGCCTCGCCCATGAAGGCCCGGCGCAGCGGCCCGATCCGGTTGACCGCCGCCATGCCCAGGTCGCGGACCAGGCGCACCGGGGCCAGGTCGTTGGAGAACAGCCGCACGAAGGCGTCGAACCCCGCCGCCAGGGCCATGATGTCGAACCGCCGCCAGCGGGCATAGCGGTCCAGCACGGTGTCGGACCCGATGTCCTCGCCCCGCCGCATCGCCTCGACCAGCACCTCGGCCAGGACGGCGGCGTCCTTCAGCCCCATGTTCAGCCCCTGGCCCGCCACCGGATGCACCCCGTGAGCCGCGTCGCCGATCAGGGCGGTGCGCGGCGCGGTCAGCCGCGTCGCCAGTTCCAGCGCCAGCGGATAGACGAAGCGTGGCCCCTCCGGCGTCGCCGTGCCCAGGAAATCGCCGAACCGCCGCATCAGGTGCGACTGGAAGGCCTCGTCGGACGCATCCCTCAGCGCCTCGGCCGCCCGCGTCGTCTCGGTCCAGACCAGGCTCGCACGCCGGTCCGTCAGCGGCAGGATGGCGAACGGGCCGTGCGGCAGGAAATATTCGTGGGCGACGTTGCCGTGGTCGCGATCCAGCCGCACCGTCGCCACGACCCCGGACTGGCCATAGGCCCAGCCGACCGTCTCGATCCCGGCGGCGGCGCGCACCCGCGACCCCCGCCCCTCGGCCCCGATCACCAGGGGCGCGGTCAGGACCGACCCGTCCGCCAGGGTCACCGCGGCCCGGGCCCCCGCGGTCTCGACCGCCACCACCGAGGCCGGGGCCCGCAGTTCGACGTCGGATTCGGCGATGGCCTCGGACAGGGCGACCCGGATGCGCCGGTTCTCGACCATATAGCCCAGCGGCTCGCCCCCCGTGGCGTCCCCGACCTCCTCGGCGTCGAACCGCAGATAGGCGGGCGAGGCGGGCTTCGACGCCGCCCCGGGCCGGCGCCCGTCGGTCACCAGGATCCGGTCCATCCGGCAGGCGTGGGGCCTCAGCCGCGCACCCAGGCCCAGCACGTCCAGCATCCGAAAGGTCGACCAGGCGATGGCCGTCGACCGCCCGTCGAAGGTCGGTTCCAGCTGGGCGGAGAACGGCTGCGGGTCGATCAGCGCGACCCGCAGCCCCCCCTGCGCCGCCGCCAGGGCGAAGGTCGCCCCGGCCAGGCCGGCGCCGGCGATGATGACGTCGTGGGTGTGGGGGGCGGACATGTCTTTCAACCAGGCAGTAGGCAATAGGCAGTAGGCAATAGCAGATTCCTGCGACGGTCCGGCCTGCGACGAAATCCCTACTGCCTACTGCCTCGCTCGCGAGGTAAATGCCCCCTTAACCCTGTCAGGGCGACAAGGGGCGGAGTTCTGCCTCCGGAGTCCGCCGCCCTATGTCCGCCTCCCTCGTCCTCAGCCAGCGCGCCTTCATGAGCGCCCTCATCCTGTGGGACGCGCCGTTCGTGGTGCGGTTTCGCGGCGTGCTGCAGGCCCTGCTGGCCACGCTGCTGGTCGTGGCCTTCGTGTCGTGGAACCCGGCCGATCCGAGCCTGAACGCCGCCTCCTCGAACCCGGCCACCAACTGGCTCGGCCTCAACGGCGCGATCTTCGCCGACCTGTTCATGCAGAGTCTGGGCCTGGCCGCCTGGCCCGCCGCGGCCCTGACCATTGCCTTCGGCCTGGCCGCCGCCATCGGCGACGCGATCCAGCAACGGCTCAAGCCGACCC
Source organism: Brevundimonas sp. LM2 (assembly GCF_002002865.1). NCBI lineage: Bacteria > Pseudomonadati > Pseudomonadota > Alphaproteobacteria > Caulobacterales > Caulobacteraceae > Brevundimonas > Brevundimonas sp. LM2. The sequence continues at coordinate 301,929 of NZ_CP019508.1, read as the reverse complement.
CGCTGAAGGCCCTGTCGGCCACGGGCGGCGTCCTGGCCTTGTCCGCCGCCCTGTCGGCCCTGGCCGCGCCCTCGGCCTGGCCCCTGGCCGCCGGCCTGGGCGGGCTTTGGGGCGACGCCGTCATCGGCCTGTTCGCCGCCGCCTTCCGCGCCCTGGGCCTCCCCGGCGGGGAGATCATCGGGGGCCTGCTGTTCCTCGCCGCCGGCCTGTGGGCCTGCGGCTATGCCGTCGGTCTGAGAATCTCGGACTTCGGCGAGGCCACCGCCTGGCTGTCCGGCCTGCGCCGTGCCCCGGCGTCCTCCGGCCCGGCGGTCCCCCGCCCGGCCCGCCCCCGCCCCGAACCGGTGGCCGAGCCGGTCCCGGCCCCGGCCGCCCGACGCCCCCGGGCCCGTCCCGAGGCGGTCGAGGACGCGGACGCCGACGTCCCCCTGCCGTGGGACGACGCGCCCGCGCCGGAGCCGCTCGTCCCGGTCAGCCAGAGCCCCGAACCCAGCGTCGCCGCGCCCAAACCGGCCAAGCCGTCGAAGAAGACCGTCGACGACGGCCAGGTCGCCTTCGATTTCGTCCGGCCCGAGGGCGACTTCTCCCTGCCGCCCCTGGCCATGCTGGCCAAGCCCCAGGCCCGCGTCGGCATGGTCGACGAGACCGCCCTGAAACAGAACGCCAAGATGCTGGAGGGCGTCCTGGCCGAGTTCGGGGTCAAGGGGGTGATCGACCAGATCCGCCCGGGCCCCGTCGTCACCCTGTACGAGCTGGTGCCGGCTCCGGGCGTGAAGCACGGCCGCGTCGTGGCCCTGTCCGACGACATCGCCCGCTCCATGTCGGCCCGCGCCTGCCGCATCTCGGTGGTCCCCAACCGCAACGCCATCGGGATCGAACTGCCCAATCTGAAGCGCGAGACCGTCTATCTGCGCGACCTGCTGGCCAGCGCCGAATACGGCAAGCCTTCCCATCTGCTGCCGCTGGCGCTCGGCGAGACCATCGGCGGCGAGCCCTATGTCGCCGACCTGGCGCGCATGCCCCACCTGCTGATCGCGGGCACCACCGGCTCGGGCAAGTCGGTCGGGGTCAACGCCATGATCCTGTCGATCCTGTACCGGCTCAGCCCCGCCGAGTGCCGCTTCATCATGATCGACCCCAAGATGCTGGAACTGTCGGTCTATGACGGCATCCCGCACCTGCTGGCCCCGGTCGTCACCGATCCCAAGAAGGCCGTCGTCGCCCTGAAATGGACGGTCCGCGAGATGGAGGACCGCTATCGCCGCATGTCCAAGCTCGGCGTGCGCAACGTCGCCAGCTACAACGAGCGCGCCATCGAGGCCCAGAAGAAGGGCGAGCATTTCGAACGCACGGTCCAGACCGGCTTCGACGACCAGGGCCGTCCGGTCTATGAGAGCGAGAAGATCCGCCCCGAGCCCATGCCCTATCTGGTCGTGGTCATGGACGAGATGGCGGACCTGATGCTGGTCGCCGGCAAGGACGTGGAGGGCGCGGTCCAGCGCCTGGCCCAGATGGCCCGCGCCGCCGGCATCCACCTGATCATGGCCACCCAGCGCCCCTCGGTCGACGTCATCACCGGCACCATCAAGGCGAACTTCCCGACCCGGATCAGCTTCCAGGTGACCTCCAAGATCGACAGCCGCACCATCCTGGGCGAGCAGGGGGGCGAACAGCTGCTGGGCCAGGGCGACATGCTCTACATGGCCGGCGGCGGCCGCATCACTCGTCTGCACGGCCCGTTCGTGACGGACCAGGAAGTCGAGGAGGTCTGCAAACACCTGCGCGCCCAGGCCGAGCCGGACTATCTGGACCTGATCACCGACGACCCCGACGGCGACGGCGACGGGGCCATCGACGAGGGCGGCGGGGCCTCCTCGGGCGACGACCTTTACGACCGCGCCGTGGCCGTGGTCACCCGCGACCGCAAGGCCTCGACCTCGTACGTCCAGCGCCGCCTCCAGATCGGCTACAACCGCGCCGCCTCCCTGATCGAGCGGATGGAACAGGAAGGCGTCGTCTCGCCCGCCAACCACGCCGGCAAACGCGACATCCTGGCCGGCCCGCCGCCGATGGCGTGAGATCTGCACAACGTCTCCCTCCCCCTCGGGGGAGGGTGGTCGAAGCGCAGCGGAGACCGGGTGGGAACGGCCGGCAAGCCAGACACCGACGGCGCCTTGTCGCCTTGCCGCCCCCACCCGGTCGCTTCGCCACCTGCCCTCCCCCGCGGGGGAGGGAGGAGCATCGCCGTCCCTTCTGTCTTCGACACCCGACACCAGCCACCACCACCAGCCACCCCTTTCGGGAACCATCCCACCTGAACGGGGCTTCATCTAGCCGCCGGAATAAGGTCTAGCTGCCGTCACGACGACGCCGTGCTGGCCCGGCACAACCGCGACATCGAAATCGTCCCGAATGGGAGAAAGACCCTCATGACCCTGTCCCGCAGAGACCTCGGCTTCGGCCTCGCCGCCATCGCCGGCCTCACCGCCCTGCCCGCCGCCGCCCAGTCGACCCTGTCGGCCGAGGACCGCGCCACCCTGGCCCAGGCCCAGACCTATCTGCAGGCCCTCACCTCCGCCCAGGGCAGTTTCGTCGAGACCGGGGCGGGCGGTCAGCGTCGTCAGGGCCGCTTCTATCTGCAGCGCCCCGGCAAGATGCGGTTCGAATACACCGACCCCGCCGGCCTGCTGGTCGTGTCCGACGGCGACAACGTCAAACGCTACGACCCGCGGTTGAACGTCTTCCGTCAGGTGCCGCTGGGAGCCACACCCCTGTCGACCTTCCTGGCCCGCAACGTCCGGCTGGACCAGGGCGTGCGCATCGACCGCGTCACCCGCATGCAGTCCGGAGCGTTCGCCATCACGGCCCGCGACCAGCGCCGTCCCAACGAGGGCTCGGTCATCCTGGCCTTCGCCGGCAACCCGATGCGGCTGCAGGAGTGGACCATCACCGATGCGCAGGGGGCGCGCACCCGCACCCAGCTGACCACCTTGACGCCCGCGCCCAGCTTGGCCGCCAGCCTGTTCCGCCTGACCGATCCGACGCGTCGCCCGGGCCGAAACTGACGCTTTTACGACTCGTTCACCGTGTTCTGATAAACACACACAAGACGTCTCAATCTGTGTTTGACGGTTTATTCCGCCTGTGGCAGATTAAGCACAGGACGGTCAATCCGTCCTTTAGCCTCGGATCTCATCCCCTCCCGACGGCTGCGAAATAGACGAAACCTGACCCCCGGTGCCCCCGCCGGGGGTCGATTTTCATTCTGGGCCCTTCGGCTTGAGCCGGGCGACGGCGGTCCGTAAGACCCGGCCATGATTCGTCTCGCCACCTGGAACATCAACTCCGTCCGCCTGCGCATCGATCAGGTCGCGCGTTTCGTCGCCGAGAGCGGGACCGACGTCCTGTGCCTGCAGGAGATCAAATGCCTGGCGGATCAGTTCCCCAGGAACGCCTTCGCCGAGATGGGCCTGCCGCACCTGAAGATCGCGGGCCAGAAGGGCTGGCACGGCGTCGCCATCGCCAGCCGCCTGCCCCTGGAGCCCAGCGACACCTTCCAGGCCTGCAAGCTTGGCCATGCCCGCTGCGTCTCGGCGCGGATCGCCGGGATCGACATCCAGAATTTCTACATCCCCGCCGGCGGCGACGTGCCCGACCGCGACCTCAATCCGAAGTTCGACCACAAGATGGACTTCTACGAACAGCTGACCGCCGCCGTCGCCGCCCAGGACCGGTCGCGACCCCTGCTGATGTGCGGGGACTTCAACATCGCGCCCTCCGAATTCGATGTCTGGAACCACCGCCACATGTCGAAGATCGTCAGCCACACACCGATCGAGGTCGAGACCCTGACCCGGCTGAAGGCCGCCGGGGCCTTCGCCGACGTCGTCCGCGACGCCTTCCCCGAGCCGCAGAAACTGGCCAGCTGGTGGAGCTACCGCGCCCAGGACTTCCGCAAGTCCAACCGCGGCCTGCGCCTCGACCACATCTGGACCTCGCCCGGGCTGACGCCCGCCGTCGTGCTCGGCAGCGCCACCATCCACGAACCGGTCCGTGCCTGGACCCAGCCCAGCGACCACTGCCCGATCACGGTCGACCTGGACGTCTAGCCCGCCGACTTGCGTGCCACAGACGCGAGGCGCATCTTTCCCGGCATGCCTGCCCTGTCGCCCATCGAATCCGAGTTTGCCTCGACTGAAGAGGCTGCAGCCCATGACGCCTGGTTCCGCGCCAAGGTACAGGAGGCGCTTGATGATCCCAGCGAACCCATTCCGCACGACCAGGTGATGGCGGAGCTGCAGTCCATCATCGACGCCCACAAACCGAAGGCCTGATGTCACACGTCGCCTGGGATAAGCGGGCGCGATCAGACCTTTCTACCGCGATCACCTATATCGCAGCCCGCAATCCCGACGCGGCCCAATCTCTGAAGTCCATGATCGAGACCGCAACCGAACGCCTGTCCGCCTTTCCGTATCTGCACAGGGTCGGACGGACGCCGGGCACCCGGGAGATGGTCGTCCATCCGAACTACATCGTTATCTATCGTGTGGAGACGAACGTGATCCGAATTTTGCGCGTCCTGCACGCGAGACAACACTACCCTTAAGGCTGCAACCGGTACCCGCCCGCGTCGGTCAGCAGCAGCCGCGCCTGGCCGGGCTCGGGCTCGATCTTCTGGCGCAGCCGATAGATGTGGGTCTCCAGCGTGTGGGTCGTGACCCCGGCGTTGTAGCCCCAGACCTCGGTCAGCAGCTCCTCGCGCGACACGGCCTTGGCCCCCGAGCGATAGAGATATTTGAGGATGTTGGTCTCCTTCTCCGTCAGCCGGACCTTCCGCCCCTTGCCGTCCAGCAGCATCTTGCCCGCCGGGCGGAACTCGTAGGGGCCGATCTGGAAGACCGCGTCCTCGGACTGTTCGTGGCTGCGCAGATGGGCGCGGATCCGGGCCAGCAGCACGGCGAAGCGGAAGGGCTTGGTGACGTAGTCGTTGGCCCCGCTGTCGAGACCCAGCACGGTGTCGGCGTCGGAGTCCTGCGCCGTCAGCATGATCACCGGGGTGGAGACCCCGTCCTTGCGCAGCAGGCGGCAGGCCTCGCGGCCGTCCATGTCGGGCAGGTCGACGTCCAGCAGGATCAGGTCGGCGCGGATCTCGCGACCCAGCCGGACCCCTTCGGTGGCGGTCGCCGCCTGGACGGTCCTGAACTCCTCGTGCAGCGCCAGCTGTTCGGCCAGGGCCTCGCGCAGGTCGTCGTCGTCGTCGATGATCAGCAGGGTCTTGGGTGTGGGCATGGGTCTAGAATGGCGAGGCTTGGGGCAAACGCCAAGGCGGCGACGGAAATTGGTCCGGAATCAGAGACTAGAGGGCGCCGGGAGCGGGTTTCGTTCCCCGAACAGGGCCGATCCGATGCGCACGTGGGTGGCGCCCAGCCGGATCGCGGCCTCGAAATCCCCGCTCATCCCCATCGACAGCACCGACAGGCCGTTCCGTTCGGCGATCCGGGCCAGCAGGGCGAAATGCAGGATGGGCTCCTCGTCGGCCGGGGGAATGGCCATCAGCCCCTCGACCGTCAGCCCTTCGGCCCGAGCCCGGGCGATCAGGGCGTCGGCGTCGCGCGGCGCCACGCCCGCCTTCTGCGGCTCCTCCCCGGTATTGACCTGGACCAGCAGGCGCGGCGAGCGCCCGACCTTGGCGGCGGCCGCGGTCAGGGCTCCGACCAGCTTGTCGCGATCCAGGGTCTCGATGACGTCGAATAGGGCGACCGCGTCCTCGGCCTTGTTGGACTGCAGCGGTCCGATCAGCCGCAGTTCCAGATCGGGCAGGCCGGCGCGTCGCCCGCCCCATCGGCCCTGCGCCTCCTGCACCCGGTTCTCGCCGAACACCCGCAGCCCCGCCACCAATGCCGCATCGATCGCCTCGGGCGGCTGGGTCTTGGACACGGCGGTCAGGATCGCGGCGGCGGGGTCGCGGCCGGCGGCCTGGCTCGCCGCCGCCATCCGGGCGCGAATGTCCGTCAGCCGCGCGATGAAGGCCGGATCGCTGGACGTCGGACGGGAAGCGGGCAATGAGGCGGTCATGGACGAACCGGAGATCCAGAGGGAAGCGGCGGCCCGGCTGTGGGCCACGGCCCAGGCCTTAGCCCGCCGCGCGGACTCTGTCAGGGGGGGCGCGCCGTCGCGGGTCCCTCCCCTGTTGTTCTTCACCGACCCGGACCGTACGCCGCGACCGTGGGAGACCGCCGCGCGCATGCCGGCCGGTTCGGGCGTGGTCTATCGCGCCTTCGCGGCGGCCGACGCGCTGGAAACCGCCCGCCGCCTCCGCCTCGTCACAATCGCGCGCGGAATAACCCTGCTGATCGGCCGGGATCCGGCGCTGGCCGAGGCGGTCGGTGCGGACGGCCTGCACCTGCCTGAGCGGGCCCTGTCCGCCGCCTATGCCCTGTCCGGTCGCCACCCCGACTGGATCCTGACCGGGGCGGTCCATTCCGTCGCGGCGGCCCGGGGGACGATCGGCCTGGACGCCGTCGTGCTGTCTCCGATCTTTCCGGCCGGTGGAGCGTCCGCCGGCAAGGCCGCCCTGGGAGTCGACGCCGTCGACCAGGCCAGCCGTCAATGCCGCGTGATCGCCCTGGGCGGGATCACGCCTGACAATGCAGCCGATCTCGTTGGGAACGGCGCGTCCGGCCTTGCCGGCGTCGCCGCGATCCAGGACGCCTTCGCGGCCTAGAACCGGAACAGGGTCTCGAGGCGGACGCGCGGCTGGGACCGGCGATCGGTCTCCGGCGCCCGCGCCGGGTCCTGTTCGCGCGTCGCCAGGCCGGCGGCGGCCCCGACGCGCAGGCTGGGCGACAGGCGGTAATAGGCCCCGGCCTCCACGTCGCCCCACTGGGCCTCGCGGCCGACCGGCTGGTTCAGATTGAAGTCCAGACCCCAGCGACCGTTCGAATTCCAGCGCAGGCCGCGACGGGGCGCGGAGGCCGGCGTGCCCGCCTGGGCTGCGCTGGCTTCCGACAGGCTGACGGCCGGGACCCGCGACCGAGTCTGCGCCGACGCGTCGCCCGACACGCCGGCGAAAGCGAGCAGACCAGCCGTTCCGGCGATGACGACACCCAGCCGCATTTCCAACCCTTTGATCCGGCGTTGTCCGCGGACCGTGTTACTCGACCGGCGTTTCCGCCGCGAACCCGCGATTAGGCACCTTCGCCGGCCCCGGTCAACGAAACCCGGTCGACCCCACCCGGTTCCGGCGACTCTGCCGCCGGCTGTGGCACGAGCGTCACGCGAAAGACGCCGCCGGCATTCGTGCCCGGGGGGATTCGCAGGCCCGCTCCGCCGCACGCCGGTGCGCGAACGCCATTGCCTTGTCATCGCCCCTTTTCAGCGTGTTATAGGACTTCGCTTCGCCGCGTGTCCTGAAGGGCCCGTCGAAGCGCCCGCAGGCCCGAAGGCCGTGCGGTTCGATCCTGGGATGGAGACGGAAACGAATGGCGTTTGTTCGCGGCAAGACGGTCGTTGCGGCCACGGCCCTGGCGCTGGGTGGTCTGGTTCTCGCGGGCTGCGGCGGCCTGCCCTTCGTGGGCGATCGGCCCGCCCCCCGGGCCAACGCCCAGCTCGGCATCGGCGTCAACGCCTACCTGTGGCGCGCGACCCTCGATACGCTCAGCTTCATGCCGCTGCTGACCGCCGATCCCTGGGGCGGCGTCGTCAACTACGACTGGTACGTCAATCCCCAGACCCCGAACGAGCGGTTCAAGGCCACGGTCTTCATCCTCGACACTCGCCTGCGCGCCGACGCCCTGAACGTGACCGTGACGAAAGAGGTCCGCGACGCCGCCGGCGGCTGGACCTCTACTCCAGTCGCCGCACAGACCGAGGCCGATCTGGAAAACGCGATCCTGACCAAGGCGCGCCAGCTGAACCTGTCCAACGCCGGCTGACCTCGCGCGTCACCTTCGGCCTTGTGCCGAGGGCCCATGGACACCGGGGCACACCGGCAAGCATAGAGGTCCCTATTGATGGATCCTCGGCACAAGGCCGAGGATGACGCATGATGTTCAGGAATCCCGTGTCCGCCTCTCCGACCCGATACGACCCCAAGACCGCCGAACCCCGCCAGCAGGCCCGCTGGGCGGACGCGAACGCCTTCGTCACCCGCGACACGGGTCGACCCAAATACTATGTCCTTGAAATGTTTCCCTATCCGTCCGGAAACATCCATATGGGCCACGCCCGAAACTATGTGATGGGCGACGTCGTGGCGCGGCACAAGCGGGCCCAGGGGTTCGACGTCCTGCATCCGATGGGCTGGGACGCCTTCGGCATGCCGGCCGAGAACGCCGCCATGGAGCGCGGCATCCACCCCAAGGGCTGGACCTACGACAACATCGCCGCCATGCGCGCCCAACTGAAGCTGCTGGGCCTGTCGCTGGATTGGTCGCGTGAGTTCGCCACCTGCGACCCGGAATACTATGGCCAGCAGCAGGCCTGGTTCCTGGCGCTGTATCGGCGCGGCCTGGTCTATCGCAAGGACGGGGTCGTCAACTGGGATCCGGTCGACAACACCGTCTTGGCCAATGAACAGGTCATCGACGGCAAGGGCTGGCGTTCCGGCGCCCCGGTCGAGAAGCGCAAGCTGAACCAGTGGTTCCTGCGGATCACCGACTATGCCGACGATCTGATCGAAGGGCTCAAGACCCTGGACCGCTGGCCCGAGAAGGTCCGATTGATGCAGGAGAACTGGATCGGGCGGTCCAAGGGCGCGACCCTGTGGTGGGACATCGCCGAGGTTCCGGCCTTCCTGCCGACCGCCGCGGAAGGCGAGCCCAGCCATGCGCGCGATCCGATCGAGGTCTATACCACCCGGCCCGACACCCTGTTCGGGGCCAGCTTCCTGGCCCTGGCCCCCGACCATCCCCTGACCAAGGCCATCGCCGAACACCGGCCGGATGTCGCCGCCTTCGTCGAGGCCTGCGCCCGCACCGGGACCAGCGAGGCCGAGATCGAGAAGGCCGAGAAGCTGGGCGTCGACCTGGGCCTGCGGGTCCGCCACCCGTTCGACCCCGACCGGACCCTGCCGGTCTGGGTGGCCAATTTCGTGCTCTCGACCTATGGCTCCGGGGCCATCTTCGGCTGCCCTGCGCATGACCAGCGCGACCTCGACTTCGCCCGCAAATACGACCTGCCGGTCACGCCGGTGGTCCGCCCCGAGGGCCAGGACACGGTCGAGATCGGCACCGAGGCGTTCACCGGCACGGGCACGATCTTCAACTCCGGCTTCCTCGACGGCCTGGCCATCGAGCCTGCCAAGGCGGCCGCCATCGCCCGGCTGGAGGCGTCCGGCCATGGCCAGGGCGCGACCATCTATCGCCTGCGCGACTGGGGCGTCAGCCGCCAGCGCTACTGGGGCTGCCCCATCCCCATCGTCCACTGCGCCGCCTGCGGCGTGGTCGAGGTCCCCGCCGATCAGCTGCCGGTGGTCCTGCCCGACGACGTGACGTTCGACGTGCCCGGCAACCCACTGGATCGCCATCCGACCTGGAAGCACGTCCAATGCCCGTCCTGCGGGGCCGATGCGACGCGCGAGACCGACACGCTCGACACCTTCGTCGACTCCAGCTGGTATTTCGCCCGCTTCACCGACCCGACGGCCGCCCAGCCGATCAATCCCCAGGCGGCCGACCACTGGCTGGCCGTCGACCAGTATATCGGCGGGGTCGAGCACGCGGTCCTGCACCTGCTCTACGCCCGGTTCATCACCCGGGCGCTGTCGGACGCCGGCATGCTGTCGGTCAAGGAGCCGTTCGCCGGCCTGTTCACCCAGGGCATGGTGGTCCACGAGACCTACAAGTCCCAGAACGGCCACTGGCTGGCACCCGATGAGGTCGAGAAGCGCGACGGACAATGGGTCGACCGCGAGCTCGGCCAGCCCGTGATCGTCGGCGACATCGAGAAGATGTCCAAGTCCAAAAAGAACGTCGTCGCGCCTCAGGAAATCCTCGACAGCCACGGCGTCGACGCGGGCCGGCTGTTCGTCCTGTCCGACAGCCCGCCCGAGCGGGATGTGCAGTGGACCCCCGGCGGGGTGGAGGGGGCCAGCCGCTTCGTCCAGCGCGTCTGGACCCTGTTCGACGGGTTCGATGCAGACGCCGTCGGTGACGCGGCGGCCGACACCGCCCTGCTCAAGGAGGCCCACAAGACCATCAAGGCGGTGTCCGACGGCGTCGAAAGCTTCCGCTTCAACTCGGCCATCGCCAAACTGTACGCCTTCGTCGCCAGCCTGCGCGAACACGACACGGCGTCCGGCCCGGCCCGGCGCGAGGCCCTGTCGGCCCTGGCCCGTTTGATCGCGCCCTTCACGCCGCACCTGGCCGAGGAAGGCTGGGCGCGGCTGGGCGAGGCCGGCATGGTGCTGGACGCGCCCTGGCCGGTCTTCGACCCGGCCCTGGCGGCCGACGACGACGTGGTCCTGCCGATCCAGATCAACGGCAAGCGCCGGGGCGAGATCACCCTGCCACGGGGGACCGATGCCGCGGCGGTCGAGGCCGAGGCGCTCGCCAACCCTGCCGTTCAGGCCTATCTGGAGGCCCAGGGTCAATCCATCCGCAAGGTGATCGTCGTGCCCGACCGCATCGTCAACCTGGTCGCCGCATGAGCCGGGAACGCTCGACCTCGCTGACGGCCTCGGCTGTCCTGGCTCTTGTTTCCCTGCTCCTGGCGGGGTGCGGGTTCACGCCGCTGTATGGCGATACGGGCGCGTCCGGCGCGCTCTCGCGGATCGCGGTCAGGGCGCAGGATGATCGGCTGGGCTACCGCCTGCGTGAACAGCTGGAGGACGCCCTCGGCTGGGATCGGGGTGCCGCGCCGCTGTACCGGCTCGAGACCGTGGTCGAGCAGAGCCGCCGGCCCCTCGGTCGCCGCATCGACGACACCGCCGCCCGTTATGAGCTGACGGTCCGCGCCGCCTGGACCCTGACGCCCACAGCAGCAGGCACCCCCCTGACCGGCACCCAGGCCGTAACCACGACCTATGCCGCCGCCGACCAGCCGTATGCCGCCATCGCGGCCCAGCAGGACGGCGAGGACCGCGCGGCCACCGAGCTGGCCCGCATGATCCGCCTGGACCTGATGCGGGCCCTGTCCGTCCGGTGATCCGCCGATGATCCTGGCCAAACGCCCGGAGGTCGACCGTTTCCTGTCGCGTCCCGACGCCGGCATCCGCGCCGCCGTCATCCACGGCAAGGACCGGTCCGGCGTGGCCGAGCGGGCCGAGACCCTGTGCCGGGCCGTCACGCCCGACCTGAACGATCCGTTCAACGTCACGGTCCTGACCGACAGCGACATCGACGGCAACGAAGCCCGGCTGGAAGAGGCCCTCACCGCCCTGTCGATGATCGGCGGACGACGCCTGGTCCGCGTCCGCCTCGGCGGCGACAAGGCCTCGGTCGACAAGATGCTGGCCGCGGCGCTCAAGACTCACGGCGACGGCGGCTTCAATCCCGACGCCATGCTGGTGATCGAGGCGGGGGCCCTGGGCCGCGACTCGGCCCTGCGCAAGGCGGCCGAGGCCGGCAAGGGCTCGGTCGGCATCGCGGTCTACGAGGACGAGGCCGGCGACATCGCCCGGATGACGCGCGAGGCCCTGGCGGTGGACAAGGTCGGCCTGACCAGCGACGCCCTGGCCGCCTTCGTCGCCCGTCTGCCCCGCGAACGCGGGCTGATGCGCCAGGAGATCGAGCGGCTGGCGCTGTACGTTGGGCCCGGATCGGGTCGTACCATAGATGTCGAGGAGCTGGAGGCGCATCTGGGCGTCGAGGCGGACGCCTCCTTGGCCGATGCGGCGCTCCAGGCCTTCGGCGGACGTCCCGCCCCCGCCCAGTCCGGTCTGCGGCGCGCCTTGGCCGAGGGCGAGAGCGCGGTCATGGCGGTGCGATCGGCCTCCATCCACCTGGGCAAGCTGCGCCGGATCAATGTCCTGCAGGGCTCGGGTGCGGGGGCCAAGGAGGCCGCCAAGGCCGCCGGCGTGTTCTGGAAACAGGAGACCGAGATGCTGCGCCAGGCGCGCGCTTGGCGGCTGGAGGATCTGGACGTCGTCCAGGACAGCGTCAACACGGCCGATATCGCGACCAAGACCACCGGCATGCCCGAGCATCTGATCGCCGAGCGGCTGCTGCTGGAGATCGCGGCCCGGGCTCGCCGCCTGGGGCTCTAGGCCGCCGGCCTAGCCGCGCTTGGAAGCCTTGCGGAAGGCCGGTTTGGCCAGGGCCGCGCTCTTGGCGGCGACGGCGCGCTCGTCCGCCTTGCCATTGGCCATGCCGGCATGGGCGGAGGTCCCCGCCCCCGCCTTCTTGGCGGCGAGAACGCGTTTCAGAGCTTCGGAGGCGGTTTCGGGCGTATCGGTCATGCCGACAGCCTAGCACAAAAGACGGCTCAGGCCTTCATCAACCGGCGGCACAGGTCGTCGAGTTGCTCCAGGCTGGCATAGGTCAGGGTCAGCTCGCCCTTCCCGCCCCGGTCCGCCAGGGCGACCTTCAGCCCAAGCGCGTCGGCCAGATCCTGTTCCAGAGCCGCCGTGTCCGCCGACCCGCTGACACCGGATCCGCCCGCCCTGGCCTTGCCGGGCCGTGGGCCTTCGCCCGCCCGCCGCGCCAGGGCCTCGGCCTGGCGGACGTTCAGCCCCTCGCGCTCGACCTGGGCGGCCAGGGCCCCGGGATTGGGCGCGGTGATCAGGGCCCGAGCGTGGCCGGCGCTCAGCTTGCCGCGCCGCACGTAGTCCAGCACCTCCTCCGGCAGTTGCAGCAGCCGGAGCGTATTGGCCACATGGCTGCGGCTCTTGCCGACGATGCCGGCCACGGCGTCCTGCGTACGGCCGAACCGCTCCATCAGCAGCCGATAGGCATCGGCCTCTTCCAGGGGGTTGAGATCGGCGCGCTGGACGTTCTCGATAATGGCGACCTCGAACACCTCGACGTCGTCCATCTCGCGCACGACGATGGGCACCTCGGTCAGGCGCGCGGCCTGGGAGGCCCGCCAACGACGTTCCCCGGCGATGATCTGCCACATCCCGTCCTGGCCCGGCTGGGTCCGCACCAGGATCGGCTGCAGCACGCCCTTGTCGCGGATCGAGGCCGTCAGCTCGTCGAGATCCGCCTGGGTGAAGATCTTGCGGGGCTGATCGGGATTGGGTTTCAGGCTTTCGATCGGCGCCATCTGCACGCCGGTCGGCATGGGGCCGCCGGCGACCGGGGCCTCCGCGACCGGCTCGCCCAGCAGGGCCGACAAGCCACGGCCCAATCCTCTTTGACGTTCAGACACACGCTTGCTTTCGTTCAGGGGGCAGATAGGACCATCAGGCGGCCAACTGGGTACGGCGACGGCGCTCGCGGCCGACGACTTCCTTGGCCAGACGCAGATAGGCCTGGCTGCCGGTGCATTTCAGATCATAGATCAGAACGGGTTTGCCGAAGGACGGGGCCTCCGACACCCGGACGTTCCGCGGGATCACGGCCTCATAGACCTTGTCGCCGAAATGGCCCCGCACGTCGGCCGCAACCTGTCCCGACAGGGCATTGCGACGGTCGTACATGGTCAGGACCAGGCCCTGGATCTCAAGCGACGGGTTCAGGGATTGGCGCACCATCTCGATGGTCTTCATCAGCTGGGTCAGACCCTCCAGCGCGAAGAACTCACACTGCAACGGCACCAGGACCCCGTCCGCCGCCGCCATGGCGTTCAGGGTCAACAGGTTTAGCGACGGCGGGCAGTCGATCAGGACATAGTCATACCCGGCGCTACCATCCTCACCCTGTCGCGCGAGGGCGTCGCGCAGGCGATAGGAGCGGCGGTCCTGCTGGCTCAACTCGATTTCCACGCCGGACATGTCCGCATCGGCTGGGATGATGTCCAGTCCGGGCACCGCGGTAGGGACGGCGGCGTCATGGACCGAACGACCGTCGACGATCACGTCGTAGATGGTGATCCGTCGTGTTTCACGTGGAACACCCAATCCGGTCGAGGCATTGCCTTGCGGGTCCATGTCGACAATCAGCACCTTCTCCCCGATCGCCGCGAGGGCCGTCCCGAGATTGATCGCCGTCGTTGTCTTGCCGACCCCACCCTTCTGGTTGGATACGGCGAACACGCGGGCCTTCTTGTTTGGATTAGCCACGGCGTTTCACGCTCCGGACGGTCACGATACGTCCGCGCGGGTCGCTGCGCGAGACGGTCAGATCAGCCTCCACTTGCCAGACCTTGGCGGCCTCCTGCAACTCAAGCTCTGCCTTCTCTCCCTTGAGAAACAGACCTTGTGCACCGCGCGAGAGATAGGGCTGTGCATAACCCAGCAGTTTCTCCATCGGCGCCACGGCGCGGGCGGTCACGACGTCGACCTTCAGCGCCTGCTCCTCGGCCCGTCCCCAGACGACGGTCGCCGGAAGTTCGAGCGTATCGACCACGCTCTGCAGAAAGCGGCAGCGTTTCTGCAGCGAGTCGATCAGCCAGACATGCGACCCCGGCCGCCCCTTAGCCAGCACGGCCAGAACCAATCCAGGAAAACCCGCCCCGGCCCCGAGGTCGGCCCAGGTCCGACCGAAGCCTGCGAGATCAATCAGTTGGGCTGAGTCCCAGGCATGCCGGTTCCAGAAGTCGGGCAGGCTGTCTGGTCCGACCAGGTTCATCACCGCATTGGCCTCGGTCAACAGGAGGCGGAACCGCTCGAGGTCGGCCATCCGCTCCGGCCAGGCCCCGGTCAACCGTTGAAATTCGTCGGCCGTCATCAGGCGGCGACCGCCGTCCGTTTGACATGCGACAGCAGCGCCGTCAGCGCGCCGGGCGTTACGCCCTCTATGCGTCCCGCCTGACCAAGGGTCCGAGGCTGGACCAAGGACAGCTTCTCGCGCACCTCGTTGGACAGCCCCCCGATCGCGGCATAGTCCAGGTCACCCGGCAGACGCAGCGCCTCTTCGCGGCGCAGCGCCTCGGCGTCGGCCGTTTGACGATCCAGGTAGCCGGCATAGCCCGCGTCGATCTGGATCTGCTCACGGACTGCCGGTGACCACGTTTGGATCTCGGGGTGGAGGGTCTCGAAGGCCGTCAGGTCGACCCCGGGGTAGGCCAGCAGGTCCCTCAGGGTCCGTCGTTGTCCGTCGGCATTGACGGCGATCCCGATCGCCTGGGCCTCATTCGGGGTGAACCGCGTGTTCCGCACGAGGGCGGTGGCCGCCTGAAGAGCCGCAACCTTGGTCTCGAACGCCTTACGTCGGGCGGGCGCAACGATTCCGGCCGCGAGGCCGACGGGGGTCAATCGTTGATCGGCATTGTCGGCCCGCAGCGTCAATCTGTATTCGGCCCGGCTGGTGAACATCCGGTAGGGCTCGGTCACACCGCGCGTGACCAGGTCGTCGATCATCACGCCGATATAGGCCTGATCCCGGCCCAGCACGATCTCGGCGTCACCCGCCGCCGCTCGCGCCGCGTTGAGGCCGGCGATCAACCCTTGAGCGCCCGCCTCCTCATAGCCCGTCGTGCCGTTGATCTGTCCGGCCAGATACAGCCCCGGCCGGCGCTTGACCTTTAGCGCCGGGGTCAATTCGCGCGGGTCGACGTAGTCATACTCGATCGCATACCCGTACCGAAAGACCTCCACGCTCTCCAGACCCGGCATGGTGCGGAGGAAGGCGAGTTGGGTCTCGGGCGCGACCGAGGTCGAGATGCCGTTGGGGTAGACCGTCGGATCGTCCAATCCTTCGGGCTCGAGGAAGACCTGATGCGAACTCTTGTCGGCGAAGCGCACAACCTTGTCCTCGATCGAGGGACAGTAACGCGGCCCCCGGCCGGTCAGATGGCCGCCATAGACGGCGCTCTCCCCGAGGTTCGCGGCGATGATGGCGTGGGTCGCCTCGGTCGTGTGGGTGATCCCGCAGGCGATCTGCGGCACGTCGATCCGGTCGGTCAGGAAGCTGAAGGGGACCGGCTCATCGTCGGCCGCCTGCATGTCCAGCCGATCCCAGCCGATGGTGCGTCCGTCCAGCCGCGCGGGCGTCCCGGTCTTGAGCCGCCCCATCTGCAGACCGGCCCCATAAAGGTCCGCCGCCAGACCGGTCGAGGGGGCCTCGCCGTGCCGCCCCGCCGGCGTGCGCACATCGCCCTGATGGATCACGCCATTCAGGAATGTCCCGGTCGTCAGGACGACAGCGCCTGACCGCAGCGCCGTCCTCTCCCCCGTGACGACGCCCACGACCCGATCGCCGGCGAGGATCAGCGACTCCGCCGTGCCGGCAAGGAGCGTGAGGTTGGGCGTCTGGGCCAGTTCGGCCTGCATCGCCTCGCGGTACAGACGGCGATCGATCTGGCTGCGCGGCCCCCGGACCGCCGCGCCCTTGGACCGGTTCAAGAGGCGGAACTGGATGCCCGACACGTCGGCCAGCCGGCCCATCAGCCCGTCCAGCGCGTCGATCTCCCGAACCAGGTGACCCTTGCCGAGGCCCCCGATCGCGGGATTGCAGGACATCTCGCCGATCGTCTCGAGCTTCTGCGTCAGCAGCAGGGTTCGGGCGCCCACGCGCGCGGACGCTGCGGCCGCTTCGCACCCGGCATGGCCACCACCGATCACGATTACATCAAACGAGGACGAAGACTGCATGGCGCTCACCTAATCCGAATGCGGCCCAATTGCCATTCCCGAGGCCGTTTCACGTGAAACAGCGGCGCTTATTTGCCGATGCAGAAGGTCGCGAACACCTCACCCAGTACATCCTCGACGGCGACCGCGCCGGTCACTCGGGCCAAGGCGTCGGACGCGCGACGCAGATCCTCCCCGGCCAACTCGGGGCCATCGGCCAGCCGGGCACGACCCATCCGGACCGCCTCAAGCGCCTCTGACAGCCGTCGTCGATGCCGCTCTCGCGTCACTGCTGGAAAGTCTCCCCCAGACAGATCGCGTTGAAGCCGGACGGCCAGCCAGGCTTCCAGCTCCGCCAGCCCTTGCCCCGTGACGGCGCTGATCGAGAGGCCAGGGCGGCTCGCGACATCGGCGCCCAGGTCCGCCTTGGTCCAGACGGTCAGATCGTCCGGGCGGACAAAGGCTGCCGCATCGCCCGCGCCATCGCCGGGGGCCCGAACCCATAGACGCAGATCGGCACCCTCGGCGCGGCGGCGTGCCCGCCGAACGCCTTCGGCCTCGATCGGATCGTCGCTCTCGCGCAAGCCGGCGGTGTCGGACAGGGTCACGGCATAGCCGCCGATGATCAGTTCGGCGTCAAGCACATCGCGCGTGGTGCCCGCGATCGGCGTCACGATGGCCGCCTCCCGTGCAAGAAGCGCATTGAACAGCGCCGACTTGCCCGCATTGGTTTCGCCGATCAGAACGATCCGATAGCCTTCCCGAACCCGCCGCCCCCGGTCTGCGTCGGCCATGGCGGCGCTCAGCGTCTCGATCAGCCGATCCAGGACCGGACCCGCCGAAAGTGCCAGCTGATCCGGAATCTCCTCGTCGGGAAAGTCGATCTCCGCCTCCACCAGGGCCAGGGCCCGCAGAAGATCGCGGCGGAAGCCGGCATAGGTCTCGGACAAGGCCCCGCCGAGTTGGCCGAGCGCCTGGGTGGCCTGAGCCGTGGTCTCCGCATCGATCAGATCGGCGACCGCTTCCGCCTGGGCCAGATCCATTCGCTGGTTCTCGAACGCGCGTCGGGTGAACTCGCCGGGGTCGGCCGGGCGGAGCCCGAGGGCAATCAGAGCCGCGCTGGCCCGCTCGACCACCGCGCGCCCACCATGCAGATGGAGTTCGGCACAGTCCTCGCCGGTGTAGCTGTGCGGCTTCGGAAACCGCAGGACCAGCGCCTGGTCGATCGCGACGCCGTCGAGCGCCAGGGTCCGCAGCGCAGCCAATCGCGGCTTCAGTCCGTGTGCGCCCAAGGCGTCCAGCGCCCCGTCCGTCCCCGGCCCGGACAGCCGCAGGATGGCGATCGCCCCGCGCCCCGGCGGCGTGGCCAGGGCAAAGATGGTCTGCGTCATGCGCGTGGGTTCACTTGGGCGTGGTCACGGCCGCCTGCATGAGCTGGCGAAACTGCTCTTGGGCCTGGACGCCGAAACTGGCCCAGGATCGCATGAGTTCTTCCGGCTGCATGGCGGCCATATTGGCATCCATCCGCTTCTGCATCTCGGCCACCAGATGATCGTTCAGCGGCTGGACGTCCGGCAGGCCGAGGAAATGCCGGGCCTCGGCGGGCGTGCAGTCGATCTCGACGTTGACCTTCATGACGCATTGCTCCGTGTTTCACGTGAAACAGAGGCCGGCCCGGCCCCCGCGTCAGGTGTTCATCGACTGGAAGAAGTCGGCGTTGTTCTTGGACTGTCGCAGCTTGTCGAGCAGGAACTCGATCGCGTCCTGCGGGCCCATCGGGTTCAGGATCCGGCGCAGGACATAGGTCTTGGTCAGCTGGTCCTTCGGCGTGATCAGCTCCTCCTTGCGCGTGCCGGACTTCAGCACGTCGATGGCCGGGAAGATGCGCTTGTCGGCGACCTTGCGGTCCAGCACGATCTCGGAGTTGCCGGTGCCCTTGAACTCTTCGAAGATCACCTCGTCCATCCGCGATCCGGTGTCGATCAGGGCGGTGGCGATGATGGTCAGGCTGCCGCCCTCCTCCACATTGCGCGCGGCCCCGAAGAAGCGTTTCGGCCGCTGCAGGGCATTGGCGTCGACACCCCCGGTCAGGACCTTGCCCGACGACGGCACCGTCGCGTTGTAGGCCCGGCCGAGGCGGGTGACCGAGTCCAGCAGGATGACAACATCCTTCTTGTGCTCGACCAGGCGCTTGGCCTTCTCGATCACCATCTCGGCCACGGCGACGTGTCGGGTGGCGGGTTCGTCGAAGGTGGAGGCCACGACCTCGCCCTTCACCGTGCGCTGCATGTCGGTGACTTCCTCGGGCCGTTCGTCGATCAGAAGGACGATCAGCGACACCTCGGGGTGGTTGGCCTCGATCGACTTGGCGATGTTCTGCAGCATCACCGTCTTGCCGACGCGCGGCGGGGCGACAATCAGGCAGCGCTGGCCCTTGCCGAGCGGGGCGACGATGTCGATGACCCGGCCGGACCGGTCCCTCAGGGTCGGGTCCTGGATTTCCATGATCAGCCGCTCGTTGGGATACAGCGGCGTCAGGTTGTCGAAATTGACCTTGGTGCGGACCGTCTCAGGGTCCTCGTAATTGATCGTGTCGACCTTGAGCAGGGCGAAATAACGCTCGCCCTCGCGCGGCCCGCGCACGGCGCCGTGGACGGTGTCGCCCGAGCGCAGGCCGAAGCGGCGGATCTGCGAGGGGGACACATAGATATCGTCCGGACCCGGAAGATAGTTGGCGTCCGGCGAGCGCAGGAAACCGAAGCCGTCCGGCAGCATCTCCAGCGTGCCGGAGGCGATGATCTCGACCTCCTCATCCGCCAGGGTCTTCAGGATAGCGAACAGCAGGTCCTGTTTGCGCAGGTTGGAGGCGTTCTCGATCTCCAGCTGTTCGGCGAAGGCGACCAGCTCGACCGGGGTCTTGTCGTTCAGCTCCTGCAGGGTGATCCGGCCGGACGGGACGACGGACTCGCCTTCGTCCTCGACGTCGTCCCCGATGTCGGCGGCCACGTCGGCGTCGCTGGCACCGTCAGCCTGGGACGTATCCTCGACCGCAGCCTCGGCGTCCGGGCCTTCGACCAGGTCGGTCTCGGTGATGTCGTCGGGGGTGTCGGTGACGTCGGTCATGTCGGATCTCAGGCTCACGCCATCGCGAGCAGGCATCCAGGGACGCCGCCACGATCGGTCAGGAAGTTTGGCCTCTCGGCCGTTGGGAGGGCGTCGGGTCCGAGGGCGGCACAGGTCCCGGAGGATCCGCCAGCGATCGGTCGGCGCGAAGAGAAGGGCAGCGCCGCGAACGACACCTCACCGCCAGCGGAACCACGAACCGAGGGTCCGGGTCAAGCTTGGCCGATCAGAACGTCCATTCCGTCGTGACCGACAGCACCATGACGATCGCGAGGACGAACGGCACCTCATTGGTCATGCGCCAGAATTTCGAGGTCCGCACCGACGCTCCGGCCAGGACCTTCTTGCGTTCGATCGTCAGATAGACGTGCCAGGCCAGCAGCAGGACGACGCCGATCAGCTTGGCGACCATCCAGGGCTCGGCCAGAAAGGCGGCCCCACGCATCTGGACGTCCAGATGGATCAGCCACAGGCCGAAGATCAGCGACAGCCCCATGGCCGGCTGCAGGATGATCCGCATCAGCCGGGCCTGCCACAGGCGCAGCAGAGTCCGCATCTCGGTCTTCAGCGGTTCCGGCTTGTCCGCCTGTTCGGCGTCATAGGCATAGAGCCGCGGCAGGAACAGCAGCCCCGCCATCCAGGCGATCACCGCCAGGATGTGCAGCCCGCGCGCCAGATCATAGAGGTTCATGCGGCCTGCTTCGCGTTCTGACAGGGGCAGGCCTTCCAGCGGCCCTGGCATCCCGGCCCGGCGGGGGCGATCCCCGTTCGCTCCAGGCTGTCGGCTACCGCCTCTGCGAGGCCGCCGATGAACAGGGGGCTGATGCCCACGGCCGGCACGCGGATATAGGGATGGACCCCCGCCTCATGCGCCAGCTCGCCGTATTCGATGTCCAGCTCGACCAGGGTCTCGATATGTTCGGAGACGAAGGCGATCGGGGTGACGACCAGGCCGATGCCCTCTTCACCGGCGGCGCGGATGGCGTCGGGCGTCGACGGCCCCAGCCATTTCAGCGGCCCGACCCGGCTCTGATAACACAGCAGCCAGTCGGTCAGACCGGCCGCCGCGGCCACGCCGGCCACGGTCGCCTCGACCTGTTCCTGATAGGGATCGCCGTCCTTGTGGACCAGTTTCTCGGGAATGCCGTGAGCCGAGAACAGGACCCGGACCTTGCGCCCGGGATGCTCGCGCTCCGCCTCGGCCAGTTGTTGCCTAATGCCTTCGGCCTGGGCGGCGATCCAGCCCTCGGCGCGGGGATAGCAGCAGATCGTGCGGGTGCGGCCCGAGCCGGAATAGGCGGCATTCCAGGCCTTCAGCGAGGATTGGGTCGTGGTGGTCGAGAACTGGGGATAGAGGGGCAGCAGCACGATCTCGTCCGGCCCCCAGGCCGCCACGTCCACGGCGGCCTCCTCCGTCAGGGGATGCCAGTAGCGCATGGCCATGAAGCTCTTGACCTCGTCGCTCGGCAGGCGTGCCGACAGGGCGGCGTCCAGAGCGTCCATCTGGGCCTGGGTCTCGCCCTTCAGGGGCGATCCGCCATTGGAATCCATCATCGCATAATTGGCCTGGGCGCTGGCCTCACGGCGCGACGAGATCAATTTGGCCAGAGGCGTACGGAACAGGCCCGGCAGGCCGATGATGGCCGGGTCGTTGAACAGGTTGAACAGAAACGGTTTCACGGAGGCCGCATCGTCCGGCCCCCCGAGGTTGAAGAGGACGATGGCGATCCGGCGACCGGCGGACCTTCCGGGCATGGAGTTCACTGCGCGCCGATCCGCTTCAGAACCTGCTCGACGTGAGCGATCGGCACGTCCGGCAGGATGCCGTGGCCCAGGTTGAAGATCCATGGGCCGGAACCCCAGGCCTCGACAAGCTGATCGACCCTGCGGTCCAGCGCCGCACCGCCGACCCGCAGCAGCAGGGGATCCAGCGCGCCCTGGATCGGCTTGATCGTCTGGACCAGCCTGCCGCGCTCGAGCGAACAGGCCGTGTCCAGCGCGACGCCCTGGACGTCGACCTCGCGCGCATAGCGGTCGGCATGCAGCGCCGAGCCGCGCGGAAAGCCGATCAGGGGCACGGTCACCCCCAGCTCGCGGACCCGGCGGACCAGCGCCTGGTGCGGTTTTAGGACCAGCCGTTCGAACAGGTCGTCGGGGAGGCCCTCGGCCCAGCTCTCGAAGATCTTCAGCGCATCGGCCCCGGCGTCGGCCTGCATCTTCAGATAGCGGGCGGTGGCCTCGACCAGCACCTCCAGCAGGGCATCGACCTTCTCGGGCTCGGCATAGGCGTAGGACCGTGCGGTGGCGCGTTCGCCCTTGCCGATCGTGTTGTGGTGACCGTCCAGCATGTAGGTGGCCACGGTCCAGGGCGCGCCGGCGAACCCGATCAGGGCGCGTTCCGGCTCCAGCTGGCCGCGCACCAGGCTCAGGGTCTGGCCGATCTGATGCAGATGCTGGCCGGCGCCGTCGGCGAGTTCGCGCATCCGGTCCACCGACGGCAGCAGGCCCAGCTTCGGCCCCTCGCCGGTCTCGAACCAGACGTCCTGACCCAGGGCCTGGGGGATCAGCAGGATGTCGGCGAAGACGATGGCCGCATCGAAGCCGAACCGCCGCATCGGCTGCAACGTCGCCTCGGCCGCCATTTCCGGGTTCAGGCAGAAGGCGATGAAGTCCGGAGCCTGGGCCCGGAGCGCCCGGTATTCCGGCAGATACCGTCCGGCCTGGCGCATGAACCAGACGGGCGGACGATCCAGGGTCTCGCCCTGAAGGACACGGATCAGCGAAGGCGTGAGGGTCATGACCTTGGCTTTACGGGGGGACAGGCCGGGCCTCAAGTCCGCTTGCTCCTCCTTATCCTGATTAGAATCATAAGAAGAAATGGAGGTAGGCAGTGGGGCGGGGGAGGACGGGGACAGTTCGGGGTCCGTAGCCCCGTCCGGCCGGGTTCTCCCCTTCGTTTCGACCCCAGGGAGCATCATCGTAAACGGCCGGTGGATAACGGGGACAGATCTTAACAAGACCTTAAAATTGGGCCTCGTAACGGATCGGCGGCCGAGACCCCGTGTGAGTCGTTTACCCTTTGTTAAGGATCTCCCCAACCCAACCCGGATCCGGTCTCGCGTTGGGGGACACCCGCAGCCGAAGTCGGCCGGCCATCCCCCATTCTCCCGGCTCGCCCCCTGGGATGCGCCGCGCTATATGAAACCATGCCCCGGGCCGGCACGCGCTGTGCCCATCCGATCCACAGGAATCCGTCTCATCACCCCGTCCACGACCCCGCCTATCCCCCGACGCGGTGCCCGGTGAGCCCGGTCCGCCCCGCCGGCGCCTCGCGCCTGGCGACCTATTTCCACGTCCACCTGGTGTCCGACTCCACCGGCGAGACCCTGAACGCCATGGCCAAGGCGGTGACCGCCCGGTTCGACGGCGTCATCCCGATCGAGCACATCTACGCCCTGGTCCGCTCCGACCGGCAGATGGAGCGGGTCCTGGACGAGGTGGCGACCGCTCCGGGCGTCGTCCTGCACACCATCGTCGACCGCGAGCTGCGCGCCCAGCTGGAAGAGGGCTGCCGAGCCCTGGACATTCCCCACATCGGGGCGCTGGACCCGCTGGTGGGGGCGCTGTCGCGCTATCTCGGCGCGGCGCTGTCGACGCGGGTCGGGGCTCAGCACGCCCTCGACCACGACTATTTCAACCGCATGGCGGCGCTGGACTATGCCATGGCCCACGATGACGGGCAGGGCACCAGCGAACAGCTGGAGGGCGCCGACGTCGTGCTGGTGGGCGTCAGTCGCACGTCCAAGACCCCGACCTGTATCTATCTGGCGCATCGGGGGGTGCGCGCCGCCAATGT
Organism: Brevundimonas sp. LM2; assembly: GCF_002002865.1. NCBI lineage: Bacteria > Pseudomonadati > Pseudomonadota > Alphaproteobacteria > Caulobacterales > Caulobacteraceae > Brevundimonas > Brevundimonas sp. LM2. The sequence goes on along the minus strand of NZ_CP019508.1, from coordinate 278,335 downwards.
GCCCCTGGTCCCGGGTCAGGAAGACGGAGAACGCCTGGTCGGGCTGAAGAACCCCCTGGTCGTCGGCCTGACCGTCTCGCCCGACCGTCTGATCCAGATCCGCCGCAACCGGCTGGACGGGCTGAACGCCACCCATGCCTCCGCCTATGTCGAGCCGGACGCCGTGCGCGAGGAGACGATCAAGGCCCGTCGCGCCTTCGAACGTCGGGGCTGGCCGACCATCGACGTCACGCGCCGCTCGGTGGAGGAGACCGCCGCGGCCATCCTGAACCTGCTGAACGAACGCCGCACCAAGACCGTCGGGGTGTCCTGGTGATCGCCCAGACCGGCGAGCGCCTGATCCTGGCGTCGCGCAGCGCGGCCCGACGCGCCATGCTGACCGGGGCGGGCGTGCCTTTCACCGCCCAGGACGCCGGGGTGGATGAGGCGGCGATCAAGGCCACCCTGCCCGGCATCGACCCGGCCGAACTGGCGCTGGAACTGGCGCGGGCCAAGGCCCTGGCGGTATCGCGTCACGACCCCGAAGCCTGGGTGCTCGGCTCGGACCAGACCCTGGATCTGGAAGGGACCATGGTTTCCAAGGCGCGCAACCTGCCGGAGGCGCGCGAGCGGCTGATATCGATGCGGGGCCGCACCCACCATCTGAACGCGGCGGCCGCCCTCGCCCGGGACGGTGCGGTGGTCTGGTCGGGCGTGGACACGGCGCGGATGACCTTGCGACGCTTCTCCGACGCCTTTCTCGACGCCTATCTGGAGGCCGAAGGCGAGGATCTGCTCGGATCGGTCGGCTGCTACCGGCTGGAGGGGTTGGGGTCACAGCTGTTCGACCGGGTCGAGGGCGACTATTTCACGGTCCTGGGCATGCCCCTGTGGCCGGTCCTGGCCGAACTGCGCCGGGCTGGGGTGATCGCGACGTGAACCCGGCGCGGATCACCGGGGCCGCCCGGATCGGCGGCATCGTCGGTCTGCCGGTGACCCATTCGCTGAGCCCGGTCATCCACAACGCCTGGCTCGAGGCGGCGGGGCTGGACGCCGCCTATCTCCCCTTCGCCCCGCCCGACGCCGCGGCCTTCGAGGCGCTGGTCGCGGTCGGCCGGGCCGGGCTCCTGTCCGGGCTGAACGTCACCGCCCCGTTCAAGGAACAGGCTTATGCCCTAGCCGACAGTGTTTCGGCGACGGCGCGGGCCAGCGGGTCTGCCAACATCCTGTCCTTCCGCGAGAGTCGGGTCCTGGCCGACAGCACCGACGGCGAGGGTCTGCTGTGGGCCCTGGCCCGTCAGGCCCCCGGCCTGTCGCTGACCGGCGCCATGGTCGTCATGCTGGGGGCCGGGGGTGCCGCGCGAGCAGCGGTGGCGGCCCTGGCCGGGGCGGGCGCGACCGTCCGCATCGTCAATCGGACCCCGGCCCGGGCCGAGGCCCTGGCCCGGGACCTGGGTGGAAGTGTCGAGGTCGGGGATCCGGCGACCGCCTTCGACGGCGCGGCTTTGGTCGTCAATGCGCTCAGCGTGCCGCCCGATCTGGATCCGGCCACCCTCGCCCCCGGGACGGTGGTCATGGACATGACCTATCGACCGGTCCGGACGCCGTTCCTGAAGGCGGCGGCGGCGGCGGGCCTGCTGACGGTGGACGGGCTGGCCATGCTGATCGGCCAGGCCGGGCCGTCGTTCCGGGCCATCTTCGGCCAGCCGGCTCCCGATCTCGATCCCCGTCCGCTGCTGCTGGCCCATCTGGAAGAGCCGGCGTGATCGTGCTGGGCCTGACCGGCTCGATCGGCATGGGCAAGTCCACGACGACGGCCATGTTCGCCGCGCACGGCGCGGTGATCTGGAACGCCGACGACGCGGTCCACGCCCTCTATGCCCGGGGCGGTGCGGCGGTCGGTCCGGTGGGCGAAGCCTTTCCCGGCGTGGTCGTCGACGGTGCGATCGACCGGGAGCGTCTGGCCGAGGCCCTGGGCCGGGACGACACGGCGTTCAGACGGCTGGAAACCCTCGTCCATCCCCTGGTGGCGACCGGGCGGCTGGCCGATCTGGAGGCGGCGCGCGCCTCGGGCGTTCGCCTTGCGGTCCTGGACATTCCCCTGCTGTTCGAGACGGGCGGCGACCGGGCGGTGGACGCGGTCGTCGTGGTGACGGCCTCGGCCGCGGTGCAGCGGGCCCGCGTCCTGGCCCGGCCGGGCATGACCGTCGAACGCTTCGAAACGATCCTGGCGCGCCAGCTGCCGGACGCCGAAAAGCGCCGCCGGGCCGATTTCGTCGTCGATACCGGCGAGGGGCTGGACGCCGCGCGCGCCCGGGTGGCGGAAATCGTGGGGATGGTTCTGGCTCCAGACTGGAAACGACCGCAGCGCACCCTTTCCCACCCCGGCGAACCGCCCCATTAGGGGGCATGGCTCGCGAAATCGTCCTCGATACGGAAACCACCGGCTTCGACCCCCGGACGGGCGACCGCCTGATCGAGGTCGGCTGTATCGAGATCCTGGATCTGCTGCCGACGGGCCGGACCTTTCACCGCTTCGTCAATCCCGAACGGCTGATCCCCGCCGATGCCATCCGGGTCCACGGCATCACCGACGACAAGGTCAAGGACGCGCCGAAATTCGCGGCGATCGTGGCGGATCTGATGGAATTCATCGGCGACGCCCCGGTCATCGCCCACAACGCCCAGTTCGACCGCAATTTCATCGATCACGAATGCGGGCGTTGCGGCCATCCGCTGCTGCACGAAACACGGTGGATCGACACCCTGCAGCTGGCCCAGAAACGCTTTCCGGGCATGGCCAACTCGCTGGACGCCCTGTGCAAACGCTACAAGATCAGCCTGGTCGACCGGACCCTGCACGGCGCCCTGATCGATGCCCGGCTGCTGGCCGAGGTGTATCTGGAGCTGAAGGGCGGCAAGGAGCGGGTTCTGGACCTGTCCAGCCGACGCGAACCCCAGACCGCGGCCGCCGATGCGGCCGCCGGTGGCTATGGGATTCGGCCCCGGCCCCTGGCCCCCCGCCTGGATCCCGAGGCGATCGCCGCCCATGCGGCCTTCCTGGCCGCGACGCTGAAGGACCGCTCCCTCTGGGAGGGTTACGGTCTCGTCGTCGAAGCGACCGCCTGATCGAACCTAGGCCAGGCCGCCCGGCTGGTTCTGCTGCTGCAGGCGCGCGGCGTAGATGCCGGCGAAGTCGAGCGGATCCAGCATGAAGGGCGGGTAGAAGCCCCCGTCCGCCGTGGCCCGCGCGATGATCTCGCGGGCATAGGGGAACAGATAGCGCGGGCATTCGATCAGCAGCATCGGCTCGATGTCCTGCTCGGCTACGCCCGAGATCTGGAACAGGCCGCCGTATAGAAGCTCGACCTGGAACACCGACAGGGCTTCCGTCGAGGCCTTGATCGAGAGCTTGAGATCCACTTCGAACAGACCATCCGGGCGACCCTGGGCGTTCAGCTCCACGCCCATGTCGATCGTGGGGCGGCCGTCGATCCGCAGGGAGTCCGGCGCTTTGGGGTTTTCGAACGACAGGTCGCGGACGTACTGCGCCAGGATGCGGAAGCCCGGGACGGGCGGCTGGCCCGTCGGCGCGGAGCCATTGGGGTCGGTCGGGGCGACATCGGTCATGTTCGGGAGCCGTGATCGGAGCAAGGAAAGCAGAGGCCGGGCGACTAGCATCCGGGCCCGAAGGCCGCAATGATGCCGTAACACTCGCCTCGATGACGCAGTGCCGTGCGTGTCGCCTTGCGCCGGCCTATATAGGTCCGTAATCGTCCAGCCGACGCCGTTCGTTCCTCGCCGGAGCGGACCCGCAAACCCGGGATAGACCGTGCCCTCTCAATTCCTGATCGTCATCTTCGCCGTGATCGCCGCCGTCGTCCTGTTCCAGCTCTACAATGTGCTGGGCAAGAAGGTCGGCCGCCAGCCGCAGGAAGACGCCAAGCCCCTGACGCCCGCCCTTCCGACGACCGGTGCCGATGCGCCCGCGCGGACGCCGGGGGTGGACGCCACCCTGCTGGCCGCAGCGGCCTCGCTGCGGGCCCGCGACCCGGCCTTCGACCCGGCCAAATTCATCGAAGGCGCGCGCCAGGCCTATGAAACGATCGTCCGGGGCTATGCCGCCGGCGATCGGGCGGCGTTGAAGCCCCTGCTCACCCCCGCCGTGCTCGACTCGTTCGAGACGGGCATCGCGGCGCGCGAGACGCGGGGCGAGACCGAACAGGTCGAGTTCCTGCATCCCCCCCGCGCCGATCTGGAACTGGCCTCGGCGGAGGGCGATCGCGCCGTCGCCAAGGTCCGTTTCCTGGCCGAGCTGCGGTCCAAGATCCTGCCGCCCGCCGACGAGGCCACGCCGGGCGCGACCGCCGAGCCGCGCATCGAGGAGCGCCGCACGGCCGAGCACTGGACCTTCGAGCGTTCGCTGGGCGCGTCGGATCCCAACTGGGTCCTGGCCCGGGTCGAACCCGCCAGCGCTTGAGGGTAAAGCCGAGGATGGCTACCGGGGCCGCGAGACTCGCCTGGGTCTGCGCCCTTCTGGGGGCGTCCGCGTGCTCAACCGGGCCCGCCCCGCGCCCTCCGCTGCCCACCCCGATTTCCCACCCCGTCCCGTCGCAACCGGCACCGTCCGGCCTGCCGGGACCCCAGAGCCTGCCCGGGTGGGCTGACGAGGATCATCTCGCCGCCTTTCAGGCCTACGCTGATGCCTGCCGCGTCGCCCGCGAGGCGGTTGCTTCTGCGCGATGCGAGCAGGCCCAACAGATCCGCCGGACTTCGAAGCCGGTCACGCCGTCGGCCGCGCGCGCCTTCTTTCAGGACGGGTTCGTGGTGGTGGCGGCCGAGACGCCCAACGGCCGCCCGGGGCTGATGACCGCCTATTTCGCGCCCGAATACCCGGCGCGCCGGCAGGCTGACGCCGTGTTCGATACCCCCGTCCTGGCGCGGCCGCCGGGCTGGATGCGGGGACAGGTCCTGCCCGAGCGGGCCGAGATCGAGGCCGCCGCCCCGCCCTCCCCGCCCCTGGCCTGGATGCGGGCCGAGGATCTGTTTTTCCTGCAGATCCAGGGCTCGGGCTATTTGACCTTCGAGGACGGGTCCAAGGCGCGCGCCGCTTATGCCGCCGACAACGGCCGCCCTTTCGTCGGGATCGCCCGGCCGATGGCCGAGCGGGGCCTGTTGCCGCCGAACGGCACCTCGGGCGAGGCCATCCGGGCCTGGCTGGCGACGCATCGCGGACCGGAAGCCAGGGCGGTCACGGCGCTGAACCCCCGCTATATCTATTTCGCGCTGGATGCGGACGACGGCGGCGATCCGTCGGGCGCGGCCGGTGTGCCGCTGACGGCGCGGCGCGCGATCGCGGTCGATCCGGCGAGCTGGACCTATGGTGACCTGGTGTGGATCGCGGCGGACGCCGGCAATCTGGTCGGGGCCCGGCACGGCTACCAAGGTCTGGTCATGGCCCTGGACACGGGCTCGGCCATCCGCGGACCGGTTCGGGCCGACCTCTATCTCGGGCGCGGGCCGGAGGCGGGGTCCGAGGCGGGCCCGGTGCGCCATCCCCTGCGGATGTGGCGTCTGGTGCCGCGTTAGGCTTTTGGGCCGGATGCGCCTAGGGACATGGGGCGGATTCGCCGCCAGGTTCCCCCCGTAGCATGACATCCCCGATCGAACGCATCGTCTACCGCAGCGATGCCGTGGCCCTGTCCGAAGGGCCCATCGATGTGTCGGGGATCGTCTCCACCTCGGTCCGCAACAATGCGAAACGCCGGGTGACGGGGGCGCTGGCCCTGCGCGACGGGACCTTCGTCCAGGTGCTGGAGGGCGACCCCGAGGTCCTGACGGCCCTGCTGGAAACCCTCGAAGGGGACGATCGGCACCGCAATGTGCGCGTCCTGGCCCGCTGGCCGGTTCAGGCCCAGCTGTTCATGGGATGGGCCATGGCCCTGGTGGATACGCGCGGCCTGTCGGCCCATCACTCGAAACTCCTGACCCAGACCGGATCGGGGGCCCAGGTCACCGGGGTCATGATCGATCTCGCCAGCGCTCGACTGGGGTCGATGATTTAAGGTCTAGCGCCGTTTCAATCCGCCCAGCACGCCGCGCAGCAGCTCACGCGTCAGGGTGGAGCCCGCCGTCCGCAGGACGGACTTGGTCAGGGCCTCGAGCGGGGACTGGCGCGTGGATCGGCGCGGCGCCCTGGGGGGCGGTGCCTCGCGGCGGGACGGCGCGGCCCGACCCTTCGGTGCCGGCGGCGTGGGCGCGTCGGTCGCCTGGGCCTGAACCTCGGCCTGTCGGGCGGCCAGCATCTCCTCGGCCGACTCGCGGTCGATCACGGCGTCATAGACCCCCCGCACCGGACTGGCGGCCATGACGGCCGCGCGCTCCGGGTCGGTGGCCGGTCCCAGCCGGCTGTCCGGCGGGCGGATCAGGGTGCGCTGGACGATGGTGGGCGCGCCCTTTTCGTCGAGGACCGAGACCAGGGCCTCTCCGGTGCCCAGGGCCTGGATCGCTTCGGCCGTGTCGAAGGCGGGGTTGACGCGAAAACTGTCGGACGCCGCCCGCAGCCCCCGCTGATCCGCCGGCGTATAGGCGCGCAGGGCGTGCTGGATCCGGTTGCCCAGCTGGGCCAGGACGCTGTCGGGAATGTCGGCCGGGTTCTGGGTGACGAAATAGATGCCCACGCCCTTGGACCGGATCAGGCGCACCACCTGTTCGACCTTTTCCAGCAGGGGCTTGGGGGCGTCCCGGAACAGCAGATGCGCCTCGTCGAAGAAGAAGACGAGCCGCGGCTGCTCCGGATCGCCGATCTCTGGCAGCTGTTCGAACAGTTCGGAGATCAGCCACAGCAGAAAGGCCCCGTACAGACGGGGACTGTTCATCAGCCGGGTCGAGTCCAGCACATTGACCTGACCCCGGCCGTCCAGGCCGGTGCGGATCATGTCGGTCAGCCTCAGGGCCGGTTCGCCGAAGAAGGCGTCGCCGCCGTCCTGTTCCAGCTGCAGCAGGGCGCGCTGGATCGCGGCGATCGAAGCGGGAGCGACATGGCCGACCTCCCGACCGATGCGGGCGGCATTCTCGGCGACGTGGACGAGCATGGCCCGCAGGTCCTGAAGATCGAGCAGCAGCAGCCCCTCCTGGTCGGCCACGTGGAAAACGACGCTCAGGACGCCCTCCTGCACGTCGTTCAGATCCAGCATGCGCGCCAGCAGCAGCGGCCCGATCTCGGAAACCGTGGCGCGCACGGGGTGGCCTTTCTGTCCGTACAGATCCCAGAACACCGTCGGAGCCGCGCGGGGTTCCAGGGTCAGACCCATGCCGGCCGCGCGAGCCAGCAGCTTGTCACTGGGGGTCCCGACCTGGCTGATGCCGCTGAGGTCGCCCTTCACATCGGCGCAGAAGACCGGCACGCCGCGGTCGGAAAACCCCTGGGCCATGATCTGCAGGGTCACGGTCTTGCCGGTCCCGGTAGCCCCCGCAATGACCCCGTGGCGGTTGGCCCGATGCCAGAGAAGGTGTTCCGCCCGGCCGATGCCAGGGTCGGAGGACTGCCCGAGGAACAGTCCCTCGGCGGCATTCGGGACGGGGCGGGCGGCGTCTGTCATTCTGATCTCCGGGGGTCCGGCCACCATACAGATTCCTTCGCAGCGCGGGAGGGACGATGGCGCGCGGTGCAGCTTGACCACCGGTTCGGTCACCTCCAACAGTCGGCCGATGAAATTGCCTGTCGCTCTTCCGTCCGACGCCGTTGCCCGCAACGCCCTGGTGACCCTGTCGGTGGTGGCGGTCGGCGCGGCGCTGTTCTGGTTGCGGGACATCCTGACGCCGCTGGCCATGGCCATCTTCCTGATGATCATGATCGATGGGGTGAAGCGGTTCATCGAGGAACGGACGGCCCTGCCCAGCCACTGGGCCGGGATCGCCGCCCTGACCCTGGTCATCGTCGTCTTCCTCGCGGCCATCGCCTTCATCGTCAACGGCGCGGCGGGGTTCTTCACGGACGCCTCGGGGGTCTCGAGCGGCATCGGTCCCCGGATCGACGCCATCATCGCCGATGGGGCCAAGCTGTTCGGGGTCGCCGCGCCGCCGACGGCGCAGGACCTGATCGGCAGCATCGATCTGCGCGGCTATCTGATCGGCCTGGCGACCCAGATGCAGGGCGTGGTGTCCGGATCCTTCTTCGTCCTGGTCTATCTCGGCTTCCTTCTGGCCTCCCAGGCCGGGTTCCGCCGCAAGATCATCGCCATGTTTCCGCAGCGCGATCAGCGCAACGAGGCGCTGGAGGTGTTCCAGCGGGTTCGCGGTGGGGTCGAGGGCTATCTGTGGGTCCAGGCGGTCACCGGCGTCATCATCTGTATCGCGGCCTGGATCCTGATGCGGGTCGTGGGTCTGGAGCATGCGGAGTTCTGGACGTTCGTCATCTTCGTCGTGGGCTTCATTCCGGTGCTGGGGGGCGCGATCGCGGGCCTGGCCCCGCCCTTGTTCGCCCTGGTGCAGTTCCCGACCTACTGGCCGGCCTTGATCCTGCTGATCGGTCTGCAACTGATCCTGTTCGTGGTCGGCAACCTGATTCAGCCGCGCATGCAGGGCGAGAACCAGAACATCGACCCGGTCGCGGTCCTGCTGGCCCTGGCCCTGTGGGGCAAGATGTGGGGCGTGGTCGGCATGTTCCTGTCGACGCCGCTGGCGGTCATGGCCATGGCGATCTTGGCGGAGTTCAAGGGCTCGCGATGGATCGCGGTACTGCTGTCCGGCGATGGAAAACCCTATGCCGACGAGGACCAGGGTCCGAAAGCCCACAAACCCCCTGCCAGACGACCGGACCGCGTCAAACCGCCGCGCCCCGGCGCAAGCGAACCCTGACCCGCCGCCCTTGAAGGGCGCGACCCGCTTCCCATCTTGCCTTCAGACGTCGCGGCCCCTCCCCCCTCCTGGTCGCGGCGGCATCGGACCTGCGCCCACTCCCCCCCCCCCCCGGCGCGGGTTCCAGATGAGGCCGCCGGACGCCCGTCCGGCGGCCTTTTCTCTGCCCGCTCGGCTGATGCAGGAATGTGACACCCTGGCGTGGGCCGGGTTGATCCTGCATCCGCGCGGAACGGCTGTTCGTCCCTGCCGTTAGCCCGCCGGAAGGGCGAGGTCTCGCAGCTTGCGGGTGAATTCGACCGAAGGAATATCGACTCATGACCAGAATGATGACCGCCTCCGCGGCCGCACTGCTGCTCGCAGCCGGAGCCGCCCCCGCCATGGCCCAATCGCAGGATTGGAGTGGCCTCTACGCCGGCGTCTACGGCAGCGCGACCCAGACCAACGACCAGGACGACGAACGTCTGCGGTTCGACCGCAACCTGGACGGCAATTTCGGCGACACGGTCACCTTGGCGAACCCGGCCGGGGCGGACGCCTTCAGCCCGGGCTCCTGCGATGGGGCACCCGCCTCCTCGGTGCCGGCCGGCGGTTGCGATGACGATGCCAATGGGGTCGAGGGCGGCGGACGGATCGGCTACGATTTCCAGTTCGGCAGCTTCGTCGTGGGTGCCGTCGCCGAGTATTCGGGCGTGAACGCGGAAGACAGCGTGACGTCCTACTCGACCACCCCGGCCTTCTATACGTTCGAGCGCAACCTGGAGAACCTGGCGGCTCTGCGCGCGCGCGTCGGCTATGCCTATGGGCCGGCTCTGTTCTACGCCACCGGCGGCGGGGCGACCGGCGAGATGTCCAACCGCTTCTATTCGTCGAACGGTCAGAACACCTTCACCGCCACGACCAACGACGACCAGGCGGACGGCTATCAGGCCGGCGGCGGCATTGAATATGCCCTGGCCTCTAACCTGAGCGTGACCGGCGAATACATCTACACCTCGCTGGAAGCGCCGGACTTCGACGTCCGGGTCGGTCGCGGCATCGCGATCGTCACGAACCCCTTCGTCCTGGCCCCCAACACGACGGGCACCGACATCCGCAGGTCGAACGGCCGGTTCGGCCTGCACGCTGTCCGGATCGGGATGAACTACCGCTTCTAGTCGTCGTCCGCCGACACCGATCCCGCGCCGGGTTCCCGCAAGGGAGCCCGGCGTTCGGTTTTTCTGGGCTTCCCGGCGCGCGTCGACGGGCCTATTCCGGCATCCGAGACTGGCGGCCGAGCGCCGCGTTGAACGAGACCCTGCCCATGTCCGGCGATCCGCGCGCGTCCGTCCCTTCCCCTCACACGGAGGCGCTGGCGGCGGCGTTCGCCAAGGCCCTGAAGGCCGGGACCGCCCTGGATGCGCTGGAGCAATCCTTCGTCGCCCAGGCCGCCGACGACTATGCCGAGGACGAGACGCCGGAGCTGGACCGGACGGATCTGGCGACCGTGCTGGCGGACGCCTGGCGCTGGGCCGCTCATCGCGCGCCGGGCGAGGCCCCCCGGGTCCTGATCCAGCCCCTGGCGGGGACCGAGGGCCGCCTCACTCCTTATGACGGCCTGTGGATCGTGCAGGACGACCGTCCCTTCCTGGTCGACAGCGTGATGGGGGAGCTGGCCGACGCGGGCGTGTCGGTGCGAGCCCTGTTCCACCCGGTCCTGTCCCTGGCGCGACAGGCCGACGGCAGCCGAAAGGCCAATGGCGGCGATACGCGCGAGTCCCTGATCGCCATCGTCATGGACCCCCTGCCGCCCGAACGGCGCGAATCCCTCAAGCGCGAGGTCGAGCAGGCGCTCGCGGATGTGCATGCCGCGGTCGGCGATTTCCGGGCCATGAGCGATTTGATGGCCAGCTCCGTCGCCCATCTGGAAGCCTGCCCCGGCGAGATCGATCCCGAGATCGTGGCCGAGAACCTGGCCTTCCTGCGCTGGCTGAACGACGACCATTTCGTCTTCCTGGGCGCGCGCGACTATGCCTACCCGCGGACCGCCGACGGCGGCTATGCCGCCGAGGCTCCGCTGGATCAGGCCCAGGCCGGCGTGGGCGTGCTGCGCGATCCGCAGCGGACGGTGCTGCGTCGCAGCTCGGAACCGGCCGTGCTCACCGCCCAGATGAAGCGGCAGATCGACCTGTCGGACCCCGTCACCGTGGCCAAGGCCAACCTGCGCAGCCGGGTCCATCGCCGCGCCTATATGGACTACGTGGGCGTCAAGCGTTACGGCGCGGACGGTCGCCCGGCGGGCGAGACCCGGTTCGTCGGGCTGTTCACGGCCGAGGCCTACGACCGCGCTGCCTCCCAGGTCCCCCTGATCCGCCGGAAGGTGGCCAACGCCCTGACCCGGGCGGCCAAGACCCCCGGCAGCCACAACGAGAAGCGGCTGAAGAACATCCTGGAGAATTATCCCCGGGACGAGCTGTTCCAGATTTCCGAGGACGAGCTTCTGTCCTCGGCCCTGGGTATTCTTCACCTGTACGACCGGCCACGAATCCGGATCTTCACGCGCCAGGACCCCTTCGACCGCTTCGTCTCGGTCCTGGCCTTCGTGCCGCGCGAGCGGTTCGAGTCGGCGGTACGTGAGCGGATCGGCCGGATCCTGGCGCGGGCCTGGGGCGGACGCCTGTCGGCCTGGTACCCGCAGCTGTCCGACGCCCCCCTGGTGCGCATCCACTACATCATCGGCGTGACCCCCGGCGATCACCCGACCCCGGACCCGAAGGCGCTCGAGGCCGAGGTCGCGGAGGCCGGGCGCAGCTGGGTCGACCGGTTCGAGGGTGCCCTGCGCACCGCCGACATCGACGAGAGCCAGATCGGGGCCCTGAGCCTCAAATGGTCCGACGCCTTCGGGGCCGGCTATCGCGACCGCTATGACGCGACCGAGGCCGTGACCGACCTGCAGGCGATCGACCGGCTGAACGCCTCGGGCGAGATCGGCGCGGGCGAGCCCGTGGCCGTACGCGCCTTCCGGTCGGCCGGCGACACGCCGCTGCAGTTCCGCTTCAAGCTCTACCACCGCGGCGGCGCGGTCCCGCTGTCGGACATCCTGCCCATCCTGGCCGACATGGGTCTGAAGACCCTGGAGGAGTTCGGCCATGCGATCCGCCCGGTCGAACAGGACGAGATCCACGTTCACGAATTCCTGCTGGAGGATCCGCGCGGGGCCGACCTGGCCTTCTCGGACGTGCGCGGACCGTTCGAGGCGGCCTTCACGGCCGTCTGGACCGGCCTGACCGAAAGCGACGGCTTCAACCGGTTGGTGCTCGAGCTCGGCGTCGGCTGGCGCGAGGCGGCCCTGATCCGCACCCTGGCCCGCTATCGCCAGCAGACCGGTCTGGATCCGTCCCAGGCCGTCCAGGAAGAGGCCCTGCGCGACCATCCGGACGTGGCGCGCGCCCTGTTGTCGCTGTTCGCCTGCAAGTTCGACCCGGCGCACGGCGGCTCCGCCGAGGACCGACAGTCGATGGCGGCCGAGCTGAACGACAAGATCACCGGTCTGCTGATGCAGGTGGCGTCTCTGGACCACGACCGGGCCCTGCGCCGGATGACGGCCCTGGTCGGGGCGATCAAGCGCACCAACTACTATCAGACCGCCCCGGATGGGCGCTTCAAACCCCATATCTCGATCAAGATCGCCTCGCGCGAGATCGAAGACCTGCCCCTGCCCAAGCCTTATCGCGAGATCTTCGTCTGGGCCCCGCATATCGAGGGCGTGCACCTGCGCTTCGGCCCGGTGGCGCGCGGGGGCCTGCGTTGGTCCGATCGCCGTGACGACTTCCGCACCGAGGTCCTGGGGCTGGTCAAGGCGCAGCAGGTCAAGAACGCGGTCATCGTGCCCGTCGGCTCCAAGGGCGGCTTCTTCCCGAAGAACCTGTCGCGCATCGTCCGGGCCGGGGGCGACCGCGACGCCCAGCAGGCGGAGGCCATCCGCGCCTACAAGACCTTCCTGTCGGGGCTGCTGGACATCACTGACAACATCGCCGCCGATGGATCGGTGATCCATCCGGCCCATGTCGTCGCCTATGAAGGGGACGACCCCTATCTGGTCGTGGCCGCCGACAAGGGCACCGCCACCTTCAGCGACATCGCCAACGGGGTCTCGGCCGACTACGGCTTCTGGCTGGACGACGCCTTCGCGTCCGGGGGGTCGGTCGGTTACGATCACAAGGCCATGGGCATCACGGCCCGGGGCGCGTGGGAGGCGGTCAAGCGCCACTTCCGCGAGATCGGCAAGGACATCCAGACGGAGCCCTTCACCGTCGTCGGCGTCGGCGACATGTCGGGCGACGTGTTCGGCAACGGCCTGCTGCTGTCCAAGGCCTCGAAACTGGTCGCCGCCTTCGATCACCGCGACATCTTCATCGACCCCACCCCCGACCCGGCCCGGTCGTGGGAGGAGCGCAACCGCCTGTTCCAGCTGCCGCGCTCGTCGTGGCAGGACTACGATAAGGCGCTGATCTCGAACGGGGGCGGGGTGTTCTCCCGCGCGGCCAAGTCGATTTCCCTGACGCCCGAGATCAAGGCCGCGCTCGCCATCACCGACGACGTCCTGGATCCGGTCAGCCTGATCCGCGCCATCCTGAAGGCGCCGGCCGAGCTGCTCTATCTCGGCGGCATCGGCACCTATGTGAAGTCGGTGGCCGAAACCGACGCCCAGGTCGGCGACAAGGGCACGGACGCCCTGCGCGTCAATGCCGACGAATTGCGGGTCAAGGTGGTGGGGGAGGGGGCCAACCTGGGCCTGACCCAGGCCGGGCGGATCGCCTTCGCGGCGGCCGGCGGCCGGATCAACACCGACGCCATCGACAATTCGGCCGGGGTCGATACCTCCGACCACGAGGTCAACATCAAGATCCTGATCGGCTCGGCCGTCACCAACGGCGCATTGCCGCTCGAGGAGCGGGTGCCCCTGCTGGCCTCGATGACCGAGGAGGTCGGGCTCAAGGTCCTGACGCACAACTACGACCAGACCCTGGCCCTGACCCTGCAACAGGCCGAGGGCGCGGGGGCCCTGGACAGCCAGCAGCGGTTCATGCAGGCGCTGACGGCGAAGGGCAAACTGGACCGCAAGGTCGAGGGCCTGCCCACCGACGCCCGCATCACCGAGATGAAGACGGCCGGCGTCGCCCTGACCCGGCCGGAGCTGGCCGTGCTGATGGCCTATTCGAAGCTGGAGCTGGCCGAGGAGATCGTCGCCTCCAGGGCGCCGGAGGATCCCTTCTTCGAAGAGACGCTGGTGCGCTACTTCCCCGCGCCCCTGGCCCGGTTCGAGGACCAGATGAAGGGTCACCGGCTGCGGCGCGAGATCGTCGCCACCGTGCTGTGCAACGAGATCGTCAACATGGCCGGTCCGACCTTCCCCGACCGGCTGAGGGGGGCGGCGGGCTGCGACACGACCGCCCTGGTCATCGCCTTCGAGGCGGCGCGGCGTGTGTTCCGTCTGGACGAGGCCTGGGACGCGGTCAGCGCCCTGGACCTCAAGGTGCCGGCCGAGACCCAGACCGCCCTGTATCAGGAGATCACCCTGGTCCTGCGGCGTCAGACCTTCTGGCTGGCGCGTCGGGCGTCGCGCGAGTCCGGCACGGTCCAGAGCCTGATCGCGGCCTACCGGCCCGCCGCCGATGCCCTGCGGGCCGCCGGGGGCGACGTCCTGTCACGGTTCGAACAGACCCGGCTTCAGGCGCGTCTCAAACGGTTCGCCGACATGGGGGTGGGCGAGGACCTGGCCCAGACCGTCTCGATGCTGCGGCCCCTGGTGGCCACGGCCGACATCGGCGACCTCTCGCGCGACGCCGGGGGCGGGGAGGGCGGCTGGACCGAACCCCGGATGGCGCGGCTCTATCACCAGGTCGGGGCGGCCTTCGATTTCGACCGGTTGCGGGCCGCCGCCGGGGCCGTGCCCTCGGGCGATCATTTCGATCGGCTGGCCGTGCGGCGGTTGATCGAAGACCTGATGGGCGAGCAGGTCACCCTGACGCGGTCGGTCGCCCAGGCCTCGGACCCGTCCGTCGGAGACAGCGAGGCGACGGCCGAAGCCGCCGTCGATGCCTGGATCGGGCCGCGTCAGGCCATGGTCGAGGGCGTCCGGTCGGCCGTGGACGAGATCGAGGCCTCCGGCACCGGCTGGACCTTCGCCAAACTGACCATCGCCAACGGCCAGATCCGCAGCGTGGCGGGATCCGCCTGATGCCCCGGAAATTCCTGGTCGTCGTCGATGACAGCCCCGAGTTCGAGGCGGCCCTGCGCTATGCCGCGCGGCGGGCCCGGTCGACCGGGGGCCGCGTCGCCCTGCTGCGGATCCTGCCCGATGGGTCGGACGAGCAGTGGGCCGGCGTGCGCGACGAGATCCAGCGCCAGCAGCGCGCCGAGGCCGAGATTCTGCTGGCGCGTCTGGGCGAGGAAGCCCAGCAGCGCTCGGGTTCGGCGCCCATCTTCCTGATCGAGGAGGGCGAGCCCCAGGCGGCGATCCGCAAGGTCTGCGGCGAGGATGCGGAGATCAAGATCCTCGTCCTGGCCTCGGCGAGCGGGTCGCGGGGCCCGGGCCCGCTGGTGTCGGCCGTGCTGAAGCAGGGCGCGGCCTTCGGCGGGCGCAAACTGCCGGTGACGATCGTGCCGGGCGAACTGACCGACGCCGAGATCGAGGACCTGGCATAAGCGAAGAGCGCTAACGCTCGGCTCGCGGAGCCTCGCTGCTTGAGCGCGACCGGTCGGGCGCGAGCGCTGTTCAAGCGGGCTTGATGTTCCTACGCAGGGCCTTGCACAGGCGCAGGCCTTGAACGCCGCCGCCGCGGGGCGCATCTCTCGCTCATGTTCATCCAGACCGAACCGACCCCGAACCCCAATGCGCTGAAGTTCCTGCCGGGCCGCGATGTGGCTGTCGGCGGCTCGCGCGAGTTCCTGAGCATCGACCAGGCGACGGCCTCGCCCCTGGCGGAGGCCCTGTTCGAACTCGAAGACGTGACCGGCGTCTTCTTCGGCGGCGACCACATCTCCGTCACCCGCGCCGAACACGGCCGCGACTGGAGCGCCCTGAAGCCCGAGATCCTGTCGGTCATCATGGACCATTTCGTTTCGGGCGCGCCGCTGATGCGGGACGCGGCCGAGACCGCCGACCACGCCGCCGACGATTCCGAGATCGTGGCCGAGATCAAGGCGCTGCTGGACAGCCGCATCCGTCCCGCCGTGGCCCAGGACGGCGGCGACATCCTGTTCGACGCCTTCGACGAGGCGACCGGGGTGCTGAGCCTGCGGATGCGCGGGGCCTGCGCCGGCTGTCCGTCCTCGGCCATGACGCTGAAGGCCGGGGTCGAGCAGATGATGCGCCACTACGTGCCCGAGGTGACCAGCGTCGAGCAGGTCATCTAGGCGCTCACCACGCTGAAACGGAATCGTATGGCTCGCGTGTTCGGTTTCAGCCATGATGCGATATGGCTCGCTTTCATCCCGATCCGCAGGTGACCGCCCTGGGCGAGGCCCTGGCCGCCCTGCGGCGCGAATCGGGCCTCAGCCAGGCGGAGGCCGGCGCGCGCGCGGGCATGACCAGCCAGGGATGGGGTCTCTATGAAGGGGGCCGGCGCCCCGGACTGTTTCGGCCGGATGTGCAGCGCCGTCTGACCGAAGCCCTGGGCGTCACTCCCGAGGATCTGGCCCTGACGCTCGCGGCCCGGTCGAGCTCGGTCCCGGACAGTCCGGCTTCAAGCGTCAGGAGCCCTGGGCGGGGATTCAAGGGGACAGCGGCCTCCCGTGCGCCGGCCTTGGAACGCATGTCGCTGTCGACCGACGAACTCGCGCCTTGGGCGGTCTCCGGCGTGGTGCTGGAGTTCGACGCCGGTCGCTGGCCGCGCCGGGACCAGGGCTGCGTCATCGACCTCAAGGACGGCAGCCGGATCGTGCGCATCTATGTCGGGGCGGACGCGGACCACCTCCACCTTCGGGGCGGTCCCGGCGGGCTGGACAGCGCGACGTCCCTCGACCGATCCACCGTGGCCCGCGTCGCGACGGTGCGGGCAAGGCTTGACGAATGAAACAAAATAATTGCAACGCGCGCCAGATTATGAAACAACGACGTTGTCTCCGATTGCAGCGGATTGTTTTGAATGGCGCGCGCTCCTCATGCCGTGGACCTGTATGTCGGGATGCGGATCGTCGCCCGGCGGACCGCGCTCGGCCTGTCCCAGACCGCGCTGGCTCAGCGGGTGGGCATCAGCTCCCAACAGGTTCAGAAATACGAGGCCGGGACGAACCGGATCTCTGCCTCCAGACTGAGCGCGATCGCCCGAACCCTGGGTCAGGCCCCCGGAGCCTTCTTTCCGGACGGCGCGGACACGATCGGTCCGGGCATGGAGACGGCCGACGAGACCGGTCTGCGGTTCATGACGGCGACGCCGGAGGGCCGCGCCGTGGCCGCGGGCTTTCCCTTGATCGCGGACCGGCGGCTGCGTCAGGCCGTGGCGCTGATCGTCGAGACGCTGGCCCCGACGTGAGCGTATCGACGGGCGCCGAGGTAGGATCTCCGTCATGAGCGTGCTGGTTCTCGACACGGCCCTGGGCGTGTGCACGGCGGCCGTCTTCGCCGACGGCGTGGCGCTGGCGATCCGATCCGAGGCGATGACGCGCGGTCACGCCGAGCGGCTGGCGGGCTTCGCACGGGACGCGGTGGCCGCGGCCGGGGGCGGGTTCGAGGCCCTGGACCGGATCGGCGTGACCGTGGGGCCGGGGTCGTTCACGGGGCTTCGCGTCGGCCTGGCCTTCGCCCAGGGGCTGGGCGCGGCGCTGGATCGGCCGGTGGTCGGCATCTCGACGCTACAGGCCCTGGCCGCCTCCGCGCCCGGCGGCCCAGCGGGTCCCATTGCTGCCGTCATCGATGCGCGGCGGGGCGAGGTCTATCTTCAGCGGTTCGCGGACGGCGCGCCGTTGGGGCCACCGGAGGCCCTGGACGTGGATGCGGCCCGGGGGCGGCTAGACGACGCCGACTGGACCCTGGTCGGCAGCGGCGCGGGGCTCCTGTTTCCTGACCGGGCCAGCGCGGTCCTGGATCCGGCCCCCGGGGCGCTCGCCGGCCTGACCGCGTCGCTGGATCCGGTCAGCCACCCGCCGCGCCCGGTCTATCTGCGGGCCCCCGACGCCGTCCCGCCGACGCGGCTTCCGGGTCAGCCCCGGCCGGTCGGAACGGCGCTCCGGTGAGGGAAGATTCGGTGCCGGACGCTGCGTTGGCCGAGGCCCTGGCCGCGCTTCACGCCGAGGCCTTCGACTCGCCCTGGTCGGCTTCGGCCTTCGCCGGCCTGCTGGGCCAGCCCGGCGTGCTTCTTCGGGCGGAGACGGACGGGTTCGTGCTGGTTCAGCTGGCCGCCGACGAGGCCGAGATCCTGACCCTGGCCGTGCGACCGTCGGCGCGACGACGCGGCACGGGCTCGCGCCTGGTCGCGGCCGTCTCGGACCGGGCCTTCGACCTGGGAGCCCGAAGGCTGTTCCTCGAGGTGGCCGAGGACAATGCGCCGGCCCGCGCCCTCTACGCCGCCCTGGGGTTCGAACCGGCCGGTCGGCGACCGTGCTACTACGCCCGTTCGGACGGGCCGCCCGTCGACGCCTTGCTACTGGTTCTCAACTTGTCCGGACGCCTTCCCACGGCGTGATCGCGGCCCTATCTTCGCCCCCTATGGACCGGATCGAAAAACTCTGCGCCGAGCGCGGCATGCGCATGACCGAACAGCGGCGCGTCATCGCCCGCGTTCTGGGCAGTGCGGAGGATCATCCGGACGTCGAGGAACTGTACCGCCGCGCCTCCGGCATCGATCCCCATATCTCCATCGCCACCGTGTATCGCACCGTGCGTCTGTTCGAAGAGGCCGGGGTGGTCGAGAAGCATGATTTCGGCGATGGCCGGTCGCGCTATGAAGAGGCGGGCGACGACCATCACGACCACCTGATCGACACCCGCACGGGCGAGGTCATCGAGTTCTTCGACGCCGAGATCGAACGGCTGAAGAACGAGATCGCCGAACGCCTGGGCTTCGAACTGGTCGGCCACAAGCTGGAGCTCTACGGCAAGGCCATCGAGGGTGCCGAGCCGTCCAAGCGCGAGGGGCTGATCTTCACCCGCAACGCGGCGCGGGTCGATCCGGACGCCCTGTCCTGAACCAAGACAGACCGGCGGCTGTCTTGCGGGGGTCAAGATCGGCGATCATAAGCGCGCCATGACCGATATCCTCGCCCCGACCGAGGTCGATGGGCCGGCCGCGCCACCGGCCAAGCGGCTGTTCATCAAGACCTACGGCTGTCAGATGAACGTCTATGATTCCGAGCGCATGGCCGATGTCCTGCGCCCGCTGGGCTATGCGCCGACGGACACGCCCGAGGGGGCCGATTTCGTCATCCTGAACACCTGCCATATCCGCGAGAAGGCGGCCGAGAAGGTCTATTCGGAGCTGGGCAAGCTGCGGCTGATGAAGCTGGACAAGGCGGCCGCGGGCGGCGGGGCCATGACCATCGCCGTGGCCGGCTGCGTCGCCCAGGCGGAGGGCGAGGAGATCATGCGCCGCCAGCCCGCGGTCGACATCGTGGTCGGGCCCCAGGCCTATCACCAGCTGCCCGAGCTGCTGACCCGCACGGCGCGGGCCCGGGGCGAGCGGATCGGCGCGGACTTCGCCCCGAACGAGAAGTTCGACGCCATGCCGGCGATGCGCGGCGTCGACGGGCCGACGGCCTTCCTGACGGTGCAGGAGGGGTGCGACAAGTTCTGCAGCTTCTGCGTCGTGCCCTATACGCGCGGGGCCGAATGGTCGCGGCCGGTGGGCGACGTCCTGGCCGAGGCGCGCGGCCTGGCCGCACAGGGGGTGCGCGAGCTGACCCTGCTGGGCCAGAACGTGAATGCCTACGACGGGCTGGGCGAGGGCGGCGGGGTCTGGACCCTGGCCCGACTCGCCCGGGCCCTGGCCGAGATCCCCGGCATCGACCGGATTCGCTATACCACCAGCCATCCCAACGACATGTCCGACGACCTGATCGAGGCGCATCGCGAGCTGGACGCCCTGATGCCCTATCTGCACCTGCCGGTGCAGTCGGGCTCGGACCGCATCCTTCGGGCCATGAACCGCAAGCACGGGCGGGGCAAATACATCGACCTGATCGGCCGTATCCGCGACGCCCGGCCAGACATCGCCATCTCCGGCGATTTCATCGTGGGATTTCCGGGAGAGACGGAGCGGGACTTCGAGGACACCCTGTCGCTGGTGCGGGACATTGGCTACGCCTCGGCCTTCACCTTCATGTATTCGCCCCGGCCCGGAACGCCCGCCGCGAGCATGGGCACCCAGGTGCCGCCCGAGGTGGCGCTGGCGCGGCTGCACGCGCTTCAGGCGCTGATCGTCAAGCAGCAGCTGGCCTTCAACGTCGCCCAGGCGGGCAAGACGCTGAACGTCCTGTTCGAAAAGCCGGGTCGCAACGGTCGCCAGGCGATCGGACGCTCCCCATATCTGCAATCGGTCCACGTCGAGGATGCGGATCACCTGATCGGCCAGATCGTTCCGGTCCGGATCGAACATGGTCAGCAAAACAGTTTGAAAGGGCGACTTCTTGGCGCGTGAGAGCGAGTTTCTGGCCCTGGACGATGCGTCGCTTCGGGCGGTCATCGGGCCCAACAGCCGCCACGTCGCCCTGATCGAGGACGCGTTCAAGGTGCTGATCGAGGCCCCGGGCGGGGGCGTGTCCATCAACGGGGGCGCGCGCGACCGCGCCAATGCCAAGGCGGTCATCGCCGGACTGATCACGCGCGCCGAGAAGGGGGCCGAGGTCAACGAAGCCGACGTGCGCGCCGGCATCGGCCAGGCGCGGGGCATCGGCGGCAAGGGGTCGTCGAACGATGCCATGGCGCTGCCCGTCGGAAAACGCGGCGCCATCGTGCCCAAGACCAATGCCCAGGCCCGCTATCTGGACATCCTGGCCAACCACGAACTGAGCTTCGGGGTCGGCCCGGCGGGGACCGGCAAGACCTTCCTGGCGGCCGCCTATGGGGCCTCCCTGCTGCGGCGTGGACAGGTGGACCGGTTGGTCATCACCCGCCCGGCGGTCGAGGCGGGCGAAAAGCTGGGCTTCCTGCCGGGCGATCTGAACGAGAAGGTCGATCCGTATCTGGCGCCGATCTGGGAAGCCCTGAACGATATCCTGGGAGCCGAGGACGTGCAGCGGCGGCGCGACAAGGGCGAGATCGAGGCGGCCCCGATCGCCTTCATGCGCGGTCGCACCCTGAGCCATGCCTTCGTCATCGTCGACGAGGCCCAGAACACCAGCCGGCTGCAGATGAAGATGGTCCTGACCCGGCTGGGGGAGGGGGCCCGCATGGTCGTGACCGGCGATCCGTCGCAGATCGACCTGCTGAACCCGCGCGACTCCGGCCTGGCCCATGCCCTGCGCATCCTGCGCGACGTGAAGGGCGTCGGAGTGCTGGAGTTCGAGGCCCAGGACGTGGTGCGCCACGCCATGGTCGAGCGCATCGTCCGCGCCTATGACGCCGATGCGGCCGGCGGGCGGCCCAAGGCCGAGCTCGAGGACGGCAGCCGCAAGGACCCGGCCGCTTGATCGAGGTCGAGATCGAGGCCGACGACTGGACGGACGCCATCGACGACGTCGAGGCGGCGGTCGACCGGGCGGCGGTGGCCGCGCGCGGCGATCGGACCGGCGGCGTGGTCGTGCTGCTGACCGACGACGCCACGGTGCAGGACCTGAATGCGCGGTTCCGCGGCAAGGACCGAGCGACCAACGTCCTGTCCTTCCCCGCCGCGGCCATGCCGGGGCTCGACCCTGCGCCGCTGGGCGACATCGTCCTGGCCTACGGCGTCTGCGCGGCGGAAGCGGAAGCGCAGGGCAAGACCCTGACCGATCACCTGACCCATCTGGTGGTGCACGGCGTGCTGCATCTGGCCGGTCGCGACCACGAGGACGAGGCGGAGGCCGAGGCCATGGAGGCCGAGGAGCGGGCCATCCTTGCCAGGCTGGGGGTCGCGGACCCATACACGCTGCCGCATGACGTATGATCCGCAGACCCTGTTGAGCCGCGCCCTGAGCGGGCGGATCACGCGCATCGTCCTGGCGTTGGCGGCCGGGATCGCGGCGGCCCTGGCGCATCCGCCGTTCGGCTTCCTGCCGGGCCTGCTCGCCTACCCCCTGCTGATGCTGCTGGCCGAACGGTCCCGCTCGACCCGCGGGGCCTTCTGGGTCGGGTGGCTGGCCGGGTTCGGCTATTTCGGCGTCGGCTGCTGGTGGGTGGCCGAGGCGTTTCTGGTCAATCCGGCCCAGGCCTGGATGGCCCCCTTCGCCGCCAGCCTGCTGCCCGCGGGGATCGGTCTGTTCTGGGGCGGGGCCACGGCCCTGTATCGCCGCTTCGCCCCGGCCGGCGTCGGCCGTGTCCTGGTCTTCGCCGCCCTGTTCGGCCTGTTCGAGTGGCTGAGGGGCCATGTGTTGACCGGGTTCCCGTGGAATCCGGCGGGGGCCAGCTGGGCGGCCGGCTCGGCCGGGTCGCAGTTCGCCTCGGTGGTGGGGGTCTATGGGCTCGGGCTGGTGACCGTGGCCGCGGTGTCGTGCTTCGGCCTGCTGCTCGGCGACGGGCGGCGCAAGGCGCGGGTGGGCGCGGCGTCGGCGGGGGCGATCGCCCTGCTGGCCCTGCTGGTGTTCGGCGCGGCAAGGCTGAACGGGGCGGTCGTGGAGCCGGGCGAGACCCTGGTCCGCATCGTCCAGGCCGACGTCCAGCAGGAGTCCAAATGGACGCCCGAGGCCTATCGGTCGATCGTCGATCGCTACGTGAACCTGACCGGTCGGCCGGCGGCGCGTCAGCCGGACATCGTCGTCTGGCCCGAAGGGGCCCTGCCGGCCAGTTTCAACGACGTCTTCGGTCCGGAGTCTCTGGACGGCTCGGCCATCGCGCGGGCCCTGCAGCCGGGGCAGACCCTGCTGGCCGGGTTGGCGCGGGGCGAAGCCGGGGCCGACGGGCGCGCGCGTTACTACAACAGCCTGTTCGCTCTGGAGGACGTCGGCGCGGGCGGCCTGCGCATCGCGGCGGTCTATGACAAGTATCGGCTGGTGCCGTTCGGCGAATTCCTGCCGCTCGGCGATTTGCTGGGGGCCCTGGGCGTGCGCAGCCTGGTCCACATGCCGGCCGACTTCAGCCCCGGCCCGCGTCCGTCGCCGATCGCCCTGCCCAATGGCGACCGCGTCCAGCCGCTGATCTGCTACGAGAGCCTGTATCCGGGGTTCACACCGGGCGGGCGGGGTCGGCCCGAATGGATCGCCAACGTCTCCAACGACGCCTGGTTCGGGGCGACCTCGGGCCCGATCCAGCATCTGAACCTGGCCAGCTATCGGGCGATCGAGACGGGTCTTCCGGTCGTGCGCGCGACCCCCACCGGCGTGTCGGCCGTGATCGATCCCTGGGGGCGGGTGGTCCCGGGCCAGCGGCTGGATACGGGTGAGAGCGGCGTGATCGACGCGGTCCTGCCCCGGGCGACGGGATCCACCCCCTATGGGCGGTTCGGCGACCTCCTGCTCGGCCTGATGATCCTGGCGGGGTTGAGCCCGCTGCTGGCCGGCCGGCTGGGCCGGGCTCGTCCTGCCGCACCGGACACCCTGCCAAGACCTTGATCGTACGGGCCGGGGTCTGAGACGGTGGAATCCCCATTTCCCAGAATTCACATGACAGCTTCACAGGAGGGGCGCATGGGGGGCCCGACAGACAAACAGGGCGAAGACAGACGAAAGATGGCCAGAGGTGTCGGCGAAGACGGGCCCCATCCGGTGGACCGCCATGTGGGCAGACGGGTATGCGAAAAGCGTATCAGCCTTGGATACAACCAGAGCGATCTCGGGCGCGCGCTGGGCCTGACCTTTCAGCAGGTCCAGAAGTATGAGAAGGGCGCCAACCGCATCTCGGCTTCCAAGCTTTGGGACATCGCCCGCTTCTTCAAGGTCGACGTGGCCTACTTCTTTCAAGGCCTGGCCGAAGCGCAGTCCGGCGTGGCGGAGGGTAACGGCCCGGTCTTCGACCATGACTATCCTTCCACCCGATACACGATCGAGATGGCCCGCCTGGCCCCGCAACTGTCCAGCCGTCAGCAGAAGCTGGCTCTGGACCTGATGCGCGAGATGACCGGCAAGGCCGATCCCGAAGGCTGAATCGCGATGCTTGCTCCGCCTCGGTGAATCCTGCGCCTGATCTCCATCGTCCTGGCGTCGAGCCAGCAAAACCTGCCCCACGACGGCGATGTTCACAGCCGTATCAATTGGTCGACTGTCGCTGACCGAAGGCGGGGGCCGCGGCCTTCTGCTCGGCCCAATAGGCGGGGCCGTCGTCGGGCTTGAACATCGTGCGCGGCGTGCCGCCGTCGGCCACCACGGCGAAGGTGTTGGTCGAGGCCTGGTACAGCAGGGTGTCGCCGTTGGGCCGCCTGATGGTTTCCACGCCGGGCGGCGGGGTTTGGGTGAAGGCCACCACCTTGTCGAGAAAATCCTCGGCCGACGTGGCCCCGAAATCGTCGCCGTTCCGCGCGTACAGCCGCTGAATCTTGGCATCGACCGTCTCGCGGCGGTTCGCGGTCAGGACCGGCTTTTCGCCAACGGTGGCCTCGATCGTCGAGACCCCGATCGGCCCCGCGCCCTCCGCCGCCGTGAACGTCGCCTGGGCCCCGTCGCCCGCGCGCGCGCGCGTCTCGACCGCCGAAGCCCCGTCGCCGCATCCGGCCAGTCCCATCAGCGCCACGCCGGCCAGTCCGGTCAGCCCCGTCGCCGTCCTCATCAAGAGCCTCATCCCACCCTCCCGGTCCATCTCGACGACCGATGTTATGCATACGGCGTTTGTTCTTGCAATGTTCTTTTTTCGCGGCTCGACGTGCCGCGGGCGCGTCGCTAGAGGAAGCCCATGTCCCCCGCCGCTCTGACCCATCGCAAAATCCTGTTGATCGTGGGCGGTGGCATCGCCGCCTATAAGGCGCTGGAACTGGTTCGCCTGCTCAAGAAAGCGGGGGCCGAGGTGCGGGCCGTCCTGACCGAGAGCGGGGCGGCCTTCGTCACGCCCCTGTCACTGGCGGCCCTGACCGGCCATTCGGTGCGGATGGGTCTGTTCCTCCCGGACGACGAGACCACCATGGGCCATATCGAACTGTCGCGCTGGGCCGATCTGGTGGTCGTGGCCCCGGCGACGGCGGGCCTGATCGCCAAGGCGGCCAACGGTCTGGCCGACGACCTGGCCTCCACCACCCTGCTGGCGACCGACAAGCGGGTGCTGCTGGCCCCGGCCATGAACGTGCGCATGTGGCTGCATCCGGCGGTGCAGGCCAATGTGGCGCGGCTGAAGGGGTTTTCCGGCTTTCACGGCATGGCGGTGGTCGGCCCCGACGACGGCGAGATGGCCTGTGGCGAGTTCGGCCCCGGGCGGATGGCCGAACCGGCGGCCATAGTGGACGCCATCGGGACCCTGCTGGCCGAGCCCGGCGACCGACCCCTGTCCGGACGGCGGGCGGTGGTCACGGCCGGGCCGACCTTCGAGCCGATCGATCCGGTGCGCGGCCTGACCAACCGGTCGAGCGGCAAACAGGGCTATGCCATCGCCCGGGCCCTGGCCGAACGAGGGGCCGAGGTCATCCTGGTGTCGGGCCCGACTGGCCTGGCCACCCCCGAGGGCGTGACGCGGATCGACGTCGAGACCGCCCTGGAGATGCAGGCCGCGACCCTGGCCGCCCTGCCGGCCGAGATCGCGGTGCTGAGCGCCGCCGTGGCCGACTGGCGCGTCGACACGGTGGCGGGCGGCAAGATCAAGAAGGCCCCCGGGGGACCGCCGACGCTCAGCCTGATCGAGAACCCCGACATCCTGGCCGGCCTGGCCAAGCCCGGCCCGCTGCGCCCCCGGCTGGTGATCGGCTTCGCCGCCGAGACGACGGAGCTGGAGGCCAATGCCCGGGCCAAGCTGTCGCGCAAGGGCTGCGACTGGATCGTCGGCAACGACGTCTCGGCCGACGTGTTCGGGGCCGACGGCAATACGGTCCTCTTGGTGACCCGCGACGGGGCGGAGGCCTGGCCGCGTCTGAGCAAGACCGAGGTCGCCACCCGCCTGGCCGACCGGATCGCCGACCATTTCGCCTCCGAAGCCTGAGAGATCCCTGTGAGCACCTTGCGTCTTCTGCGCCTGCCCCATGCCGAGGGTCTGGCCCTGCCCGCCTATGAGACGGCCGGCTCGGCCGGTCTGGACCTGCGGGCCGCCGTGGCCGAGGACGCGCCGCTGACCCTGGAGCCGGGGGCGCGGGCCCTGGTCCCGACCGGGCTGCAGATCGCGCTCGACCCGGGCTGGGAGGCGCAGGTTCGGCCGCGCTCGGGACTGGCGCTGAAGCACGGCGTCACCTGCCTCAACACCCCCGGCACCATCGACAGCGACTATCGCGGCGAGGTCGGGGTGATCCTGGTCAATCTGGGGCAGGCGCCGTTCGTGATCCGGCGCGGCGAGCGCATCGCCCAGATGGTCGTGGCGGCCGTGGCCCAGGCCACGGTCGTCGAGGTCCAGACCCTGGACGAGACGGCGCGCGGCGCGGGCGGATTCGGCTCGACCGGCCGATAGAGCCGCATCCAATCCGGCATACCGGCGTTAACCCTGTCGACGGCCAAGCTGGGCCGTGGAAACATGCCGGAGTCACGACGATGGATGATTTGCTCGCCCAGCTGGGCAATCTGCTGCAGGGGCTGCTCGCCCTGGCCGACAGCGGTTTCGACGGCGTCAATCAGGTCATGGGGCTGATCATCGCTGCGATCTTCGCCTTTTTCCTGATGGCGGGCTGGCGCGGCCTTTGGAGCGCGGCCTTTGGAGCCATGGTGGTTCACACCCTGGTGGTGGCGGTGCTGCCGATGCTGAACGGCGGGGCCTTCGCCCTGCCGGATCTGACCGACCTGGGTTTCTGGATCAGCCGGCTGGCGCTGTTCCTGGGCTATGCCATCGTCATCGCCGTGTTCTTCTTCGTGCGCACGCTCCTGACCGGCGGTTTCGGCCGACGTCGGGCGCACGTGCACTAGGCGGACGGCCAAGGGGCGAGTCGACGGCTCGCCCCTTTCCCTTTGCGCGGGAGGGGTCTATACGGCCATCCACATCGTTAGGCCGGCGTCCAACGGCGTCGTTCAAAGCGGCGGCCGCGGAGGCCGACCGCTTTTCTTTTTGCCCGAAACAGAACCCGAACCCCGTTGCGCGCCAAGACCGTCGAAGACCGTGAGATTCTCGAACTGATCGATCCCGTCGCGGAGTCGATCGGTCTCGACATCGTGCGCGTGCGCCTGATGGGCGGGACGCTGCGGCGGCGGTTGCAGGTCATGGCCGAGCGCCCGGCCGACAACGACATCGACGTCGGCGAATGCGCGCGGCTGAGCCGGGCCATGTCCGAGGTGCTGGACGCCGCCGACCCGATCGCCGGCGAATACCTGCTCGAGGTGTCGTCGCCCGGCATCGACCGGCCCCTGACCCGGCTGAAGGATTTCGACCTGTTCGAGGGGCTGGAGGCGCGGCTGGAGTCCGACCGGATGATCGAGGGGCGCAAGCGCTTCAAGGGCATCCTGGCCGGCACCGAGGGCGACAACATCGCCATCGACCTGGACGGCGAGGACGACACCGCCCTGATCCCGTTCGACTGGCTGGTGGACGCCAAGCTGGTCATGAACGACGCCCTGTTGAAGCGCGGGGCCGCGATCCGCGCCGCACGGGGCGAACCCGAAGACGACGGCCTGCCTGAGGGCACGCCTGAAGACCAAAACAACGCCAAGACTTCTGAGGACGACGCCTGATGGCCGTGACCGGTATTTCCGCCAATCGCCTGGAACTTCTGCAGATCGCCAATGCGGTCGCCCAGGAGAAGAACATCGACCGCGAGATCGTGATCGAGGCGCTGGAAGAGGCGATCCAGAAGGGGGCCAAGTCGCGTTACGGCGCGCACCACGACATCCGCGCCAAGATCGATCCCAAGACCGGCGAACTGGCCCTGACCCGCCACGTCACCATCGTCGAGGACGACTGGATGCCGGAAGACGAGCTGGAGGAGTTCAACGACTCCGCCATGGTCCGGCTGACCGACGCCTCCAAGCGCGACGCCGAGGCCGTGGTCGGCAAGGAATACGTCGAGGATCTGCCGCCGTTCGAGTTCGGCCGGGTCCAGACCCAGATGGCCCGTCAGGTCATCACCGGAAAGGTCCGCGAGGCCGAGCGCGCCAATCAGTACGAGGAGTTCAAGGACCGCGTCGGCGAGATCGTCAACGGCACCGTCAAGCGGGTCGAATACGGCAACACCATCGTCGACCTGGGCCGGGGCGAGGGCATCATGCGCCGCGACCAGTCCATCCCGCGCGAGGTGTTCAACATCGGCGACCGGATCCGCACCTACATCTATGACGTCCGGCCCGAGGCCAAGGGCCCGCAGATCATGCTGTCGCGGGCCCACCCCGGCTTCATGGCCAAGCTGTTCGCCCAGGAAGTGCCCGAGGTCTATGACGGCGTGATCGAGATCCGCGCCGCCGCCCGCGACGCCGGCTCGCGCGCCAAGATGGCCGTCCTGTCCAACGATTCCTCCATCGATCCCGTCGGCGCCTGCGTCGGCATGCGCGGCTCGCGGGTCCAGGCCGTCGTGGCCGAGCTGCAGGGCGAGAAGATCGACATCATCCAGTGGAACCCGGACGAGCCGACTTTCATCGTCAACGCCCTGGCGCCCGCCGAGGTCTCCAAGGTCGTGCTGGACGAAGAGGCCGACCGGGTCGAGGTGGTCGTGCCCGACGAACAGCTGTCGCTGGCCATCGGCCGTCGCGGCCAGAACGTGCGCCTGGCCTCCCAGCTGACCGGCTGGCAGATCGACATCATCACCGAGAGCCAGGACTCGGAGCGCCGCCAGCGCGAGTTCAGCGAACGCACCAGCCTGTTCCAGGAGGCCCTGGACGTCGACGAGGTCATCGCCCAGCTGCTGGTCACCGAAGGCTTCGCCACGATCGAGGACCTGGCCTTCGTCGACAACTATGAAGTGGCCGAGATCGAGGGCTTCGACGAGGACACGGCCGAGGAGCTCCAGGCCCGCGCCCGCGACTATCTGGAGCGCCAGTCGGCCATCCTGGACGCCAAGCGCGTCGAGCTGGGGGTCGAGGATGGCGTCCTGGCCGTGCCCGGCGTCACCCTGCCCATCGCGGTCGCCCTCGGCGAAGGCGGCGTGAAGACGGTCGAGGATCTGGCCGACCTGGCCACCGACGAGATCCGCGGCGGTTTCGAGGTCAAGAACGGCGAGCGGACCAAGCTGCCGGGCGTGCTGGAAAGCTTCAACCTGGCCCAGGAGGACGCCGAGATGCTGATCCTGCAGGCCCGGGTCGCGGCCGGCTGGATCGACGCCTCGGAACTGCCGCAGCCGCCGGAGCCCGAGTACGAGGAAGAGGGCGAGCCCGTCGACGGCGAGTTCGATCCCGAGGCGGCGTTCGACGAGGGCGTCGAGCCGGAAGCCGCTCCTGAAGCCAGCGACGACGCCGAGGTCTCCGACCTCGAGCCGACCCGCGACGCGTGATGCGGTGCCCTGTCCATGAGCCTGCGCGACGCGACGATCGATAGAGAGCGCCGGGACCTGGTGACCCACCAGGCCATGGATGAATCTCGACTGATCCGTTTCGTCGCCGGGCCGGACGGGGCCGTCGCCCCCGACCTGGGGCGCAAGCTGCCGGGGCGGGGCATGTGGGTGGAGGCCTCGCGCGCCTCCATCGACGCCGCCGTGAAGAAGAATCTGTTCTCGCGCTCGGCCAAGGCGCAGCTGCGCCCGCCGTCCGACCTGGCCGATATGGTGGAATCCCTGCTGATCCGGCGCTGTCTGGACCAGCTGGGGCTTGCCCGGCGCGAAGGCGTGCTTATCTCCGGCTTCGAAAAATCGGCCGCGACGATCCGTTCGGGCAAGGCGGCCTGGCTGATCGAGGCGAGCGACGGCGCATCGGACGGGCGTGGAAAACTGCTCGCCCTCGCCCGACATCAGACGACCAAGGTCTGTGGCATTTTCAGTGTGGATGATTTGAGTTTGGCCCTTGGGCTGGAAAATGCGATACACACCGTCCTGCTGCATGGCGGCAGAGCCGATCGCTGGACCCTGGAGGTCGAACGACTGGCGGGGTTTCGATCGCTTCGGCCCGGTGCCTGGGACCTGGATCATCCGGGTTCCGCGCGCGGGAGCGGGTCGGACGCAGACCCGAGGGACGAGCCTGAACGGGCGGATTGACGGGCGGGGTCAGGCCTCTTTCGAGAGGCGGACGCCGCACGGCTTTTTGCGTTTTCAAGCGTTGAGCGACGAGATTTTGAACGACCGGCGGACTTCTCCGCCCACGAGTAAAGCGACCGGATGAGCGACGAGAACGACAAGACCAACGACGGCCAGACTCCGCAGGCCCCCACCGGCACCCCGTCGACGACGGGCCCGCGGGCTCCGATGAGCCTGAAGCCGCGCGCCGTGGGATCGGTTTCAACCGGCACCGTGCGCCAGAGCTTCAGCCATGGCCGCACCAAGACGGTGGTGGTCGAGACCAAGCGTCGCCCCGGGGCCCCGGTCCCCGGCCATCAGCGCCCGGCCGGCTTCGACGTCGCCCGCCCGCGTCAGGATGGACCGCGCCCCGACGCTCCGGCCGCGTCCCAGGCTCCGCGCCCGCCGATGCAGCAGCCCGCCGGGGGTCGCCTGTCCAACGAGGAACAGGAGGCCCGCCGTCGCGCCATCGAACTGGCGACCAAGGCTCAGGCCGACCGCGCCGCCGCCGCCGCCGCCGAACAGGCGCGTCGTGACGCCGCCGCGCGCGAACAGGCCGCCGCCACCGCCGCCGCCGCCAATGCGGCCCAGGCCGAGGCCGCCGCCGCCCGCGCTGCCGCCGAGGCCGCCCGCGCCGAGGCCTCCAAGCTGAGCGCCGTCGCGCCGCTGCCGCCCGGAAAACCGGCGGCCCGCGCGCCCCTGCCACCCAAGCCGGTCGCGGCCGCTCCGGCCCCCGCCCCGGTGGCACCGCCGGCGCCGGCACCCGTCGCCCCCGCGCCGGTCGCGCCCGTCGCGACCGCGCCCGCCGCGCCGGCGGCTCCCCCTCGCCCGGCGCCGCCGGCCCGTCCGGTGGTGAATTTCGGCCAGCGCGTGCCGAAGGCTCCGAACCCGGCCCGCGCGCCGATCGACCGTCCGGCCTTCGGAGCCCGATCGGCCCGTGAAGAGGCCATGGGCGGTGGCGAGAAATCCTATTCCGACCGGCCCGCCTCCGCGCGTCCGGGCGGCGTGGCCCCGCGTCCGGCCGAGCCGGTCCGCTATTCGGCCCTGACCCCGCGTCCGGCCCCGGGGGCGGCCCGTCCCGGCGGGGCCCGCACCGGTCCCGGCGGCCGCCCCGCCCCGAACGCGCCCCCGGTCGCGGCCGAGGTCTCGCGGCCCAGCCGCGCGCCCGGCGGCGGCGGCTTCGCCCGCCCGGTCAAGCCCGAGGACGATCGCGACAAGCGTTTCAGTGATGCCGGCAAGGCCGTCAGCCGCACGCGCGGCGAGCCCAAGCGCCGCGAAGGCCGTCTGACCATCCAGTCCGTGGCCGGTGACGGCGACACGGCCGAGCGGATGCGCTCGCTGGCGTCGGTCCGCCGCGCCCGCGAACGCGAGAAGGAAAAGCGCAAGGGTGGCTCCACCGATGCGCCGAACCGTCCGCGCGAGGTCGTGATCCCCGACGTCATCACCGTGCAGGAGCTGTCCAACCGGATGGCCGTGCGCGGCGTCGACATCATCAAGTTCCTGATGAAGCAGGGCCTGATGATGAAGATCAACGACGTCATCGACACCGACACCGCCGAGCTGGTGGCCGACGAGTTCGGCATGACCGTGCGGCGCGTCTCGGAGTCCGACGTCGAGGCCGGCTTCCTGTCCGACGAGATCGACGACGAGGCGGTCACGCCCCGCGCGCCGGTCGTGGCCATCATGGGCCACGTCGACCACGGCAAGACCTCGCTGCTGGACGCCCTGCGCACCACCGACGTCGCCTCGGGCGAGGCCGGCGGCATCACCCAGCACATCGGCGCCTATCAGGTCCGGACCCCCGGCGGCGACGCCGTGACCTTCCTTGACACGCCCGGCCACGCGGCCTTCAGCGCCATGCGGACGCGCGGCGCCAACGTCACCGACATCGTCATCCTGGTGGTGGCGGCCGACGACGGGGTCATGCCGCAGACGATCGAGAGCATCCAGCACGCCAAGGCGGCCGGGGCCCCGATCATCGTGGCGGTCAACAAGATCGACAAGCCGGACGCCGATCCGCAGAAGGTCGTCAACGAACTGCTGCAGTACGAGATCATCGGCGAGGCCCTGGGTGGCGACACCCAGATCGTCGAGGTCTCGGCCAAGGCCAAGACCAATCTGGACGGGCTGATCGAGGCCATCCTGCTGCAGGCCGAGGTCATGGACCTGAAGGCCGACCCGGAACGTTCGGCCGAAGGCGTGGTCATCGAGGCCAAGCTGGACAAGGGTCGCGGCCCGGTCGCCACCGTCCTGGTCAAGCGCGGCACCCTGCGTCGCGGCGACATCGTCGTGGCCGGCTCCGCCTGGGGCAAGGTCCGCGCCCTGCTGAACGAGCGCAACGAACAGCTGACCGAGGCCGGTCCGTCCGTCCCGGTCGAGATCCTGGGTCTGGACGAGGCCCCGTCGCCCGGCGAACCGCTGGCCGTCGTGGAATCCGAGGCCCGCGCCCGCGAGCTGACCGAATACCGCGCCCGCACCAAGCGCGAGAAGGCCACCGGCGGCATCAACCAGGTCAGCCTGGTCGACATGATGGCCAAGCTGGGATCCAAGAAGATCTCGGAACTGCCGGTCCTCATCAAGTCGGACGTCCAGGGCTCGGGCGAGGCCATCCAGGGCTCGCTGGAGAAGATGGGCAACGACGAGGTCCGCGCCCGGGTCGTCTATTCCGGCGCCGGCGGGATCACCGAGAGCGATGTTCAGCTGGCCAAGTCGGCCGGGGCTCCCATCCTGGGCTTCAACGTCCGTGCCTCGAAACAGGCGCGCGACCTGGCCGAGCGCGAGGGCGTCGAGATCCGTTATTACGCGATCATCTACGACCTGCTGGACGACATGAAGGGCGTGCTCTCGGGCATGCTGGCGCCGCTTCAGCGCGAAACCTTCCTGGGCAATGCGGCGGTGCTGCAGGTGTTCGACATCTCCAAGACCGGCAAGATCGCCGGTTGCCGGGTGTCCGAGGGCGTCGTCCGCAAGGGGGCCAAGGTCCGGATCATCCGCGACGACATCGTCGTGCTGGAACTGGGCACCCTGGCCACGCTCAAGCGCTTCAAGGACGAGGTCAACGAGGTCCCGTCGGGCCAGGAGTGCGGCATGCATTTCCAGGGCTTCCAGGACATCAAGGTCGGCGACTACATCGAGTGCTTCACCGTCGAAGAGATCCAGCGGACGCTCTAAGAAGGGCGCTACCGCTCGCCGCGCGGCGGCTCTCTGCTTGAGCGCGGTGGCGGTGCCCTCTCCCTCCCCCTGCGGGGGAGGGTCGTCGATGCGCTTGCATCGACGGGGTGGGAACGGCCGGTGACGCGGACACGGACCGGTGTGGTTGCGCCTTGCCGCCCCCACCCGGTCTCCGCTTCGCTTCGACCACCCTCCCCCTGCGGGGGAGGGAGAGGCTCACCTTCGCCCCCGCCTCCCTTCCGCCGCAAGTCGCGGTATGGTTCAGCCATGCGCCTTCGCCTGACTCCCCTCCTGCTCCTCGGCCTGATCGCCTCCCCGGCGGCGGCCGACACGCGCTATCTGTCGTTCAACCCGTCCGACCGGGTGACCACCGCCCTGACGCGCGGGGTGACGCTGGAGGTCGAGCGCGGGCTGTTCGGCGGGGTCAATGTGCGCCGGATCATCTCGACCAGCGCGCGCGGCACGGCCGCCATCCGCCGGGGCGGGCCGGAAGGGGCCCGGGGCGTCCTGCCCGACGGCGCGACCCAGTCCACGGTCTATTCCATCGACACCGAGGGCGACGGGCGCGGCCTCGCCCGGGCCCTGTGCCCGGGGGCCGAGGAGACCTTCCTGGTCATCGGCCGGGTCCAGGCGGGACGGCCCATGGCGATGCAGGCGACCGGCCGCTGGCTGGACGGCCAGTTCCGCCACTGCGTGACCCTGTCCTACGACTACCGCGGCGAGTGGAGCCTGCCGCCGCGCCTGACGCCCCCCGCCCCCTGATGCGGGTCTGGCCCGCGCTCCTGCTCGCCGGGGCCCTGGGCTGGATCGCGGCCCTGTGGACCTGGACCCTGGCTGGAGATCCGGCGTCGCTCGCGGGCGGACCGGAGGGCATTCCCGTCCATGTGCTGAACAACGGCTTTCACACCGACCTGGCCGTCCCGCGCGCCGCGCTGGAGGCCCGGGGCGGGCCGCTCGCCGAGGCCTCGCGCGCGATCGGATCGGGCGACTGGGTGTTGATCGGCTGGGGCGACGCCAAATTCTTCACCGACACCACCCCGATGGAAAGCCGGATCCCCGACGGGATCCGCGCCTTCCTGTGGCCGGGCAATGCCTCCGTGATCATGCTGGACCCCGAAGCGGGCGATCCGTCCCGGCGCTTTCCGCCCGGGGCGCGCCGGACCCTGCGTCTGACGCCGGCGGGGTTCAAGGGACTGGCCGGGCGGGTCGAGGCGTCGCTGGCCCTGGACGACGGCCGACCGCGTCGGACCCTGGCGCGGGCCGGCGACGGCGCGCATTTCTTCGCCAGCCAGGAGCCGTTCTGGATCGGCTACCTGTGCAACAACTGGACGGCCCGGGTGCTGAACGCCGCCGGCCTGTCCGTCCGGCCTCAACGGACCGAAACGGCGGGCGAGGTCATGGCGGCGATAGACCGGGCCGCTCGCCGTCCGCCTCCTCGATGATCTGACGCAGATATTCGACATGGCCGCGAAAGGCCCGCCCCCCGCTGGTCGTCAGCGAGACGCGGGTGCGGGGCCGTTTGCCGACGAAGTCTTTCGCGATCGCGACATAGCCCGCCTTCTCGAGCGCCGTCAGATGGCTGCCCAGATTGCCGTCGGTCGCGCCGGTCACGGTCTTCAGCCGACCGAACTCGAGCGGTTCGACTGTCCGATCGGCCCAAAGGGCGGCCATGATCTTCAGGCGCAGTGGCTGGTGGATCAGTTCGTCGAGCATGCCGCCGCTCACGCCCGCCAGATCCAGAAGCCGCCCAACCCCAGGCCGATGCCGCCGACAGCCGCCATCCACAAGGCGTAGTGCGCCGGGAACAGGAAGAAGCCGGCCACGGTCGCCGCGATGAGCGCGGCCCCGACCCAGATGAACCGCGTCATCCGCACCAGGCCCAGGACGATGTAGGCCAGCCCCGCCAGCAGCGCGGGCAGGGCCATGTAGAGACCCGCCGGCAGCGGGCCGGCCATGGCGTAGACGGCGGTGAGCACGGTCGTGATGGCGACGGCGGCGACGATCCCCTTCCACAGGGTGCCGATCCCGGCCGATTGCCCCGCCCCGGACCGGCCCCGCTGCACCAGCCACAGGGTGACAGCGAAACCGACCAGGTCCAGCGGCAGCCAAACCCAGGCCCAGCGATAGTCGGGCGAGAGCGCCATGGCCCCGTATCCCAGCATCCAGATCACACCCCACAGCATGGCGATCGGCCCGGCCGCGCCATAGGCTCGCAGGGTCTGGCTGCGCCCCGTCGTCTGGTCGATGGCCGACAGGGCCGCCGACGCCTCTTCCCTCGATATCACCATCTGCCGTCTCCCTGGATGAAACTCTGTGCTGCAGAGTGAAGCGTGGACTGCACGCTCTGTCAAGCAGAGTCCTCTGATCTTGCGAAACTGGACATGGCGGCTCCACGGGCCTAGACCCCGCCCCTCGCTTTTCGGACCCGCGTCATCAGGTCCGCTTTCCCGACCGGGTCCGATCCCCGGCGCGCAAGGATCGCCTGCCATGAGCAACAAGAAACCCAAGTCCACCGCCGGTCTGGTCAGCCAGCGCCAGCTGCGCGCCTCCGAAATGATCCGCCACGCCCTGGTCGAGGTGATGCGCGAGAACGAGATCCGCGATCCGGCCCTGGTCGGCGTCTCCGTCACGGTCACCGAGGTGCGGCTGTCCCCCGACCTGAAACACGCCACCTGTTTCGTCGAACCGCTGGGGGCCGGCATCGAGACCTCCGACACCGCCGGCCACATCGATGAGATCGTCAAGGCGCTGAACGCCCATGCCAAATTCTTGCGCGGGGCTCTGGGGCGGCATATCGACATGCGGTTTACGCCGGACCTGCGCTTCCGCCACGACGAGAGCTTCGCCGCCGCCGAGCGCCTGAACCGCCTGCTGGACGACCCGCGCGTGCGGGCGGACTCCTTCGTGCCGCCCGTTGAGGATGACGAAGACGGCGCACCGGACCCTACTGGCTCGGCCGCCTGATGGGCCGCAGGAAACGGGGCCTCGTCGTCAATGGCTGGGTCTGTCTGGACAAGCCGTTCGAGCTGGGCTCGACCGACGCCGTGTCCAAGGTCCGCCGGCTGTTCGACGCCCAGAAGGCCGGCCACGCCGGGACGCTGGACCCGCTGGCCAGCGGCATTCTGCCAATCGCCCTGGGCGAGGCGACCAAGACCGTGCCCTTCATGATGGAGGCGGAGAAGGTCTATCGCTTCACCATCAACTGGGGGATCTCGACCGACAGTCTGGACCGGGAGGGCGAGATCGTCGGCCGGTCCGACGTGCGGCCCCCGGTCGAGGCGGTGCGCGCCGCCCTGCCGGCCTTCGTCGGCGAGATCGACCAGACCCCGCCCCGGTTCAGCGCCATCAAGGTCGACGGCCAGCGCGCCTATGACCTGGCCCGCGAGGGGGCCGACTTCGATCTGGAGAGCCGCCGCGTCACCATCCATTCGGCCGAGGTCACGGACGCGCCCGACGCCGACCACGTCGAGCTGACCATCCGCACCGGCAAGGGCGTCTATGTCCGCTCCCTGGCCCGCGACCTGGCGACGATGCTCGGGGCCGAGGGGCATGTCTCGGCCCTGCGCCGCGAGCGGGTCGGGCCGTTTTCGGTCGAGAACGCCGTCACGCTGGATTTCCTGACCGATCTGGTGCATAGGGACGCCGCCTTGGAAGGCCTATTGCCCGTTGCGACCGCCCTGGACGACATCCCGGAGTTGGCCATTACGGACCAGGATGCCTTCTCGCTTCGTCAGGGACGACCGATCGTTCTGCTCCCCCGACAGGTCGAGACGCTCAAGAGCCGCCTTCGGGACGGCTCGCGCACCGTTTCCGCCTTTCAGGGTCAGACCCTCGTCGCTCTCGGTCAGTTGCGGGCCGGCCGGCTAGAACCCGACCGCGTATTCAATCTCCAATAAGGAGTACACCCGATGTCGATTACGCCCGAGCGTAAGAACGAAGTCATCGCCGAGAACGCCCGCACCGCGGGCGACACCGGTTCGGCCGAGGTCCAGGTCGCGATTCTTTCGGAACGCATCGCCAACCTCACCGAGCACTTCAAGACCCACAAGAAGGACAACCACTCGCGCCGCGGCCTGCTCAAGATGGTCTCGCAGCGTCGTCGCCTTCTGGACCACCTGACCAAGGTCGATAAGGAGCGTTACACCGCCCTGATCACCAAGCTGAACCTGCGCCGCTAAGCGCAGACACGCGGACAGTTTCGAGGCGCGGGCCATGTCCGCGCCTCTTTCCGCATCTTAAAGACCGGTGTGCCGCCGGACGTACGGCACATGACGCGAGGGCTCGATAACGGTCCTCAGACACTCCCGGACCGATCGCCATGGGGCGGCGGTCCATGGATCGAAGGACTGAACGCCCGACGCATCCGACCCACTGATGGGACCCCGCCGGGAATACGCCCGCCGGGACACGAAAGACGAAACATGTTCGATATCAAACGCAAGACGATCGACTGGGCCGGACGCCCGCTGACCCTGGAAACGGGCCGCATCGCCCGCCAGGCCGACGGCGCCGTCCTGGCCACCTATGGCGAGACCGTCGTCCTCGCCACCGTCGTTTACGGCCGCGCGCCCAAGCCGGGCCTGGATTTCTTCCCGCTGACCGTCAACTATCAGGAAAAGACCTTCGCCGCCGGCAAGATCCCGGGTGGCTATTTCAAGCGTGAAGGCCGTCCGACCGAGAAGGAGACCCTGGTCTCCCGCCTGATCGACCGTCCGATCCGCCCCCTGTTCGTCAAGGGCTTCAAGAACGAGACCCAGGTCGTCATCACCGTGCTGCAGCACGACCTGGAGAACGACCCCGACATCGTCGGCATGGTCGCCACCTCCGCCGCCCTGACCCTGTCGGGCGTGCCCTTCATGGGCCCGATCGGCGCCGCGCGCGTCGGCTATATCGACGGCGAGTTCGTGCTGAACCCGACCCTGGACCAGCTGCCGTCGTCGGAGCTGGACCTGGTCGTCGCGGGCACCAAGGACGCCCTGATGATGGTCGAGTCCGAAGCCAAAGAACTGTCCGAGCAGATCATGCTGGACGCCCTGATGTTCGCGCACCGCGGCATGCAGCCGGTGATCGACGCCATCATCGAAATGGCCGAGCACGCCGCCAAGGATCCGTTCGACTTCACCGCCGAGGACCACTCGGGCGTCGTCACCCAGATCCAGTCGCTGGTCGGCGAAGACATCAAGGCCGCCTATACCCACCCCGGCAAGCATGCCCGTCATGAAGCCGTCGGCGCCGCCAAGAAGAAGGCCTCGGCCGCCCTGGTGAAGACCGACGAGAACCCGGACGGCGTCGACAGCGCCAAGTTCGGCGTCGCCTGGAAGGAATGCGAAGCCCACGTCCTGCGTCGCGACATCATCGACAACGCCCACCGCGTCGACGGTCGCGCGCTCGACAAGGTCCGCGACATCGTCTCGGAAGTCGGCCTGTTCCCGCGCACCCACGGTTCGGCCCTGTTCACCCGCGGTGAAACCCAGGCCATCGTGGTCGCCACCCTGGGCACCGGCGAGGACGAGCAGTACGTCGACGCCCTGTCGGGGACCTACAAGGAGAAATTCCTCCTGCACTACAACTTCCCTCCCTATTCGGTCGGCGAGACCGGTCGGATGGGCGGCGCGGGCCGTCGGGAAATCGGTCACGGCAAGCTGGCCTGGCGGGCGATCCGTCCGATGCTGCCGACCGCCGAGGAGTTCCCCTATACGATCCGCATCGTCTCGGAGATCACCGAGTCCAACGGCTCGTCCTCCATGGCCTCGGTCTGCGGGGCCTCGCTGGCGCTGATGGACGCGGGCGTGCCCCTGAAGAAGCCCGTCTCGGGCATCGCCATGGGCCTGATCCTGGAGCCGTCGGGCGAGTTCGCCATCCTGTCCGACATCCTGGGTGACGAAGATCACCTGGGCGACATGGACTTCAAGGTCGCCGGCACGCGTGACGGCATCACCTCGCTGCAGATGGACATCAAGGTCGCCGGCATCACCGAAGAGATCATGAAGCAGGCGATCGCCCAGGCCTCGGCCGGCCGTCTTCACATCCTCGACGAGATGGACAAGGCCATCGACGGCGCCCGCACCGAGCTCGGTGAGTACGCGCCGAAGATCGAATCCATCAAGGTTCCGGTCGACAAGATCCGCGACATCATCGGCACCGGCGGCAAGATCATCCGCGAGATCGTCGAGAAGACCGGCGCCAAGATCAACATCGAGGACGACGGCACGGTGAAGATCGCGGCCTCGGATCAAGAGAAGATCGACGCCGCCAAGAACTGGATCTCCTCGATCGTGTCCGAGCCCGAGCCCGGCATGATCTACTCCGGCAAGGTCGTGAAGGTCGTCGACTTCGGCGCCTTCGTGAACTTCTTCGGCGCAAAGGACGGCCTGGTCCACGTGTCCCAGATCGGTCTGGAACGCGTCGCCAACCCGGCCGACGTCCTGTCGGAAGGCCAGGAGGTCAAGGTCAAGTTCCTGGGCTTCGACGATCGCGGCAAGACCAAGCTGTCGATGAAGGTCGTCGACCAGGCCACCGGTGAGGATCTGACCGACAAGATCAATGCCGAACGCGCCGAACGCGGCGAGGCCCCTCTGACCGAAGACACCGGCGGTGGCGGCAAGAAGCGTGAAGGCGGCGGAGACCGTGGCGGCGATCGCGGTCGCGGCCGCAGCCGTCGCGACTAAGCTTCGGCCTCAAGGCTGAAACGAACGAGGCCCCGCTGGCGACAGCGGGGCCTTTTTTTATCTTCTCCCTCCCCATGAAGGGGAGGGAGATTGTCATCCTAGGCCGCGCACTCCGCCGGCTTCGTCTCGTCCGGGCCGTATTGGCCGCAGGCGCGGTCGATCTCGCCCTGGATCAGGGCGCAGGGGTTGGCGGCGTTGCAGGGCGGGCGGGTCGCGGGGCTGACGGCGATGCAGCGCTGGACCAGCCGGGCCGAGGCGGTCTCGCCCAGGCTGTCGCGGCAGGGCGTGTCGGCCGCGGCCGTGTCCAGGCCCCCGGACGGGACGGCCTCTTCCTGCGGAGGCGCGTCGACGGGCATCTCGGCCGTCGACGGAACGGGGGTCACCGCTGCGTCTTCGCTGGGTGCCGCCGCCGGGGCCTGGGCGGG
The DNA here is from genome assembly GCF_002002865.1 of Brevundimonas sp. LM2. Classification (NCBI taxonomy): domain Bacteria; kingdom Pseudomonadati; phylum Pseudomonadota; class Alphaproteobacteria; order Caulobacterales; family Caulobacteraceae; genus Brevundimonas; species Brevundimonas sp. LM2. The sequence continues at coordinate 237,940 of NZ_CP019508.1, read as the reverse complement.
CTGCTGGCAGGCGGAGAGCGCCAGGGCGGCCGTCAGGGCCAAGAGGGCGGGCAGGCGGGGCATGGGCGTCTCCGATCGACAGACCCGGACGATGCTCTGTTTTGTCCCCGCCTGCAAAGCCCTGGCCTCAGCGCGGGACGGCGGCGTCCACGGCGGCGCGCTGCAGGGCGAACAGGTCGGCGCAGCCCATCTCCGCCAGTTGGAACAGCCGGTCGAACTCGGGGCGGGAGAAGCCGCGCTTCTCGCCGGTGGCCTGGATCTCGACGATGGTGCCGGCGCCCGTCAGGACGAAATTGCCGTCGGCCTCGGCGTTGGAGTCCTCCTCGTAGTCGAGGTCCAGAACGGGCGAGTCGGCGAAGATGCCGCAGGAGACGGCGGCGACCTGGTCCAGGATGGGGTCGGTCTTCATCACCCCCTCGGCGCGCAGGTAATTCAGAGCGGTGGCCATGGCGACCCAGGCCCCGGTGATGGAGGCGGTGCGGGTGCCGCCGTCGGCCTGGATCACGTCGCAGTCGATCAGGACCTGACGCTCGCCCAGGGCCTTCAGGTCAACGACGGCGCGCAGGGACCGGCCGATCAGCCGCTGGATCTCCTGGGTGCGGCCCGTCTGTTTGCCGGCGGCGGCCTCGCGCCGGCCGCGGGTGTGGGTGGCGCGGGGCAGCATGCCGTATTCGGCCGTGACCCAGCCGGCCCCCTTGCCGCGCATCCAGCCCGGCACGCTCTCCTCGACCGAGGCCGTGACCAGCACCTTGGTATGGCCGAACGAGACCAGGCAGGACCCCTCGGCATAGCGGTTGACGCCGGTCTCCAGCGTCACGGCGCGAAGCTGTTCGGGGGTGCGGTCGGAGGGGCGCATGGGGGATTTCCTGGAAGCGTGCGAATGCGTTGGCGTATCGGGCCGGGCTGCTTATCCTGAAAGGGTGAGCCTGTATGCCCCCCACCCGTCGCCCTTCGCCGACCAGACCGGCCCCGTCGGCGGTCTGACGGCGCTGGACGCCCGCGCCCGCGACATCTTTCGCACCGTGGTCGAAACCTATCTCCAGACCGGCGAGCCGGTCGGGTCGCGCACCGTGTCCCGGGGCGGCGTCCAGCTATCGCCGGCCTCGATCCGCAACACCATGCAGGACCTGACCCTGGCCGGGCTGCTGGCGGCCCCGCACACCTCGGCCGGGCGCATCCCGACCCATGCCGGCCTGCGGCTGTTCGTCGACGGCCTGCTGGAGATCGGCGACATCGGGGCCGAGGAACGCCGCGAGATCGACGGGCGGCTGGCCGGGCGCGGCAAGGGATTCGAGGAAGCGTTGGGCGAGGCGACGTCGCTGCTCTCGGGCCTCGCCGGCGGCGCGGGGATCGTGGCGACCCCGATCCGCGACGCGGGCGTCAAGCATGTGGAGTTCGTGGCCCTGGGCACGGATCAGGCCCTGGCGGTCCTGGTCGGAGACGACGGCTCGGTCGAGAACCGGATCATGACCCTGGCGGCGGGGGTCACGCCCTCGACGCTGCAGGAGGCCTCCAACTTCCTCAACGCCCGGCTGAAGGGCCGGCCCCTCGCTGAGGCGCGCAGCGAGATGGGGGCCGAGCTGACCGCCGCCCGCCAGGAGCTGAACGCGGCGGCCGCGCGGCTGGTCGAGGACGGGCTGGCGGCCTGGTCGGGCGGGCCCGACCGGGAGCGGTCGCTGATCGTGCGGGGCCGGGCGAATCTGTTGCAGGACGCGGGCGCGGCCGAGGACCTGGAACGGGTCCGGGTCCTGTTCGACGACCTGGAGCAGAAGGAACAGCTGATCGGCCTGCTGGACGGGGTCAATGCGGCGCAGGGCGTGCGCATCTTCATCGGGGCGGAAACGCGGTTGTTTTCGCTTTCGGGTTCCGCTGTCGTCGCGGCGCCCTATATGACGGGCCGCCAGCGGGTTCTGGGCGCCATCGGCGTGATCGGACCCGCTCGACTGAACTATGCCCGGATCATCCCGTTGGTGGACTACACCGCCCGGGTGCTGGGCCGCATCCTGGACGGACAAGACACGTGACCGATACGACCAATACAGGCTCTGAGAAAATGGGCGACCTCGAATCCCAGCTGGACGAGGCCCTGGCCAATGCCGAGGCTGGGCTGGATGCGGATCCCGACAATCTGGCCCCGCTGGACGCCGTGATCGCCGAGCGCGACCAGTGGAAGGACCGCGCGCTGCGGGCGGCGGCCGAGGCCGACAACGTCAAGCGTCGCACCGAGACCCAGATGAACGACGCCCGGGCCTTCGCCATCCAGCGCTTCGCCAAGGACCTGCTGGGCGTGGCCGACAATCTGGAGCGCGCCCTGATGGCGGCGCCCAAGGATGCGGACTCGGCGGCGGCGGGCCTGATCAACGGGCTGGAGCTGACGCAGAAGTCGCTGCTTCAGGCGTTCGAGACCAATGGACTGAAGCGGCTGGCCCCGGCCCTCGGCGATCCCTTCGATCCGCACCTGCACCAGGCCATGATGGAACAGCCCTCGACCGAGGCTCCGGGCGGCACCGTGGTGCAGACCATGCAGGCGGGATACGAGCTGTTCGGCCGCACCGTGCGCCCGGCCATGGTCGTCGTGGCCGCCAAGGGCTCGGGTCCGCAGGGCGCGAACCCCTATGGGACCGTCCCGGGCGGCAACGGCGGGACCTTCGACGGCCAGGCCTAGGCTTTCAGCCTGGCCTCGAACAGGGCCAGCAGGCGCGACCAGCTGTCGGCGGCGTCGGCGGGGTTGTAGCTGGGGCGATAATCGGCGTGGAATCCGTGCTGGGCGTCGTCATAGACCTTGATCCCGCTGTCGGTGGCCCCCGCTGACACCAGGGCCGTCCGCATGGCCTCGACGCTGGCCAGGGGGATGCCCTGGTCCTGCCCGCCGTAGTTGCCGATGACGACGGCCTTCAGGTCGTCGGCCAGATCGACCGGCCAGGGGCGGCCGCCCTCGGTCTGCTCGGCCGTGGCCGTGGCGGCGGGGGCCAGGCGACCGTACCAGGCCACGCCCGCGTCGATGGCGGCGAACCGGGCGGCCGCCTGCCACACCACCTTGCCGCCCCAGCAGAAGCCGGTGATGCCGACCCGTTCGGCCTGGGCCCACAGCTGGCCCGAGGCCCAGCTCAGGGTGGCGTCGATGTCGCCCATGACCTGATCGTATTTGGCTTCCGCGACGATGGCCTGGATACGTCCCATGTCGGACAGGGGGGCCGGATCCTCGACGCGGACGAAGAAGGCCGGAGCGATGGCGGCATAGCCCTGTTTGGCCAGACGGCGGCAGACGTCCTGGATATAGGCGTGCAGGCCGAAGATCTCGGACACCACGATCACCAGGGGAAAGGGGCCCTCCCCCTCGGGCCGGGCGACATAGGCGGGCAGGTCGAAGCCGTCCGGGGCGGGGTAGGTCACCATCGCGACCGCGAGCCCTTCGGCGTCGGTGACGATCGGCTGGGCCGACTGCGACAGGGCGGCCGGGGCATAGCCGGTGAAGACGGCGGCCCCCAGGGTCAGGGCCCCCAGGCCGCGACGCGACAGGTTCAGGTCTTCGGCGGTCAGGCCTTCGGGCCGGGTCAGGATGGTCATGGTGGGCTCCTTCGGTCGCGCGACTGTGGGTCAAGGAACCGCCGCGGTCGAGTCACGCCCGCGTGCGGCCTCAGGTCGCGCGCCTCAGGGTCAGATTGATCCGTCCTCCGCCCGGCACCAGGGTCGAGGATCCCGCCAGCAGCCGGTCGATGCCATGCCGTGCCATCCGGGACGGGCCGTTCAGGGCGCAGACGTCACCCGAGCTGAGCCGCAGCGACCGGGTCGGCCCGCCGGCCGCCGGTCCTATGCGGAACACCGCCGTGTCGCCCAGCGAGAGCGAAAGCACCGGGGCGCCCAGGTCGGCCTCGTCCTTGTCCTGGTGCAGGCCCATCCGGGCGGTGTCGCGGTACAGATTGACGAGGCAGGCGTCCGGCGGCGGCAGGCCTTCGGTCAGCGTGTCCCACAGCGCCAGCAGGGTCTCCGGGATGGCGGGCCAGGGCCGGCCGTTGTCCGGATGGGTGGCCTGGTAGCGATAGCCGGCCCGGTCCGAAACCCAGCCGACCCGGCCCAGGTTGGTCATCCGCACCGAGAACGGTTTCCCGCCCGGGGTGACCGGCTGATACAGCGGGGCCTCCACCAGGGCCGCCTGGATCTCCGACAGGAGGTCGGTCTGTCCCGCCCGGTCGAGCGCGCCGGGCCAGTAGCGAAACCCCGGCAGCTCGGGAAAGGGCTCCATCGTCGGGCCGATGGGGATCAGTCCAGCGCCCGCGCCTCGTCCGGCAGCATGATCGGCACGCCGTCGCGGATCGGGAAGGCCAGTTTCGCCCCCCTGGAGATCAGTTCGCTCGCCGCCCGGTCGTACTCCAGGCTGCCGCGCGTGACGGGGCAGACCAGGACCTCCAGCAGGCGGGGGTCGACCGAGGAGGGCGTGTTGAAGGTGTCGCTCATCAAGGCAGTAGGCAGTAGGCAGTAGGCAGTAGCAAGGGGGATCGTCGTCACATCAGGCCCAGTTGGCCCTCAATCCTACTGCCTACTGCCTACTGCCTACTGCCTCATCTTTCACTGCATCGACGACGGCGTGTCGCCGTCGCCCATTTCGGCGGCGTCGATGCGCATCAGGGCGGTCAGGACGGCGACGCGGTCGTCGAGGGTGGGCGCTTCCAGCAATGCCTGCTTCTCCGGCCCCTCGAACGGGAGCGCCATCGACAGGCTGTTGATCAGCGCCTCCTGCGGCGCGGCCTCGGCGGTTTCCCAGTCGATCTCGAGCTGGCGCCGTTCCAGATAGGCCCGCAGGGCGGCCAGGAAGGTTTCGCGCTGGAAGCTTTCCCCGCCCACCGGCGCGGTCAGGTCGGCCTCGAACGGGGCGAAGGTGGCGCGGACCTGGCGATAAGGAGTCTGGGTCGGCAGCTCGGACGCCACGCGGAACCGGGCCACCCCGGTCAGGGTCACCAAGTAGCGACCGTCGGAGGTCTCGGCGAAGCTGGTGATCCGCCCGGCGCAGCCCACGGCCGCCAGGCTGGGCAGGGGCCTGGGGCCGCCGACCGGCTGGATCAAGCCCACCACCCGGTCTCCGGCCATGGCGTCGTCGATCATGTTAAGATAGCGCGGCTCGAAGATGTTCAGCGGCAGCTGGCCCCGCGGCAGCAGGATCGACCCCGGCAAGGGAAACACGGGAATGACCTGGGGCAGGTCGACCGCCTTGACGTAGCCCTGGGCCATCGTGGCACCCCTCTTAAGCGAACAGGATCGAGGACAGGCGACGGCGCCCGTCCTTGGCGATGTCGGACGACAGGCCGGCGGCCTCGAACACCACCAGCAGCTGTTTGCGCGCGGCCTGGTCGTTCCAATCCCGATCGGCCTGGACGATATCGATCAGGCTGGCGACCGCCCCCTTCAGGTCGCCCGAGGCGGCCTGGGCCAGCGACAGGTCGTAGCGGGCCTGATGGTCGGACGGATCGGCGCGCAGGGCGGCTTCCAGGGTCTCGGTCTCGCTGGCCGGTGCGGCCGAGGCTAGGGCCAATTGGGCGCGCAGGCTGATCACGGCGGCGTTCTTGGAGTCGGCCGGGGCCATGGCGATGGTCTGGCGCGCCTGGTCGGCGTCGCCTCCGGCCAGATAGACCCGCGCCATGCCCGCGATGGCGGTCTCGTTCTCCGGCTCGATGGTCAGGACATGGGCGAAGGCCTGGGCCGCCCCGCCGAAGTCGTCGAGGCCGAGCGATTCCTCACCGAGCGCCAGCAGCTGTTCGACGTCGGTGTTGACGCCGGCCCCGCCGGACAGTTTTTCGATGAAGGCCTTGATCTGGCTTTCGGGAACCGCGCCCTGGAAGCCGTCGACCGGCTGGCCGTCGACGAAGGCATAGACGGTGGGGATCGACTGGACCCGCAGCTGCCCGGCATAGGCGGGGTTCTTGTCGACGTCGATCTTGACCAGCTTGACCGCTCCGCCGGCGGCCCGGACCTGTTTCTCCAGCGCCGGGGTCAGGGTGCGGCAGGGCCCACACCAGGTGGCCCAGAAGTCGACGATGACGGGCTGGATCCTGGACTGGGCGATTACGTCGTCCATGAAGCCGGCGTCGGAGCCGTCCTTGATCAGGTCATCGGCGCCCGCGGGCGTGGTGGGGTCGACAAGGCTCATGAGGGGTCTCTGCTGCAGTCCGTGGTAACGCGGAAGGCCTCAGATGGTCGCGGGACGCCAATGAGGCAAGGCGCGGACGCGTCTTGAACGTCGCGCCACGAGGAGCGTCTGGAACTGCGGACTCGACCCTCAGGCGCCGTCGGCGTCCGGGCGCGCGGCTTCGCTGTCGGACCGGACCGGATCCGACGGCGCCGTATCCGGGCTCCAGCCCCAGGCCGAAATCATGACCTCGAACAGATGGGTATTGGGGAAATAGCCGCGCACGCCCTCGGCGCCCGCTCCGATCGCCAGGGCGGGAACCTCCTCGGCCGTGTGGGTGGTGTTGACCAGCACGTGATCGAGCCGGACCATCCCCTCGACGCCCGCGGCCTTCCACGCCTCATAGCCGTCCAGCAGCGGCTGACCCCGCCGGCCCCCGTCGACCTGCAGTCCGAACGAGTGGTCGGCGGTGAACAGCAGCAGGGTGTCGTCGAGGTCGACGCGCTGTTCGACCTCGGCGATCAGTTTGTCGAAATCCACGACATTCTGCAGGCCCTGACGGGGATCGTCCGTATGGGCGTCCCACTCGACGACCAGGAAATAGCCGGTGTCCGACCGCTCAAGAATGTCGAGCGCGCGCAGGGTGGCGGCGCGGGCGCCGATCGCGTCGGCGACGACGATGGGTCGCTGGTTCGCCTCGGGGGCGGCGTCGAGCGTGTCATAGACGGGCCGATCATGCGCCTCGCCCAGCGCCGCGAAGCTGGTGCCGCGCGCCGCGAGTTGTTCCGCGATCGGCTGGCGGCCCGCCCCGATCAGGACATCGACGCCGTCGCCAAACCGGGGCGCGAAGGCCTGAGGAAAGATCCCGCCCCAGTCGTTGCGGTCGTTGGCGTGGGCATAGTTGGCGGCCGGGGTGGCGTCGGTGATCGCCTGGGTCGTGATGACGCCGGTGCGCAGGCCGCGCGCCTCGGCATACTCCAGCAGGGTCTTGGTCGGGACCCCGTCGGTCCGGCCGCGGACGGCGTCCGGACCCTGGCTGATGACCCCGTTGCGGGTTTTGACCCCGGTGACGATCGCCGACATGCCGTTGGCGGAATCGGACACGAACTCGTCCACCGGCGACGTCTCGCTCAACCCGAGGTGCGGCCATCCCTGGACATGCAGTCGCAACTGTTCGCCATAGGCCATCAGGCTGGCGGCCGAGAGCACGGACACGCCGCCGGCGTCGGCCAGGAACAGGATGATGTTGCGCGCCGGCGCGGGGCGCGCGGCCGCGCGATCGCTCTGCGCCGCGACGACCGGGCTCCGCGCGGGCTCCTGCGCCGCGACGGCGGCCGGGGCCAGGCCCAGCAGGGCCGAAACGGCCACGATGGTCAGACTGCGGGCGATGCGCATGGGTAGGCCTTTTGGAAAGCAGGCGGTTCGATATCGGCGCGGCGCTGCGGTCCCGCGGTCGCGTCCGTGGGATACACCCTCATCCGTGTCAGGACGGCGACGACGGCCGTACCGGCGCGTCCGTGCCTGACCGTCATCCCGCCGCGGGCGGACCGAAATCCACCACCTGGGGGTCGCGCCCCAGCAGCGTCAGAACGCGTCGGAACGCGGCCTGGGGCAGGGCGGTCGTGGCCGTATTGGTGAGGGGATGGAAGTTGACGATGTCGGCCTCCCACAGTCGTCGGTCGAGCACGAAGCCGACCCGCCGCTCGACGTCGTTGATCAGGCCCAGGGCCGTGACCGACCCGGGGCGGACCCCCAGCGTCTCCCACATCAGGGTCTCGTTGCCGAACGACAGCCGGTCCGAGCCGATGGCGCGGGGCGCGGCCTTGAGGTCGATGACCGTGTCCTGTCGCGCCGAGATCAGCCACAGCCGACCCTTCTTGTCCTTGAGAAAGAGGTTCTTGGTGTGGGCCCCGGGCAGGGCGGCCTTCATCTCGAGCCCCTCCTCGACCCGGAAGACGGCCGGATGGTCATGCGTCGTGTGATCGATGCCGTGGGCCGCCATCCAGGCCAGCAGGCCGTCGCGGTCGAAGGCCGGGGTCGGGGGCGGTTGAGTGGTCATGGCCGGCCGGGTTAGGAGGGTTGGCTCGATCGCTGCCTGAAGGATGCCCCGCCTTGGAACTGGAATGCTATCCCATGTCGTCGCGGCCGCCGGACATGGTGCCCGGGCGCCAGTCGCGGAACTGGATGGACGCCTTCGTCAGCCGGCATCCCTACCGCTGCCTGCCCCTGACCATGGCCAATACGACCGGCTGGGAGATCCTGTGCCCCTTCACCTTCACGGCGGAGTGGAACGGGGGGCCGCAGCAGTCGGACATCACCATCACGCCGGAACGGCCGCAGCCGGAGCTGGACCATTTCGTCACCTCGCACTTCTCGCGCGGCGTCCTGACCATGCATCCCCAGTATCTGTTCCGGACGCCGCCGGGCTGGGGGATGATCTGCTCGGGCTCGCCCAATCACCTCAAGGACGGGATTCAGCCCCTGGTCGGGCTGATCGAGACCGACTGGCTTCCCTTCCCCTTCACGATGAACTGGATCTTCACCCGGCCCGGGCGGATCAAGTTCGAACGCGGGGAGCCCTTCTGCTTCATCAACCTGGTCGAGCATCGCAAGCTGGAACAGGTGCAGCCGGTGATCCGGACGCTGGAGTCCAACCCGGTGATGAAGGGCCAGTTCGAGGCCTGGAACCGCCAGCGAACCGATTTCAACACGCGGCTGGCGTCCGGCGATCCGGACGCGGCCAAGGAGGCCTGGCAGCGGTTCTATTTCAAGGGCGAGATTCCGGAGGCGCTCGGCAACGCCCCGGCGACGCACGCCAACAAGCGGCGTCTGAAGACTCCCCGGGTCGGCTGACCGACCCGGGGATCCATCGTTACATCGGGCGGGAGACGCGGCTGCCGATGTTAGAGATCACTTCGCGGGCATCGAAGGCATTGGGATCGCCGGCCGGCTTGGCGCCGCGTCCCATGACGATCTCGGCCGTGGCCTCATAGCGGTCGATCTGCTGGACGTCGAAGTCCGAACGGCCCCAGAACGGATCGCCCCACGGGCTCCAGCCGCGACGGCCGTAGTAGCGCCAGGACGGGCCCCAGTAGCGGTAGCGATCGAAGAAGGGATCGCCGATCGTCTGGAACCGCGTATCGCGATCGGTGGCGCGGTTGGCGGTCGAGAACCAGTCGAAACCGTTCTCGGTCGTCAGTTCGGCCGCGCGCAGCAGCAGCGACATCTCGACCTGCTCGCGCGAGGTCACTGAGTTGCCCGAGAAGCTGACCCGGAAGCGGTCGCTCTCCAGCCGCTGTTCGGCATAGCCGCCCCGCTGGCCGTTGAACCCGGCGGGGGCATAGGGTGTGGCGGTGGCACAGGCGCCCAAGGTCAGGGCGGCGGCGGCGACCATCAGAAATGTCTTGGTCGGGCGTAACATGGGAGAACTCCAGGAGGAGGGCGGGTTATCCGCCTTTTGACCTGAACGGGACATGAACACGCCCGTTCCGCGAATAAGCAAGTCCCTATAATCGCAAACCAATCAGGGCGGCGGCCGAGAGCAGCAGCAGCCCCACGAAGACGCTGAAGACGCGCCTGAAGGTCGGGTCGTCCATCCGCCGGGCCAGGGTCGCGCCCCCCAGACCGTAGGCGGTCATGGTGATCAGGTCCATGCCGATCAACACGCCTGCAAAGACCGCCAACTGCGGACCGGCCGGGCGCGCGACATCCATGAAAGGCGGCAGGACGGCGGAGAAGAACAGGACGATCTTCGGGTTGGCGAGCTGGACCAGAAAGCCGTCGACGAAGGCCGGGCGCTGCGGGCGAACCCTGCCCTCGTCGGCTTCGGCTGGAGCGCGCGGCTTGACCGCCGCCAACAGGGCCGAGAGCCCCAGCCAGCCGACGTAGAGCGCCCCGAGCATCGCCACGACGCGGAACACCTGCGGAAAGGCGGCCACGAGCGCGCCCAGGCCGAGCGCCGCCGCCGCGAACCAGACCAGGGTGGCGGTATTCATGCCGAGGACCGCGACCAGGACCGCACGACGGCCGCGTTCGATCCCGGTGGCGATGGCGAACAGATTGGCCGGGCCGGGCGTCGCAGCCAGCACCGCCATGACCCCGACGAAGACGACGAACAGATGCGGATCGACCGGCAGGGTCAGGCTCGGCATGGAGCGATCAGGCCGACAGACAGACGACCTGCGCCACGCGCAGGTCCCGCCTCAGATCATCGGCGACGCGGCCATAATTCTCGATGGTGACCGGTTCGCTCAGCAGCGGCTCCCCGGCCGGCTGCTCGCCCCGGATGGCGGGGCCCAGGGTGTCGGGCGAGGTCGTGTAGATCCGGCCCCGGCGCGGGGCCTCGGCGATGGTCATGCCGACGACCCGGCCTCGCCGGTCCATGGCCGGGGCGCCCGACAGCCCGGCCAGCGTCCCGTCCAGACCCTCGGTCCGGCCCACTTCGGCCCAGGCCAGAACCGGCTCGTCGCGCTGTCCCCGCCCCCGAACATGCAGCACCTCGCGACCGAGCAGGCGCGACGTCACCTCCCCCGCCGTGCCTTGCGGAAAGCCGGGGTGGAAGGCGCGCTGACCGACCCGCAGGGGGGCGGTCGTGGTCACCGGCAGGGCGGGCGGCCCCCCGGTCGTGATCAGGAGCGCGATGTCGGCGCGCGGCGACAGACGGACGTCGGCCGCGACCGCGCGCCCCCCGCCGACCACCAGGGCCGGGCGGCGGCAGCCTTCCACCACGTGTTTCGCTGTCAGCCAGCGCCCCTCGCCGGCGATCGAAAAGGCGGTCCCGGAGGCCGGCTGGAACGGGATGTCCGGCGAGATCACGGTCACGGCCGGATCGAAGGGGGTCACGGGTCCCAGCAGGGCCCCCTCGACCGCATCGAGCGGCGGGGGCGCGGGCGGAGCGTCGGCGTTTTCGCGCTGCGCCAGCGAGGCGAAGACCAGAAGCAGGCCGGCTCCCGCATAGAGCAACAGGTCGGCGGGCCGGGGCAGGGTCATCGGGCCTCAGCCCGTCAGGGCGGCGGCGAGGATCAGCGCCGTCGCCAGCTTGGCCGAGACCAGCAGGACGGCGGCGGACACCTCCCCCTCCTGGATCCGCTGGGGCAGGCCCGTCAGCACGATGTCGACGATGCGGAAGGCCAGAAGCTGCAGCACCAGGGTGGCCACGCCCCACACCGCGATGTCGGCGACCGAGGTCGAGACCGACAGCGAGACCGCCAGGGGAATGGCCAGACCGACCAGGACGCCGCCGAAGGCCACGCCCGCCGCGGCATTGCCTTGGCGGATCAGCGCGATCTCCTTCCACGGCGTCAGCAGGCCGTAGACCACGGCCCCGGTGCCGAGAAGGAAGAAGGTGACCACCAGATGCAGCACGAGCACGGGAAAGCCACTGGCGAAGGCCTGGACCTCCGGGCTCGACAGGGTCTCGGACAGGGACGAAGGAGCCATAAGGCCTCGGGCTAGGACACAGGGCAGGCGTGCGGAACGAAAGCAAAACGTCTTGCCCGATTATGGCCCCAATCGGCAAGGACGCCGGGGACACACTGCGTGACCAATGATTGCGCTGGCGTTACGCAAGACGGTATCAGCGCGGAATGACGCCCTCGCCCCTCCCGCCCACCGTCCTCGTCGTCGCCGCTGCCCTGGTGGATGTGGACGGCCGGGTGCTGATTGCCAAGCGGCCGGAGGGCAAGGCCCTGGCGGGGTTGTGGGAGTTTCCGGGGGGCAAGGTCGAGGCCGGGGAACGCCCCGAGGCCGCCCTGATCCGAGAACTGCAGGAGGAGCTGGGGATCGACGTGCAGGAGGCCTGTCTGGCCCCGTTCGTTTTTGCCAGCCACTCTTACGATTCGTTTCACCTTCTCATGCCACTCTACCTGTGCCGGCGCTGGTCCGGCGTGGTCGTCGCGCGCGAGCACGCCGCACTGGCCTGGGTGAGGCCCAACGCCTTGTCGGACTATCCCATGCCCCCGGCCGACGCCCCTCTGGTGGCCTGGCTGCGGGACCTGCTCTGAGGCCGATGGGCCACGAAAGGCACGCGACCATGTCCTTGCTTCGCCGCTTCCTGCATGACGCGCGTGGAACCACGGCGATCGAGTACGCCGTGATCGGAGCCATTCTCGCGGTGGCCGTCCTGGCCGCCGTGTCGGTCTTCGCATCCGGTCTGTCCGATCTGTTCGGTACGCTTTTCACAGCAATGGACGGCGCCCTCGCCTGACGTCGGCCCCGATCGGCCGCGACCTCTGGGGCGTGGCGGGCGACGCGCCGTGGGGGTATGGGTCGCGCCTCTGTTCCTTCGCCGAGAGCTCTGCGTGCGCCTGTCGGTCCTGTCTGCCTGGCTGCTGACCCTTTTCGCGGGCGGGCTGTCCCTGCCCGCCGAGGCGGCGGCCCAGGCCGGTCAGTCGCGTCTGGTTTCTGCGGCACCGGCGGGCGCCCAGAGCAATGCGCGCATCGAGGTCGAGCTGGTGGCCATGAGCGCCTGGGCCGCGCCCGGGTCCACGGCGATCGTGGCCCTGCGCCAGAAGATCCGGCCCGGCTGGCATACCTACTGGCGCAACCCCGGGGACTCCGGCGGACCGACCACCCTGGACTGGGCCCTGCCCACGGGGATCGTCGCCGGCGACATCCTGTGGCCCCTGCCGCAGCGCCAGCGCCTGCAGGACATCGTCAATCTGGGCTATGAGGGCGACGTCCTCCTGCCGGTGCCGATCGACATTCCGGCCTCGGCCCGGGTCGGCGGCGTGGTGCCCCTGACGGTCGATGCGGTGCTGTTCGTCTGCAGCGACGAGATGTGCGTGCCCGACAGCTTCACCCTGCGCCTGGATCTGCCGATCCGCGAGGGGGCGGCCCCCCTGGCCGGTGCGGACGGGGCGGCGATCCAGCGGCTGGTCGAGACCGCGCCCCGCCCGGCCGGCATCACGGCCCGGGCCACCCTGGTCGGCGACCGGCTGGTGCTCAGCGCGACGGGAGGGCCGCTGGCCGGGGCCGACATCACGCGGGCCACCTTCTATCCGTTCGAAACGGGACAGATCAGCCACGACGTGGCCCTGTCGGCGGCGCGGGGACCGGCGGGCTTGAGCCTGCGGCTGGATCCGACCGACGATCTGAGCGCGGCGGGTCTGACCCAGCCCCTGTCCGGGGTGCTCGCCACCGACGCCGGGGCCTGGGAGATCGTGGCCCGGCCCGGCCCGGTCCTGTCAGGAACGGACGGAGAGGCCGTGGCGACCGACGACGCGGTCGCGGGCCGGTTTGACGCGGGGGCGGCGGCCCAGGCGGTGCTGTTCGCCTTCCTGGGCGGGCTGATCCTGAACCTGATGCCCTGCGTCTTTCCCGTCCTGGCGCTGAAGGCGGCATCGCTCGCGCGGTCGTCTCGGGATGCGCGCGAGGCGCGGATCGACGGTTTCGCCTATCTGGCCGGGGTGGTGGTGACCTTCCTTCTGCTCGGGGCGGGGATGCTGCTGCTGCGCGGCCTGGGTCAGGAGATCGGCTGGGGCTTCCAGCTGCAGTCGCCGCCGGTGGTGGCGGTGCTGGCGCTGCTGATGCTGGCGGTGGGGCTGAATCTGCTGGGCTTGTTCCAGATCGGCCTGGGTCTGCAGGCGGTCGGCGGCTCCCGCCTGGCCCGGCTCAACGGGCCGATCGGGGCCTTCTTCACGGGCGTCCTGGCGGTGGTCGTGGCCGCGCCCTGTACCGCCCCCTTCATGGCCGTGGCCCTGGGCGCGGCCCTGGTCCTGCCCGCGCCCCTCGCCCTGCTGGTCTTCCTGTTCCTCGGGCTCGGCCTGGCCCTGCCCTATCTGGCGCTCAGCCTGTCGCCCCGCCTGCTCGCGCGTCTCCCCCGACCCGGCCCCTGGATGGCGCGGCTGCAACAGGTCCTGGCCGTGCCGATGTTCGCCACGGCGTTGTGGCTGGCCTGGGTCTTCCAGCGCCAGCAGGGCGGGTCGGCGGCCCTGTTGCTGTTGGTCGGCGCGATTCTGCTGGGCGTTGCGGCCTGGACCTTCGGACGGCGTCAGCGCCTGGCCGCTGCGGGGGTCGTTGGTGGTCCGCTGGGGGTCGTCTCGGCCTTGTCGGTGGCGATCTCGGTCATGGTGGTCGTCGCCGCCACCCTCGTTCCCCCCTCGAACAGCGTCGGATCGGTCGAGGGCGCGGGCCCGGAGGCGCGGCCGTGGTCACCCGACGCCGTGGCCGGGGCCCTGGCCCAAGGTCGCCCTGTTCTGGTCGACTTCACCGCCGACTGGTGCGTCAGCTGCAAGATCAATGAACGCACCGCGCTCCACACGGCGCGTGTGGCCGAGGCCGTGACCCGGACCGACACCGTCTACCTGGTCGCCGACTGGACCCGGCGCGACCCGGCCATCGCCCGGGAACTGGCCGCGCACGGCCGCTCGGGCGTGCCTCTGTATCTCGTTTATGCCCCAGGCGAGGCCCGGCCCCGTATCCTGCCGCAACTCCTGACCGAGGGCCTCGTCATCGAGGCCCTGGACGAGGCTCGCTAGTTCGCCTCCACGCCCGACTGGGCGTCCGGCTGCGGCGGGGCGGTGATTACCTCGACATTGTCGTTCAGCAGATAGGCGAGGTCCGACAGGGCCGTGGCGCGGGCCTCGGGCGTCGCCGCGGTTTCGACGGCCTGGATCTTGACCGGGATGTCCTCGGAGATCCCGCGCAGGATGCATTTCAGGTCCCCGTCCGTGCCACGTTCCTTGAGGACCAGGTGCGCCTGAAGATCGAGGGCCGACAGGGCGGCGGCGCGCCCCTTGAAGGTTTCGAACGCGGTCGGCGACGCGCCGGTCGGCCCCCACGCGTCGACGATCGCCTTCAGGGCGCTGGCCTGGGTGACGATGTCGGTGAACAGGGGCTCGGACGCGACCGATACGGGCGCGCCGGCCACCGCCGCCGGCTGGGCGGCCGCCAGGGCCACCGTGGGGTCCGAGAGCAGCAGCGAGACGGCGAGGGCGATGCCACAAGACATGGTCTGATCCTTTTCGCGATTCCGCGATTGAACCGGTCTACGCCCGACCCGTAAACGAGAGCTTGATTATCGAGAGGACAGGCCATGACCGACGCTGACATCTGGACCGGCTTCGACGCCGCCGCCGCGCGCGACGCAGACGCCCGCATCGTCGACCAGTTCGCCGCCGATCCCGATCGTCTCGCCCGGATGAGCGTGGAGGCGGCGGGCCTGTATCTCGACCTGTCCAAACAGAGCTGGACCCGCGACGCCTTCGACGCCTGTCTGGATCTGGCGCGCGCCGCCGGCGTCGAGGCCGGTCGCGCGCGCCTGTTCGGCGGCGAGGCGGTCAACAACACCGAGGGCCGGGCCGTCCTGCACCCCGCCCTGCGGGCCGGAAACGACGCCGATTTCCACGCCCTGGGCGAGGCCGTGTCGGGCGAGGTCCAGGAGGTCCGGCAGGCCATGGCCACCTTCGCCGAGGCCGTCCGGGCGGGCCGGGAGACGGGGGCCACGGGCCGGGCGTTCCAGACCCTCGTCCACATCGGCATCGGCGGATCGGACCTGGGGCCGCGGGTGGTCTGGGACGCGCTGAAGCCCCTCAACCCCGCCCTCGACCTGCGATTTGTGGCCAATATCGACCCGCGCGACATGGCCGAGGCCCTGACTGACCTGGACCCCGAGACCACCCTGGTCGTGGTGGTGTCCAAGACCTTCACCACCCAGGAGACCCTGGCCAATGCCGAGGTCGCCAAGGCCTGGCTGGCGGCGGGCCTGCCCGAGACGGGCCGCGACAAGCATTTCATCGGCGTCACGGCGGCCCCCGACCGGGCCGCGGCCTTCGGCTGCGGCCGCACCTTCGGCTTCCGCGACTGGGTCGGCGGGCGGTATTCTCTGTGGTCGGCGGTCAGCCTGTCCTGCGTCATCGCCCTGGGGCCGGACGTGTTCGACGGCCTGCTGGCCGGAGCCCGGGCCATGGACGACCATTTCGTCGAGGCTCCCCTTGAGCAAAATGCGCCGGTCCTTATGGCCCTGGCCCAGATCTGGAACGTCGACGGCCTCAATCGTCCGGCCCGGACAGTCGCCCCCTATGCCCATGGCCTGCGCCGCCTGGCGGCCTTCCTGCAGCAGCTCGAGATGGAGTCGAACGGCAAGCGGGTCCACCGCGACGGCCGCCCTGTGACCCGTCAGACCTGTCCGGTGGTGTTCGGCGAGCCGGGCACGAACGGCCAGCACGCCTTCTTCCAGCAGATCCACCAGGGGCCTCAGGTCGTCCCGGCCGAGTTCGTCATCGTGGCCGAGACCCTGGACGGCGCGGCCGGCGCGCCGCTGTGGTCCAACGCCCTGGCCCAGGGTCAGGCCCTGATGCTGGGCAAGACGACCGATCAGGCCCGGGCCGAGCTCGAGGCCGCCGGAACCGCCGCCGAGGACATCGACCAGCTGGCCGCGCACAAGACCTTCCCCGGCAACCGGCCGTCCACGACGATCGTGATGGAGCATCTGACGCCCCAGACGCTCGGGGCCCTGCTCGCCCTGTACGAGCACAAGACCTTCGTCGAAGGGGTGATCTGGGACATCAACAGCTTCGACCAGTGGGGCGTGGAGCTGGGCAAGGTGCTCGCCAAGGCCATTCTGGCCGACGTCTCGGCGGGTGCGCCCTCGTCTGGCCTGGACCCGTCAACGGCGAACCTTCTGACCCGTCTGATGGGTTAGCCGCCCGCCGCGACGCCTTGACGCTCAGGCTCAACGCTCTTATCTCCGCTGCGCGTTAGCACTCTCGGGTCACGGCTGCCAAAGCCGGTTCGGGGGGGCGGCTTCAAAACCTTAGAGCTATACGGAGACATCACACATGGCGTTTCGTCCTCTCGGCGATCGCGTGCTGGTCAAGCGCGTGGAAGAAGAATCCAAGACCAAGGGCGGGATCATCATCCCCGACACGGCCAAGGAAAAGCCCCAGGAAGGCGAAGTCGTCGCCGTGGGCCCCGGCGTCCGTGACGAGCGCGGCACGGTCAACGCCCTGGAACTGAAGGCCGGCGACCGGATCCTGTTCGGCAAATGGTCGGGCACGGAGGTCAAGCTGGAAGGCGAAGACCTGATCATCATGAAAGAGTCGGACGTTCTCGGCGTCCTCTAGGTGACTGGTGGCTGGTGATGGGTGGCTGGCGCGACCGCAACCGGTTCGCCGCCGCCGCCGATCCCAGCGACCACTAGCCACCCACCCCCAACCCCCTTCTTAGGAGCTGCCTCATGGCTGCCAAACAAGTTCAGTTCTCCACCGACGCCCGCGAGAAGATGCTGCGCGGCGTCAACGTCCTGGCCAATGCGGTCAAGGTCACCCTGGGTCCCAAGGGCCGCAACGTCGTGATCCAGAAGTCCTTCGGCGCCCCGCGCTCGACCAAGGACGGCGTCTCGGTCGCCAAGGAAATCGAACTCGAAGACGCCTTCGAGAACATGGGCGCCCAGATGATCCGGGAAGTCGCCTCCAAGACCAATGACAAGGCCGGCGACGGCACCACCACCGCCACCGTCCTGGCCCAGTCGATCGTCCAGGAAGGCCTCAAGGCCGTGGCCGCCGGCATGAACCCGATGGATCTGAAGCGCGGCATCGACAAGGCGGTCACCGCCGTCCTGGCCGACATCAAGGACTCCAGCCGCAAGGTCAGCGCCAACTCCGAGATCGCCCAGGTCGGCACCATCTCGGCCAACGGCGACCAGGAAGTCGGCGACATGATCGCCCGCGCCATGGAAAAGGTCGGCAACGAAGGCGTCATCACGGTCGAGGAAGCCAAGACCGCCGAGACCGAACTCGACGTCGTCGAGGGCATGCAGTTCGACCGCGGCTACCTGTCGCCCTATTTCATCACCAACGCCGACAAGATGGAGGTCCAGCTCGAGGAACCCCTCATCCTGCTGTTCGAGAAGAAACTCTCGAGCCTTCAGGCCATGCTGCCGATCCTGGAAGCCGTGGTCCAGTCGGGCCGCCCGCTGCTGATCATCGCCGAGGACATCGAGGGCGAGGCCCTGGCCACCCTGGTCGTCAACAAGCTGCGCGGGGGCCTGCGCGTCGCCGCCGTCAAGGCGCCGGGCTTCGGCGACCGCCGCAAGTCCATGCTGGAGGACATCGCCGTCCTGACCGGCGGCCAGGTCATCTCGGAAGACCTGGGCATCAAGCTCGAGAACGTCACGATCGACATGCTCGGCAAGGCCAAGAAGGTCACCATCACCAAGGACGACACCACCATCGTGGACGGCGTCGGCGGCAAGGATGAGATCGAGGCCCGCATCGGCCAGATCAAGAAGCAGATCGAGGACACCTCGTCCGACTACGACAAGGAAAAGCTGCAGGAACGTCTGGCCAAACTGGCCGGCGGCGTCGCCGTCATCCGCGTCGGCGGCTCGACCGAAGTGGAAGTGAAGGAGAAGAAGGACCGCGTCGACGACGCCCTCAACGCCACCCGCGCGGCGGTTGAGGAAGGCATCGTCCCCGGCGGCGGCATCGCCCTGCTGAAGGCGACCCGCGCCCTGGAAGGCCTGACCGGCGACAACGCCGACCAGACCGCCGGCATCGCCATCATCCGGCGCGCCATCCAGGCCCCGATCCGTCAGATCGTCGAGAACGCCGGCGTCGAAGGCTCGATCGTGGTCGGCAAGGTGCTGGAGAACCCCTCGGCCACCTACGGCTTCAACGCCCAGACCGAAGAGTATGTCGACATGATCCAGGCCGGCGTCATCGACCCCGCCAAGGTTGTGCGCACCGCTCTGCAGGACGCCGCCTCCGTGGCCGGCATCCTGATCACCACCGAGGCCGCCGTGGCCGACGCCCCCAAGAAGGGCTCCGCCGGCGGTGCCGGTGGCGGCATGGGCGGCGGCGGCATGGGCGGCATGGGCGACATGGACTTCTAGTCCGTCGTTCAGCCGACCGGCTGAAGACAGAAGGGGGTGGAGCCAGCAGGCCCCACCCCCTTTTCTACGTTCGGACGTCTTTCTGACCGAACGGCTCCGTCAAGATGCGGACGTCCCGTCTCGGACCGACGTCTTCACCCCGGCCCCGCAGGCCAAGCCCTCGTCGATCAGACGCGCGATTGTGGGCCAGGCCCGGTCGGCATAGGGCCGCATTGGGCCCTCGAGTTTGCAGAGCAGCCAGGCCCGAATGATCGGTCGCATCAGGCCTAGAACGGCACCTGCTGCCACGTCAGCGGCAAGGGCGGACGGCGCATCGAAACTGGTCCGGATCACCGTCGCCAGCTCGCGATCGATCAGGCCGTTGTGGCGGCTCTGGGCTTGCTCGAGACCCGGACAGGCCGAGATGATTTCATAGTGCCGCCGCAGGATCGCGGCGTGAGCATCATAAGCGTCGGCAAGGTCTTCGAGGCCGCACCGAATTCGGGTGTAGGGGTCCGACACATCGTGCCGGCGCATGGCCGAGGCGAACCAGTCGTGGATGTCGAGCCCGTCAAAGAGCAGGGCTTCCTTGGTTTCGAAATAGCGGAACAGCGTCCGCTGGGTCACGCCGGCCTGTCGCGCCACATCGGTGGTGGTGACTGAATCGAAGCCGCGCTCGTGAAACAGTTCAAGCGCCGCATCCCGGATTGCACGTCGCACCGAAAGCCGGGTCTGCGCTCTCCGGTCGGTAGTGCCTTCACGCTGGATGAGGTCGGTCCCATGGCTCATGATTCATCTAGGCCCGCGTGATCGGCGGTGTCCAGCGATGGACGATCAGACCGGACGAACCCGGCTGCCGGCATCGTTCCAGGGCGAAAGGACCGGCCGCCATGCCGTCCGACGGCCGCGCTGGCGACCATCGGACGGGGGGTGCGATCAATACCGGGCTTCGAGAACCAGGCCGACGACGCGCGGATCGCCCAGCAGGGGCCGGAAGGCATCCTGTCCGGCGACATACTCGACGTCGAAGACGTTGCGCGCGAAGACCGAGGCGCGGACCTGGCCGAAATCATAGCCGGCGCGCAGGTTGACCAGGGTCCGGGCATCGTTGACCCGGGTGTTGCCCGTGTCGGAGAAGCTCTCATCCTGATAGTTGACGCTGCCGGAGGCGAACATCGGACCTCGGGTCCAGGAGCCCGCCAGCACCGCGCTCCACTCCGGGGCGTTTGCGAAGCTGTTGCCCTCGAGCCCGTCCAGGCCGGCCGGGTCGACCGCGAGACCCAGTCCCGCCGTGGAGGCCGGCAGCTGGATGTCGAACGACACGAACTCGGTGTGGCTGTAGCCCAGGCCCCCGTTGAGCTTGAACTCGGGGGTCAGGTTGGCCTCGAACTCCACTTCGAACCCGTACAGTTCGGATTGGCCGGCATTGGCCCCGACCTGATCGTTCTGCCGCGTCGACAGGTCGACGGTGACCTGCTGGTCCTTCCAGTCGACATAGAAGACGTTGGCGCTGATCCGGCCGAAGTCCCCCAGGGTCTTGCGGGCGTAGACCTCGTAGTTCGTGGTGAACTCCGGGGCCAATTCGGTCACCAGCTGGCGCACCACATTGACGCTGACGCCGCCCGCGCGATAGGCGCGCTGGGCGACGGCCCCCAGGGTCAGGCTGCTGTCGACATCGTAGCGGATCCCGACCTTGGGCAGCCAGGCGTCGAAGCTGAGTTCGGACGTCGACGTGGCTTCGACGAACGGGTCGAGGGCGGCGCCGATCGCGGCCGCCAGCGGACGAAGCGCCGGGATCGGCAGGGTCGCGGGATTGGCCAGTCCCAGGATCTCGCCCGAGGTCACCACACCGGACGTGTTGTCCTCGCTGTCGTAACGCAGGCCGGCGTTGAGCGTCAGCCGGTCGCTGAGATCGAAATCCACCTCGCCGTAGACGGCATGGTTTTCGACGTCCACCGGCTGGGCGTTGAAGGTGTAGAGGGCCACGTCGTCGGGATAGAAGGAGGCGAACTGGGCCGCCGTCGCCGCCGGCAGGCCCTGGCCCCGCGCCGTATCGATGATCAGGTTTCGCACATTGCGGAACACCAGCAGGCTGAAGTTGTCCTCGCGCTCGCGCTCCTGCGTATAGTAGGCCCCGAGCAGATAGCGCAGGCGGCCGCCGGCATCGTACTTCAGCCGGAATTCCTGGCTGAAGATCTCGAAATCTTCCTGCTGGATCGCGATCGGGTCGGCCGCGACGGTGCCCGCGCGCACATAGTCGAAATCGCCGATGCCGTAGGGATTGAGCAGCGCGACCGTCGGCGTCCGCAGGCCGGTGTAGTTGTAGATCCCGGTGTCCGGATCGTCCTGCTCGAAATCATCCGTGTCCGAATAGGTGGTCTCGGACGTCAGCGTCAGAGCAGTGCTGATGTCGTAGTCGACGGTAACGGCAGCGGCGAGGGTCTTGTTCAGTTCAAAGTCGGCGATATTGCTGAAGGTCTGGCGACGGCCGGCGTCCCCCTGACCCGCGATCCCGGCCTCGAACCCGGGCACCTGACTGGCGCTGCGCGGAAGGAAGCCGTCGGCGCCGAGCGCGCGGGTGTCCGACGACGCGGCGCTGCGGTTGATGTCGGCGTAGTTGACCACGGCCCGCACGGTCAGGTCTTGAGACGGTTCGAACAGCAGCTTGGCGCGGTACTGATAATCGTCGACGAGATCGGCGTCCTCCTTCAGCACCGGGTTGTAGATGAAGCCCCGGCTCTCGTGATGGTCGGCCGTCAGCCGGAACGCCAGGACATCATCAATGATCGGGCCGCCGACGGCGATGGAGGCGGAATAGTCGTCGCCTTCCGCGGCGATGACCCGGGCCCGGGCGTCGAAGCTGTAGGTCGGGTCGTTGGTGTTCAGATAGATGGCCCCGGCCAGGGCGTTGCGCCCCTGCAGCGTCGACTGGGCCCCGCGCAGCACCTCGACCGAGCGCACGTCCCACAGCATGTCCGGCCCGAACGCCGTGCTCTTGTCGCCCAGGCGAACGCCGTCGACGTACAGCGTGCCCAGCTGGCCGAAGCCGGCGCCGTTGACGTTGTCGAAGGGGATACCGCGGATCACGAACCGGTTGTTGGCCCCGGCGACGTTGACGTTGACCAGCTGGTCATAGGCGTCCTCGGCGGTGATCAGGACCTGGTCTTCGATGTCCGCGCCGGACAGAAGGCCGACGCTGGTCGCCGTATCCTTCAGCGTGCGACCGAACTTCGCGCCGGTGACCACGACATCATCCAGCGCCGTGCCCGGTGCCTCTGCGCTTGGGGCTCCGGAGCCGGCCTGTGAGACCTCACTCTCTTGAGCCCCCGCAGTGCCTGCAGTCAGAGCCAGAAGCGAAACGCACGCCGCGAGACGAATTTTCATGACAACCCCCCATGTCAAAATGACAGTGACTGACATATCGTCGCTGCGTGACAGGTGGGCGGCAGTCTCGCGATGTTTTCGCAGCCGCCGGTCCGCCGCGGATCCTCAGACCGGCTCAGAAGTCCGGGTCGAAGTTGAAATAGATGGGATTGGACAGGGCGACCATGTCACCCGCCACCCGCTGCCAGTTCACCAGCGATGGAAACGGCGTCTGTGGCCCGCGGACTTCCACGCGGTAGTAGGTTCGCGCTCCGGTGACCGGCGCGTCCGTGAAGCTGACGCGATCGGTCACCGCGCCGTCTAGGTCGATGACGGAGAGTTCGCCCCCGTCCCGAATGATGCGGATGCGATACAGGCCTGCCTCTCGGTCGCCGTTCAGCCGGACCTCGAACCGCACCGGTTGCCCCGATGCGACGACGTTGTCGCCCATCATCAGGTCCGGCGTGCCGTCGGCATCGAGGTCAGCGGTCAGCTCCACGCGCGGCGATGCCGGATTGGCGCTGATCGAGACGCGGCCGCTTTCGAGCGCAGCGATGACGGCCTCACCGGTTCGGTCTGCGGCGAAGACCCATGTCGTGGGTGTGCCAACGCTGTTGGCCGTCGCTTCCGTGGATTGGGGCGTGGCCACCTCGTCTCCCTGTGGCAACCCGTGATGGGAATCGCTGCCGCCACGACCGGGAAGGCGGCGGCCCGAGCGAAGCATGTCATCCCAGACCAGCAGCGACGCCTCGTTTCTGGGCCACAGCACCGAGTTCCAGACCTCCAGCGAATCCGCCAGGTCGAAGCTGAATCCGAAATGGTCCTTGCCAGTCGGATGGTTGGCCGAGAGGTGGACCCCCAAGGCGTCCTTGATCGTCTTGATGTCCCAATCGCGCGCGTCGCGGACATCATACAGGGCCTGATGGTCATAGGGTTGCGCCGCCATGATGTTGGCGTGCCCGCGGTTGGTGGTCCACTCCGCCCCGTAGAGCAGCACGATATCGTCGGCCACAAACTCCGGATCGGCCCAGGTATGGCCAGCCACATCACCGGCCTGGTGGTTGTCGTGATCGCTGATCAGCAGGAAGCCCATGTTGTTCGCGCGGGCCACAGCGAGGATCTTTCGGATCGGATTGTTGGTCGATTCCGTGCTGTGACGGGAGTGGACGTGCAGATCGCCGCTGAGCCACGTCCCGGTGGGGGGCGTGCCTCGGTCCGATGCCTGGGGAACGCTTTGGGCCGCGACGGACCGCGATGCCAGCGACAGGGCAAGACCGAGGGCGAGAAGGGGCGTTTTCATGAGCAGGGATCCGCGGGGTCTGGTGACAGCGGCTGACATATCCGTGCGGCATGACGTCCCGATGAAGCATCCGGGCGGGAAGGCGGGCCGGCCACTCCGTCGCAAGCGGGCAGCCGCGGCGCTGCCGGCTGTGAACCAAGCGGGGCGGTGGGTGTTTGACTCCGTCTTTCGTGGAGAACGCCCATGCCCAGCCGTCCGACCTGGCAAGGCCATCTGAAGCTGTCGCTGGTGACCTGTCCGGTGGCGCTCTACACCGCGACGTCGAGCACCAGCGACGTGCGCTTCCACATGATCAACCCCAAGACCAACAACCGCATCCGCATGGTGGCGACCGATCCGGACACCGGGCCGGTCGAGCGGTCGGACCTGGTCAAGGGCTATGAGGTGTCGAAGGACGAATACGTCCTGTTCGACAACGCCGATTTCGACAAGGTCCGGCTGGACAGCACCAAGACCATCTCGATCGACAAATTCGTCGACGAGACCGAGATCGACCGGCTGTTCTGGGACGATCCCTTCTTCGTGGTCCCCGAGAAGGGCACGGGGGTGGAGGCCTTCGCCGTGATCCGCGACGCCATGGCCAAACAGGGCAAGATCGCCCTGGGGGTGCTGGTGCTGCGCGGGCGCGAGCGGCAGCTGGCGCTGGAGGTGCGGGGCAAGGGGCTGGTCGCCTATACGCTGCGCGCCCACGACGAGGTGCGGGATAGCGCCGACTATTTCGACAGCATCCCCGAGGTGACCGCCGACGCCGACATGGTCGAGATCGCGGCGCGGATCATCGCCCAGAAGGAGGCGCACTTCGATTCCTCCGACTTCGTCGACCGCTACGAGGACGCCCTGCGCGAGATGATCAAGGCCAAGACCAAGGGCGGCAAGGGCGTGGTGGCGGTCGAGGAGCCGGACGACACCAATGTCATCGACCTGATGGCGGCGCTGCGGAACAGCCTGAAGGGGTCGGCGGCCCCGGCGGCCAAGAAGGCCCCGGCCAAGAAGGCGGCGGCGAAGAAGCCGGCCGAGAAGAAACCCGCGGCCAAGAAGAAGGCGGCCTAACCGCCCGTCCGGGCGCGCGGCACCAGCCGGATCTCGAACAGCTTCGGCCAGTTCTTGCCGGTGACGAACAGGCGGCGCCCGGCGGCGTCCCAGGCGATCCCGTTGAGGACGTCGTCCGACGGATTGGCGACCGGTTCGGGCAGGAGGTCGGACAGGTCGATGACGCCCGTGACCACGCCGGTGGCCGGATCGATGCGCAGGACGACGTCGCTCTGCCAGACGTTGGCGAAGACTTCGCCGTCGATGAACTCCAGCTCGTTCAGCTGGGGCACCGGCTGGCCGCGATAGGTCACGGTGACCGCGCCGGTCTCGGTCAGGGTCTCGGGGTCGAAGAAGCGCAGGGTCGGCGTGCCGTCGGACAGGATCAGCCGGGTGGCGTCGCGGGTCAGCCCCCAGCCCTCGCCCGTATAGGTCCAGGCGCCCGCCGGGGCGAGGTCGTCGGCGTCCCAGATGAGGCCCTGGCCGCCCTGCCAGGTCAGGCTGAGGATCCGGTCGCCCCAATCGGTCAGGCCCTCGCCGAACAGCTGGACCGGCAGATCCCGTTTCTGCAGCACAACGCCGTCCTCCAGCCGCACGCGGCGGACGCTGGAGGGGTGGCGGCCGGTGCTCTCGTACAGGACGCCGTCGCGATAGATCAGCCCCTGGGTGAAGGCGGCCGGGTCGTGCGGATAGGTGGCGACGATCTCATAGTCGTAGACCGGCGGGGCGGCGGGCCGGGTGTCCGGAGCCTGGACCGGGGCCGGCGCGGGGGCCTGGGCCCAGCCGGCCGTTGCCGCCGCGAGGGCGGCGACACCGAACAGGACCGGGATCAGACCCCTGGCGCGCATCGGCTCAGCGGGCCGCTTCGGAAGCGGCCTCGGCCTCGGCGGCCTGGGCGTCGGCCTCGGCCTTGTTCGCGAGGTTGCGGGCCATGACGGCCTTTTCCTTCTTGGTGGCGGAGGACCGCCCCAACATGTTCAGCGCCTCGACCCCGGCCGAGAAGGCCATGGCGGCGTAGATATAGCCCTTGGGCACGTGGAAGCCGAAGCCATCGGCGATCAGGACGAGACCGATCATCAGGAGGAAGCCCAGGGCCAGCATGACAACGGTCGGGTTCCTGGCGATGAAATTGGCCAGGGGGTCGGCGGCCAGCAGCATGACGGTCACGGCGGCCAGAACGGCGACGACCATGATCGGCAGGTGTTCGGTCATGCCGACGGCGGTCAGGATGGAGTCGATCGAGAACACGAGGTCCAGCAGGATGATCTGGAAGATCGCCGCCCCGGCGTTGGTGATCATCACGTCCTTCTTGTCCAGCACGTCGTGGCTGGGCGTGGGGTCGACGGTGTGGTGGATCTCCTTGGTCGCCTTCCAGATCAGGAACAGGCCGCCCGCGATCAGGATCAGGTCCTTCCAAGAGAATTCGTTGCCCATGACCGAGAACACCGGCTGCACCAGGCCGACCAGCCAGGCGATGATCGACAGCAGGGCCAGACGCATGACCAGGGCCAGGCCGATGCCGATGCGCCGCACCCGCTGGCGGTCCGCCTCCGGCAGCTTGTTCGACAGGATCGAGATGAAGATCAGATTGTCGATCCCCAGCACGATCTCCATGATCACCAGGGTGACCAGGGCCGCCCAGGCGGCGGGGTCGGACAGAAGGGGCGTAATCGAATCGAGCATCAAGGGGTCCTGGTGCAGTGGAAAGGTGCGGCGTTTGGTCCGCTATAGCGCATCCCCAACGCGGCGTGACCCCATCTGTGCCGTAAGCCGACTGCGACACGTTCGCAGTCCGTCAGCCGGGACATGCGGGGGGCCGCCGATCAGTAGACGTCGCGGCGATAGCGGCCGGTCTCCTTGAGGGTCAGCAGGAGCGGCTCGCCGAGCTGTCGCGCCAGGGCCTCGTCCACACCCGCGGCCATGCCTTCCAGGGCACCGCAGACCAGGATGACCCCGCCCCGCCCGATCCAGTCGCGCAGATCGGCGCCGTGTTCGTCGATCAGGGCCTGGACATAGCGGCCGTCGTCGGGGTCGCGCGAGAAGGTGCGATCCAGGCGCGTCAGCAGCCCCGCGCGCAGGGCGGCCTGCAGGTCCTCGTCCAGCAGGCGGTCGTGCGCCGCGGTCCGCTCCCCGAACATCAGCCAGGTCCCGCCGTGGCCGGATCCGGCGCGGGCGCGCCAGTGGGCCCGCAGACCGGCCAGGCCGGTTCCGTTGCCGATCAGGATGAGGGGACACTCCGGCGACGGGGGGTGGAAGGCGGCGTTGCGGCGCACCCTCAGCCCCAGGCTGTCGCCGACCGCCAGATCGCCGGTGAGCCAGCCCGAGGCCAGGCCGGGGGTCCCGTCCGGTCGCCGCATGCGGCGCACGATCAGGCCGAGCCGCCCCTCGTCCGGCAGGGAGGCGATCGAATAGTCGCGGCTGATCCCCGGCGCATGGGGCAGGCCGATCTCGGCGATATCGCCCGCCGACCAGTCCGCGCCCGGCCGCTCGGGCTGGAAGGCCAGCCAGTGGATCTCGCCGCCCGGGCTGCCGGGATTGAGGTGGCGGCGGTCGACCAGCCGCCAGGGGTCCAGGCTGGGCGGGGACCAGTCGGCCTCGATGGCGTGGCCGGTCAGGGTGCCGAGCTGGTGCTGCCAGTGCCGGATCGCCCCCGGATCGCCGTCGTCGACCTCGATCCGGTCGAACAGGGCCGCGGCGCCCGAGCGGCCCATCCAGTCGTCCAGCGTTCTGCCGAAGCCGCAGAACCGCTCATAGCCGCGGTCGCCCAGGGCCAGGAGCCCGTAGCGGACGCCCGCCAGCTCAGCCGGCGCGGCCATGTGCCGGGCGACGAACCCGGCCAGGGCGTCCGGGGCATCGCCTTCTCCGGTGGTGGAGGCGATGACGAGCACCCGGCCCGCCTCGACCAGGGTCCGGGGCGTCAGGGCTGCGAGCGCCTCCACCCGCGCCGGCGTGCCCGCGCGCGCCAGGGTCTCGGCGGTCATCCAGGCCAGGGCCTCGGCCGTGCCGGTCTGGCCGGCGTGGGCGATCAGGACGGCGTCGTCCCCGGCTGACAGGGCCTGGCGACGGGCGGCGGCGTGCCGCGACGCCCGTCGCGCGCGCCAGACCTGGGCGGCGACCAGGATCAGCCACGCCAGGATCGCCAGCCCGGCCCACAGCCAGCGCGACGGGTCGGAGGTCATGCGGGCTCATCCATCATGTCGCGGGCGGCGGCGGTCGCGATCTCTCGCGGACCGGCGACGCTCCGGACCCGGAACAGGGCGGCGATGCCCCGGGCCTCGGCCCAGGCCGGCCCCGCGAGCGGCCCCATCACGGTCAGGGCGGTGGCGAGGGCATCGGCCTGCCGCGCCGTGTCGGCCACGACGCTGACCGCGGCCAGTCCGTTGTCGATCGGCCGGCCGGTGCGGCCGTCGAGGGTGTGGCCGTACCGATGGCCGGCGGCCTCGAACGCGCGCTCCGCGTCGCCGGAGGTGGCGAGGGCCAGGCCATGCAGCGCCACCAGGGTGCGAGGGCCAGCCGCGCCCGGTGGCGACTCGATCTCGACCCACCAGGGCAGGCCGTCCGGCTTGACGCCCTGGCCGCGCAGCTCGCCGCCGATCTCGACCAGATGGTGGTCGAACCCGGCCGCCGACAGCGCCTCGGACAGCCGGTCCACGGCGTGTCCCTTGGCGATGCCGGACAGGTCCAGGCGCAGGCCGCCGGGCTGACGCAGGCTGCGGGTCGCGGCGTCGGGCTCCAGCCGTCGCCAGCCGCCGCAGGCGCGGGCGGCCATGATCTCGGTGTCCGGGGGCAGGCGGCGGTCGGCCGGGCGCGGGCCTGGGGGTCCAAATCCCCACAGATCGACGAGGGCGCCCAGGGCGGGATCCAGCGCCCCGTCCGTCTCGCGGGCCAGGGCCAGGGCCGGCTCGATGACCGCCCACAGCTCGGCCGAGACGGGGACTCGCCCGGGCGGGGCGGCGTTGAAGCGCGACAGCTCGGAGGTCGGGTCCCAATGGCTGAAGGTCGCGACCTGGTGGTCCAGCGTCGAGACGGCGGCGCGCCCGACCGTCGCCGGATCGTCCGACGGCCCCAGCACGACGTGGATCGACCAGACCGTGCCCATGGTCTGACCGGCGAGCCGGTGGATCCGCCCGTCCGCCATGGCCGACGGCGGACGGGTCATATCGACCGCGATCAGGACCCGGGTGTCAGCCGCCGGTTCGATCAGGACCGGCGGCGGGGCCGAGGCGCTCGAAGGGCTCAGGGCAGGACTTCCAGGACACCGCTGTACTGGGCGTTGGTCGCCCGGCGCTCGCCCTCGGCCGGGGAGCGGACCGAGGCGTTGATCCAGTACAGACCGGCCTCGGGCCAGGTGACGGTGAAGATCCCGTCCGCGTCCGTCCGCACCGTCATCTCCTCGGGATTGTCGCGGTAGCGGCTGCCGCCCCGCGCGACCGTGACCTCCAGATCGCCGGCCGGGGCGCCGTCGTGCAGCAGTTTGAAGCGCGCGGCCTCGCCGGCGACCAGGTCGTTGGGGTGGCTCACCGGCACCAGTTCGATGCCCTCGCCGGTGGGAGCCAGGGCCGTGTCGTTCGGCGCGCCCAGGGTCACGAAGGTCTCGATGCGGTTGCTGTTCAGGGTGGCCGAGACCTCGGTGGCGTCGGCCGGCACATTGGCCGCCATCTCGGCTTCTGCGCCGCGCCAGCGCTTCTGCTCGCCGCCCTGTTTGTAGCTGACCATCAGACCGTTGCTGACGTTGGCGACGCGGTAGGTGCCGGGCGTGGTCAGGTGGACGTCGAAGGTGGCGCGGTAGCGGGCGCGGTGCATGTTCTCGGCCGTGACCGGCTGGCCGTCGGGCCCGGTGACGACCAGGCCGTCCAGCCGCATGGCGGCATGGTCCGGAATGAAGACCCCGTTGGACATGGCGGCGTCGAAACCGACCCAGGCCTCGGTCCCGGACAGGACGGTGGCGGTCGGGGCCAGCCAGGCGCGGTGGGCCTGGGCCGTCAGGGGCGCGGCGAGGGCGGCGACGGCGGCGACGAGGGCGAGGGCGCGTTTCATGATGGGCTTCCTGTTCAGCGGGTGACGGTGACGCGGACAGCGCCGAGTTCGGTGGCGCCGGAGGCCGCGCCGGTGTTGGGCCCGCCCCAGCGGAAGGGCACGCGCACGACCTCGCGTCCGCCCAATTCACGCGCCGCCTCGACCGCGACGACGTAGTTTCCGGCGGGCAGGCCGGCGAGGCGCGCGGCCGGCACGGTCACGCTGTGGCGGCCCGGGGCCTTGGTGGCGCTGGAGACCCCGTCGGCCGGCAGGGTCATGCTGCGCCCGGCCTTGCGCCACCAGGTGCGCATGTCCTTCAGCCAGTCCTCGCCCCGGCCCTCGCTGTTGGCCGTCTGCTGGTACCAGACCGCCAGGGTGCGGACCGCCGTCTGGTCCGGGCGCTCGATCCAGACCGCCACATAGGGCCGGTGATAGGCGGCCCCCAACAGGTGCGGCAGTTCGACGGAGACCGACAGGTCGGCGGCGGCGGCGGGGCCGGCCAGGGCGCCGGCGGCGGTGGCGGTCAGGAGCAGGGGCAGGCGGTTCATGGCGGGTCTCAATGAATGAACAGAAGGGCGATGACGACGGGAACGAGCAGGCCGAGCCCCAGCAGCGGCCAGGTCGAGGGGCGCTGGCGGGCATGCATCCAGGTCAGGGCCAGGCCGGTGACGGCGAAGACGAGGCAGGCCACGGCGAAGACGTCGATGAACCAGAACCAGACGGCGCCGGCGTTGCGTCCCTTGTGCAGGTCGTTGAGGTAGGCGACCGCGCCGCGCGTGGTGCGCTCGTGGACCAGGTCGCCGGTGGCCCGGTCGATCGTCAGCCAGGCATCGCCCCCGGGCTCGGCCAGGGCGACATACACCTCGTCCGGCGTGGTCTCGGTGGGCCGGCCGCCGATGGCGACGTCCAGGGCCGCCTGCACGCCGCGCGCGACGGCCTCGGGCACCGGGTCCGTCGTCTCGGCCGCCATCGCGTCCAGACGGGACACGAGCGGGGCCGCGAGCACGGCCGTGCGCTCGACGACCCGGGGCTCGCCCGGGATCTGGGCCGCGTGGTTGAGGGTGATGCCGGTGATCGCGAACAGCAGCAGCCCCACGAGGCTGACCGCCGCCGAGATCCAGTGCCACTGATGCAATTGCTTGAGCCAGAACCCGCGCGTCGCGGGAACGATCGAGGCCTTGTTCACGGGGACGGAGGCATTGGACACACCGTCTTGTGCCGCGACTGCGAATGATTAGCAAGTAGCCACACGGCCGGGCCGCTGTCTTAGTGGAAGCCGGACACATCGCTCACGCCTCCGGTTGCGACAGCCCCGGCCCCATGCTATCAGGCGCCCGGCTTCCAGGGGGCGTTTCCAGCGAAACGGCTCGTTGAGTGCTTTCCATAAGCATTACAGGCCTTTGATCGGCGCGAGGCTCGCGACCGGTCGCTTGAACAGATACGTATTTCGGACGGACAGGCCTTGGCTGACGATTTCAGAACGACGGAAGTCGGCGCGCGGTACGCTCAGGCGCTGTTCGATCTCGCGCTCGAGACGGGCAAACTCGACGCCGTGCGCAGCGACCTGTTGTCGCTGAAGGCCGCCTGGATCGAGAGCGACGACCTGCGCCGCATGGCCCAGTCGCCGCTCCTGTCGGCCGAAGAGCAGGGCCGGGGCCTGACCGCCGTCGCCACCGCCGCCAAGTTCGAGACGACGACCGTGAATTTCCTCGGCCTGCTGGCCCAGAACGGCCGCGCCCGCGACCTGGCCGGCGTCATCACCGGGTTCGAGACCCTGTATGCGCGCCACACCGGAGTCGTGGCCGCCGAGATCGTCTCGGCCGTGGCCCTGACCCCGCTCCAGACGACCCATATCCGCGGCGCCCTGGTCCAGGCCCTGGGCAAGGTGCCGGAACTGACCACCCGCGTGGATCCCTCGATCCTGGGCGGGCTGAAGGTCAAGGTCGGCTCGAAACTGTTCGACGCCTCGCTGAAGACCAAGCTCGACCAGATGAAGTTCGCCCTCAAACGGGCATAAGCCACCCAACGCTATGACGTGGCCCCAGCCTGTAAAAAGGGGGGCCGCGCACCTGAAAAGACGAAACAGAGAGCCCGACCATGGACATCCGCGCCGCCGAGATTTCGGCCATCCTCAAGTCCCAGATCGCCAATTTCGGCGTGGAAGCCGACGTCTCGGACGTGGGCCAGGTCCTGTCGGTCGGCGACGGCATCGCCCGCATCCACGGTCTGGACAACGTCCAGGCCGGCGAGATGATCGAATTCCCCAAGGCCGGGGTTAAGGGCATGGCCCTGAACCTGGAGCGCGACAACGTCGGGGCCGTGATCTTCGGCGCCGACGCCGCCATCGCCGAGGGCGACGAAGTGCGCCGCCTGGGCGAGATCGTGGACGTGCCGGTCGGCAAGGGCCTGCTGGGCCGCGTCGTCAACCCGCTGGGCGAGCCGATCGACGGCAAGGGCCCGATCCAGTTCACCGAGCGCCGCCGCGTCGACGTCAAGGCGCCGGGCATCATCCCCCGCAAGTCGGTGCACGAGCCGATGCAGACCGGCCTGAAGGCCATCGACACCCTGATCCCCGTCGGCCGCGGCCAGCGCGAACTGATCATCGGCGACCGCCAGGTCGGCAAGACCGCCGTGGCCATCGACGCGATCCTGAACCAGAAGTCGATCAACGTCGAAGGCGCGTCGGAAAGCGACAAGCTGTACTGCATCTATGTCGCCATCGGGCAGAAGCGCTCGACCGTGGCCCAGATCGTCAAGACGCTCGAGGAGCGCGGCGCCCTGGAATACACGATCGTCGTGGCCGCCACGGCGTCGGAGCCCGCCCCGCTGCAGTTCCTGGCCCCGTTCGCCGGCACCGCCATGGGCGAGTTCTTCCGCGACAACGGCATGCACGCTCTGATCGTCTATGACGACCTGTCCAAGCAGGCTGTGGCGTATCGCCAGATGTCGCTGCTGCTGCGCCGTCCGCCGGGCCGCGAGGCCTATCCGGGCGACGTCTTCTATCTGCACAGCCGCCTGCTGGAGCGGTCGGCCAAGCTGAACGAGGACAACGGCTCGGGCTCGATGACCGCCCTGCCGCTGATCGAGACCCAGGCCAACGACGTCTCGGCCTATATCCCGACCAATGTGATCTCGATCACCGACGGCCAGATCTTCCTGGAGTCCGACCTGTTCTACCAGGGCATCCGCCCGGCCGTGAACGTCGGCATCTCGGTGTCGCGCGTGGGCTCCTCGGCCCAGATCAAGGCGATGAAACAGGTCGCCGGTTCGATCAAGGGCGAGCTGGCCCAGTATCGGGAGATGGCCGCCTTCGCCAAGTTCGGCTCGGACCTGGACGTCTCGACCCAGAACCTGCTGGCCCGCGGCGCGCGCCTGACGGAACTGCTGAAACAGCCCCAGTACTCGCCGCTGACGGTCGAGGAGCAGGTGGTGTCGATCTATGCCGGCACGCGCGGCTTCCTCGACAAGATCGCGGTGGCCGACATCGCCCGCTTCGAGAGCGAACTGCTGGCCCGGATGCATTCGGCCCACCAGTCGACCCTGGACGCCATCAAGTCGACCAAGGCCCTGTCCAAGGACCTGGAAGCCGAGCTGAAGGCCGCCATCGACGGCTTCGCCAAGACCTTCGCCTAAGTCTGACCCCGGAAAGCTGAAAGAGTAGCGCCGATGGCCAGTCTCAAGGAAATGCGCAATCGGATCGAAAGCGTGAAGTCCACGCAGAAGATCACGAAGGCCCTGAACATGGTCGCCGCGGCCAAGCTCAAACGCGCCCAGGACCAGGCCGAGAGCGCCCGGCCCTATGCCACCAAGATGGCCGCCGTGATCGCCAATCTGGCGGCGGGCGTGACCGGCGACGACGCGCCCCGGCTGCTGGCCGGGACCGGGTCGGACCAGAAGCACCTGGTGGTGGTGGCCACGGGCGACAAGGGTCTGGCCGGCGGGTTCAACTCCAACGTCATCCGCGCCGCGCGGGACCGGATCAACACCCTGGTCGCCCACGGCAAGGATGTGAAGATCATCGCCGTGGGCCGCAAGGTCCGCGACGGCCTGACCCGCCTGTACGGCGGCCGGATCATCGAGACCTTCGAGCTGAGCGGCCACAAGGTCATCGGCATGAGCCTCGCCGAGCCGATCGCCGCCCGCATCGCGGCCGAGTTCGAGGCCGGCAACGCCGACGTCGTGACCCTGATCTACAGCCGCTTCCAGTCGGTGATCAGCCAGGTGCCGACGCCGAAACAGCTGATCCCCGCCGTGGTCGACGGCGGCGCCGCCCCGATCGACCTGAACGGCGCGGTCTATGAATACGAGCCCTCGGAAGAGGAGATCCTCGAGACCCTGCTGCCGCGCAACCTGAAGACCCAGGTCCTGGCCGCGCTGCTGGAGAACCAGGCCAGCTTCTTCGGCGCCCAGATGGGGGCCATGGACAACGCCACGCGCAACGCGGGCGAACTCATCACCGCCCTGAGGCTGACGTACAACCGCAAGCGCCAGGCCCAGATCACCACCGAACTGATCGAGATCATCGCCGGCGCGGAAGCGCTCTGATCCTCCGATCCTGACAGACACACGATAAACGGACCGCACCCGATGACCGACACCGTCGCCCCCAAGAAGCCCGCCGCCCCCCGCAAGCCCAAGGCCCCGGCCGAAGCCGCCGCCACCGGCAACACCGTGTTTTCGGCCGGCACCGGCGTGGGCAAGGTCGCCCAGGTCATCGGCGCCGTGGTCGACGTGGAGTTCACCGGCCACCTGCCGGCCATTCTGAACGCCCTGCACACCCAGAACGTCGACCAGAAGACGGGCGAGCCCTTCACCCTGGTGCTGGAAGTCGCCCAGCACCTGGGGGAGAACATGGTCCGCACCATCTCGATGGACACGACCGAAGGCCTGACGCGCGGCCAGCCGGTGACGGACACGGGTTCCTCGATCCAGGCGCCGGTCGGACCGGGCACCCTGGGCCGCATCATGAACGTCGTCGGCGCGCCGATCGACGAGGCCGGCCCGATCCAGACGACCATGTACCGTCCGATCCACCGCGAGGCCCCGACGTTCGAGGAGCAGTCGACCAGCTCCGAGATCCTCGTCACGGGCATCAAGGTCATCGACCTGATCTGCCCCTACACCAAGGGCGGCAAGACCGGCCTGTTCGGCGGCGCCGGCGTGGGCAAGACCGTGACCATGCAGGAGCTGATCAACAACATCGCCAAGGCCTACGGCGGCTATTCCGTCCTGGCCGGCGTGGGTGAGCGCACCCGCGAGGGCAACGACCTGTATCACGAGATGATCGAGTCCAACGTGAACGTCGCCGGCGGCGGCGAGGGCTCCAAATGCGCCCTGGTCTACGGCCAGATGAACGAGCCTCCCGGGGCCCGCGCCCGCGTCGCCCTGACCGGCCTGGCCCAGGCCGAATATTTCCGCGACGAAGAGGGCAAGGACGTCCTGCTGTTCATCGACAACATCTTCCGCTTCACCCAGGCCGGTTCGGAAATGTCCGCCCTGCTGGGCCGCATCCCGTCGGCGGTGGGCTATCAGCCGACGCTGGCGACCGAGATGGGCAATCTGCAGGAGCGGATCACCTCGACCAAGAAGGGCTCGATCACCTCGATCCAGGCCATCTACGTCCCCGCCGACGACCTGACCGACCCCGCGCCCGCCGCCTCCTTCGCCCACCTCGACGCGACGACCGTGCTGAACCGCGACATCGCCGCCCAGGCCATCTTCCCGGCCGTGGACCCGCTGGACTCCACCAGCCGGATCATGGACCCGCTGGTCATCGGCGAGGAGCACTACCGCGTCGCCCGTTCGGTCCAGGAAGTCCTGCAGCAGTACAAGGCGCTGAAGGACATCATCGCCATCCTGGGCATGGACGAGCTGTCGGAAGAGGACAAGCTGGTCGTCTCGCGCGCCCGCAAGATCCAGCGCTTCCTGTCGCAGCCCTTCTTCGTGGCCGAGCAGTTCACCAATGCGCCCGGCAAGTTCGTCGAGCTGGCCGACACCATCCGCAGCTTCAAGGGCATCGTCGCCGGTGAATACGACCACCTGCCCGAAGCCGCCTTCTACATGGTCGGCGCCATCGAGGAAGCCGTCGAGAAGGCCCAGAAACTGGCCGCGGACGCGTCCTAATGGCGGGCAAGCTCAGCTTCTCGCTGGTCTCGCCGGAGCGCGAGGTCTTCTCGGGCCTGGTGGATCAGGTCGATGCGCCGGGCGTCGAGGGTGACTTCGGCGTCCTGGCCAACCACGCGCCGTTCATGACCGCCCTGCGCGAGGGCACGGTGACGGTCATCGACGGGAGCGCGCGCCGCCGGTTCGACATCCACGGCGGCTTCGCCGACGTGACGCCCGCCGGCCTGTCGATCCTGGCCGAACAGGCCACCGAGATCGCGGCGGCCTGACCCACGATGGCCGGGCCGGGTCTGATCCTGACCCTGGCCTGGATCGGGGCCGTCCTGGCTCCCCTCGTCTGCGCCTTTTTGATCCGGCGGCTGCTGCGCGGTCGCCGGATTTTTCTTGCCGTCAGCGTGGGCGTGGCGACCGGCGTGGTCTGGACGCTGGGGGTCTGGGCCTTCCTGGTTGAGCCCGCGACCCTGACGGTGCGCCAGGTCACGGTCGAGAGCGCGACCTGGACCGGCGCGCCGCTGCGCATCGGTCTCATCTCCGACACCCATGTCGCCGCCCCCCACACCGACGTCGCCCGCATCGAGCGGCTGGTCGCGCGGATGAACCGGGAAAGACCTGACGTTATAATGCTGATGGGCGACTATGCCGGGGGGCATGAACCGGCGGCGACGCGCGCCCGGCCGGAGCAGTCCGAAATCCTGCGCGGGGTCGAGGCCTTCCGCGGCCTGTCCGCGCCGCTCGGCGTCCACGGCGTGCTCGGCAATCACGACAGCTGGTATGACGACGCCGCCATCGCCGGGGCGATGCGACGCGCGGGGGTTCGCGTGCTGGAGAACCGGGCGGAGCGCGTCGAGCGGCCCGGCGGGGCGTTCTGGATCGCCGGTCTGGCGGACATGGAGTCGCCGCGCGAGGGGCCCCGCGTCGCCCGGACCCTGGCGACCGTCGGGGACGCCGCCCCAGTGATCGCCCTGACCCACTGGCCGGACCCTTTCGTCGAGGTGCCCGGGCGGGTGGCCCTGACCCTGGCGGGCCACACCCATTGCGGCCAGGTCAACCTGCCCTTCGTGGGGCGTCTGGTCCACGCCTCGAGGATGTCGGAGCGATGGGCCTGCGGCCTGTATGACGAGGATGGGCGCAAACTGTTCGTCACCGGCGGGGTGGGGGTGTCGATCCTGCCCGTACGGTTCCGGGCCCCGCCGGAGATCGTGATCCTGACGCTGAGGCGGCCAGCGCGGGCCTCGATCCAGGCCTCGCGCGTCCCATGACCGTCCTGATCTACGTCCTGGCCGCCCTGGCCGAGATCGCCGGCTGTTTCGCGTTCTGGGCCTGGCTGAGGCTGGGCCAGTCGGTGTGGTGGGTCGGGCCGGGGATGGTGTCGCTGGCCCTGTTCGCCTGGCTGCTGACGCGGGTCGAGGCGGACGCGGCGGGGCGCGCCTATGCGGCCTATGGCGGGGTCTATATCGCGGCGTCGCTGCTGTGGCTGTGGCTGGTCGAGCAGAGGGCCCCGGACCGCTGGGACCTTCTGGGCGGCGGGCTGTGCCTGGTGGGGGCAGCGGTCATTCTGCTGGGGCCTCGGGGCGGCTGAGCCGCTTGTCATCCCGGCTCGGTGGCCGGGTCTGCGTTCCGAGTTGAGGCGACCTCCCGGCTCTCGCTGCGCTCGGCCGGGATGACAAGGCGCCGGAGGGCGATGCCACCGAGGTCTGTTCAGCCGACTTGACCCTCAAGCCCGGCATCCTAGATTGCCCTTCAGACGAGGCCACGTCCTCGCCCCGACGCCCGGCGGCGGGTCAAGCCCGGGACGGCCCGGCCCTTTGCGAGGAGGGCCGAACACCATGGCCTGGGTCTATCTCATCATCGCCGGCCTGTTCGAGATCGTCTGGGCCTATTTCATGAAACAGTCCGAGGGCTTCACCCGGCTGTGGCCCAGCGTGGCGACGATCGGCTTCATGATCGTCAGCTTCGCCCTGCTGTCGCAGGCGATGAAGGTCCTGCCGATGGGCACGGCCTATGTGATCTGGACCGGGATCGGGGCGGTGGGGGCCTTCGTGGTCGGGGTGGTCCTGCTGGGCGAGAGCCTGACCCTGTGGCGGGTGCTGGCGGCCTTGCTCGTCGTCGCGGGACTGGTCATCTTCCGCCTGGCTCCGGGGGGCTCTTCGCACTGACCGGAAGGGGCGCTATCGCTCGATACGCAGCGTCTCGCTGCTTGAGCCTTGGGGGAGACATCGATGCTGGAGCTTCGGCCCAACTGCGAATGCTGCGACCGGGACCTGCCCTATGACAGCCCGGACGCGCGCATCTGTACGTTCGAATGCACCTTCTGCGCCGACTGCGTGGGCGGGGTGTGCCTGAACTGCGGCGGCGAACTGGTGAAGCGGCCGGTCCGGCCGGCGCGGCTGCTGGAGAAATATCCGGCCTCGACCAGGCGGGTGCTGAAGGTCGGCTGCGCGGCCTAGGGCGATGTCCGTTTTGAACTTGTCGCTGAACCCTCGGGCCAGGGCGGCGGCCGACAGGTTCATCACAAAGGGCACGAAGAAAGGCCACAAAGGACACGGAGGTAGCGGAGCCGTGTTGAGGTCGATGTCCTGGGCCTGAGGTTTGATTGCGGCGTACGCCGC
This sequence comes from Brevundimonas sp. LM2, assembly GCF_002002865.1. Classification (NCBI taxonomy): domain Bacteria; kingdom Pseudomonadati; phylum Pseudomonadota; class Alphaproteobacteria; order Caulobacterales; family Caulobacteraceae; genus Brevundimonas; species Brevundimonas sp. LM2. The sequence goes on along the minus strand of NZ_CP019508.1, from coordinate 199,568 downwards.
ATCGATCCAGGCGACGACGGCCCGGTTCGGACCACATCATAGGAACCGTCGTGCCCTTTGTGGCTCCCTTTGTGTTCTCTGTGATGAACCCGCCATTGTCGGATCACCGCGGACAGCGCAGCGACAAGACCGACGAACGGCCTAACGCCCTTAAACCGCGAACCGGCCGAAGGTCGCGACGACCTGGGCGTAGGCGTCGCGCTTGAAGGGGACGATCAGGTCGCAGGCCTCGGACAGGGCGCCCCAGCGCCAGGCGTCGAATTCGACCTCCGCATGGCGGTTCAGGTCGATCTCGGCGTCCTCACCGGTGAAGCGGAAGGCGAACCAGACCTGTTTCTGGCCGTCCCAGGGTTTGCGGCCCTTGAGCTTGTGCGCCAGCTTCAGGGCGGCGGGGAAGTCGTAGACGATCCATCCGTCGGTCCGGGCCAGAAGCTCGACCGAGGTGACCCCGGTCTCCTCCTCCAGCTCACGCCGGGCGGCGGCTTCCAGATCCTCGCCCTTGTCCACGCCGCCTTGCGGGAACTGCCAGGCGTGGCCGTGCAGCTGGCCGGCGCGGTGGCCGTACCAGACCTGGCCCGCGGCGTTGAACAGGACGACGCCGACGTTGGGGCGGTGCTTGGGGAAGGGCTGCATAGGCAGTAGGCAGTAGGCAGTAGGCAGTAGGAAGCAAGAAAAATGGTGGGACGCTGTCCTGCGCTTTGAACGGGTCGCATGACCCCGACACCCTACTGCCTACTGCCTGCGCGTCAGCGTCCCGGCCGCCGCGTCATCGCCGAGGCGGGGGCCAGTTGCAGGCCGCGGGCGTCGAGGCCGGCTGTCCAGCGGGCGGCGGCCTCGACCGTGACGGGGTAGGCGAAGCCGGTGCCGAGGGCGGCGCCCCGGGTCCGGGCGGCGGCCTCCAGGCCGTTGAGGGCCCCGATGATGGCGGCGGGGGTCTGGGTCTCGTCGATCACGCTGTCGGCCGAGGCGCGGGCCCAGGCGCCCGGGCGGCGCCGGGCCGAGCCGTCGTCGAGGAAGGCGACGCCGCGCTGGCGCAGGATGCCGAGAAAGGCGCTCATGCCGGTGTCGGAGCTCATGAACTGGTCGCCCAGATAGTTGGTGACGGCGAAATACCCCGTGGCGCGGCCCAGCAGCCAGTTCATCTTGGCCTCGACGTCGTCGGGGGTGGCGCTGTTCAGCAGGGTGTAGGGGCCGGGATCGGTGTTGGGATAGCCGGTCGGCTCCATCGGGATCTCGATCATCACCTCATGGCCCTGGGCCCGGGCCAGGTTGATCCAGCCCTGCAGGCCGTCGGCATAGGGCACGAACGACAGGGTGACGTCGGCGGGCAGGCGTTCGATGGCGGCTCGGGTGGTCACGGCGTTGAGGCCGAGGCCGCCGACGATCAGGGCCACGGTCGGCTTGCCGTTGGGACGGAAGGGGCGGGCATAGGCCTGGGCCGGAACCCGGCCGTCGGTGGCGATGACCGGAAGGAGGCCCTGGGGCCCCGGCTGGCTGAGGCCGGCGATCGGAGCCGCGACCAGCGGCTGAGCCGGCTGCTGCGGCGCTGCAACGGCGGCGCCGCCGGCGACGGTGGTCCCGTCCGGCAGGGTGATCAGGGCCTCGCCCCCGGCGGCGCCGGTGGTCGGGTCGATGGGGACGCCCGACAGACCCTGCCAGGCGCCGAACCCGCCCATGCTGAAGGCCTCCAGCCCGCTGGGCGCGGGCGGGGCGACGGCGGCCTCGCGCTTCAGGGCCACGCGGGCGGAGGGGGTGCCGGCGCTGGGGTCGCCCAGCACGGTCAGGAACAGGGCCACGGCCCCGAGCAGCAGCAGGCCCGCAGCCCCCACCGCGACCGGCGGCTTCTTCAGCAGGGCGGCGACGGGCTTGAAATCGAGCCGCGGCATCCGGCCCGTGGGCGGGGCTCCGGCGGCGGCGGCGAGGGCGGACTGGCGCTTGGCGAACATGATGGGCGGACGCTCGATGCAGGCGACCGGACGGATTCCGGACGTCGACCTTCGCCGGGGACTATGAACGGACGGCGGTTAAGAAAGCCTAACGGGGCATTAGGCATGATTGGGGCGTCGCATGAGCCCTTCCCCCATTCTTCATGGGGGAAAGCGGCCCATCGATCGCGCAGCGATCCAGGGCCGATGGGGGAAGTCTTGCCTGGCTTTGCAGAAGACCAAGTTCCCCCATCCGTCCTGTTCGGCCTGCGGCCGAAGACGGACGGCTTTCCCCCGCGAAGGGCGGGGGAAGGCCTTTCGCTCGCCTATTCGCCTTCCGGCGCTTCCGTGGTGTCGATCGCGGCGGTCTCGACCGTGCCGTCGCTGATGACGATGCCTTCGGGGGCGGCGGCGAGGCGGGTCAGGTCGCCGTCGGCGCGCAGCACGTCCAGCGCCCGCTGCAGCTGATAGTCGGCCTCCTCGTCATAGTCCTTGCCCGGCGCCTCGCGGGGCGTGTGGGCGCCCTTGCGCTCGGCCCCGATCGAGGCGTCCAGGGCCGTGGCATAGGCGGCCTCGGAATAGATGAAGCTGGAGCGGGACACGATCCGCGCCTCGGCCTCGGTGCGGGCGACCTCGAGGTCGGGCTCGATGCCGATCTTCTGGATCGAGGAGCCGGAGGGGGTGTAGTAGCGCGCCGTGGTGATCGACAGGGCCCCGTCCTGGCCGTTGCGCAGCGGGATCACGGTCTGGACCGACCCCTTGCCGAAGCTGGTCAGGCCGACGATCGTGGCCCGTTCCTGATCCTTCAGCGCCCCGGCGACGATCTCGGAGGCGGAGGCCGAGCCGTAGTTGATCAGGACCACCAGGGGCAGGCCCTCGATCTGATCGCCGGCGCGGGCGGCATAGCGTTCGATCTGGTCGGGTTTCCGGCCCCGCTGGCTGACGATCTCGCCGCGTTCCAGGAAGGCGTCCGAGACGTCGATGGCGGCCGTCAGCAGGCCGCCGCCGTTGTTGCGCAGGTCCAGCACATAGCCCTTCACGCCCGGGTTCTCCGCCTTGATCTTGGCGATCGCGGCGGTCAGTTCGCGGCCGGTGTTCTGGTTGAAGGTCGAGACCCGCAAATAGCCGAACTCCCCCTCGACACGGCCGGTGACGCTGTCGACCTTGATGACCTCGCGGACCAGGGTGGTCTCCAGCGGCTCCTCGCCGTCGCGCAGGAAGGTGACCTTGACCGCCGTGCCCATGGCCCCGCGCAGCTTGTCCGAGACCTGGGACACGGTCAGGCCCGAGGCGTTCTGGCCGTCGATGGCGGAGATGACGTCGCCCGCCTTGACCCCGGCGCGGGCGGCGGGGCTGTCGTCCATCGGCGAGATGACCTTGACCAGGCCGCCCTCGGCCGAGATGGTCAGGCCGACGCCCGAATATTCGCCGGTGGTCCGCTCCTGCAGCTCGCCATAGCCGTCCGGCGACAGATAGTTGGAGTGCGGGTCGAGGGCGGTCATCATGCCGGCCAGGGCGGCCTCGATCAGCTTCTTGTTGTCGACCGGGACGACATAGGCCTGCTCGACCACGGCCAGGGTGTCGCCGAACAGCTGCAGCATGCGGAAGGTCTCGTTCCGCGGCGTCTGCGAGGCCACGGCCATGCCGCTGAGCCCCAGGGCCAGAGCGGCGCCGCCGACGATGAGCAGTTTACGCATTCGGTCTCTTTCAGGCCGCCCGGGGGCGGCAGGGCTTAGTGAGTAGGGCTTAGGGCTTAGATCACACGCTGAAATCATGGCCACCGCGCGTCCGGTGGATAAAATCAGTGTGCGGCGGGGTTGGGAAGGGGGATTGGGAAGGGAGGGCTTAGGTCTTAGGTCTTAGAAGAGAGGGGTACAGGCTGGATCTGGCACAGTGTCGGCTAAGCCCTAAGCCCTAAGCCCTAAGCCCTACTCCTCATAGATACGGTGCCGGATCCACGGGCCGGTCCTCGCGGCGGAGTTCCAGATAGACCTCGCCGCCGGGGGTGCCGGTGCCGAGCGACTGGCCGTCGGCGATCCGGTCGCCGGGGGCCACGGCGACGACGTCCAGACCGGCGACGACGGCGCGCCAGCCGGGACCGAGGTCCAGGATGACGACCTGGCCCCAGCCGCTGAGCGGACCGGCATAGTCGACGCGGGCGGCGGCGGGGGCGGCGACGGGGCCGGCCGACGACGGCCAGCGCCAGCCGCTGGAGCCGCGCCCGAACCGGGTGGAGGGCGCGCCGGCCACCGGCGGCGTCAGGCGGGCGCGGCCGGCGGGCAGGCGCATGGCGGGCGCCGCGTCCTCGGAGCGGGCCACGCTGGCCGGGCGGCCGCCCAGGTCGCGGATGTGGGTCTCGAGCGCCGCCGAGGCCCGATCGGCCCGATCGGCGTCGGCCTTCAGCACGGCCAGCAGGGCCGCGCGGCGGGCGACCAGGTCCTCGATCTCGGCCCGGCGGTCGCCCTGGGCGCTCTCGCTGGTCAGCAGCCGTTCGCTGGCCAGGACGGCGAGGCGGCGGATGCGGCGGATCTCGGCCTGGCGGGCGCCGATGGCGGCGGCGCGGCCCTGCAGCGCGGGGGCCATGGTCTTCATCAGGATCGCGGCGCGGACGGTGTCGACGGCCTGGTCGGCGGGGATCAGCAGCGGCGGGGGCGGGCGGCGGCTCATCATCTGCAGGGCCGAGAACAGCCGGCCCTGGGCGTCGCGCGTGCGGGCCAGTTCCGTGACGATGGCGGCCTCGCGGGCGGACAGGTCGCGCAGACGCTGGCGCTGGGCCGACATCTGCACGTCGTCGGCGGTCTGGTCACGACGCAGGACCGCCAGCTGGCGGTCGAGGGCGGTCAAAGAGACCGAGGCCTCGGCGGCGTCGGCGCGCAGGCGGCGGGCGCGGATGACCTCGTCGCGATAGCGGGCCTGGAGCTGTTCGAGGTCGTCCTGAACGGAGGCCGCAGCCGGCAGGGCCGACAGGGCGAGCAGCAGGGACAGGAGGGCGGGCCGGTTCATCAGTCGCGATGATAGGGTGATCCGGCCAAGATCGTCACCGCCCGGTACAGCTGTTCGGCCAGCATCGCCCGGGCCAGGGCGTGGGGCCAGGTCTGGGGCCCGAAGGCCAGGGTCGATCCGGCGGCGGCCAGGACCGAGGCGTCCAGCCCGTCCGCCCCGCCGATGGCGAACACCAGCCGCCGCTCGCCGCGGTCGCGCAGGGTGGCGATGTGGTCGGCGAAGGCGCGGCTGGGATAGGTCCTGCCCCGCTCGTCGCAGGCGATCAGGTGGGCGCCTTCGGCGGCGGCCAAAATCAGCTCGGCCTCCGGGGCCTTGCCGGGCTTCCTGGGATCGAGGTCGATCAGCTCCAGCGGGCCGAGGCCCAGGACGCGACCCGCGGCGCTGGCGCGGGCGGCATAGTCGGCGGCGAGGCTGGCCTCGGGCCCGCGCCCCGGCTTGCCGATGGCGGCGATGGCCAGCCTCATGGGTGGATCAGGCGTTCGCCGTGCGGTGGGCGCTGTCGACGGCCCAGATCTTCTCGATGTTGTAGAACATCCGCACCTCGGGCCGGAACAGGTGGACGATGACGTCGCCGGCGTCGATCAGCACCCAGTCGCAGTGCGGCAGGCCCTCGACCTTGGCGCGACCCAGGCCCTGTTCCTTCAGCGTGCGCAGCAGGTGGTCGGCGAGGGCGCCGACGTGGCGGTGCGACCGGCCCGAGGCCACGATCATGGTGTCGGCCATGGGCGACTTGCCCTTCAGGTCGATCAGGACGATGTCCTGGGCCTTGTCCTCGTCCAGCTTGGACAGCAGGGCGGTCTCCAGCGCGTTGGAGCCGGTCGGCACCACGCCCTGGCGGTCGAAGTTCGAGGCGTCGTCGGCGTCGTCGGCATCCGCGTTGAACAGCGGGAAGTCGGCGGCGGAGTCGTCGGAAAGGTCGTCGTCCGAACCGTCTTCGCCGTCCTCGGCGTGGAGGGGTTCGATCGGATCGGTTTCGTGGGCCGTGTTCGAAACGGCCTCATCCTTGATGGGATGGTCTTGCGCGTCGTGCGCGGGCGAGGGGGTCAGCGGAAGGCTCCGGGCGGGTTCACTAAAGACGCTCTCTAGCATATCCAGCCCGATTGGTCACCCGTGGGCTTTGGCGCGCAGCGCCGTCGACGAACTGGGGTTCAAAGGCGCGCGCAGATAGGTCCAGGCGGGGGCGGTCATCAGGGGCAGCAGGCGGGCCTCGCGCGACGAGACGCGGTGGCCGGCGAAGCGTCGCGCGGCGGGGGCGGAGCGGCTTTCCAGCAGGCTGCCCGGGCGGGCGACCACGGCCACCGGCATCATCCGCATGATGTCGGTCCAGCCGCGCCAGCGGTGGAAGGTCTCCAGATTGTCCGACCCCATCAGCCAGACGAACTTCACGCCCGGGTGCCGCCGCTGCAGGGCTCGCAGGGTGTCGACCGTCCAGCGCGTGCCGACCCGGGTCTCGAAATCCGAAACGATCATCCGGGGCCCGTGGGCCCGGTCGCGCGCCGAGGCCATGCGGTCGGCCAGGGGGGCGGTCTGGCGGCTGTCCTTGAGCGGGTTCTGGGGCGAGACCAGCCAGACCACGCGGTCCAGGTCCAGCCGCTGCAGGGCGGTCTCGGCGACATGGGCGTGGCCGTCGTGGGCCGGGTTGAACGAGCCGCCGAACAGGCCGACCCGCATCCCTGGGCTCAGGCCCAGCCCGTCCCGCAGCGCCCCCGGACGGGGGCCGCTGGCCTGGGGCGCGGGACCGGCGTGGAAGAAGGACAAGACGGTTCGCGCTCGTGGACGGCTTATGCTCAGCCGTGCGCTAACACGGGACCGGTCGGCTGTCGCCCTTCGCGTCGCGCTCAGCCGGCGAGGGTGTCCTTCGGCGTGTCGGTCGAGGCCGAAGCGGGTTCGTCGATCGGCGCGCTCGGCGCGGGAGCCTTCTTGAAGGTGTCGCCGACCACGGTGGGATCAGGGCCGTCGGGGCCTGCGTTCTCGCGGCCCTGCCGCCCGGTGCGTTCGACGGCCTCCTTCGAGGTCGAGGCCTCGGGCTTGCCGCCGGGGATGGCGCCGTTCTTCTCGCGGCCCTCGGTCTGGTCTCTGTCGGTCATAATGGCTCCTTGCGGTCAGGGAGCGGTCGGCGGCCGATGCGGTTCCCGGTTCAGGGCTTCCACTGGTCGGCGTCGGAGGCGATCTCGTCGCCGTCGGCGTCGATCTCGCCGCGCGTCTTCCGCACCTCGGCCCAGGCGGCGCGCAGCAGTTCGGGCACGCCCTCGCCGGACACGCCCGAGACCAGCATAGGCCGGCGTCCGGCCACTGCCGCCAGCTCCGCCGCCTTCTCCTCGCGCGCCTCGGGGGTCAGGGCGTCGATCTTGTTGAGGGCCAGGATCTCCTGCTTGTCGGCCAGGCCTTCGCCGTAGGCGTCCAGTTCGCCCCGGATGATGCGATAGGCCTCGGCCACGTCGTCCTGGGTGCCGTCGACCAGGTGGATCAGGGAGGCCGAGCGCTCGACGTGGCCCAGGAAGCGCGTGCCCAGGCCCGCGCCCTCGGACGCCCCCTCGATCAGGCCGGGGATGTCGGCGATCACGAACCGTTCGCCGGGGCTCAGGTCCACCATGCCGAGGTTGGGGGCCAGGGTGGTAAACGGATAGTCGGCGATCTTGGGCCGGGCGGCGCTGGCGGCGGCCAGGAAGGTCGACTTTCCGGCGTTGGGCAGGCCGGCCAGGCCGATGTCGGCGATCAGCTTCAGCCTCAGCCAGATCCACATCTCCTGGCCTTCCTGACCGGGATTGGCGTGGCGCGGGGCCTGGTTGATCGGGCCCTTGAAGCGGACATTGCCCCAGCCGCCGTTGCCGCCCGAGAGCAGCAGCTCCTTCTGGCCGGCCTCGGTCATGTCCAGCACGACCGTCTCCTTGTCCTCGCCCAGGACCTGGGTGCCGACCGGGACCTTCAGCACCACGTCCTCGCCCTTGGCCCCGTGCATCTGCCGGCCCTGGCCGTGGCCGCCGGTCGGGGCCTTGAAATGCTGCTGGTAGCGGTAGTCGATCAGGGTGTTCAGCCCGTCGACCGCCTCGACCCAGACATTGCCCCCATGGCCGCCGTCGCCGCCGTCCGGCCCGCCGTTGGGAATGAATTTCTCGCGCCGGAACGAGACGGAGCCCGCCCCGCCATTGCCGGAGCGGATGTAGATCTTGGCCTGGTCGAGGAACTTCATCGGGGGATTTCTAAGAGAGGGCGCGGACGCGCGCGACGCCGGGTCGCGCGGCTTGACCGCGCCCTATAGGCGAAGAGAGCGGCGATTTACAGGCGGGTGTCAGACAGACCTCTCCCTCCCCCTCGGGGGACATGAAGGTGATCGTATACGATCACCTTCATACGTCATCGCGCAGCGAGGACGGGGTGGGAAGGGCCGGTGATACGGACACAGGTCTGTGCGGCCTTGCCTTGCCGTCCCCACCCGGCTTCGCTTCGCTCAGCCATATGAACGCGATCGCATACGATCGCGTTCATGCCCCCGAGGGGGAGGGAGACGCGCGTGCTCAGTTCCCGTAGGCAAGCGGCATCCCGCCCTCCGAGCGGCCGCCGTTGCGGTAGCGGTCGCGGAGCAGGATCTGGCGGCTGGTCAGGGACTGTTCCTGGCCGTTGATGAACTCCGCCGTAACCGAGGACAGGGGCTCCAGCGGGTCGCCGGACCAGACCACGACGTCGGCGGCGGCCCCGGCGCGCAGCTCGCCGAAGCGGCCGCCCATGCCGAAGATGCGGGCCGGGTTGACCGTCAGGGCGGCGATCGCCGCCTCGAACGGCAGGCCGTGCGAGACCGCGTTGCCGGCGTTGTAGCGAGCCTCGCGGGCGCGGTGGACCGAACCCTCATTGCCCTTGATGGCGATGACCACCCCGGCGGCGTTGAGGGCGGCGGCGTTCTCCATCCTTGCCGCCCGCATCTCCAGATTGGAGGGCAGGTTGGAGATCGGGTTCAGAAGCACGGGCACGTCGGCCGCGGCGATGTCGGCGGCGACCAGCCAGCCCTCCTCGGCCCCGTCGAGGATCAGCTTGATCCCCTCCTCGCGGGCCAGGCGCAGGACCTGCTGGATGTCGGCGGCGCGGTGGACCGTGACGATGAGCGGCAGGGTGCCGTCGGCGACGGGGATCAGGGCCTCCAGATCGGCGCGCGAGACCGACAGGTCGCGCAGGGCCGCCCGGTCGTAGGCGGCCTTGTTGCGGGCATACAGGCGGACCTCGGCCAGGGTCTCCTTGAACAGGGTGAAGGTGGCTCCGCGCGCCCCGCCGGCGACGCCGGCCCCGGCCTCGCCGAAGGGGGCGACCATGGCCACGCGCGGCTGGACCAGGATGTCGGTCCCGGCCGCCAGATGGATGACCGAGGCGGTGCCGGCGAACAGGCCCGGCGTCTGATAGCCGCCCTCGCCCGCGCCGGCGAAGTCGCTGTCGTCCTGATGCTGGTGGCCGCCGGACCCGCCCGGATGGTTCGGCACGACGATGGCGCGGGTGATCCCGCCCAGTCGCGCTACGGGGAGGGCGATCGACCAGGGGTCGAGGCCGTAGCTGACGTCGAAGGAGGCCGAGATGGTGTTGGCCCCGTTCGACTGGTCCTCCGACCCGCCGACCGAGGAGATCTCGGTCAGGCCCAGGCCGGAATCCACGGCGACGAAGCCGGGGGCGACGACCTGGCCGGTGGCGTCGATGACCCGGGCCCCGGACGGGGCGGCTCCGGTGCCGACCGAGACGATGCGGCCGTTCTGGATCACCACCGTCCCGTTCTCGATGACGGAGGTGCCGGTCAGGACCCGACCGCCCGTGATGGCGGTGAGCTCCTGGGCCATTGCGGGAAGGGCGGACGCGGCGAGGGCCGCGAGCGAGATCAGGGCGAGACGGCGCATCAGCGGGCTCCTGCGGCGACGGTGGCGGCCGACAGGCCATAGCCGGGCTGGCCCAGTTCGAAATCGGACTGGGGCTGATAGCGGGGGTCGAAACGGTCGAAGCTGAGGGCCCCGTCGACGAAGACCTGATCGGCGCGGGCATAGACGCTGAAGGGATTGGCGCTCCAGATCACCACGTCGCCGCGCTTGCCGGGCTCCAGCGAGCCGGTCTGGTCGGCGATGCCGATCGAGCGGGCGGCGTTGGAGGTGATCCAGCCGATGGCCCGCTCTTCCGAAATATTCATGCCGGCGCGGCGGCCGGCGGCCAGGGCGGCGGCGGCCTCCTGGTTCAGGCGCTGGGTCAGTTCGGCGTCGTCGGAGTGGATCACGGCGCAGGAGCCGGGCTGGGCGTCGACCAGGGCGGCGTTCTCCTCGACCGCGTCCAGGGCCTCCATCTTGAAGCCCCACCAGCCGGTCCACATGTCGGCGCAGACCCCGGCGGCGGCCAGTTGCGGCGCCAGTTTGTAGGCCTCGATGGCGTGGTGGAAGGCGGTGACGCGGTAGCCGAACTCCTCGGCGATATCGAGCATCACGGCCATCTCATCGGCGCGGTAGCAGTGGTTCTGGACCAGGATCGACCCGTCCAGCACCCCGGCCAGGGTCTCGTTCTGGAGGTTGCGGGTCGGCGGCGAGCCCTCGCCGTCCTCGCGCCACGTGTCCCATTTGGCCTTGTACTCGCGGGCGGCGATGAAGGCGGCGCGATAGCCGGCGACATTGCCCATGCCGGTGGCCGGCGACTGGTTGCGGCCGCCGTAGACGCGGCTGGGGTTCTCGCCGCAGGCCATCTTGACGCCGTAGGGGGCGCCCGGGAACTTCATCCCCTGCATGGTGATGGACGGGATGTTGCGGACGGTGACGCCGCGGCCGCCGAACAGATTGGCCGAGCCGGGGAGGATCTGGAGGGTGGTGACGCCGCCGGCCCGGGCGGTGTTGAAGCCGGGGTCCTGGGGCCACAGGGAGTGCTCGGCCCAGACCTGGGCAGTGTTCGGGCTGGTGGCCTCATTGCCGTCGCTCATGCCGCTGACGCCGGGCGAGGGATAGACGCCCAGGTGGCTGTGGACGTCGATGATGCCGGGGGTGACGAACCGGCCCCGGGCGTCGACGACGCGGTAGCCGGCGGGCACGGGGGTCGAGGCCGGGCCGACCGCCTCGACCTTGCCGTCCGCGACCAGGACCACCCCGGCCTCGATCCGCCGGTCGGTGCCGGTCAGGACGGTGCCGCCGACGATGGCGATATTGTCGCGCGGCAGAGGTTGATAGGTCGAGGGATAGGGGTCGGGGTTGGTCGAATAGTCGAGACCGGTGGACAGGGTCTTGTCGGCGGCCTCCGTCTTGCCGGGGCCGGCCGGGGTCTCGCCGGTGTCGGTGGTGGCGCAGGCCGCGAGAACCATGGGGAGCGCGATCGCGCAGGCGAAAACGGCGAGGCTGGGGCCCCGCAAGGCGTGACGGATCATGGAGTACTCTAATCTACTGCACTGGGACGCAGAGGGCCTGGACTGGGCGGGATTACAAAGCTTTGGAGACACGGCGTCAAAGGCGCAAACATTACCGATCGGTAAGACGGGCCCGAAGCGCCGCGTCATCCAGCCCCTCGACGTCCAACCGCTTCAGACGCGACTGCCCGCCGCGCGCCAGGGACACCGAGGACCGAGAGACCCCGAGTGATTTCGCCAGCAACAGGATCAGGGCGGCATTGGCCTCGCCCTCGACCGGACGGGCGCGCACGCGGACCTGGAGGACCGGCCGTCCCTCGGGGTCGACCCCCCAGCCGTCGATCCGGTCGGCCGAGGCCCCGGGCGTCAGTTTGACGGCAAGGCGACCCATCGCCCGCGTCAGGCAGCCCTGGCCCTGCCGCGCAGCGACAGGCAGTAGGCGAAGGTGACGGCCATCCCGAGGATCACCGCCCCGCAGCCGACCACCACCGCGGTCGCGATCGGCGCGAAGATGAAGGCTCCGGCATAGACCAGACCACTGATCACCATCGACCAGGCGGCGACGCGCTGGGCCTTGCGGGCCCCTTCGCCGCGAACGAAGGTCTTGGGGATGCGATCGCCGAACGAGGCGATCATCAGGCCGGTGGCGCCCAGGACGATCCGCAGGGTGGTCTCCTGGTCGATGTAGCCGAGATTGCGCGCCGCGCTCGAGACGAGGGCGAGGGCGACGATGCCGCCGCCCCAGGCCAGGCTGTTGATCACGTCCCTGTTCATTTCGCGGGCTCCGGCTTGGGCGTCGACGGGTCCGCGTCGAGGCCGAACGATTGGACGAAGCCCAGCAGCGCCTCTTCGAGCACCGAGAGCTTCAGGTGATAGAGGACCGACTTTCCGGCCTTCTCGGCATGAACCAGGTCAGCCTCCTTCAGCACGGCAAAATGGGCCGACATGGTGGGCTTGGAGACGTCGAACCGGTCGGCGATGTCGCCGGCGCTCATGGGCCCCTGACGCAGGAGCTGAAGCACGCGGCGGCGGGTCGGATCGGAAAGAGCCTTGAAGACCTGGGTCATGAATCGACAATTAGCTAAACGTCGAAATGAATCAAGAGCCCTATGTGTCGGGCATTAAAAAGGGCGCGGACCTGTCGGCACCGCGCCCCTGTTCGTCGGTCCGGGTTCGGATCAGCCCAGGGCGGTCATCAGCTCCGGCAGGACGGTCTTGTAGTCGCCGACGATGCCGTAGTCGGCGACCTGGAAGATCGGGGCGTCGGCGTCCTTGTTGATGGCGACGATGATCTTGGAGTCCTTCATCCCGGCCAGGTGCTGGATGGCCCCCGAGATGCCGATGGCGATGTAGAGGGCCGGGGCGACGACCTTGCCGGTCTGGCCGACCTGGTAGTCGTTGGGCGCATAGCCCGCGTCGACGGCGGCGCGGCTGGCCCCGACGGCGGCGCCCAGCCGGTCGGCCAGGGGATCCATGACGGCATGGAACTCCTCGGCCGAGCCCAGGGCGCGACCGCCGGAGACGACGATCTTGGCCGCGCCGAGGTCGGGGCGGTCGGACTTGACCATCTCCTCGCCGACGAAGGCGGCCTTGCCGGCGTCGCTGGCGGTGACGGTCTCGACCGGGGCGGAGCCGCCCTCGGCGGCCGCCGCGAAGGCGGTCGGGCGGACGGTGATGACCTTCTTGGCGTCCGACGACTGGATCGTTTCCAGGGCGTTGCCGGCATAGATGGGCCGCACGAAGGTGTTGGCCGAGACGACCTCGATGATGTCCGAGATCGGGGCGACGTCCAGCCTGGCGGCGATGCGCGGCATGAAATTCTTGCCGTCCATCGAGGCGGGCGACAGGATCGCCTCATAGCCGTCGGCCAGACCGACCACCGTTGCGGTGACGGCCTCGGCCAGGGCGTGGGACAGTTCGCCGCTCTCGGCCAGCAGGACCTTGCGGACGCCGGCGATGGTGGCGGCGCTGTCGGCGGCGGCCTGGGCGCCCTGGCCCACGATCAGGACGTCGACGTCGGAGGACAGGGCCAGGGCGGCGGTCACGGTCTTGTGGGTGGTGTCGCGGACGGACGCGCCGTCGTGATCGGCGATGACGAGAACGGCCATGTCAGAGGGCTCCGGCGGTCTTGAGTTTGGACACCAGTTCGGCGGCGTCGGCGACCTTGATCCCGGCCGAGCGGGTCGGCGGGGCGGTGACCTTGACCACGCTCAGGCGCGGGGCCGTGTCGACGCCGTAGTCGGCGACCGCCTTCATGGCGATCTCCTTCTTCTTGGCCTTCATGATGTTGGGCAGAGAGGCGTAGCGGGGCGTGTTGAGCCGCAGGTCGACGGTGATCACCGCCGGCAGGGCCGCCGACAGGGTCTGGATGCCGCCGTCGACTTCGCGGGTCACGGTGGCGGTGCCGCCGGCGAGTTCGATCTTGGCGGCGAAGGTGGCCTGGGGCCAGTCCAGCAGGGCGGCCAGCATCTGGCCGACGGCATTGTTGTCGCCGTCGATCGACTGCTTGCCCATCAGGACCAGGTCGGGCTTCTCCTCGGCCACCACGGCGGCCAGGAGCTTGGCCACGGCCAAGGGCTCAAGGTCGGTGTCGGACTGGATCAGGATGCCGCGGTCCGCGCCCATGGCCAGGGCCGTGCGGATGGTTTCCTGGGCCTGGGTCACGCCGATGGAGACGACCACGATCTCGGTCGCCGTGCCGGCGGCGTGGTGCTCCTTGCCTTCTTTCAGACGGACGGCCTCTTCGACGGCGATTTCGTCGAAGGGATTCATGCTCATCTTGACGTTGGCGAGGTCGACGCCGGTCTGGTCGGCCTTGACGCGGGCCTTGACGTTATAGTCGATCACCCGTTTGACGGGGACGAGAACTTTCATGCTTGTCTGTCCATAGGATCGCCGGAATGCTGGCGCAGGAAATGGGCCGGGCGAACGGGCCTGTCAACGTAACGCGACGTCACCGGGCGTCGCACCGGGGTATGATCTGAGATGAACCGCCTTCTGAACCCGCGCCGGATCACCATCCTGTTTGTCAGCCTTTTCGTCGTGCTGACGGCGGGCGTGCTGCTGATGCAGCGCTACTGGATCGCGCCCGAGGATGCCTGCATCGACAGCGGCCGCTGGTGGTACGAGGAGGGTCGCGAATGCGTCCAGCCCATCTCGATCGCCGAGATCACCGGCCGCCCGATCGGCGTCAGCCGCGCCGAGGCCTCGCTGGAGAAGAACCGCGAACTGGTGGAGATTGAACGCCGCCTGGCCGTCGAGCGCACCGCCCGGGCGGCGGCGATCGAGCGGGACAGGCGGGCTTTGGAGTCCAAGGCGGGAATCTGATGTCGTTCCAGGCCTATATCGACAACGTCCAGGCCAGGACCGGCAAGACGCCCGACGACTTTCGCGCCCTGGCCACCGAAAAAGGCTTCCTGGTCGACGGCGCGGTCCCGGCCTCGGTCAAGGCCACGCAGATCACCGACTGGCTGAAGGCGGAGTTCGATCTGGGCCATGGCCACGCCATGGCCGTCTATGCCCTGCTGAAGGGAAAGACCGCCTAGACCACGGCGTCGAACAGGGCGTCGCGGACGATGTCGGCGCGGACCATCGGGAACAGGTGGCCGGTTCCGGGCGCGGTCTCGACCGCCACATGCTCGAGGCCACGCGGCTTTTCGGGCACCTGGGTGATCGAGCCGGTCTCGGCCTTCAGGATCCGGGTCGGTCCGCGATAGGTCCGCATCGCCTTCCAGGGGTCGTGCCCCTGGGCCAGATAGTTCGACGCTTCCCAGTCCGGCGCGCAGGCCAGGACCAGGCCGTCGCCGGACGACGGCACGAGACCCTCGGCGAGATAGTCGATCAGGACGGGATCCGGCCAACCCTTGAAGGCCCCTCGTCCGCGATAGGCCGCCAGGGCCGCCTCCCGGCTGTCGAAACCCGGGCGGCGGCGGCGAGCCCCGCGCACGATCGGAATCCGCTCGGCCAGGCGGCGCAGGACCGGGGTGCGGAACAGCAGGGCGGTCGGGCCGCGCCAGATCACCGGATCGAACAGGACCAGCCGCGAAACCCGCTCCGGACGCTCGGCCGCCGCCAGCAGGCTGGCGGTGCCGCCCATCGAATGGCCGGCCATCACCACCGGGGGACCCGGAAAGGTGTCGAGCAGGGCGGTCAGGTCATCGCGGTGGTCGTGCCAGCCGCGGCGTCCGACCGTCGCAGTCGGCAGGGTGGTCGCCCCGTGACCGCGCAGATCGGGGGCCAGGATGCGCATCGACGAGGCCAGGGGCGCCAGCAGGGTGCGGTAGGTGCGGGCGTTGAACCCGTTCGCATGGACGAAGATCAGGTCGACCGGCCGGTTGGCGTCGCCGAAGTCCAGCACGGCCATATCGCCCGCGCCCCACCGATTCTGGATGGGGACCGTCAGGCGGCGGGGTGGGGTCAGCCGGGCGGCGTCCATGACCCAATCTAGGCCTCGGCGCCCCGCCGCGCCAGCGTCGCCGCGGCGGATCAGGTCGTTATGCGGCGATCCGGCACGCGGGGCACCGGCCGTGGCCCTCGATCGTGGTCCGCTGCAGCAGATAGCCGGAGGCCGAGGCGGCCTGCTGCAGGGCTTCGCCTTCCGGCGGCGTGACCTCCTCGGTGGCGCCGCAGCAGTCGCAGATCAGGAAGGCGGCGGCGTGGGCGCGGTCGCCGACGGAGCAGGCGACATAGGCGCTGATCGAGGCGATCCGGTGCGCCAGGCCCTTCTTCTCGAGGAAGTCGAGCGCGCGATAGACGGTGGGCGGTTTGGCGGCGGTCCCGTCGGCCCCGAACCGGGCGATCAGATCATAAGCCTTCACCGCCTCGCCGGCCTGCAGCAGCAGTTCCAGCACGCGACGGCGCGGCGCGGTCATCCGCTCGCCGTCGGCCACGCAGCGGTCTTCGGCCAGGGTGAGGGCGCGGCCGATCTCGCTGGCCGACAGCCCCCCGGGGGCGTGCTCGTGATCGCAGACGGATCCCATACGCCACAGCTAGGGCGGGTCGGCGTCCACCGCAACCGGCGTCGCGCGACGCCCGGACGGCGCTTCGCCGCGGAGGGCTTGCGCCCGCTCCCCTGGCACGTGAATCGGCAGGACCGATCCCGCGGGCGTTTGCCCGATCCCGCCCGGTCGGCTAGAAGCGCGCTTCCTGCAATTCCAGAGCCCGCGTCCATGACCGATACCATCGCAGCCAATGGCGGCAACCAGGCCCAGCTGGACGGAAACGTCCTGTTCTACTCGCAGCCCGAGCCGCTCTCGAGCGAGCTGCACGGCAAACTGGGCGTCAACCCGGTCGAGAAGCCCTATGCCTTCGTCGGCGCCTCGCACGTCGTGCCCCTGACGGTCACCGAGTTCGCGCCGGCGGCCCTGTCCTATCCGATCGTCTTCCTGGGCGAGGCCAAGCAGCCGGTCGCGGTCATGGGTCTGCGCCAGACCGAGAACCTCTACGTCAGCCTCGCCGGCGACTTCCGCCCCGAGGCCTATATCCCGGCCTATGTGCGCCGCTATCCGTTCGTCTTCGCCAACGATCCGGGCGCCGGTCGGATGATCCTGTGCATCGACCGCGCCGCGCCCTTCCTGGTCGAAGGCGGCCAGGCCCCGCTGTTCGCCGACGGCAAGCCGACCGACTACGTCAACCAGGCGATGGAGTTCTGCAACAATTTCGAGCAGGAGCGCCAACGCACGGAAAGCTTCGTCGCCCTGCTGACCGAACTGGACCTGTTCGACGTGCGCGAGGCCGTGTTCACCCCGCGCGACGAGAACGGCAACCCCGGCGCGCCGCAGAAGCTGGCCGACTATTTCGCGGTGTCGGAAGACAAGCTGAAGGCCCTGCCGGCCGAGAAGCTGGCCGAGCTGCGCGACAACGGTGCCCTGGGCCAGATCTACGCCCATCTGGTGTCCCTGCTGGGCTGGGACCGTCTGATCGCCCTGGCCTTCCAGCGCGCGGCCGAGATGCCGACGGCGGCGAACGCTTAAGCCGCAAGCGCGGCTTAAGCGTTTTTCTTGGGGCTATCGCCCTTCGGGCTACTTGAGCCCCGGTTGTTTTTGATTGGCCCCGTCGGTTCGCCGGCGGGGCCTTCTCTTGTCTACCTCCGAACGAACAGCCCGCGCGTCAGGCAGGAGAAGACCAGGCGGCCGGCTTCGTCGAGCAGGTCGTGCTGGGCGATGACGATGCCCTTCTCGTCGCCGACGGGGTCCTTGCCCATCACCGTCATGCGGCCGCGCAGCAGCTCGCCGGCGGGGGGATTGCGCATGAAGCGCAGGCCGTCGACGGCCAGCAGCTTGGACTGGGCCCAGGTGGCCGCCTTGTCGGCATGCAGGCGGCTCCACAGCGCATAGACCAGGGCCTCGGGAGCCCCGTAGGCGGCGTCCCAGCCGGGCGCGAAATGGGTCACGAACAGTTCGATCGCCGCCTCGTCGGCCGCGCAGGCCCCCAGCTGCAGGACCTGGCCGATCTCGAGATCCTCGAAATGGATATGCAGCGGATCGCTCATCCGATCAGCCCGCCGGCTCTTCGGAGACCCGGACCAGTAGCTTGCCGTCGTGGTCGCCG
Source organism: Brevundimonas sp. LM2 (assembly GCF_002002865.1). Classification (NCBI taxonomy): domain Bacteria; kingdom Pseudomonadati; phylum Pseudomonadota; class Alphaproteobacteria; order Caulobacterales; family Caulobacteraceae; genus Brevundimonas; species Brevundimonas sp. LM2. The sequence continues at coordinate 181,748 of NZ_CP019508.1, read as the reverse complement.
GTGAAGAGGCGGTTCAGCGAGGTCACGGCCCCCTCCAGCCCGTCGTCGACATGGACCTTCCACTTGACCTGTCCGGAGGCCAGCCAGGGGCCCAGTTCGGCGGCCATCTCCCGGGCGCGCGGGGCATAGTCCAGCACGAGGAAGCCCTGGACCGTCATGCGGTGGGTGATCAGGCGGCTGAGATCGGGGGCGGGCGGGCGCTGGGTCGCGTTATAGGCCGAGACCATGCCGCAGACCGCCATCCGGGCCCCGATGTTCAGCCGGTTCCAGACGGCGATCATGATGTCGCCGCCGACGTTCTCGAAATTCAGATCGATGCCGTTGGGGCAGAGGCGGTCCAGCGCGGTGCCGACGTCCTCGTTCTTGTAGTCCACGGCCCCGTCGAACCCGAGGTCCTCGACCAGCCAGCGGCATTTGTCGGGTCCGCCGGCGATGCCGATGACCCGCGCGCCCTTCTGTTTGGCGATCTGACCGGCGATGGAGCCGACGGCCCCGGCGGCGGCCGAGACGACCAGGGTCTGGCCGGGTTGCGGGCGCAGCACGTCGGTGACGCCGAAATAGGCGGTCATGCCCGTCATCCCCATGACCGACATATGGGCGGTCAGCGGCAGGCCGGGCACGCGATGGACGCGCGAGACGCCGCCGGCCGGCACCACGCCGTAGTCGCCCCACCCGCCCAGGGCGGTCGAGACCAGATCCCCGACTGCGAACCGGTCCGACCGCGACTGTTCCACGACGCCGAGCGTCAGACCGCGCATCACGTCGCCCAGGCCCACGGGCGGCAGATAGCCGACGGCGTCGTTCATCCAGGTGCGGTTGGTCGGATCCAGCGACAGATAAAGGGTCCGGATCAGCAGCTCATCGGGCTGCAGGTCGGGCACGGGGGTGGAGACCAGCTCCAGGTCGCCGTCCTGGACCAGGCCGTGCGGCCGCTGACGCAGCACCCATTGTCGATTCTGCTGGGCCATCGCCGTCTCCCGGTGGGTTTCTTTTGAAGATCACCATGGCCCAACCGATCGCGCAGGCAAAGAAAAAGGCGACCCGGTCGGGTCGCCTTGAGTGGGCAATCATCGAGAATGAGGCGCGGAGGCGGCAAGGACCAGCGGGGGGGCGGGTCCAGGTCGGGGGGGCGTCGCCGCCTCCGCACGAGGATAAGCGTGCCGGTGCCATTGGGTTCCGCACACCGGCGATATTTTTGTGGGGCGGTTCGCACGCCCCGGTCCGGAACGGCGACGCTTCGCTGGCGTTGTCAGCCTGACCCTCATGAGCCAACCGGAGCCCGCATGTCCCACGACGATCCTCATTCCAAGGCCGCCGACGCCGTCCACGAAGGCCGGCCGGTCGAGGCCCAGTACGCCAAGGGCGGCAAAGGCGGTCGTCGCATCTCGGCCGGCATGGGCATCGCCATCGTCCTGACGGCGATCGGCTTCATCGTCGTGTTCCTGATGTTCAGCGGGGCCTTCAATCGGCCCGGCGACGACGACGCCGACAATCAGACGTCTCAGGCCCAGGCCTTCTCGGACGACGACCGGGTCCCGGCGGCGGACGCCCCGACCACCTCGACCGGAGAGCCGACCAGCCCGCCGACCGGCGAAGCGCCCAACGTCAACGCCCCGACCGTCCAGGCCGCGCCCTCGTCCAACTGATCGGATGGCGGACAAGAAAAGGCCCCGCCGGTTCGCACCGGCGGGGCCTTTTTCCGTTTCGCGACGTCGCGTGGATCAGGCCGCGGCCTTGTCCTGTCGCGACGGGTGGAAGAACAGGGCCTGGCTGATCGCCGCCTTCACCGTCTCCGGCTGGAACGGCTTGGTGATCAGGAAGGTCGGCTCGGGCCGTTCGCCGGTCAGCAGGCGCTCGGGGAAGGCCGTGATGAAGATCACCGGCACGTCGAACCGCTTCAGGATGTCCTTGACCGCATCGATGCCCGACGAGCCGTCGGCCAGCTGGATGTCGGCCAGGACCAGGCCGGGCCGGTGACGGGCGACCGCGTCCACGGCCTCGTCATGCGTCGTCGCCGTGGCGGTGACGTTGTGACCCAGTTCGCGGACCAGACTTTCGATGTCGGCCGAGATGATGGCCTCGTCCTCGATGATCAGGACGTCGGTGGCCAGTTCGGCGTCGATCTCGGCCTGGGCATCGGCGATCAGACGCTCGACGCCATGGGCGTCGGCGGACAGGATCTGGGCCGCCTCGGAGGGGGTGAACCCTTCCAGAGCCGTCAGCAGGAAGGCCTGCCGCGACTTCGGCGCGATCCGCATCAGCCGGCTGGAGGCGTCGCTGCTCTCCAGACCGCTGGTGTCCTCCAGCTGCGCGCCGGTCGACGACCAGATGGCGTGGAACACGTGATAGAGGGCGACGCGCGGCGTCATGTCCGGCGACAGCTGACGCTCGCCGGCGGCCAGGGCCTCCAGGGCGACGCGCACGTAGTTGTCGCCGGTCGCCTGATCGCCGGTGAGGGCCCGCGCATAGCGGCGGACGTAGGGCAGATGCGGCGCGAGTCTGGCCAGAAGGCTCATTTAGATAATCCCCGAGAAATCGTTGCGGCCGGCATTCTACGACATCGGCGCAGAGGCGGAAACGTATCCGTGCTGCAACGGTTCCCGTGACACGCGCCAGCTTGACCATTAAATGCCCTGGAGACCGGAACCGGCCTTCAACGGCGACGTTGAGCGGGTTCGGCAGAACAATAAACCGGTACAGCCGGTGACGAGATTGGGATTCACTTTGGCGACCGGCAACAGATGATCGACTCCCCCGATTCAGGGCGCAAGCCTGGCACCGCGACCCCGGCCGCGAGCGAGCCCCCGCTGGAAGAGGCCCGCCTTCGCCAGCAGGCCATCGGCGTCAAGCTGCGGCATATGTTCGACGAGGTCGTCAACGAACCGGTGCCCGACGAGTTCCTGGAGATCCTGCGCCGGGCCGATGAGCGGACCGCCGGTGGAGGCAAGACGTGAGCGTGGGAACACCGCGCTCGACCGCGCCCAAGCCTCCGTCCGCCGATGACGAGGGTTTCAAGCGCGAGCTCGTGCAGTTGATCCCGCATCTGCGCGCCTTCGCCCGCACCCTGACCGGCGATCCGACCGCCGCCGACGACCTGGCCCAGGACGCCATGATGAAGGCCTGGGACGCCCGGGCCAGCTATCAAATGGGCACCAATATGAAGGCCTGGACCTTCATGATCCTGCGCAACCAGTTCTATTCCGAGAAGCGTCGCTCCTGGCGCTCGACCCAGCTGGACCAGGAGGCCGCCGAGCGGACCCTGGTGGCCGTCGATGATCCGGAGGCTCCGGTCGCGCTGGACGAACTGCGCCAGGCCCTGAACACCCTGCCGGAAGAGCAGCGCGAGGCCCTGATCCTGGTCGGGGCCGGGGGCTTCGCCTATGAAGAGGCCGCCGAGATCTGCCAGTGCGCCGTGGGCACGGTCAAAAGCCGCGTCAGCCGGGCGCGCAAGGCGCTGCAGGCCACGCTGGAGCGCGGCGGCTATGGCCGCGACGGTCGCGCCGCCGGTGACGCCATGCGTTCAATCCTGGCCGACGCCGATCGTTTGAGCGGCGCCAGGCAGGGCTGAGCGGGTGGCCGACGGATCGTCGACGGGCCAGACCCGCCTGACCGCGCGGGTTCCCCGACCGATGCGCAAATTCCTGTCCCGCTCGCCGCGCTTCCAGGGCATCCGCTTCCGGATGGGCCTCGCCATGGCCGTGGCCCTGCTGCCGATCCTGGTCCTGGGCGCGGTCCAGGCCCAGGTCGAGTTCCAGCAGCAGGCCGACCAGCGCCGCGCCGACCTGCAGCAGGCGGCCGGGCGGGCGGCGATCGCCGCGCGGGCGCGGCTGGACACGGCGACGGTGCTGCTGGAGGCCCTGGCCCCGGACGGTGACACCGAAAACTGCGCCGAGCGTCTGGCCGCCCTGGTCGACCGGGTCGACGGCTTCCAGGCCCTCTATCGCGTCGGACCGTCCGGACGGACGGTCTGCAGGGGGGGCGCCGATGACCAGGCCCCCGCCACGGTCGAGGCCAGCCAGTTTCGCAGCGAGCCGTGGTTCCAGCGGCTGGCCCAGGGCGAGGCCGTCACCGTGGGGCGGGCGTCGCGCGACGTCAGCGTCACCCCGGCTCTGATGGTCGGGGTGCGGTGGGAGCGGGCCGACGGCGCCTTCGCGGGCGTGATGGCCGCCGCCCTGCCCCTGGCCGATCTGCAGCCGGACACCGACGATCCCGCTCTGCCGGACGGGGCGGAAGCCGCCCTGACCGACGATGCAGGCCGTCTCCTGGTCGCCACCGATGCCCGCGCCTTCGATCTTCAGCGCGACGACAGCCTGGCGGCGCGGGTGCAGCAGGCGCACCGCGTCGGGGCGGCGACTTTCGCCGCTTGGGACGCCACCGGCCAGCACCGGGACTATGCGGGCGCCGAACTGGCGGGGCGCGACGTCTACGTGGTGGTCTCGGCCCCGTCGCCGGGCCTGCTGTCGTGGGCGACGCTGAACCCGATCGGCGTGCTGATCCTGCCGCTGGCGGCCTGGCTGATCGCCTTTTCGGCGGTGATGCTGGTGTCCGAGCGGATCGTCATCCGCTGGCTGGACTATCTGGAGCGGATCGCCGCCCTCTACGCCCGGGGACGCTATTCGGTGCGGCCGGTCCAGGCTGAAAACGCCCCGTCCGAGATCCGCAATCTGGCGTCGACGCTGGACGGTCTTGCCGAGGCGATCTCGGCCCGCGACGGGTCGCTGAACGAAAGCCTGGCCGAGAAGGACGCGCTGATGCGCGAGATCCATCACCGGGTGAAGAACAACCTGCAGATCATCTCGTCCCTGTTGTCGATGCAGCAGCGCTCGCTGAAGGATGAGCCGGCTAAGGCCGCGCTGGGCGATACGCGCCAGCGGATCTCGGCCCTCGCCCTGATCTATCGCACCCTGTACCAGAGCGAGGACATCCGCCACGCCGATGCGCGCGACTTCGTCAACGAACTGGTCGGTCAGCTGGTCGCCGCCGAGTCGGGGCGCGGCCCGGTCGTCACCAGTTCCATCGACGCCGACAGTCTGGTGGTCGATCCCGACAAACTGGCGCCCCTGGCCCTGTGGCTGGTCGAGGCCGTGTCCAATGCCCAGAAACACGCTTTTGCGGGGCGGGGCGGGGCGTTGCAGGTTCGGTTCCGGGTCCATGGGGACCACAGCGTGATGGAGGTCCAGGACGACGGCCCGGGCCCGCAGGCCGGAGCGACAGGCACGGGCGTAGGCCAGACCCTGATGGGGGCCTTCGCCAAGCAGCTGCGCGGCGAGACCCAGTTCCTGCCGGCCCCCGGCGGCGGCACGATCGCGCGGATGGTCTTCGCCACGCCGGAGGCGGCGGTGCCGATCGATCCCCGGGATCTGGAACGCAGCGATGCGGTGGTCCGCCCGGGAACCCTGACCCGCGCGCGGCGTTGATCGGACGAAGCGGCACCCTGTGGTGCCCGATCGCAGATTTCAGGAGTTTCCCCATGCGCAAGATTTTCGTTCTGGTCGCCGCCGCCGCCGCCCTGACCACCGCCGCCTGCAACACCGTCGCCGGTGCCGGCCGTGACACCCAGGCCGCCGGTTCGGCCGTGACGGGTGCCGCCGAGTCCGCCAAGAACTAGGCCTTCTCGATCGATCCTGCAGAGCCCCGTCGGTCCGCCGGCGGGGCTTTCGCTTGTCCGCTTGGCCGTCGCCGCGCGTGCCGCTAGACCTTGGGGGGAACGGCGTCCGCCAGACGACGCCTCGGGGAACGGGACACGATGAGCGAGCGCGCGACGACGGCGGAAAAGGGCGGGCCGGGCCTGAAGACGGTGGTGGGGGCATCGGCCGCCGGCACGGCCTTCGAATGGTACGACTTCTTCATCTTCGGCTCGCTGACCACGATCATCGCCCGGCATTTCTATTCCGACGTCGGCGAGGCGACTTCCTACATCCTGGCGCTTCTGACCTTCGGCGTCGGTTTCGTGGTGCGGCCGCTGGGGGCCCTGGTGTTCGGCTGGTTCGGCGACAAGACCGGACGCAAGACGACCTTCCTGGTCACCATCTCGCTGATGGGCGTGGCCACCGTCGCCATCGGCCTGTTGCCGGACTACGATCAGATCGGCATCGTCGCGCCCATCCTGCTGCTGACCCTGCGGGTGCTGCAGGGGTTCGCCCTGGGGGGCGAATACGGCGGCGCGGCCATCTATGTCGCCGAGCACGCGCCGGCCAAGTCGCGGGGTTTCCTGACCGGCTGGATCCAGACCACCGCCGCCATCGGCCTGATCATGGCGCTCAGCGTCATCCTGATCACCCGCGCGATCCTGGGCGTCGAGGCCTTCAACGCCTGGGGCTGGCGGGTCCCGTTCCTGCTGTCGTCCATCTTGCTCATCATCAGCCTGTGGATCCGGCTGAAGCTGCACGAAAGCCCGGCGTTCACGCGGATGGTCGCGGAAAGCACCGAACGCCAGGCCCCCTTCCGGGAGAGCTTCGGCACCTGGACGGTCGGCCGGTTCGTCCTGATCGCCCTGGTCGGCATCATGTTCGCCCAGGGGGCCGTCTGGTACGCGGGCTATTTCTACACCCGATTCTTCATGGAGCGGGTGCTGAAGGTCGAGGTCGGCACGGTCGACGGGCTGATCCTGGCCATCACCGTGGCCTCGGCCTTCCTCTATGTCTTCTTCGGCTGGCTGTCGGACCGCATCGGCCGCAAGCCGGTGATGGTCGGGGGCATGGTGCTGTTCCTGCTGGCCGTCTTCCCCGGCTTCCAGGCCCTGACCCAGGCGGCCAACCCGGCCCTGGCGCGGGCCCAGGCCGCCTCGCCCGTCACTGTGATCGCCGATCCGGCCACCTGCGCGGTCCAGTTCGACCCGGTCGGCAAGACCGCCTTCGCCTCGTCCTGCGACCTGGCCAAGTCGGTTCTGTCCAACGCCGGGGTCAGCTATGACAACCGGGCCGCGCCGACCGGCACCCAGGCCAGCGTCAGGATCGGCCGCGTCGAGATCGCCTCGGTCGAAGGCGCGGGCCTGGACGCCGCCGCCCTGAAGGCCGCCCGGACCGACGTCGAGACCCGCATCAAGGCGGCCCTGACCCAGGCCGGCTATCCGGCCACGGCCGATCCGGCCGCGATCAATCTTCTGGCCGTGTTCGGCGTGCTGATGGTCTTCATGGTGGCGGCCACCGCCGTCTATGGCCCCCAGGCCGCGGCCCTGGTCGAGCTGTTCCCGACCCGGGTGCGCTATACGGCCATGAGCCTGCCCTACAACGTCGGCACGGGCTGGGTCGGGGGTCTGCTGCCCGCCGCCAGCTTCGCCCTGGTGGCCTGGTCGGGGAATATCTATTTCGGCCTGTGGTATTCGGTGGCCTTCACCGCCATCGCCGCCGTGGTCGCCCTGCTGTTCCTGCCGGAAACCCGGGGCCGGGATCTGAACACGATCGGCGACTGAGGCGTTGGGTCTAGCGGCGGCTTCTCCCGCCCCCTGCGGGGGAGGGTGGTCGCAGCGCAGCGAAGACCGGGTGGGGGCGGCAGGGCAAGGCCCCATATGTGTCGCCCCGCCGCCCCCACCCCGTCGCTTCGCGACGACCCTCCCCCGCAGGGGGAGGGAGAAGACAAGAGGTCACGCCATGAACACCGCCGCCCGCGACGCCGGTCTGAAGCTCCTGCGCGAGCACGCCTTCATCGCCTGGGAGGCCATCCCCGCCGGGGCGGACGGGATCGCCGTCGACGATCCCGCCACCGGCGAGATCCTCGGCCATGTCCCCAACCTGGGCGTCGTCGAGACCGAGCGCGCCATCCAGGCCGCACACGACGCCTTCCCCGCCTGGTCGCGTTCCGATCCGCACAAGCGGGCCGCCTTTTTGCGCGAATGGGCCCGTCTGATCGACGAGCACACCGAAGGTCTGGGGGCCCTGATGGCGCTCGAGAACGGCAAGCCGTTCGAGGAAGCCAAGGGCGAGGTCGCCTATGCCAACGGCTTCATCAAATGGTTCGCCGGCGAGGCCGAGCGCATCCTCGGAGAGACCCAGGACAGCCCGCTGGGCCACGTGGTCCTGACCTTCCGCGAAGCGGTCGGGCCCTGCGCCTTGATCACGCCGTGGAATTTCCCGGCCGCCATGCTGACGCGCAAACTGGGCCCCGCCTTCGCCGCCGGCTGCACTGCCGTGGTCAAGCCCGCCAGCCAGACCCCTTTCACCGCCATCGCCCTGGCCGAGCTCGCTTACCAGGCCGGCCTGCCCAAGGGCGCGCTTAGCGTCGTGACCGGCGAGGCGAGCGTCATCGGCGGGGTGCTGACCGCCTCGCCCCTGATCCGCAAACTGTCCTTCACCGGCTCTACCCCGATCGGGCGCAAGCTGGCCGAACAGTGCGCCCCGACGCTGAAGCGGGTGTCGATGGAGCTGGGCGGCGCCGCGCCCCTGATCGTGTTCGAGGACGCCGACCTGGACCTGGCCGTGGCCGAGACGATCAAGGGCAAGTTCAGGAACGCCGGCCAGACCTGCGTCTGCCCCAACCGGGTCTATGTCCAGGCCGCGGTGGCCGAGGCCTATGCGACGAAGCTGGCCGAGGCCGTGGCGAAGATCCCGGTCGGCCCGGCCTTCGAGGACGGCGTCAAGGTCGGGCCCCTGATCGAGGACAAGGCCATCGAGAAGGTCGAGAAACACCTGGCCCAGGTGAAGGCGGACGGCGGACGGGTCCTGACCGGCGGCGCGCGTCACGCGCTGGGCGGCCGCTTCTTCCAGCCGACCGTGACCCTGGGCGGCGACGACGAGCTGTTCCGCCACGAGGAGACCTTCGGACCCCTGATCCCGGTCTTCCCGTTCGACACGGAGGACGAGGTCCTGGCCAAGGCGAACGACAGCGAGTTCGGTCTGGCCTCCTACCTGTTCACCCGCGACCTCGACCGGGCCATGCGGATCGGCCGCCATATCGAGGCGGGCATGATCGGCATCAATACCGGTCTGATCTCCACCGCCGTCGCCCCCTTCGGCGGGGTCAAGCAGTCGGGCTACGGCCGCGAGGGCTCGGTCCACGGCATCGAGGAATATGTCGACATCAAACAGGTCACCCTTGCGTTGAAATAGGGGGCGCTGACGTGACCCGTCGTCGGCTGAAGCCCCTGGTCTGGCCCGTGACCCTGCTGGTCGCGAGCGGGCTGACGGCGCTGCTGGCCGAGGCGACCGCGTGGTCGGATGGGACGGTGGGGATGTACGGGATGGCGAAGATGGTCAGCGACCTGGTGCTGGGGATCGGGTCCGTATGGTTGGTCGCGGGGTTGGTGCGGGTCGTCAGACCTTGACGAGCGCTGCCTTGAAGGCCGCCACATCCTCGTCGAGCCAGAACTTGCCTTCCCACCAGAAGCTGGCGAGCGCTTCGTGGTTCAGACGGACCCACTCTAGGACAAGGGGCGCCATTCTGTTCATGTCCCGGTCGTCCATGCTGTTGGCGAGAACGCGCGGCTGGGACGCGACAGCGACGGAGAAGCTCGGCTGGGCCGGACCGGTCCTGAGGTAATATTTCACGCGAGGGCCGTGCGAACCCATCACGGTCGAGATGAAGACGACGCCGGGGATGCCCGTCTGCTTCTCGCCGAGATTGGCCATCTCGAAAATGTCCTCATCCTCGAGCGCGCTGATTTCTTCTTCGCGCGTGGGCTCGCGGTCGATCCAGACGGCAATGGACTCGTGAACGCTCATGGTTCGATGATCCGGCCAGTCCATCGTGGAGTCAAACCGGCAGCGCCCCCCGCTTGACCACCGTCCGCATCGCCACGCTGGACGACACCCGGGTCACCCCCGGAATGGTGGTCAGGGCCTTGGCATGGACCCGTTCCAGGTCGTCGACGTCCTTGACCACCAGCCGCAGCAGATAGTCGGACCCGCCGGTCATCAGATAGCATTCGACCACCTCGGGCACGGTGGCGATGGCGGTCTCGAAGGCGGTCAGGGCGCTCTCGGCCTGGGACGACAGGGTCACAGTCACGAACACGCTGATCGGCAGGCCCACGGCCCGTTCGTTGATGATGGCGGCGTAGCGGCTGATCACCCCCGCCGTCTCCAGCGCCCGCAGACGGCGCAGAGAGGCGCTCTCCGACAGGGCCACCGCGCGGGCCAGGTCGGTGTTGCTCATCCGCCCGTCCGCCTGCAACGCGCGGAGCATCTTTCTGTCGGTGGCGTCCAGGGTGACGGCGGAAACGGTCTTCATGGCAGCCCCATGCGCAAGTTTCTGCGAGTTTACATCGTTCAGTCATGCAAAAGAACAGGAACCTGCGGGCCGCCCGGCGCTATTTTCGCGTCAAACCCATCAGAGGCAGGAAACCCCATGCGCGTCGGCGTCCCCAAGGAAATCAAGAAGAACGAACACCGCGTCGGCCTGACGCCCACGGCCGTCCGCGAATACGTCGCCCACGGCCATGCGGTGTCGGTCCAGACGGGCGCGGGCCTTGGGGCCGGCTTCACCGACGAGGACTATACCCGGGCAGGCGCCGAGCTCGCCGCCGACGCCGCGAGCATCTTCGCCTCGGCCGACATGATCGTGAAGGTCAAGGAGCCCCAGCAGGCCGAGTGGGAGATGCTGCGCGAGGACCAGATCCTCTACACCTATCTGCACCTCGCCCCCGATCCGGAACAGACTAAGGGGCTGCTGGCGTCGAAATGCGCGGCCGTGGCCTATGAGACCGTGACCGACGCGCGCGGCGGCCTGCCGCTGCTGGCCCCGATGTCCGAGGTCGCCGGCCGGATCGCCGTCTTCTCGGCCGCCGAGACCCTGCTGAAGCACAACGGCGGCATGGGTCTGCTGTTCTGCGGCGTGCCGGGCGTCGCGCCCGCGCGGGTGCTGGTGCTGGGCGGCGGGGTCGTCGGGCTGAACGCGGCGCGCATGGCCATGGGCCTAGGGGCCGAGGTCGTGGTGCTGGAGCGCTCGATCCCGCGCATGGCCTATATCGACGAGGTCACCAACGGTCGCGTCATCACCCGTTATTCCTCGATCGGCGCGATCGAGGAGGAGATGGTCAAGGCCGACGTCATCGTCGGCGCGGTCCTGGTGCCCGGGGCCGAGGCGCCGAAGCTGATCAAGCGCGCGCACCTGGCGCGGATGAAGCCCGGCTCGGTGCTGGTCGACGTCGCCATCGACCAGGGCGGCTGTTTCGAGACCAGCCACGCCACCACCCACGAGGACCCGACCTATACGGTCGACGGCGTCGTCCACTACTGCGTCGCCAACATGCCGGGTGCCGCCCCGCGCACCTCGTCCGAGGCCCTGAACAACGCCACCCTGCCGTTCGGCCTGGCCCTGGCGGACCACGGGCTGGAGGCCCTGAAGAAGGATCCGCACCTGGCGCGCGGCCTGAACGTGCTGAAGGGCGAGATCACCTATCCCGCCGTGGCCGAGGCCATGGGTCTGGACTGGACCGATCCGTACGGGGTCTGGGCCAAGGCGTAGGCGCGGCTTCTCTCGTCGAACCGGGCGGGCTATCCTTGCGGCATGGCCCCCCGCATCTTCATCGACGCCGACGCCTGCCCGGTGAAGGACGAGGTCTATCGCGTGGCCGAACGCTATGGCCTGCACGTCTTCGTGGTGTCCAACAGCTGGATCAACACCCCGCGCCAGAGCTGGATCGAACAGGTGGTGGTCGATGCGGGGCCGGACCTCGCCGACGACTGGATCGCCGAGCGGGCGCAGGGCGGCGACATCGTCGTGACCTCGGACATTCCCCTGGCGGACCGCTGCCTGACGGCCGGGGCCCAGGCGCTGAAGTCCAACGGCCAGCCCTTCACCCCGGATTCGATCGGCTCGGCCCTGGCCGGGCGGATGGTGGGCGAGCATCTGCGGTCGATGGGCGTGGCCACCTCCGGTCCGCCGCCGTTCGGGCCCAGGGATCGCTCGGCCTTCCTCCAGGCGCTGGATCAGGCCGTGGTGCGGGCGAAACGGGTCGCGCCCCCCCGCCCGGCGCCATGACCGTCATCCCGGAAGACGAGCTGGAGTTCCGCTTCTATCGGGCCGGGGGTCCGGGCGGCCAGAACGTCAACAAGGTCTCGACCGCTGTGCAGATGCGGTTCGACGTGGTCAACTCCCCGTCGCTCCGCGATCCGGTTAAGCAACGGTTGATGAAGCTGGCGGGCAGCCGGCTGACGCTGGACGGCGTGATATTGATCACCGCCGTCCGCCATCGGACCCAGGAGCGCAACCGCGCCGACGCCATCGCCCGGCTGCAGGAGATGGTGGACCAGGCCTCGATCGCGCCCACCTACCGCGTCCCGACCCGCCCGACCCGCGCCTCCAAGGAGCGCCGGCTGGACGGCAAGGCCAAACGCTCGGGGATCAAGTCGGGACGCGGCCGGCCGGAGATGGACTAACGGCGCGACCCGCCAACGCCGGGCGCAGCAGGCCGTCGCAAAGGGCCCGCACCACCGGCACCGCCACCGCGTCGCCCATCAGCTTCAGCGCCGCCGTCTGGCCGGCGGGCAGGACATAGGTGTCCGGCACCCCCATCAGCCGCGCCGCCTCCCGCCCGGTCAGCCGCCGCGCCCGGACCTCGCCACGGTCGCAGACGATCACATACTGGCGCGAGGATCCGCCCGACGGGGTGCGCAGACAGCCGGCCAGACCGTCCAGCCGCAGCTCCAGCCGCTGGACCTTCGCCCCCGCCTCGACCCTCACGCGCCGGAATGCCGCCGCCACGCGGCGTTCGCCCGAGGCACGGGCCGCCTCCAGCCGATCGCGGTGCAGCGGGGCGGTCAGGGCCAGCAGGGCGCGGGTCTCGGTCTCGCTGAACCAGTCGACGGCGGCGTCAAGTTCCAGCAGGGCTGCGAGGTCCAGGTTCCGACGAGGCGGGAACGGCAGGGACCACCAGGCCCAGGCCTCGCGCGCCGCCTCGGGCAGCCGCGCCTGGGCCGCCACCAGACGGGGGGTGTGGAAGGGGCCGGCGGGACCCGCGCTCATGGGCCCGTCCAGGCCGCGCAGGGCGACGATGAACAGGCGGGGGCGGGACTGCGGCAGCCAGTGGACGGCGTCCATCTCCAGCGCCCCGACGCGGTATCCGGCGCCCGCCAGAGCCTCGCAGACGGCTCCGAAATCGCGGCCCTGACCCGAGGTCAGCAGGCCCACGACGTTCTCGATGACGATGACGGGCGGGGACCGGCCGTCGGCATCCAGCGCCTCGATCAGCCGCCAGAATCCCCAGAAGGCCCCCGAGCGGCGCGCCGCCAGCCCCTCCCGCGCCCCGGCCAGGCTGACGTCCTGACAGGGGGAGGAGGCCCAGGCGAGGTCGGCGCGGCCCGGGAGGTCGGTCGCCGACAGGTCCCAGACGTCGCCGACCGCGATCTCGCCCCCATGGTTGGCGCGCCAGCTGGCGGCCTTGGCCGGGTCGATGTCATTGGCGAACAGGGTGCGGAAACCCGCCAGCCCCAGCCCGGCCAGACCGCCACCGGCGAAGAATTCATAGGCCCCCGGGGCTGCTTGCGTGCGAATCGCCATGATCGGACGATAGGCGCCCCGGCCCCGCTCCGCGACCGTCGCGCTTGACCGGTGGGACGCAGGGTCTATCCGAGGCTGTCCCACGACCTGATCCCTCGGAGCCCACCCGATGCGCCTGACCCTCTCCGCCATGGCCCTGATCACGATGGTCGCGCTGGGGGCCTGCTCCGGCGGGTCGGACGATGAGGGGGCGCCCGCCGCGGCCCGCGCTGCGGCCGCCCCGGTGGTGATCGGGGGCACCGACCTGCTCCAGCCGCTTCGGGTGCTGGGGACGGAGCCCTTCTGGGCCGTCGACATCGCCGATGCGCGCGTGATCCTGACCCGGCCCGGCGTGGCCGATGTCGCGGCCGCCGCGTCCTCGCCCGTCGTGACCGGGACGACGGCCGTCTACAGCGGCACGACCGACGGCGGCCAGACCCTGGTCCTGACGCTGATCGCGACCGAGTGTTCCGACGGGATGAGCGACCGGGTCTACCCGCTGACCGCCCGGGTCGAGCTGGGCGAGGAGACGCTCAACGGCTGCGGCAACACCCAGCAGGCCCTGTCCCAGGCCCCCGCGCCCTAGGGCTCAGCCGTCGCCGAGCAGGGGGCCGACTCCCGGGACGCTGCGAACGGCCTCGCCCAGCAGGTCCTGGCCGGTCAGGGCGCGGACCCGTTCGCGGGCGGCGGGCAGCAGGCGTTTGAGATCGGCTTTCGACACCCCGGCCTCGTCCAGCTGGTCCAGCAGGCCCATGGCCTCGGCCACGGCCTTGCCGGACAGCCCGCCGGCGCCGGCCAGCAGTCCCCCGAACAGGCCGCGCTTCGGCCGGGCGGCGGACTCGGAGCGGGCGGCTGCCGCGGTCCCCGGTATGGCGTCATAGAGGGCGACCAGAGGCTCCCGCGCGGCATGGCGGTCCAGCAGGCCCAGGGCCCCGGTCAGGGCGATGCGGCCCTGAGCCTGGGACAGGCCGGCGTCGCCGGCGCTGAGCACGGTCAGATCGTCGAAGCTCAGGTCCTGAAGCATGGGGTCGCGGGCTATCATCGGCCCCTTAACGCTTCCCGAACCGATCCGGGTGCATAGGGGGTTCGATGATCTCCGGACCCGCCCCCGCAGACCTGCGCCCCCTGACCGCCCTGCGGTTCTTCGCGGCCGCCTGGGTGGCGGTGTACGCCTTCTGGCCCAATCTGGACGTGGGCTTCGTCCCGACCCTGGTGACCAAGGGCTATCTGGGCGTCGAGGTCTTCTTCGTCCTGTCCGGCTTCATCCTCAGCCATGTCTATCTGGAGGCGGTAGGACACAAGCGTTTCCGTTACGCCGGCTTCCTGTGGGCACGGCTGGCTCGGGTCTATCCGCTGCATCTGGCGACCCTGATCGGGGTGGGCGTCCTCGGCGTCGCCGCCGTGGCCCTGGGCATGGCCATCGACGGCAATATCCTCAGCTGGCCGTCCCTGCCCGCCAACCTGCTGCTGCTGCACGCCTGGGGCCTGGCCCCGCAGGCGGGCTGGAACCATTCGTCCTGGTCGATCTCGGCCGAGTGGTTCGCCTATCTGGCCTTTCCGGTCTTCGCGGTCGTGGCCTGGCGGCTGAAAGACAGGCCTAGGCTCGCCGTGGCCGGGGCCGCCGTCTTCATGATCGCCCTGTACGCCGCCTTCGAGGCCGTGGCCGGCTTTTCCCTGACCGAGGCGACGATCCTCTGGGGGGCGCTGCGCATCGTCCCCTGTTTCGCCCTCGGTTGCGCCCTGTATCTGCTGCACCGCCGGGTGGCCCTGCCGGGCGCGGCCTGGATCGCGACGCTCTGCGTCTGCGGCATGGCGGCTGCGGGCTCGGCGGGCGCGCCGGACGGTGTCGTGGTCCTGCTGGGGGGCGGCCTGATCCTGGCCCTGGCCGCCCTGCCCAACACCGGCTGGCTGGCCTCCCGCCCGGCCGTCTATCTGGGGGAGATCAGCTATGCGGTCTATATGGTGCTGGTGCCGTGGCAACTTCTGGCGGTCAACCTGGCCGCGCGGCTGACCGGGGCCGAGGACAAGAAGCTTCAACTTTTCGTGTGGTTGGCCGTCGTCCTGGCCCTGCCGCTGGTCGCCGCGGCCGCCTACCACCTGGTCGAACACCCCGCCCGGCGGGCCCTGCGCGGCCTTGCGGACCGTCGCGCCGCGCGCCGGAAGCCCGCAGAACCCCTCAACCAACTCGCCTGACAAGGGTGGTTCACCGCTCCTAAACTATCGTCTAGGAAGAGTGGGCGCGTAACAGTCGGAAACAATCCAGCATGATGAAACGACTCACTGCCGCCGCGGTTGCGGCGACCCTCGGTCTTTTCGCCCTGGCACCGGCCGTCGTGGCCACGCCGGCACGGGCCGAGGATCCCTACTGGCAGTGCGTGACGTTCGCGCGGATGTTCTCCGGCATCAATATCTTCGGCGACGCCTGGACCTGGTGGAACCAGGCCGTCGAGAAGTTCCGCACCGGCCGCGCGCCCGAGACCGGCTCGGTCCTGGTGTTCCGGCCCGAGGGGCGGATGAGCCGGGGCCATGTGGCGGTCGTCTCCGACATCCTCACCGACCGGGTGATCCGCGTGACCCATGCCAACTGGGGCGGCAGCCGCGGCAAGGTCGAGGAGAACGTGACCGTGGTCGACGTCTCCGGGGCCAATGACTGGAGCCAGGTCAAGGTCTGGTACAATCCGATCCGCGATCTGGGCACGACCGTCTATCCGACCTATGGCTTCATCTATAATGGGGCCCGCGACGCCTATGGGGCCGGGCGTCAGCTGGCCGCCAATGCGACCTCGGCCGGCGGCCAGCCCTGATCCCTTAGCCTGTCCTCGAGGCGACGCCGATGATCCGCCTCTATCGCTCCGGCTGCACGGCCTGCGAACCGGTCGTGGCCGCGCCCGCCGACTGGGTCATGCCGCCCGACACCCTGTGGATCGACCTGATCGATCCGACCCTCGACGAGGACCGGGCCGTCGAGCGGGCCCTGGGCCTGTCCATCCCCACGCGCGAGGAGATGAGCGAACTGGAGGCCTCCAGCCGCCTGTATCGCGAAGGCGGGGCCACCTATCTGACCGCCGACATCCTGCACAACGGCGACTCGGAGATGCCGACCATCGACCCGGTCACCTTCGTGCTGACGCCGGGCCCCCTGGTCACGATCCGCTATTTCGATCCCCGGCCCTTCACCCTGTTCGTCGACAAGCTGGAACGGGAGCCGGCGCTGTGCGCGTCCGGCGTGGACATGTTCCTGAACCTGATGGAGGCCATCATCGACCGCGCCTCCGACGTGCTGGGCAAGACGTCCCACAAGGTCGAGGCGGTCGGCAACCACATCTTCAGCGAGGGCAAGCGGGTCGGGTTCGAGCATCTGGTGACCAAGCTGGGCCGGGCCCACATCGCGAATGCGCGGATCGAGCAGAGCCTGTCGGGCCTGGCGCGGGTCTTCGCCTTCGTCGGCGTGGACGACCGGATGGAGCATGGCGAGCCGAGAGAGCACCTGAGGTCGCTCGCCCGCGACGCCACCAGCCTGCTGGGCCACAACCAGGCGGTGGCGCAGGGGATCAATTTCCAGCTCTCGGCGGCCCTGGGCTTCATCAACATCGAGCAGTCATCGATCTTCAAGGTGTTCTCGATCTTCAGCGCCGTGCTGATGCCCCCGACTTTGATCGGGGCCATCTACGGCATGAATTTCGATCTGATGCCCGAGCTGCGCTGGGCCGCCGGCTATCCGATGGCCCTGGTCGCCATGGCCGTCTCCGCCGCCCTTCCGCTGCTGTGGTTCCGGCGGAAGGGCTGGATCTGAAGGGGAGGCAGTAGGCAGTAGGCAGTAGGCAGTAGGCAGTAGGGAAGCATCGCGCTTTTCTGCCAGCCGAGCCGGCTAAACTACTGCCTACTGCCTCCCTCACCACTGCGGCGAGATCGAGAATTGGAAGGCGACCAGCCCCTCGGTCACGTCCTTGTCGATGCCGTGGCCGGACATGCCCTCGGCCTCGATCTCGCGGTAGACCAGGCCGAACGAGCCCTGCAGGTCGCCGCGGCGCAGGGCGACCCCGACCGAGGCGTCGCCCAGGAAGGTGCCGCTGTCGCGGCTGACGCCCGAGCGGGCATAGTCGCCGTCGCGGTTCCGCGCGAAATTATAGCCGACCGCCGTGCCCGAGCCGGCGGCGTAGATGTACCAGCGCGCCCGTTCCCCGAACGCGTCCTGGCCATCGCGCACCAGACGGTCCAGCCCCTTGCCGATCTTCAGGGTCGCGCCCGCCTCGGCCAGGCCGCCGCGGTCGCCGACGCCGATGCCCGCGTGCGGGGTCAGGGTGACCTCGAGGCCGGACGCCGTATAGCCCCGCGCCACGGGCCAGCCGCGCGCGAAACTGACGTCGTAGCCGTCGGCCTCGAAGGCGGAAGGGTTCAACAGGGACGGCGGCAGGGGCCCCCCGTCGGCCCGACGCAGTTCGCCGCGCGCGCGCACCCGAAGACGGTCGGCGTGGCCGGCGCCCTCGATCCAGACGTCGCGGGTGGTGGAGGCGGCGAAGGGGTTGGTCCGCGTCGATGCGGCCAGAGGTTCGGCAAGCGCGACTGCCGGTCCGAACACGGCGTCCGCGGCGGCGATCTCGAACGCGGAGGCCGTCCCGAAGGCCGAGGACGTGTTGAGCCGGGTCGTGATGCCGGCGGTTGCGGGGGTCTGCGTCGTCCAGGTCTGGCCCACCGACGTCTGCGCACAGGCGGGAGCCGTCATGGCCACCCACGTCAAGACGCCGAACGCAGAGCGCAACAGATCAGGCAACGGTCCCCTCACAGTCCGTTCACAGCCCGCAGACTGCACCGGAATCCGGGACTGGCCGACCGTGATTTTGTGACAAGGCCCTGACGGCCTCGAAACGTGGGGTTGAGCGGGAGGTTCCACGGCCCGTGCGATCGCATCGCGCGGGCCGGGCCCTCAGGTCACTGGCAGGCCAGGCACTCGTCGTAGTCGGTGCGGGCGGCGCTGAAGAGGTCGGGCTGGTTCGGGTCCGGCTCGACCTCGGCCTTGTCCTCGGCCCCGGCGAAGGCGGCGCGCTGCACCGACTTGGAGCGCAGGTAGTAGAGCGACTTCACCCCCGTCTCCCAGGCCCGCCAGTGCAGCATGTGAAGGTCCCACTTGTTGACGTCGCCGGGGATGAACAGGTTGATCGACTGGGCCTGGCAGATCTCGGGCGAGCGGTCGGCCGACAGTTCGACGACCCAGCGCTGGTCCAGTTCGAAGGCGGTCTTGAAGATCCCCTTCTCGTCGTCGTTCAGCATGGTCAGGTGCTGGACCGAGCCTTCGTGCTCGAGGATGGAGGACCAGACGGCGTCGCTGTTGGCACCCTTCGCCTCCAGCACCCGCTCCAGATAGGGGTTCTTGACCGCGAACGAGCCCGACAGGGTCTTGTGGGTGTAGATGTTGGCCGGGATCGGCTCGATGCCGGCCGAGGTGCCGCCGCAGATGATCGAGATCGAGGCGGTGGGGGCGATCGCCAGCTTGTGGCTGAACCGCTCCATCACGCCGCGCTCGGCCGCGTCCTCGCAGGCGCCCTTCTCCTCGGCCAGCTTGACGCTGGCCTTATCGGCCTCGCGGCGCAGGTGTTTGAACAGCCGCATGTTCCACGACTTGGCCATGGCGGATTCGAAGGCCACGCCCTGGGCCTGCAGGAAGGAGTGGAAGCCCATCAGCCCCAGGCCGACCGAGCGCTCGCGCTTGGCCGAATAGACGGCGGCGGCCATTTCAGGCGGGGCGCGGGTGATGAAGTCTTCGAGGACATTGTCCAGGAAGCGCATCACGTCCTCGATGAAACGCGGCTCCTCGCGCCATTCCAGGAACATCTCGGCGTTGACCGACGACAGGCAGCAGACGGCGGTGCGGTCGATGCCCAGGTGGTCGGGGCCGGTGTGGAGCATGATCTCGCTGCACAGGTTCGACTGTTTGACCTTCAGCCCCAGGTCGCGCTGGTGCTGCGGCATCTGACGGTTCACCGTGTCGGAGAAGATCAGATAGGGCTCGCCGGTCTGCAGGCGGATCTCGAGGATCTTCTGCCACAGGCTGCGGGCGTCGACCCGGCGGATCACGGCCTGGTCCTTGGGCGACAGCAGGGCGAAGTCCGAACCGGCCCGCACCGCCTCCATGAATTCGTCGGTGATGTTGATGCCGTGGTGCAGGTTCAGGGACTTGCGGTTGAAGTCGCCCGAAGGCTTGCGGATCTCGAGGAACTCCTCGATCTCGGGGTGGTGCACGTCCAGATAGACGGCGGCCGAGCCACGGCGCAGGCTGCCCTGGCTGATCGCCAGCGTCAGGGAGTCCATCACCCGGATGAAGGGAATGATGCCGCTGGTCTGGCCCGCGCCCTTGACCTTCTCGCCGATCGACCGGACGCCGCCCCAGTAGGTGCCGATGCCGCCGCCGTTGGAGGCCAGGCTGACGTTCTCGTTCCAGACCCGCTGGATGCCGTCCAGGCTGTCCTGCACCGAGTTCAGGAAGCAGGAGATCGGCAGGCCGCGCGCCGCCCCGCCGTTCGACAGCACCGGCGTCGAGGGCATGAACCACAGCTTGGACATGTAGTCATAGACGCGCTGGGCATGGTCGTGGTCGTCCGCATAGGCGGTGGCGACGCGGGCGAACATGTCCTGATAGCTCTCGCCGGCCAGCAGGTAGCGGTCCTCAAGCGTCTTCTTGCCGAAGTCCGTCAGAAGGTCGTCGCGGGTCCGGTCCAGATCGAGGCTTCGCACCACCGTCAGATGGGGACGCTCCGGCGTCGGGACGACCTTGATCGCCTCGAATTCCACAGTCTTCAACGCTTCGCCGCCAGCCATAATCGTCATCGTCCCGAACAAAAACCTTGGATCAGAGCCTGCGTCGCCGCCACATCATCTTGTGGTCTCAACGCTCCCTAAGCCCACATATGGGGCGCAGATGCCTAACGACCCGTCAACGGGCTTGACGGACGAATTCCGTCCGAATCACTCCGCGACCGGGGATGACCCTGTGCAAAAGCACGCGACGACCTCGCGACGGTCCTTCCAGCGCGAGATCAACAAGCCGTGATCGGGAACGCCGCGACAGCTTGGCCGTTAGCGCCCGATGCCATCTTCCGCGCCCGTCCGTTTCTTCCGCCGTGCCCTCCGTATCGCGCGGACCGAGTTCATCGCCCTGTCCGCGCTTCTGGTCATCGGCCTGGGGGTGTCGATCTTCGCCGATCTGGCCGAGGACATGCGCGAGGGCGATGGTCACGCCTTCGATCAGTGGGTCCTGACGTCCCTGCGTCAGGGCGGTGATCCGTCCGACGCCTGGGGGCCCTGGTGGCTGTCGACGGCCGCCAACGACCTGACGGCCCTGGGCGGCATTTCGGTCCTGGGCCTGTTCGCCACCATCGCGGTGATCTTCCTGGTGATCCAGAGGAAGCGGCTGTCGGCCGTGCTGCTGGTGCTGGGCCTGCTGGGCGGGGTCGCCCTCAGCGAAGGCCTGAAGGCGAAGTTCGAACGGGCCCGTCCGCCCGAGGCCTTCCAGGCGGTGGAGACCATCAACGCCAGCTTCCCTTCCGGCCACGCCCTGCTGTCCACCGTCTTCTATCTCAGCCTGGCGGTCATGCTGGCCCGGGCCTTTCCCAGCCGGCGGCTGAAGGCCTATGTCATCGGGGCCGGGGTGCTGATCGCGGTGCTGGTCGGTCTCACGCGGATCTATCTGGGGGCCCACTGGGCCACGGACGTCTTCGCGGGCTGGAGCGTTGGGGCGGCCTGGGCCATGGCCCTGTGGCTGGTCAGTTATGCGGTCGAGCGCCGCCAGATCGTTCACCACGCCACCCTGGTCGACGAGGCCGAACCGGCCCGGGCCTAGGCCCGACGTCGCGATCCGGCCCCGCCGGGCCGCCGCGGACGTCATCAACGCAAAGCGTTAATCCCCGGCGTGGCAAAGCTTGGCCGTTGCGTCGTTGGAGGGGTGCGTGAGGGGTCGTTGGCGGCTGTTTCGTCATGAAGCGGGGCAGCGGGCGGGGCCACCGGCCTGGGCCTATGTTCTGCTCTACGGCCTGTGTCTTCTGGTCGGCCTGTGGAGCTCGGCCCGGTTCGACGCGGTCGTGCTGTGGCCGGCGAACGGGGTGCTGCTGGCGGCGCTGCTCCAGCTGCACCGCCGCAAGGCCATTCCCGTGGCGCTGGCCTGTGTCGCGCTGAACCTGGCCACCAATGCGGTGCGCGGCGATCCCATGCCGTTCCTGTGGCTCTGTCCGGCCCTGAACCTGACCCAGATCGCGATCGCGGGGATGCTGGCGCGGCGGTTCTGCGGCGCGGCCCTGGATCTGCGACGACCGCGCCGGCTGCTGGCCTATGCGCTCCTGGCCATCGTTCCCGCCGTCTTTGTCAGCACGGCCATCAGCATCACGACCTTCGTCGGGGTTCACGATTTCCCGATCAAGATCATCTTGTTCGTCGCCGAGCGGACCTTCGCCATGGAGGCGCTGGGCCTGTTCACGATCACCCCGATCCTGATGCTCCTGGCCCGACGCCATCGTTTCCGCGACGTCGTCGTTCGCGGCCGACGCCTGGAGGTCATCGGCCTGTTCGGCCTGTTGGGGCTGGTGACGGCGGCCGTCTTCGCCCAGTCCAGCCAGCCGATCCTGTTCCTGGTCTTTCCGCCCCTGCTGCTTCTGCTGTTCCGAGCGCCCCCGACCTGGGCCGCCGCGTCCGTCTTCCTGATCACCCTGATCAGCGGCTTCGCGACCTTGAAAGGCCATGGCCCCATCGTCCTGGCCCGGCTGGATCCGGACCTCCAGGGCGCGGTCCCGGCGGTGATGCAACGGCTGAACGTCCTCTATGCCTTCATGACGACGGTGGTGGCGGTGGCCCTGCCGGTCAGCACGGTGGTGTCGGAGCGCCATCGCCTGCTCGAACGGATGGAGGCGCGCCGCGCCGGGGCCCAGGCCGCGCGTCGCCGGGCCGAGGCCGCGGACGCCGCCAAGTCCCGGTTCCTCGCGGTCATGAGCCACGAGATGCGTACCCCCCTGCACGGGGTCCTCGGCCATGCCGAGGTCCTGTCGCGTCGGCCCGGCCTGGCCCGCGACGTCCGCGCCCAGCTGGACCAGATCCAGGCGTCCGGCGCGGCCCTGCTGACCCTGGTCGAGGACGTGCTGGAGGTGACGAGCGACGCCGCCGAGCCGACCCTGGCCCCCGTTTCCCTGGCCACCCTGCTGGACCAGGCCGCAGCCGCCAGTCGCGACTTGGCCGCCGGAAAGGGGCTGGCGCTCGTCCTGGTCGTGGAGCCCGGCGCGGACGCCCCGGTGCTGGCCGACGGACGCCGGGTCCGGCTGATCCTGCACCG
Organism: Brevundimonas sp. LM2; assembly: GCF_002002865.1. Taxonomy (NCBI): domain Bacteria; kingdom Pseudomonadati; phylum Pseudomonadota; class Alphaproteobacteria; order Caulobacterales; family Caulobacteraceae; genus Brevundimonas; species Brevundimonas sp. LM2. The sequence continues at coordinate 159,025 of NZ_CP019508.1, read as the reverse complement.
CCTCATCGGCAACGCCGTCAAGTTCACCGCCGCCGGACGGATCGAGGTCTGCGCCGCGCGCGACGGGGCGGACATCGTGCTGCGCGTGATTGACACCGGTCCCGGAGTCGATCCGAGCCTTCGCGACTCCCTGTTCCAGCCCCTGGTCCAGGGCGACGACTCCCTGACCCGCGCCCATGTCGGCGCCGGTCTGGGCCTCGCGGTCGCCGCCCGCATGACGCAGAGCCTGGGCGGCACGATCGCCCTGGAATCGACGTCGGATGCAGGCTCGACCTTCGTGGTCCGCCTGGCCCTGGCCCCGGTCGACGCCGCCGCAGCCGATGCGGCGGGCTCGCGCCCGTCCGACGGCGCCGGCGCCGGGCGTGTCCTGGTGGTCGACGACCATCCCACCAACCGCGAGGTCGCCCGGCTGATGCTGGCCCCGCTGGGCTGCGAGATCCGCGAGGCCGTCGACGGCGTGGAGGCGGTGGACCTGGCCTCGACCACCCGGTTCGACCTGATCCTGATGGACGTGCGCATGCCGCGCATGGACGGGCTGGCGGCGACCCGGGCCATCCGCGCCCTGGCCAAGCCCTGGTGCGACACCCCGATCCTGGCCGTCACCGCCGACGCCATGCCGGAGGATGTCGATCGCTGCCTGGCGGCCGGCATGGACGGCCATCTGGCCAAGCCCTTGACCCACGCCGGCCTGTTCGCGGCCATCGAGGCGGTCATGCCGAGCGAGGCCGAGGCGACGGTCGCCGGCTGATCAGACCTCGAACACCCGGTAGGGCTGTTCGCCCAGGGTCCGCAGCACCGGCAGCGCCACGTTGTAGACCGGCACGCCCCGGTTGGTACGGCCCTCGGGCGCGCCGCGGTGGGCGTGGCCGTGCACCACCAGGCTGACGTTGTCGTAGCGGTCGATGGTCTCGGCCAGGCGCGACGAGCCGAGGAAGCAGTGGATCTCCGGTGGTTCGCCGATCACCGTGTCGACCACGGGCGCATAGTGCAGCAGCACCACCGATCGTTCGGTCCGCAGCGACCGGATCGAGGTCTCCAGCTGGTTGGCGTCCTCGACCGCCTCCTGCACGAAGGTCTTGATCGAGGCCTCGCCGAACGGACTCAGCATGTAGCGGCCGAAGCCGCCGACAAAGCCCTTGGCCCCGGCGAAGCCGACGCCGTCGATCTCGTGGTTGCGGCCGCCCGACAGCATGGTGACGCCCGCGTCCTCGAACATCTGCATCACCACGTCCGGCTGGCCGCACTCGTGCTCGTGGTTGCCCATGACCCCGACCATCGGGATGCGGCAGGTCTTCAGGTCCTCGGCCAGGGCCTCGACCTCGGGGGTCTTGCCGAAATTGACCATGTCCCCGCACAGGCACAGGACGTCGGCGACATCGCCGACCCGCTCGAACAGGTCGCGATAGGGCGACGGCCCCTCGCCGACGTGCAGGTCGCCCACCGCCGCCACGCGCAGCCGCCTCGTCGGGCCCGCGTCCATGCCGGGCTGGGGCGTCTGAGGGTCAATGGATGGGGTCATGGCGTTCCTCCAGACCCTTGCCGACCACGTCGCCGAAGCCGAAATCGGTGATGTCGGCGATATAGTCGCGCGGGCTGAACAGGCGGCCGCGACAGACCCGGACGCGCGGCGCCGGCAGGGTGACCTGGGCCTCCAGCCGCTGGGCCAGTTCGGTCATCAGCCAGGCGGGGATGTTGTCGCGCTCGGTCGGATAGGCGAAGCGGAAGTTCAGCAGGTGCGCCATGAGCACCTCCCAGTACAGATCCATCTGGTCCAGCAGCGACTTCCAGTCGATGGCGGCCGCCTGTTTCAGGATGACGTGGTTCACGTCGGCCCCGTCATAGCGATAGCGGTCCTGGATGAAGACCTTGGACAGGATCAGGGCCGTCGGCGGGGTGATCTTCACCTCGTGGCCGTAGACTTCGATCGTGTCGTCGCCGAACCAGCTGTCGGACACCGCGATGGTGCCGTTCGACATGGCGAAGATCACGTCGAAGAAATGCTTCTCGTCCTTCCAGACCTTGGCGATCCAGCGCTCGTCCTCGACGTCGGTGCGATAGCCGCGGGCCTGGAAAAAGGCCAGGATCCGGGGATAGTCCCCGGGCTTGCAGAACACGTCCAGGTCCTTGGTCGGCCGCTTGATCCCCGTGTAGGCGGTCACCGCATAGGTGCCGGACAGCAGGAAGGGAATGCCGCTCTCCTGCAGCAGCCTGAGGGATTCGGCATAGAATTCGACCGCATCCTCGGGCGGATGGAAGGTCGGATCGACGGCGGTCTCGGTCATGCGGCACCCTGGGGACAAGGGCCGGGAAACGCCTCTGTCGTGTGGCCGGTTCCGCCGCCCGGCGGCATGGCCGGGCTTCCCAATCGCCAAGCTTCGCGGCAAGCTGCGGCGTCTCCGGGAGAACCTCGCCATGCGCCGCCTCCGCCGTTCCACCCTCGGCTGGAAGGTCCTGCTCGCGGTCCTGACCGCGACGCCGGCCGCCGCCGGGATCGCCCAGGTCCCGCCCCCCGCCGCCTTCGTCGTCCCGGCCGACATGCAGGTGCTGTTCTGGCCGGCGGAGCGGCGCGAGCGCGACCTGCGCCGCATGGCCGAGCTGATCCCCCACGCGCGGATCGCGCCCTCGCCCGCGCCCCGACCCCTGCCGGCGGGGGAACCCCTTGACCTCGACCCCTCAGCCTTCATGGAGGCCGAGCGGGTCGCCGGCCTGCTGGTCATTCACCGGGGCCAGGTGCGGCTGGAGCGTTACGGCCTGGGCCTGACGGCCGCGGACGTTTGGGACAGTTTCTCCATCACCAAGTCCCTGACGTCGACCCTTGTGGGGGCGGCCCTGGCCGAGGGGGCGATCCGCTCGACCGACGACCGCGTCACCGACTATCTTCCCGAGCTCGCGGGCGGGGCCTATGACGGGGTCAGCGTCGACGACGTCCTGACCATGCGGTCCGGGGCGCGCTGGGACGAGGACTATACAAGCGCCACCTCCGACGTGGCCCGGTTCTATCTGACGCCGCCGCCGGCCGAGACCGACGCCACGGTGGCCTATCTGCGGGCCCTGCCGAGGGCCCATCCGCCGGGCCAGCACTGGAACTACAACACCGGCGAGACCAATCTGATCGGCGTGCTGGTGGCGCGGGCCACCGGCCGGCCGCTGTCGGCCTATCTGAAGGAGAAGATCTGGGATCCGGCCGGCATGGAGTCGCCGGCCTTCTGGATGCTGGACGCCCAGGGTCGCGAGGCCGGGGGCTGCTGCGTCTCGGCGACCCTGCGCGACTGGGGCCGGGTCGGGCTGATGGCGCTGGAGCGGGGCGCGGTGCCCGGCGGGGCGATCGCCACCCCCGCCTGGTTCGAGACCGCCACGGCCCAGAGGATCGACTTTCCGGACTCCGATCGCGGCTACGGCTCCCAGTGGTGGACCCGGGGCGAGGGGGCGCGGTTCGAGGCCGCCGGCATCTTCGGCCAGCTGATCCATGTCGATCCGGCCAAGGACCTGGTCGTGGTCGTCCTCGCGGCCTGGCCCACCGCCACCGGCCGCGCCCGCTCCGAGGCCCGCCTCGCCATGATCGACCGGATCCGGGCCGCCGTGGATTAGGCGGCCTGCGCCTCAGTCCTGCGGGACCGGCCGGGCGTCGGCATAATCGCCCTCGAACGGAAAGCGCTCGGCCCAGAAGTCCGCCAGCGCGGGCAGGGCGTCCACCCGCCGCGCCACCGTGCCCAGTCGGGGGGCCACTGCGTGGAATCGCGGGCGCAGCGGCCGCCAGCGGCTGACGACGGCCAGATAGAGGTCGAGCACCGACACCGTGTCGCCCAACAGGAACCGCCCGGCCGGGGTCAGTTCCGCCTCCATCACCGCCCAGCAGTCCGAGATCCGCTGTTCCGTGCGTTCCAGCAGCAGGCCCTGCGCCGCCGGATCCTCGCCCGCCAGACGCGACGGCACGTCCCGGGGCCAGTACATCGAATAGATCGAGGCCGGGATGAAGGTCATCCAGCGCAGGAACCGGCCGCGCATCGGGTCGCCCGCTTGCGGCGCCAGCCCCGCCTCCGGATACCGTTCCGCCAGCCAGATCAGGATCGCCGCTCTCGGTCAGGGTCTCGCCTTCGGGCGTCACCAGGGCCGGCAGCTGGCGCATCGGATTGACCGGGGCGACCTTGTCGCGCTGGTGGTCTCCCTCCCAGGTCGGGGCCTCGATCACCGCATAGGGCGCGCCGATCAGGGTCAGCGCCGCCTCGACCGGCACGGAACCGGAGCCGGCGGCGCCATAGACTGTGTAGCTAATCGTCATTCGGCTCGCTCCCTCGCCGCGATCGGACTGCGTCCAGCGCTAGACGGCTTTTGCCAAAGGCTCCGGCCGTTTTCCATCCGGCAGCAGGCGGCGGAGTTCGCTGTGCACGATGTCCGCCGAGAAGGGCTTGGAGATGAAGGCGGCCTTGGGCGGCAGGTCGCCGTCCGCCGGGCTCAAGCGCCCGCTAGAGACGACGATCTCGATATGGGGCCAGTGTTCGGCCACGTGGCGCGCCAGGGCGAACCCGTCGGTCGCGCCCGGCATTTCGACATCCGTGAACAACAGAACGACCTGTTCCCACTTCGCGGACAGGACCTCGATCGCTGCGTCGCCGGACTCCGCATCGAGGCAGCGAAACCCCGCGTCCTCCAGAATCTGCGTGGCATCCATCCGGATGATCACCTCGTCATCGACGGCGAGCGCATAGGGGACTGTCGAGGTTTCCATAATGGAAACAATGCGCGCTGACGGATTGGGTTCGAGAGAAAACGACCGGCCGTCAGGCCGCACCGCCTCGAAGGCCGTCGCCCGCTGCCGGGGTCTAGTCCGGCACGTTGGCGTCCAGCTCCGCCAGCCAGGCCCCCGCATTGCCATCGGACGGCGCGCGCCAATCGCCCCGCGGCGACAGCGATCCCCCCGTGACCACCTTGGGGCCATTGGGCAGGGCGGACCGTTTGAACTGGCTGGTCTGGAAGAAGCGAACCAGGAATTTGCGCAGCCAGGCCTTGATCGTCGCCAGATCGTATTCGACCCGCTCGGCGTCGGGCGTGTTGGCCGGCCACTGACCCCGCGCCGCGTCGCCCCAGGCCTGATGCGCCAGGAAGGCCACCTTCGACGGGGTCATGCCGAAGCGGGTGATGTGGAGCAGGAAGAAGTCGTTCAGCGCATAGGGGCCGACCGTTCCCTCGGTCGACTGGATCTTCCCGTCCGCCCCCGCCGGAACCAGTTCGGGCGAGATCTCGGTGTCGAGGATGGCGTGCAGCACGGCGGCCGCCCCGGCCATCTCGGGCCGCCCGGCGACCCATCGGATCAGGTGGCGGATCAGCGTCTTGGCCACCCCGCCGTTGACGTTGTAGTGGCTCATATGGTCGCCGACGCCATAGGTGGCCCAGCCCAGGGCCAGCTCCGACAGGTCGCCGGTGCCCAGGACGAAGGCCCGGTTCTGGCTGGCCAGGCGGAACAGATAGTCGGTCCGCAGACCGGCCTGGACGTTCTCGAAGGTTATGTCGTGGACCGGTTCGCCGCCCGCGAAGGCGTGGCCGATGTCGCCCAGCATCTGCAGGGCGGCGGGCTTGATGTCGATCTCCCCTGCCGTGACGCCCAGGGCGGTCATCAGGGCCCAGGCATTGGCCTTGGTGCCCTCCGAGGTCGCGAAGCCCGGCATCGTATAGGCCAGGATGCCGGTCCGCGGCAGGGTCAGCCGGTCGAACGCCCGGCAGGCCACCAGCAGGGCCTGGGTCGAATCCAGCCCGCCGGAGACGCCGATCACCAGCCGCTCGGCCCCCGTGGCCGTCATCCGCCGCATCAGGCCCTGGACCTGGATGTTGAAGGCCTCGAAACAGTCCTGATCCAGCCGGGCCGGGTCATCGGGCACGAAGGGGAACCTGTCGAGGGGACGGATTAATCCTCCCCCCTTGGGGGAGGTGGCGCGGCGCGGCTTCGCGTCGTGACGGAGGGGGCTCACGGCCGGCGGAGTGTCTGAGGTTGCCCCCTCCACCACTTCGTGGTCCCCCTCCCCCAATGGGGGAGGAATACGGAACCCGAGCCGGACATAGCCCTCCTCGTCCAGCTCGCGTCGGGCGCAGTCGGCGAAGGTGCCGGTGCGCATCCGCTCCTGGCCGATGCGCTCGACGTCGACGTCGGCGATGGTCAGGTGGCTGTCCAGGGCGAACCGCTCGCCCGAGGCCAGGCGCGTGCCCAGTTCGTGGATCGTCGCCTGGCCGTCCCAGGCCAGGTCGGTGGTACTCTCGCCCCAGCCCGAGGCGGCGAAGACATAGGCGGCCATGGCCCGGGCCGACTGGCTGGCGCACAGCAGGGCGCGTTCGTCGGCCTTGCCGATGACGACGTTGGAGGCCGACAGGTTCAGCAGGATCCGCGCCCCCGCCAGGGCCTGGCGCGTCGACGGCGGCAGGGGGGCCCAGTAGTCCTCGCAGATCTCGACCCCGACCACGAACCCCGGCCGGTCGTCGGCCTCGAACAGCAGCCGGGTCCCGATCCAGCTGTCGCGCCCGTCGAGGCGGATCGTCTCGGCCCCGATGTCGTCGCCCGGCGAGAACCAGCGCTTCTCGTAGTATTCGCGGTAGTTGGGCAGATAGGTCTTGGGCACCACGCCCACGATCTCGCCGCCCGCCAGCACCACGGCCCCGTTCAGCAGCCGGTCGCCGTGGCGGATCGGAGCCCCGACCACCGCCACCACCCCGGCCTCGCCCGCCACGGCCGCCAGGTGGCCCAGCTGTCGCTCCACCGCGTCCAGCAGCGTGGTCTGCAGATGCAGGTCGTCGATCGCATAGGCGCTGAGCGACAGCTCGGGGAAGACGACGAGCTCGCAGCCCTGCGTCCCCGCCGACCGGATCAGGGTCGCGTGTTCCGCCGCATTGGCCACGGGGTCGGCGATGTGGACCACCGGTGTGGCGGCGGCGACGCGGACGAAGCCGTGGGTGCGGGAAGAATGAAAGTCGCGACGGTCGGGCATGGGTCAGTCCGGAGCGTCCCGGCGGGGACGAGGGGTCCGGGGTCTTCTATCAGGCCGGGCACGGGGACGCCAAAGGAGACCCGATCACCGCGACAGCGTCGTGGCGATCAGGGATGAAGCCGCAGCCGGAAGGCGCTCACGTCCCCGTGGCCGGGGGCTGGGGCCCGGGGGCCGAGGGTCATGGCCGGTCGCCCACGGGCTCGGCCCCGGACGCGCCGCGCGCGGCGTTCAGGAACCGGTCGAGGGCGCTGTTGAACAGGGCCGGCCGCTCCAGCATGACGGCATGGCCGGTGTCGGGGACCGGGAGAAATCGCGCGCCCTGAATGGCGTCGGCGACCGCCCGCGCCGTCGCCGGCGGCACCGGCCGGTCCTCCGTGCCCGACACCACCAGGACCGGGGCCGTGATGGCGGACAGCTCGTGGATGATGGACCGGCGATGGGCCGAGGCCCGGGCCGCATGGGCCAGGGATCGCGGCAGCCGTTCCAGATATCGCTTCCAGTGCCGGCGCTCTCCGGCGCGCGCCGGATCCTTCAGGAAGGAGGGGCCGAACAGGATGTTCAGGAGCGGACGCACGAACGGCCGCGGTCCGAACAGCGTCACGCCGGCGATGAGGACGCGGTAGGCCGGCATCTTGCGCGGGGCCTCGGCCTCGGCGCTGGGGCCGATGAGGACCAGGCTCCGCAGCAGGTCCGGGCGGCGGGCCGCGACCCGCAGGGCGATGAAGGCCCCCATCGAGAACCCCACCAGATGACAGGCACCCGCGTCGAGACTTTGAATCAGCTCGGCGACGTCGGCGGCCAGGTTGTCGAGGTCGAGGCCGGCCCGGACATGGGCCGACCGGCCCTGGCCGCAGAGGTCGAAGGTGACGATGCGGTAGCGGTCCGAGAAGGCCGCCACCTGGCCGGCCCAGGACTCCGAGGCCAGCATCAGGCCATGGACGAAGACGAGGGTCTCGGGGCCGCGTCCGGACTCGTCGTAGTGGAGGCGGACGCCTCCGATCAGGATGTCGGGCATGGTTCCTGCTTTCTGTCTGGGATTCAGTCCGGATAGGCGGCGAGCATGTGGTCGATCGCGGTCTCGATCCGTCGCCAGCCGGCATCGTCCAGGACGACGCCGGCGAAGCCGCCGCGGATGGAGGCGGCCAGGGCCAGGTGCTGGACGGCGGCCAGCAGCACCACGTTCAGCGCCACGACGTCGCCGTGCGGCGGCAGCGCGAGATCCGGCCTGCGCGAGACCGTCCACCGCTGCATGACCGCCGATCGCGCGGCCTCGAGCCGGCGCAGCAGCGGCGTATCCTGACTCAGCTCCCAGGCCACGAGCCGGAGGATCAGGGGGCGCGACCTCAAGGCGTCGAGATAGGCCAGCAGCAGTTCGCGCGCGAAGGCCCGGTAGGTGGGGGCGGCCACCGGCGGCCGGGCCGCCAGGGTCTCGCCCAGCCACAGGTCCAGCCGGCCGGCCAGGGCCTCGACCACCCCCTCGACGCCGTCGAAATAGCGGTAGACCAGTTTACGGTCGACGCCGGCCTCGGCGGCCAGGGTGTTGACGTTCAGACTGGTCCACCCGTCGCGCAGCAGCAGGCGTTCGGCCGCCGCCACGATGGCCGCCTCGGTGGCCGGGCGGTCGCGGGGGCGGGGGGCGGACGGGACCTCCGGCATCAGCGCCCCCCGGCCGAAGCGGCGCAGGCGCGCAGAGCGACGGCCCGGTCCCGCTCGAAGGTCGCGGCCCAGCGCGCGTCGTAGTCGCCCAACCGCACCTCGGCTCGCGCGCCGGTGTCGGCGGGCCGGATGGTGACGCTCTCATAGGCCGCGCCATAGCCGGCCAGCGAATAGCGCCACTGTTCGCCATCCCGCACGAACCGGCTCAGCGGCAGGAAATCGGCCCGTTCCTGGAAACAGGCCGCGAAGGCCTCGACGGACAGTGGGCTGTCGACCACCGCATCGGGGGCCTGGGCCGCCAGCAGATCGAGGTCGGCGACGCCGACGCGCGGCGCGGCACACGCCTGAAGCGCCAGCAGGGCGGCCGCCAGCGGTGCGGCGGGGAGAAGGGAGGCAAGCGTCATCGGGGGCACAGCTCTCGGCGCGACGGGTCGGGCTTGACACTTCTCATCACTGGGACATACATAAGTCTCACCACTGAGACAACAGGAAAATGACGATGACGATGCGACTGTCCGAAAGGCGAAAGGCCGGGGCCGCCCTGGTCGGCTTCGCGGTGGCGGTGAACGGGCCCTATGCCCTGCTGGTGCAGCGGTTCGGCTATGACGAAGTGCTGCGCCGACCCGCGCTCGACGTCCTGGCCGCCTTCGATGCGGGCGGACCCGCGCTGATCGTGATCTGGCTGGCCTTCGCCGCCTGTGCCCTGAGCTTCCTGTAGGTCTCGGCCTGGACGGGCGAGGCGGTCGAGGCGGCCGGAGGGCGCTGGCCGCGCTGGGCGGCGACGGCGGGGGCGGCCTCGGCCGTGGCCCAGGCGATCGGCCTGTCGCGCTGGGTCTTCGTGGTCCCGGGCCTGACCGATCGCGCCCTGTCCGACGATCCCCTGGCCTCGGCCGGTGCCGTGGCCGTCTACCAGGGCCTGCACCAGTTCGCGGGCGTGGCGATCGGCGAATGGCTGGGTCAGACCCTGATGGCGGCCTGGACCCTGGCGCTGGGCCTCGCCCTGGTCGCCGGGCCCCTGGCGCGGGGAGCCTGGTCCCGCGGGCTGGGCCTGTTCGCCCTGATCCTGTCGCCGCTGTGGATCCTGGGCCAGGCCGAGCTCCTGGCCACCGTCGATCCGGCCTTCCCCGATCTTCAGATCACCCAGTGGGTCTTCACCGCCTGGATGGCCTGGGTGCTGGCCCTGGGTCTGACCTGGCTGGTCCAGGGCGACCGCGGACGCGACGGTGTCACGAACCCGACGGCGCCGCCCGGACGAAATCGATGAAGGCCCTGACCGCGACGGAGGGGTGGCCGTTGAGCGGGTAGTAGAGGAAGAAGCCGGGCTGGGGCGGGCAGAAGCGCTCGAGGACCCGAACCAGCCGGCCGGAGGCGATCAGCGGCGCGACCAGGAGGTCGGGCAGGGCGGCGATGCCCATGCCCGCCAGCACCGCGCCGCAGAGGACGCCCGTATCGTTGACCGTCAGACGGTCTTCGATCGCGATCTCGAGGGGCCGGCCGTCGTCCTCGAACCGCCAGCGCGCCACCGCCCGGGACGGCCGCCAGCGATAGTTCAGGCAGACATGGTTCAGCAGGTCGCGCGGGTGGCCGGGCACGGCGCGGCTCCGGAAATAGTCCGGCGATCCCACCACCGCGACGCGGACGTCGGGCGTAAGGCGGACGGCGGCCATGTCCTGGGCCACCCGCCCGCCGATGCGGATGCCGGCGTCCTGCCCCTGGGCGACGATGTCGCTCAGGTCGTCGTCGACGGTCAGGTCCAGGGTGATCGCGGGAAAGGCGGCGGCGAAGCGCGCCAGCACCGGAGCCAGGATCAGCTCGGCCGCGACCCGCGGCAGGTTCAGCCGCACCACGCCGCGCGGCGTGTCGCTGATGGCGACGATCTCGTCGACCGCGCTGTCCATCGCGGCGACCAGCCCCGGCAGGCGGGCGAACAACTGCGCGCCGGCCGCTGTCAGGCTGACGCTGCGCGTCGTGCGGTTGAGCAGCCGCACGCCCAGGCGGGTTTCCAGCCGCCCGATCGCTCGACTGATGACCGACGGCGTCGATCCCAGCCGATGCGCCGCGCCGCGGAAGCTCAGCGCCTCGGCGACGGCCATGAAGACCAGAAGCTCCTGATAGTCCCAGCCCGTCATGCTGTTGCTCTCCATGCAACAGCGCATTGCCATTGGTGCGCATTGCGATCAACGGCGGCCCTCATACCTGTGGCCGTGATGGGGGCCCCGAGGCGCCCGCGCGATGCTTTGAAAGGATCAGACATGACCATCGACAACCGGGCGGCCTGGCAGCGCCAGCCGGGCGAGCCCCTGACCGTCGGGCCAACCGAGGCGCCGGTCCCCGGACACGGCGAAATCCTGGTGCGGAACGCGGCGGTCGCGATCAACCCGCTGGACTACATCCTCCAGGACATGGCCCTGCTGCCCTGGCTCGACTATCCGCTGATCGCCGGCAGCGACGTCGCCGGCACGGTGGTGGCCGTGGGCGAGGGCGTCGACCGGTTCGCCGTGGGCGACCGCGTCCTGGGCCAGGCCGTCGGCACCACGGTCAATGCCCCGTCCCAGGGCGCCTTCCAGCAGCACACCATCGTGCTCGCCCATATGGCGGCGCCGATCCCGGACGATCTGCCAGCGACCCACGCCGCGGTCCTGCCGCTCGGGCTCGGCACCGCCGCCTCCGGCCTCTACCAGGCCGGCAATCTCGGCCTGCGTCCCCCGTCGGACACCCCCCGGACCGGCGGCGAGACCCTGCTGGTCTGGGGCGCGTCGTCGAGCGTCGGTTGCAACGCGGTCCAACTGGCGACGGCGTCGGGTTACGTGGTCTTCGCCACCGCCTCGCCTCGCAACGCGGCGATGGTGCGCGCTCTCGGCGCCGTGGAGGTGCTCGACCACGGCGACGCTCGGGTGGTCGAACTGATGGTGGCGGCGCTGCGGGGCCGGACGGTGGTCGGGGCGTTTCATGCCACCGGGGATCTGGCCGACACCGTCGCCGTCATGCACCGGGTGGAGGGGCGACGTCTCGTCGCGACGACCCTGCCGCCGCAGATCCAGCCGCCCGAAACGGTCGAGATCCGCGCGATCGCCGGCACCAGCCTGCGGGACGATGAGGTCGGCCCCATGATCTACCGCGACTATCTGCCCGCCGCCCTCGCCTCCGGCCGCTATGTCGCCGCGCCGGCCCCCCGGATCGTCGGTCGCGGCCTCGAGGCCTTCCAGCCCGGCCTCGACCTGCAACGGGCGGGCGTCTCCGGCACCAAGCTGGTGGTCGATCTGTCCTGACGCCGGGGCGCCGCGTCAAGGCGAGCCCTTGAGCCACAGGGGCGCGCAGGCGCATAAGACGGGTCGATGGCCTTCGCACCCGTTCCGCTGCAACCCCTGGAGCGTGGCTACCTCGCGGTGCTGCGCCTGCGATCCCTCATCGGATGGTCGATCAATGCCGGCCTGGCGGCCGTCGCCGACGTCGGCCTGCATGCGCGCACCGGCCTGCCGTTCGGGGTGGTGGTGATCCCCATTCTCCTGCTCGGCTTGATCTCCGTCGTCTTCCTGGTGCCGGGGCGCTGGCGGCGCTGGGGCTATGCCTTCACCGAGCGGGAGCTGCATGTCGCCCGGGGCTGGCTGACGCGCGTCCACACCATCGTTCCGGTCGCCCGGGTCCAGCAGATCGACGTCAGCCAGGGACCGCTCGAACGCGGCGCGGGGGTCGCGACCCTAAGCCTGCATACCGCAGGGACCGAAAACAGCCTGGTCGTGCTGCCGGGCATCAGCCGCCAGAGGGCCGAGGACATCCGCGACGCGATCCGGGGTCGCATCCGCGACGCGGCCTGGTGAGCGCGCCCGATATCCCGACCGATGCGGAGGCCCTGCCGCCGCGACGGCTGGATCCGCGGACCATTCTGGTGCGGGGCCTGCAGAGCTTCCCCTCCGCCATCCTGGGCATCCCCGTCTTCCTGGCCTGGTCGCGCGGGGAGGGCCTGCCGCTGGGGGCCCTGCTGGGGGTGATGGGGCTGCTGCTGGGGATACTGCTGCTGACCGGCTGGCTGCGCTGGAGGACCTTCACCTATCAGATCCTGCCGGGGCAGCTGGTCATCGCCCGCGGCCTGTTCAACCGGACCCGCCGGTCGATCCCCGCCGAGCGGATCCAGGACGTCTCGATCAAACAGGGGCTGGTGTCGCGTTTGTTCGGCCTGGCGGAGGTGCGGATCGAGACCGGCGGCGGGGCGGCGGACGAGGGCCGGCTGGACAGCGTCAGCCTGCCGGAAGCGCATCGGCTGCGGGCGGTTCTGCGCGGCATCCGGGCGGAGGCGCAGGTCGGGGACCCGGACGGCCGCGACGAGGCGGTCGAGGCACCGGATGCGGCCGAGACCGTCCTGTTCCGGATGGGCCTGCCCCGCCTGCTGGCCTTCGGGATGTTCAACTTCTCCCTGGTCTGGATCGCCGCCATCTTCGGCGTCCTGCAGTATGCCGACCAGGCCCTGAGCTTCGATCGGGAGCGCTGGCTGGAACTGGCCGGCAGGGCCGAGCGCGAGCTGCAGCCCTGGCTGAACGCCCCCGTCTTCCTGGCCGTGGCCGGGGCCGCCGTTGTCCTGGGTCTGGCGGCGGGGATCGTGCGGACGGTGCTGACGTATCACGGCTTCACCCTGACCCAGGCCGGGGAGCGGTTCCGCTACGGGCGCGGCCTGCTGACCCGCACCGAGGTGGTCGTGGCCCGGCGGCAGATCCAGCTGGGGCTGGTCGAGCGCGGCACCGTCAGCGGACGCCTCGGCTGGGGGGCGCTGAAGGTCCAGACCCTGGGCGGCAGCGACGAGGCCTCAGGGCGACAGGAACTGGCGCCTTTCGCCCGACCGCACGAAATCGCCCCAATCCTGGCCCTGACCGGGCTCCCGCCGTTCGAACCGGCCGGGCTGCGGCCGGTCTCGCCCTGGCATGCCCTCGGCGGGCTTATCGGGTTCGTCCTGGTGCCGGCGGCCATGCTGGCGGTGGCATCGGCGTTCTCTCCATGGGCAGGATTCGGTCTGCTGCTCCTGCCGCTGCCGCTGGCGATCGCCCTGCTGCGGCGGCGGTTTCACAAGCATGCCCTGGCCGACACCAGCGTGCAGGTGACGCGCGGGGTGATGACGCGGCGCGACTGGACCGTGCCCTATGGCAATGTGCAGGCGGTCACCGTGCGGCGCGGGCCGCTGCAGCGCCTGGTGGGGATCGCCACGGTGCGGATCGACACCGCCGGGGCGCGCGGGCTGCACCGTCCGCACGTGCACGATCTCGACCTGGCGGTGGCCGAGGCCTTCGTCGGCGATCTCGTCGCGCGCGTGGAAGCCCGTGACGCGGGCCCCCGTCTCGGATAAGCGGAGCGGATGACCGATACGCCGAAGACGGGCTGGTTCCAGCGCCTCAGCCAGGGCCTGGCCCGCTCCAGCCAGCAGATGACCGAGACGGTCGTCGGCGCCTTCGTGAAGGAGCCGCTGAGCCAGGCCGCGCTGGACCGGCTGGAAGAGCATCTGCTGGAAAGCGATCTGGGGCCCGCCGCCACCGACCGGATCGTGGCCCGCTTCCGCGAGCTGCGCTTCGGCAAGGTCTCGGACGAGCGCGAGGTCAAGGAGGCCCTGGCCGAGGCGGTCGCCGCCGAACTGTTGCCGCGGCAGGCGACGTTCGATCCGCTGTCGGAGGGGATCAAGCCCTATGTCGTGCTGTTCGTGGGCGTCAACGGCTCGGGCAAGACCACGACCCTGGGCAAGATCGCGGCCGACCTGACGGGCAAGGGGGCGAAGGTCATGATCGTGGCCGGCGACACCTTCCGCGCCGCCGCCCGCGAACAGCTGAAGGTCTGGGCCGAGCGGGCCGGGGCCCATTTCGAGAGTCGCCGCGACGGGGCCGATCCGGCGGGCCTGGCCTTCGACGCCTATACCAAGGCGCGGGCCGAGGGGTTCGACGTCATCCTGATCGACACGGCCGGGCGGCTGCAGAACAAGTCGGCCCTGATGGACGAACTGCTGAAGATCGTGCGGGTGCTGAAGAAGATCGATCCGGACGCCCCGCATGAGACCCTGCTGGTGCTGGACGCCACCGTGGGCCGCAACGCCCTGGCCCAGGAACAGATCTTCGGCCGGACGGCCTTCGTCACCGGCCTGGTCATGACCAAGCTGGACGGCACGGCGCGCGGCGGGGTCCTGGTGCCCGTGGCCCAGGCGTCCGACGCGCCCATCAAGCTGATCGGGGTGGGCGAAGGCATCGACGACCTGCAACCCTTCGACGCCCGCGCGTTTTCAAGGTCGCTGGTGGGGCTCGAGGACTGACATGACCGACACCCGCGCGACCGCTTCGAAGACGCCGCCGACCTGGATCCGTCAGGTCGTGGACTTCGGCGCCCTGGCGGCCTTCGCCGCCACCTTCCTGTTCTTCCGCCTGCGCGGCCTGCCCGGCGACGAGGCCCTGGTGCATGCGACCTGGGGCCTGGTGGCGGGCTCGGCCGTCGCCGTGGGCGTGGGGCTGTGGATGGAGCGGCGCCTGGCCCTCATGCCGCTGCTGGTCGGGGGCTTCGCCCTGGTGTTCGGGATCCTGACCCTGATCTTCAACGACGACCTGTTCGTGAAGCTGAAGGTCACGGTGCTGAACGGCTGCCTGGCCGTGGCTTTGCTGGGCGGTCTGTATCTGAACAAACAGCCGCTGAAGGCACTGCTGGGCACCGTCCTGCCGATCAACGACCGGGCCTGGCGCATACTGACCCTGCGCTACGGCCTGTATTTCGCGGTGGTGGCGGTGGTCAACGAACTGGTCCGGTCCGAGGCCCTGGTGGCCTGGGCCGCGCCCCGCCTCGGCATGGCCGGGGCCGATCCGGCCGACGTCTGGGTCAGTTTCCGCGGTGTGCTGTGGATCGCCTCGTCCGTGTTCGGCCTGTCCCAGGTGCCCCTGATCATGAAGAACATGCTGCCGGACGCGGACCGGGACGGACCGATCGATCCCTCCGCGCCCGCGCGGCCCGACACCGCCCCCTGAACCGATCGGCCTCGTCCGGCGCAGACGCTTCGGTCCGCCCGCAAAATTAGTGTCTTCAAACCGTAAAGCTGCGCTGATAACCCTCCGCATACGGCAAAGGGGAATGCGCGATGGTCAAGTCCGGCAAACAGGCACGACGGTCCGGCACGCTCGCCGATTCGCCCAGCCATCTGATGCATCGGGTGCTGCAACTGGCGCTCGACATCTATGCCGAGGAGGCCGGCGACGGCGGCCCGACCCAGCGCCAGTTCGCGGTCATGGAGGCGGTCTCGGTCCGCTCCGGCCTGACCCAGACCGATCTGGTCAAGGCCACGGGCATCGACCGCTCGACTTTGGCCGATCTGGTCGCCCGGATGACGACCAAGGGGCTGCTGGCCCGTCAACGCTCCAGCCTGGACGCCCGCGCCATGGCCGTCAGCCTGTCGGCCGAGGGTCAGGCCCTGCTGGAAGCCGCCCGCCCCCGCGTCGAGGCCGCCGACAAGCGGATCATGGGCCTGCTGCCCAAGGCCAAGCGCGAGGGTTTCCTGGAACTGCTCGGCGAACTCGCCGCCTCCGCCGATGCGGCGCCGGAACAGGCCCGGGCCGAGGCCAAGGCGCTGAAGAAGGCGCAGAAGGAGGCCCGCAAGGCCGAGAAATCGGCCAAGAAGGCCGCCGAGCCGGTCAAGAAGGCGCGCAAGGTCAAGAAGCTGCGGACCGCCGAACCCGTCGCTTGAGCTAGACCCGGATATCCAGGAACTGGCCCAGACGAGGCAGACGCAGAGCATCCGACGACGATGCCGATGACGGTTCCGGCTCGGACATCGGCGTCGGTGCGCGTGCCCGGGTCGGGGCCGCGGCGGCCGGGGCGGCCTGGACGTCGGCCAGGGCCGCGCGGAAAAAGGCTGCCTGGGCCGCCCGCATCGGGGGCGCCTGACCCGAGGGGGCGGCGGGCAGGGCAGGCCGGGCGGGACGAATCGCACTCATGCCGACAGGGTTAACCACATCCATCGAGAAACGGTTAACGCGGGCGGGTGGGCGCTAACGCTCGCCGGCCGCTACCGCGCCGCCGCGTCGCGCTCGGCGGGGGTGCGGGCGGTCGGCAGGGGCCGGGACGGGGCGATCAGGGCGTCGGTCATCCGCCTCAGGTCCGCGTCGGTCAGCAGGGGGCCGGAAGACTTGGCCACCACCTCGCCCATCGCATTGACCGCGAAGCTCTCGGGCACGCCCGAGATGCCCAGGTCCAGACCGGCGCGGCCGTCCTGATCGACCAGGACCAGCTCGAAGGGGTCGCCGAGCTCGTCGAGGAAGGCCTGGGTCGCCTCGGGCTCGTCCTTGTAGGCGACGCCGACGACGGCGATCCCCTGGGCCTGCAGCTTCAGCAGCTGCGGATGCTCGACCCGGCAGGGGGCGCACCAGCTGGCGAAGACGTTGACGATCATCGGCTTGCCGACGCCCGCCGTGCGCAGGTCGACATTCTGCGGCCCGGGCACGCCGTCCTGCAGGATCGGCAGGACCGTCTCGGGCACGGTCTGGCCGACCAGGGCCTCGGGCTTGAACTCGGGATCGCGCTTCAGCGACCAGCCGATGAACAGGACCGCCAGGGCCGCCAGCACCACCAGCGGGATCAGGGACAGCCAGCGGGTCATTCCTGTGGGCCTACCGCGCCTTGCGCTGCTTGAGGCCGGTCGGCGGGCGTGTCTTCCAGCGACTGCAACGCCGCCTTCCATCTGCGCGAGGCCGCCAGGGCGCGCACCACGACCGCACCCAGAACGACGGCGCTGATGCCCCAGGCGGGCCAGACGAAGGCGGCATAGGGGCTCATGTCGAAGTCGGGCATCAGGCCTCCAGCGCCTGGCGCGCGCGGATCGTCTGGACCCGGCGCCGCACGATCTCGGTGCGGATGGCGGTCAGCCAGACCGCCAGGAACAGGACGGCGTAGGCGGCCATCATGGTCAGGAAGGGGGCCAGGTACACGCCCAGCGACTGCCCCCCGGCGCGCAGGAGGGACGCCGGCTGGTGCAGGGTGTTCCACCAGTCGACCGAGAATTTCACGATCGGCAGATTGATGAGCCCGACCAGGCCCAGGATGGCGGCCGCCCGCGCCGCGCGCGCCTCGTCATCGATGGCGGAGCGCAGGGCGATGTATCCAAGGTAGAACAGAAACAGCACCAGAACGCTGGTCAGGCGCGCATCCCACACCCACCAGGTCCCCCACATCGGCTGCCCCCAGAGGGCGCCCGTGACCAGGGCCAGGAAGGTCAGCGCCGCGCCGGGAATGGCGGCGGCCCGCGCCGCCGCATCGGCCAGGGGATGGCGGAACACCAGGGCGAAGAAGCTCGACACGCCGAGGGCGGAATAGGCCATCAGGCCGACGGAGGCCGCAGGCACATGGACGAACATGATGCGCACGGAATCGCCCTGCTGATAGTCGACCGGGACCGTGAAGCTGAGCCAGATCCCGATCAGCAGCAGCACGCCGGCCACGCCCCACAGCACCGGCACCAGGGGCCGGGTGAACGACATGAACCGTTGGGGGTTGGCGAGGCCGAACATCGTCTTGCGCCTTACGCGGGCCGGACGCGCCGGGCAAGCGTGCCGGCGTCGCGGGCCGGGTTCAGGCGAACTCGGCCTCGAGGTCCGACAGGCGCGCGGCCTGGTCCTCGGCGATCAGGGCGTTCAGCATCGCGTCCAGATCGCCCTCCAGGATCTGCGGCAGGCTGTGCAGGGTCAGGCCGATGCGGTGGTCGGTGACCCGCCCCTGGGGGTAGTTGTAGGTGCGGATGCGCTCGGACCGGTCGCCCGATCCGACCTGTGACTTGCGCGCGTCCGAACGGGCATTGTCCTTCATCTGGCGCTGCATGTCGTACAGGCGCACCCGCAGGTTCTTCATCGCCTTGTCGCGGTTGACGTGCTGCGACTTCTCCGACGACGTCACCACGATCCCGGACGGAAAGTGGGTGATGCGCACCGCCGAGTCGGTCTTGTTGACGTGCTGGCCGCCCGAGCCCGAGGCGCGGTAGGTGTCGATGCGGATGTCCTTGTCGTGGATCTCGATCTCGACGTCCTCGACCTCGGGCAGGACGGCCACGGTGGCGGCCGAGGTGTGGATGCGTCCGCCGGCCTCGGTGGTCGGAACGCGCTGGACCCGATGCACGCCGCTCTCGAACTTCAGCCGGCCGAACACGCCGTCGCCGGTGACGGTGGCGATGATCTCCTTGTAGCCGCCGGCGTCGCCCTCGGTCGCCGAGTCCAGCTCGACCTTCCAGCCGCGGGTGGACGCGTATCGGGAATACATGCGGAACAGGTCGCCGGCGAACAGGGCCGCCTCGTCCCCGCCGGTGCCGGCGCGGACCTCCAGCACGGCCGAGGCGTTCTCGTCGGCGTCGCGCGGGGCCAGCAGCAGGGCGACGTCGCGCTCCATGTCCGGCAGGCGGGCGTTCAGCGTCTCCAGCTCGTCGGCCACCATGGCCGCCATGTCCGGATCGGCCGTCATGGCCTGAAGCTCCTCGATCTCCGTGCGCGCCTTGGCCAGGGCCAGGACCGCATCGGCGACGGGCTTCATCTCCGCGTGCTCCTTCGACAGGCGCACGATTTCCTGCCCGTCGCTGGCCGCGCCCATCCGCGCCTCCACCTGGTGGAAGCGGTCGAGGACCTGGTCGAGCTTGGACTGGGGAAGATGCAAAGACGGAAACCTCGGGCGGCGAAGCCAGCGCTTCTAGCGGCTCAAAGCCGATTGGTCACGCCGCCCGAGATGTCTTTGCCCTTAGGCGGCCTTGGACAGGCCTTCGCCGATGGCCTTCAGCTTGTCGCCGGCGGCGCCTTCGGCCTCGCCCGCGATCTCGGTCGTCTCCTGACCGAGCTTCTTGAGGAGCGTGCCGATCTTGGCGGAGTCGGGCTCCTTGGCCTTGAGGGCGGTCTTCAGCGCCCCGAGGTCGCGCAGGATGCTCTTGGCGCCCGTGCCCTCGACCTCCTTGAGGCTGTCTTCCCATTTCTCGATCAGGGTGACGCCCTTTTCGGCGCTGACCGACTCGATCCCGTTCTCGAGGGCATGCTGTGTTTCTGCGTACTGAACCATGGAACTCGCTCTGACAGGGGTTTGATCCTGCGCCGGACATCGTGTCTGGACGCCCGATCTGAACCGGGCTTGATGACTGGCGTTCCTGCGACGGGTTGTCGCGACGGGCGCAGGCCGACGTTCAGCAGCGCTATCGACGTCCAGCAGTTATTGCCGTTTCGACGGGTCGGAAGCGACGGTCTAGAGATCGCGCTTCGAGAAGGGGACTGAATGGATACGTTTTTCCTGTTTCTGCTGGTCGGGGCGGTGGCCCAGGCGGTCGATGGGGCCCTGGGCATGGCCTATGGTGTCATCTCCTCCTCGGTGCTGCTGGCCTTCGGCGTGCCGCCGGCGACCGCCTCGGCCAGCGTGCACGGGGCCGAGGTGTTCACGACGGCGGCCTCGGCCGGGTCGCACATCTGGCACAGGAACGTGGATTGGCGGCTGCTGCTGCCGCTGGCGATCGCGGGGGTCATCGGCGGCTGCGTCGGGGCCTATGTGCTGGCCGGGCTCGACGGCGACGTCATCAAGCCCTTCATCATCGCCTATCTGGCGGCCATGGGCTGCTACATCCTGTATCGCGCCACCCGGAACGAGCGTCCCCGCCACATCCCGCGCTGGCTGGTCGCGCCGCTGGGCCTGGTGGGCGGCTTCTTCGACGCCATCGGCGGCGGGGGCTGGGGCCCGACCGTCTCGTCCGCCATGGTCGGCGCGGGGGCCGAGCCGCGCCGCGCCATCGGCACGGTCAACACGGCCGAGTTCTTCCTGACGGTGGCCATCTCGGCGACCTTCGTCTGGGCCCTGGTGACCGGGCACTGGAAGGAGGCCGATGCGCTGGAGAACCATTTCTCGGCCGTGGCCGGCCTGGTGGTCGGCGGCCTGATGGCCGCGCCGTTCGCGGGCTGGATCACCAAGACCGTCCCCCAGCGGGCCCTGACCTACGGCGTCGGCGGCCTGTTGCTGCTGCTGGCCGGATTCCAGGGCATGCAGCTGGCGGGGGTCTTCGCCTGAGGCAGGCTTGCGGTCTTCATCCGTCGCGGACTACCGGCGCTCGATCTGCACCCCTTCGCACGTCCGGAGGACCTGGCGGTGGCCCACGGTTCACGGCATCCGTTCAGGGGTATTCGCGGCTGGTGTGGAGGACGCGCAGGATCCTGATGGTCTCGAGGCCTACGGCGTAGACCATGGTATAGTTGGGGTGGACGACAGCTTCCCGCGTTCCGGGCTCTCGGCCGGCCCGGTAGGCGAAGGGTCGCTCGCCCAATCGTTCGGCCGCAGTCCATATCGTCTCTGCCAACCTATCGGCCGCCGCTGGATTCCGAGTGCCAATATACAGGCTGATGGCATCCAGATCGTCGAAGGCCTCATCGGTCCAGGCGACGACCGCCACGGGTCACGTTTTCAGCGACGCGAGACGGGCCTTGATCCTGGCAACCACCTCGTCATGGGGAATATCGGGACCAGGGTTGGCTAAAGCCTCTCGCACCTTGGCGCGGAACCACACGTCATAGGCGGCCTCATCCTCGGTCGAGGCGAACTCGGAAACGATAGGGTCCAGGGCGGGCATCAGCGGATTATGCGCTTGGCGGCCTCGGGCGGCAAGCGACCGACCCGTGCCTAGCGCCGCTCGATCTGCACCCCGGCCGGCGCGACCAGCGTCGCAAGGCGCGCCGCCGCCTCGCCATTCCCCAGGGCATGGGCGCGCATGAAGTCGAGGGTGATGGTGCGCACCAACTCCCGCTGGGCCTCCGTCCCGTCGCGCACCAGATTGTGGTCGCCGCCTTCGAAGATCACCAGCATCCGGTCGCCGGAAGGCGAGCGGTCGTAGGGGCTGCGGTGGGCGTGCCAGTCGGGCGCATAGGTCGGGACCGTGTCGGCGTCGCCGGTGATCATCAGCAGGGGCGCGGCCAGGCCGGCATAGGTCTCGGGCGTGATCAGACCCGGCAGGTCGCCGGCCGTCGACAGGGCGACAATGGCCCTGACCAACGGATCGCCCATCGGGCCCATGGCCGTGACGGCCCCGCCCTGGATCAGGGCCAGCAGCGAGCCGAAGGAGTGTCCCGCCATGACCAGGGGGCGATCGGGGTGCTCGGCCTGGACCAGGGCCCGAACGGCAACGAGGTCGGCGACGCGCGTGGCCAGGGCCTGGCCTCCGCCGACCCGGCCGCCGCCGGGGTGACGCCGCGAATCGACGTGCAGGGGGGCGATCACGGTGAAGCCCGCTTCGGCCCATTGCGACAGCAACGCCGCATAGGCTTGTGGCTCGCCGCCGAGGCCGTGGCCGAAGACGATGACCCCCTGTTCCTCGGGCGCGGTCCAGACGAAGACGGGGATGTCGCGGCCGTCGGCGGCCTTCAGGGTCCGATCGCCGAGGGGCGCGACCGCCGGGGCCGGATCCGCCTGCGCCCAGCTCACCGCCGGGGCTGTGAGCCACAACACTGCGGCCAGCAGGCCGGCCAGGCGCGAGGCGAAGGTCATGGTGTGCTCCCCGGAAAGCCTGGAGCTTAGCCGGATTGCGCCATGGGGAAAGGCCGGGAGCGCTCGGCACGGCGGCAACGGCTGCGGGTGAAGGCGGACCGTTCGTGTGCCCCAACCGCTTGCTGAGCACAGGCGCAAGGGTAAGATATCTGGCGCGCGTGCATGGCGCGTGGGGGGACCAATCATGAAAACGATCATCACGTGCGCGGCCGTGGCCGCGATCGGCCTGTCAGGCTGCGTCACCTCCAGCGGAGGCGACACCATCAAGGCGCTTTCGCCGGAGCGGGCGCGGGCGGCGTCGATCGGCGACGTCGTCCTGACCGCGGCTCCGACGACGGTCTCGGGCGAGTTCGCCGCGCTGTTCGACCGACTTGTCACCGAGGAACTGGCCAAATGCGCGAAGGGAAGCCAGCCGCTGCGGCTGGAGATCCGGCTCAGCGAGCTCAAGGCGGCCAATCCCGCCATGGCCTATCTGGTGGGCGATTCGAACGTCATTCGTGGGACGGCGGTTCTGCGTGACCCCGCGACGGGCGAGACCGTGGGCGACTATGAGATCTCCCGCTCCGCGGGGGGCGGCGGACTCATCGCCGCGATCAGCATGGCCGAGGCGGAAGAACAGATGAGCCGGGCCTTCGGGGCCGAGCTCTGCAAGCGCGCCTTCGCGGGCTGACGGATTGTCACCGGGATCGCCTGGCGATCCCGGGGCTGCCCCGCCTATAGGGTCAGGGCGGCGGTGAATTCCGGGTCGGCCATCAGGGTGGCCAGGGCCTGCGAGAGGGCCTGGGACAGGGTGGTGGCGGCATTGCCCCCATTGGCCAGCTGAACCGAACGCTCGGCCTTGCCGGTGATCTCGCGGCTGTAGACCTGGCTTCCGCCGGGGGTCGCGACCGTCACGGTCAAGGCGACGTCGGCCGTGGACTTGCCCGAAAGCAAACCCACCGAGAACTTGTTGTAGAAGGTCCGCACCTCGGCGCTGACGCGCGACCCGGTCGCGCCGACCGCGTAGCCGCGTTGCGT
This sequence comes from Brevundimonas sp. LM2, assembly GCF_002002865.1. NCBI lineage: Bacteria > Pseudomonadati > Pseudomonadota > Alphaproteobacteria > Caulobacterales > Caulobacteraceae > Brevundimonas > Brevundimonas sp. LM2. The sequence goes on along the minus strand of NZ_CP019508.1, from coordinate 135,890 downwards.
CAACTCGGCCGCGATCGCGTCCTGAACGACCTGGGCGACCTCGGCCTCCGACCGGATGGCGGCCATCTCCATTCCATAACCGTTGATCTGAGCCCCGATGCGCGCCCGGTTGTCCGTGCGCGCGTCGCTGGCGGCCACGGTGACGGCGATCGACTCAGCGCCGGGAACGCGTGGCGCGGCGGCGACCGAATAGGGGATCGGCACGGTATCTTCGGAGGTGGCGCAGGCCGAAACCACCAGAGCGGCGCAAGCTGCGACCATGATGCGATGAATAGACATTTTCCCCCCGGAAAAGAACGCGCGCGACCTGCCCCATTGCCTGCCGCATAGACGATTATCGGCGTATCCTCTCGCCGTAAAACCTGTGTGACAAGAGCGCGGTGCGCCTATTCCGCCGCCACCAGGGCGACCGCCTCGGCCTCGCGCGCGGCGTTCAGCTCGGCCGCCTTGGCCTCGACCAGGCTGACGATGTGGTCGACCATGCCGGCGTTGGCCAGTTTTCCGGCGATCTTGCCGTTCAGATAGATCATGCCCGACCCCGCCCCGCCGCCGGTGAAGCCGACGTCGGTATAGAGGGCCTCGCCCGGGCCGTTGACGACGCAGCCGATGACCGACAGCGACATCGGGGTGGCGATATGGGCCAGTTTCTCTTCCAGCACCGCCACGGTCTCGATGACGTTGAAGCCCTGGCGCGCGCAGGACGGGCAGGCGATGATGTTCACCCCCCGGTGGCGCAGGCCCAGCGACTTCAGGATGTCGAACCCGACCTTGATCTCCTCGACCGGGTCGGCGGCGAGCGAGACCCGGATGGTGTCGCCGATCCCGGCCCACAGCATGTTGCCCATGCCGATGGCCGACTTGATCGTGCCGGTCCGCAGCGGGCCCGCCTCGGTCACGCCGAGGTGCAGGGGGCAGTCGATGGCGTCGGCCAGCTGCTGATAGGCGGCGACGGTCAGGAAGGGGTCGGAGGCCTTCACCGAGATCTTGAACTCGTGGAAGTCGTGATCCTGCAGGATGCGGGCGTGGCTCAGCGCGCTCTCGACCATCGCCTCGGGGCAGGGCTCGCCGTACTTTTCGAGCAGTTCCTTCTCGAGCGAGCCGGCGTTGACGCCGATCCGCATCGAACAGCCGTAATCCTTGGCCGCCTGGATCACGTCGCGGACCCGCGAGGCATTGCCGATGTTGCCCGGATTGATGCGCAGGCAGGCGGCCCCCGCCTGGGCGGCCTCGATGCCGCGCTTGTAGTGGAAATGGATGTCGGCGACGAGCGGGACCTTGGCCTCGCGGGCGATGGTGCGGAAGGCGGCGGTCGAGTCCTCGTCGGGGCAGGAGACGCGGACGATGTCGGCCCCGGCCTCTTCCAGCTCGCGGATCTGGCCGATGGTCGCATTGGCGTCCGACGTCGGCGTATTGGTCATCGACTGGACGGTGATGGGCGCGTCGCCGCCGACCGGGACGTTGCCCACCATGATCTGGCGGGACTTGCGGCGCTCGATATGGCGCCAGGGACGGATATGGCTGTGGTCGCTCATGACGGGTTCAATATAGGCCAGACCCTGCGTCGAAGCCATGACGCTGAAGCCGCGCGTGACGTCAGCCTGGATTTCCGACGGCCGGAGGGGTCTGTGCGGCCGGACCGGCGGTCTGGACCGTGCCCGCCTGGGCCTGGAGCGAGGCCTGGGCCGCGGTCGCCTGGGCGGCCGTCGCCTCGGCCTGAAGCTGGGCGGCCGTCTGGCGGGCCAGGGCCTGGGCCCGGGTGTTCAGCTGGGCCAGGGGGGTCAGGACGCCCGTCAGGGGACCCCCATGCTCGCCGTTCAGATAGACGTCGAAGGCAGCGGGGTCGGACACGTCGATGATGGCCGACACGCCGGCCGGCGCGCGCCAGGCCGCGCCCGCGGCCAGTTGACGCGCGAACAGTACCCGTCCGTCGGCCATGCGGACCACGAGGGCCCCCGGCTTCCGGGCCTGGATCACGACCTGCGACGCGGTGGCGGGCGCGCCGTAGATGGCGCCGCGTGGATTGAAGGCGGCCTGGACCGGCGGCGCATTGGCGGCCGCCGCCGCCGCGACCGCGGCCGTGTCCGTGGGATCGATGCCCGTCAGTTCGGCCTCGAGGCCGGGGGTGATGTAGAGGGCGGGCGTGGTCTGGTCCGGCGGCGCGGCCATGGCGGCGCCCACGTGGACCACGTCCTGACCGGGAACGTTGCCCAGCGACCAGCTCTCGGGCACTTCGGCGATGTCGGAGGGTTGCGGGGCGCGCATCAGATTGACGCGCTGGAACACGTTCCAGCCGATGACCGCGACCGCCAGCAGCACGACCCCGCCGATGATGCGCGGCGAGTAACGTTTCACGTCCTCGAAGGCGACGCCGACCGGCGCCTGCAGCGCGACCGAGGCGTCGGGCGTCTCTCGCTTGTAGCGTTCGACCGCCAGCTGTTCGTCGAGACCCAGGGCCCCGGCATAGGCGCGGACATAGCCGATGGCGAAGACCCGCGACGGCAGGGCCGCGATATTGTCCTCTTCGAGGGCGCGCAGATAGCGTTCGTGAACCCGGGTGTCGGCCGCCAGTTCGGCCACGGCGCGTCCCGAAAGCTCGCGCGCCTGGCGCAGGCCGCTGCCGAGAGTCGCGGCGTCCGTGATGGAGGGAACGGGGTCCTTCCAATCCGGGTGGGCCCGAAACTCGTCGGGGATCGTCCCCGTATCCAGCGCCATGACGCCTTGCCCCTTACTCGACGCGCCGCCGAAGATCGACGGCGTACGCAACTGGCCATCGTTTACCATTTCGGTGTGACAGTGACCGCCTGCCGACACAGGCCGCGCCGCCTCGTCTTGTGGATAACTCATCAGGCCTGCCGGTTCAACGTCTTGTTAAGCTTGGGTCGTCCCGATGAAGGACGACTCAGAGGCTGACGTTCAATTTCCGGGCCAGGCTCTCGATCTCGTTGCGGATCGAGCCGGCCGAGGACCCCAGCAGATTGGCCATGCCCCGCCGCGCGGCCACCAGATCGGCCGACAGGATCATCCGTTTGACCGGCCCGACGCCGCCGGCGGGGGCCGACAGCCGGGTGAAGCCGAGGGTGATCAGGGCGAAGGCCTCCAGCGGCCGCCCGGCCAGCTCGCCGCAGACCGACACCGGCGTGCCGGTCTCGGTGCAGGCCTTCTGGATCGACTGCAGGGCGCGCAGGGCCGGCGGCGACAGGGCGTCATAGCGATCCGACACCAGGGGATTGGTCCGGTCCGCCGCGTACATGTACTGGAACAGGTCGTTGGAGCCCACCGAGACGAAGTCCGTCAGGGGCAGAAGCGCGTCGAGATGCCACAGCAGGCTGGGGCATTCGATCATCGCCCCGACCCGCAGCCGCGCGGGCAGGGGCCGTCCCCGCCGCCGGGCCCAGTCGCATTCGACGTCGACCAGCTCGCGCGCGGCGCGGAACTCGTCGACCGTGGCGATCATCGGGAACATGACCCGCAGCTCGCGTCCGGCTCCGGCGGCCAGCAGGGCCCGCAGCTGCAGGCGGAGCAGGGACGGCCGGTCCAGCCCCAGGCGGATGGCGCGCCGCCCCAGCGCCGGATTCTCTTCGCGCTCCGAGGTCTCCATATAGGGCAGGACCTTGTCGCCGCCGATGTCCAGCGTCCTGAACGTGACGGGCCGGTCGCCGGCCGCGTCCAGCACCATCTTGTAGAGCGCCGTCTGGCTGTTCAGCCGCGGCAGTTCCTCCGACACCATGAACTGGAACTCGGTGCGGAACAGGCCGATGCCCTCGGCCCCCGTGGCGTCGAGGTTCTCCAGATCGACCGCCAGGCCCGCATTGGTCAGCAGGGTGATCCGCGTGCCGTCGGCGGTGATCGCCGGCACGTCGCGCAGCTTGGTGAACTCGGCCTGGCGCTGGTCGCGCAGGGCCATGCGCGACTGGACCGAGTCCAGCATGTCGGGCCGGGGCCGCAGGTGGGCCTCGCCCGCCTCGCCGTCGACGATGACGATGTCGCCTTCGCTCAGCCGGTCGCGGATGCCCTGCAGCCGTCCGACGCAGGGGATCTGCAGCGCGCGGGCCACGATCGCTGCATGGCTGGCGGCCGACCCCTCCTCCATCAGCAAACCGCGGATGCGGTCGCGTGGATATTCCAGCAGATCGGCCGGGCCCAGGTTCCGCGCCACCAGGATGGCGTCGTCCGGCAGGTCGCGCTGGCCGGGCTTCTCACCGCCCAGCACCCGCAGCAGCCGGTTGGCCAGATCCTCGAAATCGTGCAGCCGTTCCTTGATATAGGGGTCGCGGGCCTGGGCGAAGCGGGCGCGGTGCTCGTTCCGGACCCGGTCGACGGCCGCCTCGGCCGTCAGGCCCCCGCGCACCGCCTCCTCCAGCGACCGGTTCCAGCCCCGGTCGTCGGCGAACATGCGATAGGTTTCCAGCACCTCATAGGACTGGCCGGCCAGCTTGCCCTGGCCCCCGTCCAGCAGGGCGTCGATCGAGGCCTTCAGGGCGTTCAGGCCCTCGCGCAGCCGAATCTCCTCGACCTGCTGGTTCTCGGCCAGCAGGCGCTCGGGGGCCAGGGGGGCCTCGTGCAGGACGACATGGCCGAAGGCCAGCCCCTCGGCGAACCTCTGCCCCTTGATCCGTTCGGGGCGGTGCGGGGCGACCTCGATGTCGCGCAGCTCCTCCTGGGCCAGCAGCTCGCCGCTCGCCACGGTCTCGGCCAGGACCATGGCGATGGTCTGGATGTCCTCGACCTCGTCGGGGTCATAGCGGCGCTCGGCCCGGTTCTGGACCACCAGCACCCCGATGGCCCGACCGCCGCGCAGCAGGGGGGCCCCCAGGAAGGCGTGGTAGGGATCTTCGCCTGTCTCCGGCCGATACGAGAAGCTGGGGTGGTTGGGAGCGTCCGACAGGCTGATCGGCTGGGCCATGCGGGCCACCTCGCCGACCAGGCCCTCGCCGGCCTTCAGCCGGGTGGCGTGGACGGCGTCGCGGTTCAGGCCGTGGGTGGCGAACAGCTCCAGCTCGCCCGAGGCGCGCCGCAGATAGATGGAGCAGACCTCGGCCACCATCGACTGGGCGATGGTGGTGACCACGACGTCCAGACGCCCCTGGGCCGGGCCGCCGTCGGCCATGGCCTCGCGGATCTGGCGCAGGAGGACGCGTGGCCCCCTCGTCAATGTTCCGCCCGCTACCGGCATCGCCACTCCTGTCCCGGCCCGAGATAGGGCGCGGGTCTACCCCACGCTATACAGCGTCCAGCCCATAAGCCGAATGCAGGGCGCGCACGGCCAGTTCGGCGTAGGCGGCGTCGATCAGGACCGAGATCTTGATTTCCGAGGTCGAGATGGCCTGGAACTTGACCCCCTTGTCGGCCAGGGCGCGGAACATGGTCTGGGCCACGCCGGCGTGGCTGCGCATGCCGACGCCGACGACCGAGACCTTGGCCACGTCCTCGTCGACGCGGATCTCCTCGAAACCGATCTCGGCCTGGTGCGCCCGCATCAGGTCGGCGGCGCGGGCGGCGTCGCGTCGGCCCGTGGTGAAGGTCAGGTTGACCGCCCCCTCGGACCGGGCCTGGGACTGGACGATCATGTCGACGTTGACGCTGGCCTCGGCCAGGCGGGTGAAGACGTCGGCGGGGGCGTCGACCCGGTCGGACAGACCCAGCAGGGTGATCCGGGCCTCGTCCCGGCTCATGGTCACGCCGGACACGATGCGTTTTTCCACGATTTCTTCCTCGTCACAGATGAGCGTGCCGGACTTGGCGGGCAGGACGCCGTTTTCGTCGGGTTCGATGAAGCTGGACAGGACCCGCACCGGGACCTGTTTGGCCATGGCCAGCTCGACCGAGCGGGTCTGAAGCACCTTGGCCCCCAGGGAGGCCATCTCCAGCATCTCCTCGTAGGAGACCTTCTCCAGCCGCCGCGCCCGGCTCTCGATCCGGGGGTCGGTGGTGTAGACGCCGTCGACGTCGGTGTAGATGTCGCAGGGACAGCCCAGGGCCGCCGCCACGGCCACGGCCGAGGTGTCCGACCCGCCCCGGCCCAGGGTGGTGATCCGGCCCGAGGGCGACACGCCCTGGAAGCCCGGCACCACGGCGATCTCGCCGGCGTCCAGCGCGGCCCCCAGGACCTCGCCCGGCACATCGACGATGCGGGCCCGGGCATGATCCTCGTCGGTCAGGATCGGGATCTGCCAGCCCATCCAGCTGCGCGCGTTCAGACCCAGGTTGCGCAGGGTCAGGGCCAGCAGGCCGGACGTCACCTGCTCGCCCGAGGCGACGACCACGTCGTATTCGTCGTCCGACAGGGGCAGGCCGGGGGCCGCGGCACCCGCGCCGTCGGTCCAGGCCACCAGCTCATTGGTCTTGCCCGCCATGGCCGACACGACGACCGCGACCGAGTGCCCGGCCCGGACCTCGGCGGCGACGATCCGCGCCGCGCGGCGGATCCGCTCCAGGTCGCCCATGGAGGTGCCGCCGAACTTCATCACCAGTCGCTTGGTCGCCGGTGCCGTCATGTCGTCCGCGTCATCGTGGCGGAAATCCCCGTCTTGCATGGTGGCCGTAAAAGAGGTTCACCCTTGCGCCATGGCCGCTTCTAACGACCCCTCGTCCGAGCGCAAACCCCAAACGGGGCAAGGCTTTGCCGCCGATGCGACGGATCGGGCCGAGGGCGCAAGCATCGACCCCGCCGACGTCGCCCGCTTCTCGGCCCAGGCGGCGGAATGGTGGGACGCGCGCGGCCCCTTCGCGCCCCTGCACAAGTTCAATCCGGCCCGCCTCGCCTTCATCCGCGACCGGGTGGCTGAGCGGTTCCGCCGCGATCCGGCCCGGCGCGAGGCCTTCGCCGGCCTCAGCCTGATCGACATCGGCTGCGGCGGGGGCCTGATCGCCGAACCGATGCGCCGGCTGGGCTTCGACGTCACCGCTGTCGACGCCTCGTCCGAGAACATCGGAACCGCCCGCGCCCATGCGGCCGAAGCGGGCCTGGAGATCGCCTATCGCGCCGCCACGGTCGAACAGATCGAGGCCGAGGGGGCCGGGCCGTTCGATGTCGTTCTGGTGCTGGAGATCATCGAACACGTCGCCGACCCGGAAAGCTTCCTGCGCGCCTGTTCGCGCCTGGTCGCCCCCGGCGGAATCCTGATCGTCGCCACCCTGAACCGGACCCTGAAGTCCCTGGCCCTGGGCAAGGTGGCGGCCGAATACATCCTGCGCTGGGTGCCGGCCGGAACCCACGACTGGCGGCAGTTCGTCCGGCCCGACGAGATCCGCCTGATGCTGTCGGCCGAGCCCCTGGCCGTCACCGGCCCCTACGGCCTGGTCTACAGCCCCCTGTCCGACCGCTGGCGCGAGAGCGCCGACGCCGACGTCAACTACATGATGGTCGCGACCAGGGATTGAAGCGTCACCTTACCGCGAATTCATCCAGATGACGGATTGGTAACGGGATTTCGTCGGCGACCGGTGACATCCAGAGGGCTCATGCACCGGGAGCTCTCCATGAAACGCCTTCTGATCCTCGCCAGCCTGTCCGCCGCCCTGATGACCTCGGGCTGCATCACCGTGATCGACGCCAAGGGCGACGACGACGCCTGGCATGGCAACAACGCCCAGCCCTTCGACGCCGCCCGCGCCGACTGCGACGCCCGCACGGAGAGCCGCGACGCCTTCCGCGCCTGCATGGCCGAAAAGGGCTGGACCCGCGACTAGACCGTTTGGGTCATGTAGCGGGCGTCCGGGCCATAGCTGGCCAGCTTGTCCGCCATGCCTGGCACCTCGCGCACCGCGAACCCGTGACCGCGCCAGAAGTCGGCGGCGTCATTGACGGCGACCAGGGCGAGCGTCCGCCAGCCGCCGGCCCTCGCCAGATCGACCACGGCCTGTACGGCGGGCTTCGACCAGCCCTGGCCCCGGACGGCGGGCGTCAGGGCGAGGTCGTGCAGATACATCACCCCGGCGTCCGTCGGGATCGTCTCGATCAGGGTGTTCAGGGCCGGTGCCGCATCCGCGCGCCACGGGTAGGCGACCAGATAGCCCTCGAGCCCCTGCGGCGTCTCGAGCACGAGACAGCCCGCCGGGCTGAGCGCCAGACGGTTTTCGAAACAGTCGCGCCCCTCGAAATGATCGGGAAAGCCGACGGCGGCGATCGCGGCGACGCGGTCCAGATCCTCCGGCCGCATCGACCGCCAGCCGCTCGGCATCAGTGGGCCTTGGCCGGATCGACCGGGGCGGGGGGCAGGGCGGCGCAGGGCACCCCGTCCGCCTTCAGCGCCTTGACCTCGGCCGGCGTGGCCTCGCCATAGATCTCGCGCTTCTCGGCGCTGCCCTCGTGGATGGCGCGGGCCTCGCGGGCGAAGGTGTCGCCGACATAGTCGAAATTGGCCTCGACGTGGCTGCGCACCTCGCGGGCGGCTTCCATCATCATGGTCTGGACCTTGGCCATGTCCATGGCGGGCGCGGATCGGCGGGTCCCGGCCACGGCGGGGGCCATGATCTGTTTGGCCACCCCGTGCGAGCCGCAGAACGGGCATTCGACCAGGCCGCGCGCCGCCTGGTCGTCATAGTCGCCGGACGATCCGAACCAGGCCTCGAAGGGGTGGTCGGCGTCGCACCTTAGGGCATAGCGGATCACGCCAAGGCTCCAGGCGCGGCGAAGTCGCGGTCGTGGCGCAGCTGCGGCACGGCGGCGCGCGCCGCCTCGACGGCCGCCAGGTCCAGGGTGGCATGGAGGACGCCGGGCTCGTCGTCATCCAGCCGGGCGATCACCTCGCCCCAGGGCCCGACCACGATCGAATGCCCCCAGGTCTTGCGGCCGTCCTCATGGGTGCCGCCCTGGGCCGGGGCCAGGATGAAGGCCCCGGTCTCGATCGCCCGGGCGCGCAGCAGGGTCTCCCAGTGGGCCTCGCCGGTCGGCACGGTGAAGGCGGCGGGCACGGCGATCAGACAGGCCCCGGCCTTGGCCAGCTGGCGGAACAGCTGCGGGAAGCGGACGTCGTAGCAGACCGTCAGCCCCAGCCGCCCCCAGGGCGTGTCGGCGATCCCGGCCGCGTCCCCGGGTCGGATGGTCGAACTCTCGCGGTAGGTCTCGCCATTGGCCAGATCGACATCGAAGACGTGCAGCTTGTCGTAGCGCGCGACGATGCCGCCGTTGGCGTCGATCAGCAGCGACCGGTTCGCGGCGCGGGCATCGCCGGCGTGGCCAGACTTCACGATCGCCGAGCCGATCAGCAGCCAGACGCCCAGCTCCGCCGCCAGATGCCGCAGGCCGATGACGGCCGCGTCCTGGTCCTCGTCGGTGATCGCCTCCGCCCGACGATCCCGACGCTGTTCCAGCAGGTTGCTGCCTTCGGGCGTCAGGATCAGTTTCGCCCCCCCGGCCGCCGCCTGGCGGATCAGGGGCTCGACATGGGCCAGGGCCGCGGCCGCCGTCGCCGGCGTCCGTGTCTGGATCAGGGCGATGGGCAGGCGGATCGACATCAGCCCGCCAGCAGCGGGTCCAGCCCGCCGCGACGGTCCAGGGCGCTCATGTCGTCGGACCCGCCGATGTGTTTTCCGTCGATGAAGATCTGGGGGAAGGTGGCCTTGCCGCCGGCCTTTTCGACCATCTCGGCCTTCTTGGCCGGGTCGTTGGAGGCGACGATCTCGGTGTAGTCGACGCCCTTGCGGTCCAGCAGGGCCATGGCCGCGTGGCAGTAGGGGCAACCGGGCTTGGTGTAGAGGACGACGTCGGCCATGGGGGAAACTCCGGGGAAAAACTGACTGGGTCAGGACTATCTAGGCATTTCGCGCGCGGTTCGCACCCTCGCGATGACGGCCAGATCGACCGCCCGCGCGCCGCCGTCCAGCAGGGCCCCGGCGCAGGCCTCGGCCGTGGCCCCCGTGGTCAGGACGTCGTCGATCAGAAGGATCCGCCGCCCCCGGACCCGGCGGGCCCCCGTCTCGGTCAGGGCGAAGGCCGATTTGACGTTCATCCGTCGCCCCCGGGCGCTGCGCCCGCCCTGGCTTTCGGTGCGTCGCGCCCGCGTCAGGGCGTCGGGCAGGTAGTCCAGCTTCGCCGTCCTGGCCAGCGGCCGCGCGATCTCCGCCGCCTGGTTGAAGCGCCGGGCCAGCAGGCGGGTCGGATGCAGCGGCACCGGCACCACGGCGTCGGCCTCCGCGATCAGGGGCGCGGCGGCCCGGCCCAGCCAGCGCGCGAACAGGCCGGCGAACTGCTGCTGGTCGCCGTGCTTGAACTTCAGGATCAGCCCCCGGGACGCCTCGTCATAGACGCAGGCGGCGCGGCAGCGGGCGAACCGGTAGGGCGAGGCCAGGCAGGCGGCGCAGCGGTCCGAGGCGAAGTCGCCGCCGTCGTATTCGAAGGCGGCTGAGCAGCCGTCGCAGACCGGGTCTTCCAGGAAGGCGACCCGGCTCCAGGCGTCGGGGGTCAGGCCGGCGGCCTGGGTCGCCTCGCGGCTGTCGTGGGCCAGGGGCGGCAGGACCAGATCGGCCAGGGCGCGACCCAGGCCGGTCGCCATCAGGCCCGCGCGCGCACGCGCCGCTTCCCAAGGCGCGCTCCAGTCCCCATCCTGAAGGCCCATGACCGCTTCCGCTCCCCCCGTGATCTTCGATCCCGTCCGCCGGGCCGCCCGCCTGGCGCGGTCCGCGCCCCGCCTGGCCGAGGCCGATTTCCTGCACCACCGCGCCGCCGAGAACGCCGTTCTCAGTCTCGAGGCCACCTTGCGGGAGTTTCCGACGGTCGTCGACCTGTCGGCGCATCCCGGGGTCTTTGGTCGGGTTCTGGCCGAGAGCGACGCGGCCGGTCGGGTCGGCTCGCCGGCGACGGGGCGGAACCAGGGGGCGTCCCCCGGCGCGGGGGCGCTGGAGATCGCCGATGGCTCGGCCGACCTGATCGTGACCCTGATGACCCTGCATTGGGCCAACGACCTGCCTGGGGCCCTTAGCCAGATCCGTCGGGCGCTGAAGCCGGACGGCCTGTTTCTGGGGACCCTGCTGGGGGCCGGGACGCTGAAGGAGCTGCGCGCGGTCCTGACCGAGGCCGAGCTGGCCGAGCGCGGCGGGGCCCAGGCCCGGGTCTCGCCCTTCGCCGACGGCTTCGACGGGGCGGGCCTGCTGCAGCGGGCCGGGTTCGCCCTGCCGGTGTCCGACGTCGACCGGCTGACGGTGCGCTATCCGGACCTGTTCGCCCTGATCCGCGATCTGCGCGCCATGGGCGAGACCAATGTCCTGGCCGGGACCATCCGGCCCCTGACCCGCGGCTTGATCGCGCGCGCAGCGACGCTCTATGCGGAACGCTATGGCGAGCCGGACGGGCGCATCCCGGCGACCTTCGAGATCGTCAACCTAGCCGGCTGGGCCCCGCACGAGAGCCAGTCGAAGCCCCTGCCACGTGGATCGGCGAAGGTGCGGCTGGCCGACGCCCTGGGGGTCGTCGAACACGGACGTACCCAGACCTAGAGGGGGGCGGCCTCGACCAGAACTTCGGTACGGCGACGCAGGGGCTCCTGCACCCCAGCGGTGGTGGTGGCCCCGGCGTCGCCGGCGGCCTCGATGTCGAAGGCGGGGGCCGGCCAACCGGCGGCGGTCAGGGCCTCGGCGACGGCTACGGCCCGGCGCTGCGACAGGTCCATGTTCTCGGCGGCCGCGCCGGTGGCGCTGGCCAGGCCCAGCACCTTGACCGACTGGATCCGGCAGCCCTGGAGCTGGGTCGCCGTCAGACCGATCGCTTCCAGCGCCGACGTGGTCAGCCGATCCTGATCCTCGTTGAAATAGACGTCGAAGCGCTTCGCCGCGCAGGCGCTCGGGGTGACGACCAGGTCGTCGCGATCGCGGAAACGGGGCCCCATCGAACAGGCGGACAGGCCGACACCGGCGATCAGCCCGGTCAGCACAAGCTTCTGCATCGTCATCATCGCCCCGTCTCCTGTTTCTGGTCGCGCAAAGGGCGGCCCGTCACCTGACGAGCCGCCCTGAGAGTCGTCTTCGTTCAGAGCCTAGTAGCGGCGCTGACCGTTTTCCCAGTAGCACTCGTTCTGGTTGTTGTCGTAGCAGTAGTAATACTGGCCACGGTTGTCGCGGTAGCGCTGTTGATTGTTGCGGTCGGCTTGCGAGCCGCGGACGGCGCCGATGGCACCACCGGCGACGCCGCCGATCAGGGCGCCGGTGGCTGCATTGCCGCCGCCGACGTTGTTGCCGATGATGGCGCCGGCGACGGCACCCAGGCCCGCACCGATCGCGCCCTGACGGACGGTCTGGTTCGAGCCGGTGTTGCCGTACGGGTCGCTGGCGCAGGCCGAGGCCAGGAGGCCGGCGGCGCTGATGGCGAGAATAGCCTTGTTCATGGTGTGTCTTTCATTCCTGATGTTCGCCCCGAGAGCGAGAACGCTGGATTACGGCACAGGTTCCGCGTCTAGTCTGCCCGTGAACGATGACATATGCTGTGGCGGGTGGCGCAATGGGCACCGCCCGCGATCGTCAGCGTGGGTGGGGTTGGCCGATGCGATTTCCTGAACCGGTTCGAATGTCGGACGATCATGCCAGCCCGGTCTGGGCCCGCACGCGCAAGCGGTCCGGCGGGGGCGGCGGGGGCTTCGTCGGCCTGCTGGTCACCCTGCTGGCGCTGTTCGGCGTGCTGACGGCGGTGCTGGGCATCAAGGAGCGTTCGCTGGCGGAGGCCGGAACGATCATGGACGGCTGGATCGTCGCGGGCGTGGCGGCGGCCGAGCGTCTGGCCGGTCGGGCCGCCGACGGCGCGGACAAGGCGGCGACCAAGACCGGCGACGCCCTGGAAGCCGGGGCCGAAACCACGGCCGAGGAAATGCGGACCCCATAGCCACGCTTGGGCCGGAACACGCGCCACGGGCGCGCGTTCGGGCGTCATGACCGATACGATCACGCCCGATACCGACCCGATGAACCCCGTGGGATCCCCGTCGATCGACCCCGTGGCGGAGCCGCGCGCCCTGACGCCGCACGTGTCCATTTCGCGGGTCGTGATCCTGGTCAACACCCTGTCCGGCTCGGTCGGACCGCGCGCGGTGGCCGAGGTCGAGGCCATTATGGCCGACTATCCTTGCGAGGCGGAGATCGTCGAACTGGTCGGCGCGACCATGGACGACCAGATCGACGTCGCCCTGGCGTCCAAGCCCGATGTGCTGTTCGTCCTGGCCGGGGACGGCACGGCGCGCGCGGTGGCGTCCAAGGCCGGGCCGAAGGGGCCCCTGGTGGCACCCCTGCCCGGCGGGACCATGAACATGCTGCCCAAGGCGCTGTACGGCACGGCCGACTGGAAGCTGGCCCTGCGCAACACCCTGGAGAACGGCTCGTCCCAATGCGTGGCGGGTGGCCGGGTCGAGGGGCAGTCCTTCTACTGCGCCGGCATCTTTGGATCTCCGGCCCTGTGGGCCCCGGCGCGCGAGGCGATGCGCACCGGCAAGCTCAGCCTGGCCTGGACCTATGGTCGTCGGGCCTTGAAGCGAGCCTTTTCCGGCAAGATCCGCGTCGAGCTGGACGGCGGGCGGGCCCGCCGCAGCGAGGCCCTGGCCCTGATCAGCCCGCTGATCTCCAAGGCCATGGACGAGCACACGGGGCTGGAAGCCGCCGCCATGGATCCGGCCGACGCGGCCCAGGCCTTCCGCCTGGCCGCCACGGCCCTGTTCAGCGACTGGCGCCAGGATCCGTCCGTCGTGACCCAGCCGGCGCGCAGGATCCGGATCCGCGCCCGCTCCAAGATCCCCGCCGTTCTGGACGGGGAGCCGACCCTGTTGCATCACGACACCATGGTGACCTTCATTCCCGACGCCTTCCAGGCCCTGGCCCCCGATCCTCAACCCCAGGGAGAGACGGCGTGACCGCCATCTCGCCGCGGGGCGCCGCCCGATGACCGGCCGACTGCTTCAGTTCTCAGACGTCCATTTCGGCGTCGAGCACAAGCGGGCCTGCGAGCGGGCCCTGGAATACGCCCATGCGACGCCGACCGACCTGATCCTGATCACGGGCGACATCACGCAGAAGGGGCTGCCGGACGAGTTCGCCGCCGCCGGGGCCTGGATCCGGGCCATGCCGACGCCGCGCTTCGTCATCGTCGGCAACCACGACGTTCCCTATTACAGCCTGTCGGCCCGTCTGTTCCGGCCATGGAAGGCGTTCGAGGACGCGACCGGCCACCCGGCCCATGACGGCGAATTCGTCCGGGACAACGTCATGGTCCGGGGTGTCACCACGGCGCGCGGATGGCAGGCCCGCCCCAACTGGTCCAAGGGCGTCATCGACCTGGACCAGACCCGGCGCGCGGCCGAGGCCCTGCGCAAGGCCCCGGTCGGGGCCCTGCGGATCCTGGCCTGCCACCATCCGCTGATCGAGATGATCGGCACGCCCATGACGGGCGACGTCAAGCGAGGCGACGCGGCGGCGGAAATCTTCGCCGAGGCGGGCGTCGACCTGATCACGACCGGCCACGTCCACGTGCCCTTCGCAATCCCGATCGACCTGTCGGACCGCTGTTCCTATGCCGTCGGCTGCGGGACCCTGTCGCACCGCGAACGGGGGGCGCCGCCCAGCTTCAACCAGATCGAATGGACCCCGCACGAGATCGTGGTCACGGCGATCGCCTGGGACGGTCAGGCCTTCGCCCCGGCCGAGAGCTGGCGGCTGCCGCGGCGCCAGGACACGCGCCACCGCGAGTCGGCCCCGGATCCATCCTCGCCGGGGACCCTCGAAGCGGCCATGACCTGAGACAATAAAAAAAAGCCGCGACCCGGAAGGTCGCGGCTTTTTCGATTCGGGGTCCGGCGCTCTAGAGCTTGCGGCGCAGGCCGCCGGTGAAGAACGACACCACCATCAGGATCAGGAAGACGACGAACAGGACATAGGCGATGTTCATCGACAGGCCGGCGACGCCGCCGGCACCCAGGGCGCCAGCGACCAGAGCGAGAACGAGAAAAATGAGAGCCCAGCGGAGCATAGACGGTCCTCCCTTAGAAGGTTGAAGGCAGGCCCCGTCCCAGCGACGTCGCCTGCTTGATCAACGTTCGCGCAAGGCTTGCGTTCCGCCGGGTCTTAACCCTAGCGCCGGTAGCGCTTGTGGGACTTCTCGGTGAAGGCCGCCGCCACCATGGTGGCCAGCGCCGGGTTGCGCAGGAAGATCCAGCCGCCCGCCAGGGCCGCGACGGTTCCAAGCACCGGGCGCGAACGGAACAGGGCATAGGCCCGGCCGCCCAAACCCTCCGGTTCCTCGTCCACCTCTTCCTCTTCGGGCTTTCCGGCCCCGAGGAAGACCATGGCCACCGCCATCGCCACCACGGCGAACAGGGCGGCCGTGATGGCCGCCGCCGCCAGCGGCACCACGACCAGTTGCAACGCATAATAGACGGTCGCGCCCAGGGCGACGACCGCGACGAAGGCGCAGCCGGCGACCACCAGGGCCGCCGACAGCTTCTTGACGAGCCCCTTGCCGAACATCAGCGGCGACGGCCGGCCAGCAGCAGACCCAGGACGACGCCGACGCCCAGCGCCACCGCCGTCGATTGCACCGGACGCTCCTGCACCCGCTCGGTGATGTAGCGCTGGGCTTCGTCGAGGCGTTCGGCGGCGTCGTCGTAGTATTCACGGCTGCGCACGCGAGCCTGGTCGTAATAGCCGCGCGCCTGGTCGCGCAGTTCGTCGGCGCGCTCGCGCACGCGGGCATCGGCCTCGGCCGCCTTTTCGCGCAGGCGGGCTTCGGTCTCGGTGGCCTTGGCCTTCAGCTTCGCGGCCTCCTCGCGGGCCCCGACCTTCAGGTCCTCCTTCAGAGCATTCAGGTCGTTCTTGATGTCTTCACGCGCCTTGGTGGTGGCCATGATCGCACTCCGTTGCTGCAGCTTAGCCATAAATAGAGGCCCTGACGGCTGAACGCCACTGCCCGGCGTGGGTTCCGATGCGGTGCAGCAATGAGGCGGTAGGGCTTAGGTCTTAGGTCTTAGCGAGGTGCTAGAGATTTTGCCGTCGGCGCGAACTCTAAGCCCTAAGCCCTAAGCCCTGCCCGAACCCCGTTCCGCTGGTAACGAACCGGTAGGGTCTCCCTCAGGCTCCCTTAAACATTACCGGTCAGAATCACCCGGTGATCTCATCCTCCTTTCCCTCACCGGCGAAGAAGCTGGCCCTGGCGGTCGTGACCGAGCCGGAGCGCGCGGTCCCGGCACCGGTCGGCGTGGGCGAGGAGGCGATGCGCACGCTGCTCGGCACCGCGGCCGACGCCGGCGTGTCCGTGGTGGCGACGCGGCCCATCGGGGACACGGAACGCCTGCTGGGCCAGGCCTGGCCCTTCCCGTCGCCCTTCTCCGTCACGGTCCGCACGGTCGCCCTGTCCGAGGGCCTGGACCGGGTCGAGGCCCGCGCCCGACGCTCGCTGGAGCGGATGGGCCTGCCCCGCGGCGACACTCTGCTGGTCTCTCGTGCCACCGATCTGGCGGGGGCCGAGGGGCGGGACCTGTGGGACCGGTTGCAGGCGCTGAAGGATCGCGGCCTGTATCGGCGCATCGGCTTCGTCACGACGCTGGAGGATGGCCCGGCCCTGCTCGCGCGTCGCTTCCAGCCCGACGTCATCGAAATGCCCTGCAATATCCTGGACCAGCGCCCGGTGACGGAGGGCGTGCTGTCCGACCTCGCCGCCCGGGGCATCGACGTCCATGTCTCCTCGGTGTTCGCGCGGGGCCTGCTGTTCGCCAGCCGCGAGGCCCTGCCGGCGCATCTGGCCGGCCAGGGGGTCGCCCTGTCGCGCACTCGCCGACGCCTGGCCGAGGCCCGGGTCGATCCGATGCAGGCGGCGCTCGCCTACTGCCTCGGCCTGCCGCCGGTGACCGCCGTGGTCGCCAGC
This sequence comes from Brevundimonas sp. LM2, assembly GCF_002002865.1. Taxonomy (NCBI): domain Bacteria; kingdom Pseudomonadati; phylum Pseudomonadota; class Alphaproteobacteria; order Caulobacterales; family Caulobacteraceae; genus Brevundimonas; species Brevundimonas sp. LM2. Next base: position 119,062 of record NZ_CP019508.1, on the reverse strand, counting down.
GTCGCCTCGGCGGCCGAGCTGCGCGCCGTCCTGGCCGCCGCCCACGCCCCCCGGCCCGATCTGGACTGGGAGGAGCTGGCCCTGTCGGAGCCGGCCGCCATCTCGACCGGCTCCGTCGCCCGGATCAGTAACGCAGCCTGATCTGATCCTTCCCCAAAGGGGGAGGATTTTTAGTAACGCAGCCTGATCCCGACATAGCCGGACCGGCCCGGCTCGCCGTATCCCAGCACCTGCTGATACTGTTCGTCGGCCAGGTTCTCGAGCCGCGCCGTCACGGTGACGCCGTCGGTCAGGTCATAGGCCGCGTTCAGATTGGCGGTGACGAAGCTCTCGCGCAAGCCGCCCGAATCGTCCTGATCGCCCTCCGCCCGGACCGTCAGGGCTCCCGACAGTTTGTCGCCCGTCCAGCCCAGGGTCGCCGAGCCTGCATGTTCCGGCACGCGCAGCAGGCGCGCCCCGGTGGTCGCGTTGACCGCATCGGTCCAGGCATAGGCGACCGTCAGGTCGAAACCGGACCCCAGCAGGGCCCGCCCCTCGACCTCGACCCCGTCGGTCCGGGCCTCGGCGATATTGACGTAGTAGCTGTCGAAGGTGACCGGGGCGGTGAAATAGGTGATCTGGTCCTCGACGTTGAGGCGATACAGCGTCGCCCGGCCGTCGAAGCGGCCGTCGCCGGAGGTCCAGCCGATCGCCACCTCGGCGCTGTCGGCCGTCTCGGGCCGCAGGACCGGCACCGGCACGGTCGAGAAGCAGAAGTCGCACACGGCCTGGCTGACCGACGGGGCCTTGAAGCCGGTGCCATAGGCCCCGGACAGGATCAGTCCCGCAGGCAGCGAATAGGCGGCCGAGATCCGGCCCGTGACCTCCTCGCCGAAGTCGTCGGTGTCGTCGTAGCGCAGGCCGCCGGTGATGCTGAGGGCCTCGGTGGCCTCCACCCGGGCCACGCCGAACACCGAGGTGGTGCCCAGCTCGACCGACTTACCGTCGGAGAGGCTGCCCGCCGTGTCCTCGCGCTCGGCCCCGAAGGCATAGGCGACCCGGTCCCCCAGGGCCGCGCCGTCCGCCTGCCAGCGATAGGTCTGGCGGTCGGCCTCATAGACGGAGGCGAAGTCGCCGTCCGTGGCGCGCTCGATGTCCGAGGCCGAGACGCTGAGGCGGTGCGACAGGCCCAAGGCGCTCAGGCGCGCGCCGACCACGCCCGACCAGGACTGGCTGTCGGTGGTGTCCAAGGTGTCGGCCAGGGCATAGGTCGGCGCCGGGAAGCCGTCGATGTCGGCCTCCGAATCCGTCCAACGCAGCGCGCCGTCGAGCGCGATCGCGTCGGAAACCGCATAGCGGCCCTTGAGCCCTACGGTCAGGCTCTCGAACCCGTCCTTCTCGGTGTTGCCGTCGGCCTCGTCGGCGACGGAGATGCCGTCGGTCGTATAGTGCGAGACCCAGGCGCCGATGGCGGAGCGGTCATCGGCGCGCCCGGCCGCCAGCCGGTGGCGCAGGGTGCCGTAGGACCCGGCCTCGGCCTCGGCGCGGACGCCGTCGATCTCGCGGGTGGTGAAGGCGATCACGCCGCCGATGGCGTCAGAGCCCCACAGCGAAGACTGCGGCCCCGACAGGACCTCGATCCGTTCGATGTCGCCCAGTTCGAAGCCCGAGAAGTCATAGGCCCCGTTGGGTTCGGAGGCGTCGTTGACCGGCGCCCCGTCGACCAGCACCAGGGTCTTGCCCGGCGTGGCCCCCCGCATCCGGACCTGGGCCACCCCGCCGAGGCCGGAGCGGGTCACCGACAGGCCGGGCACGTCGGCCAGGATGTCGGACGCGAACACCGCGCCCCGCTGTTCGATCGTGGCGGCGTCGATCACCCGGGCCCCCGGTGTCTCCTGCTGGATCGCGGGCAGACGGGTGGCGGTGACCAGCACCTCGGGCAAGGTGTCCGGAAGGGCGTCCGAGCCGGCGTCCTGGGCGAAGGACGGGCAGGCGGCCGCGACCGCCACCAGGGCGGTGGACAGGAGAAGAAGGCGTTTCATGGCGGGCAGGCTCCGACAGGCCCGGCTTCGGCGCGCGCCGGGCGTGTGAACAGCGACCAATCCGCCGCGAGCGGGGCTCACGGCGGCTCCGAGATCGGGTCGCTTCGACGGAACGGCCTTCCCGCGGGGGAGAAGGGGTTGGTCCCACGCCTCTGTCTGGTCCCGGACAGCGGGCGAGCGACATCGGCGGCCAGGTCTCCTGGCTTGCGGGTCACCGACCGCCGTCCCCGCCTTCCCGGATCCGCGACGCGGACCCAGTGACGCCGGGGAGCGAACCCCCCGGACCGGACGACGGCCTAACCGCCTACAGTTGCGGGCACAGCCGCGGTGTTCGACCGCGTTCCCTTAACCGCCTGGCGGGCTTGTCGCAGCGCGGCGGAGGTTCTGCAAGATCGCTTGAGCCGCGCCGCCCGATCCGTCACCCTGACGCCACATCATGAACGCCCCGCTCACCCATCCGCCGAAGATCGCCCCCCCGGACGGCACCACGCCGGTCATGGCGCAATTCCTGACGGCCAAGGCGTCGCAGCCGGACGCCATCCTGTTCTTCCGCATGGGCGATTTCTACGAGCTCTTCTTCAAGGACGCCGAGATCGCCGCCGCCGCCATCGGCATCACCCTGACCCGGCGCGGCAAGCATCTGGGCGAGGACATTCCGATGTGCGGCATGCCGGTCCATGCGGCCGAGGGCTATATCGCCCGGCTGATCCGCATGGGGTTCAAGGTCGCCATCTGCGAACAGCTGGAGGACCCGGCCGAGGCGCGGAAGCGCGGCTCCAAGGCGGTGGTCCATCGCGACATCGTGCGGGTGGTGACCCCCGGCACCCTGACCGAGGACAGTCTGCTGGACGCGCGCGGGGCCAACCGGCTGGCGGCGGTGGCGATCCGCAGGGGCCGCGCGGCCGTGGCCGTGGTCGAGCTGTCGGCCGGGGCGGTCGACTGCGTGGCCTGCGACCTGGGCGACCTGGGCGCGACCCTGGCGGCGTTTCGCCCGTCCGAGGTGCTGGTCACCGACAAGGCCTTTTCCGATCCCGACCTGAAGGCGGCGCTGGATGGCTCGGGCGGGGTGGTCCAGGCCCTGGCCTCGGCCGTGGCCGAACCGGCGGCGGCGGGCGGGCGGGTCGCGCGGCTGTACGGCGTCGCCTCCCTGGACGGGTTCGGGGCCTTCGAGGAAGCCGAGGTCTCGGCGCTCGGCCTGATCGCCGCCTATCTGGAGACCACCCAGGCCGGCAGGGTCCCGGCCCTGGCCCCGCCGCGCCGCTCGGGCGACGCGGGCTTTCTCGCCATCGACCCGGCGACCCGGCTGAGCCTGGAGATCGATCGCACCCAGAGGGGCGAGCGCGAGGGCTCGCTGCTGGCCTGTCTGGACCGGACGGTGACCTCCGGCGGGGCGCGGGCCCTGGCCGAGCGGATCGCCCGGCCGCTGCGCGACCCGGTCGCGATCAACCACGGCCTGGACGCGATCGAATGGCTGCTGGAGCGGCGGTCGCTGCGGCGCGACCTGCGCGACGGGCTGAAGGCCTCGGCCGACGTGGCCCGGGCCGTGTCGCGCCTGGCCCTGGGACGGGGCGGGCCGCGGGACCTGGGGGCCATCCGGTCCGGCCTCACGATCGCCGAAGGCTTGGCCGGGCTGTTCACCGTCTCGCCCGATCCCCTGACCGGGCCGCCCGCGCGGATCATGGGCTGTCTGGACCGGCTGACCCTGTCGCCCGATCTGGCGCGGCTCATGCTGGACCTGGCCGAGGGCCTGGCCGACGAGCCGCCGCACCTAACCCGCGACGGCGGCTTCGTGAAACCCGGCTTCCGGCCCGAGCTGGACGCGGCCCGGACGCTGCGCGACGACAGCCGCCGGGTGGTGGCCGATCTGGAGGCCCGGGCCGTGGCCGACAGCGGCGTGCCGTTCAAGGTGCGGCACAATGCGGTGCTGGGCTATTTCCTGGAGACCACGTCCAAAAACGCCGAGCCCCTGTTCCGCGCCGGGCCCGAGAGCCCCTTCATCCACCGCCAGACCCTGGCCGCCCAGGTGCGGTTCACGACGGTGGAACTGTCGGAGCTGGACGCCAAGATCAGCCAGGCCGGCCATCGCGCCCTGGCCATGGAGGGCGAGACCTTCGAGGTCTGGCGGCGCACGGTTCAGGACCTGGCCCGTCCGCTGCAGGCCGTGGCCGACGCCCTGGCCGAGCTGGACGCCACCGCCGCCCTCGCCGAATGGGCCGAGGAGGTCGGGGCGGTCCGTCCCGTGGTCGACGACAGCCGCGTCTTCTCCGTCGAGGCCGGGCGTCACCCGGTGGTCGAGGCGGCGGTCAAGAAGGCGGGCGACCCCTTCACCCCCAACGACTGCAGGCTGGACGGCGACGGGGCGGGATGCGCCCGGCTGTCGATCGTCACCGGGCCGAACATGGCCGGCAAGTCGACCTTCCTGCGCCAGAACGCCCTGCTGGTCGTGCTGGCGCAAGGCGGCTGTTTCGTGCCCGCCCGGTCGATGCGGCTGGGCGTCGTCGACCGCCTGTTCAGCCGGGTCGGCGCCGGGGACGACCTGGCGCGCGGGCGGTCCACCTTCATGATGGAGATGGTCGAGACCGCCGCCATCCTGACCCAGGCGACGCCCTCCAGCTTCATCGTGCTGGACGAGATCGGGCGCGGCACGGCGACCTATGACGGCCTGGCCATCGCCTGGGCCTGCGCCGAGGCCCTGCACGACGTGAACCGGTCGCGCACCCTGTTCGCCACCCATTATCACGAGCTGGCCCGGCTGGAGGAACGGCTGGACCACGTCTGCAACCTGTCGATGCGGGCGCGCGAGTGGAACGGCGACCTGGTCTTCCTGCACGAGGCCGTGCCGGGGGCGGCGGACCGCTCCTATGGGGTGCAGGTGGCCAAGCTGGCCGGGGTGCCGCCGGCGGTGGTGGCGCGCGCCCGGGCCGTGCTGGACCGGCTGGAGACCGAGAAGGCGGCGCAGGGGCGGCTGGACGACCTGCCGCTGTTCGCGGTGATGGAAGCGCCGGTGCCGGCGTTGAAGTCCGCGCTGGATGACGCGGTTGCGGCGTTGGATCCGGATGCGCTCAGCCCGCGCGAGGCGCTGGAGGCGCTGTACCGTCTGAAGGGGCTGGCGACGTGAGGCGGAAACGCAGCCCTTCCCGCATCCTTCATGGGGGAACGCGGTCCGTCGCTGGCGTAGCCAGCCAGGACCGATGGGGGAGGTCTTGCCTTGCTTCGCGGGTGCCTGAAGTTCCCCCATCGGTCCTGTTCTCGCTTTGCTCGAAGACGGACCGCGTTCCCCCGCAAGCGGGGGAAGGGCTTCAGTGACCGACACCCTCGACGCCCGCCTCGACGCCATCGTCTCCGGCCCTGGGGTCCGGCCCGCCGTCGCCGCCGTCCTGAAGGCTCACCACGATGCGGCGCGCGAGCGGATCGCGGCGAAACTCGCCAACGGCCTGCCCGGCGTCGAAGTGGCCCGGCTCTATGCCGCCGCCGCCGACGACCTGCTGACCGCCCTGTGGCGGTTCACGACCGAGACCCTGTATCCGTCGCACAACCCGACCGAGGCGGAGAAGCTGAGCCTGCTCGCGGTCGGCGGCTATGGGCGCGGCGTGCTGGCCCCCTTCTCGGACCTGGATCTGGTCTTCCTGCGGCCGTGGAAGACCACGGCGCGGACCGAGACGGTGGCGGAGTTCATGCTCTACGTCCTGTGGGACCTGGGGCTGAAGGTGGGGTCGTCGGCCCGGTCGGTGGAGGAGGCGCTGAGCCTGGCCCGCACCGACATGACCATCCGCACCGCCCTGCTGGAAGCCCGGCCCCTGGCGGGGGATGCCCAGGTCACCGAGAATTTCCTCTGGCGCTTCCGGGGCATGGTCACCAATGCCGATCCCCGGCCCTTCATCGCCGCCAAGATGGAGGAGCGCGACGCCCGCCACCAGAAGGCCGGGGCCACCCGCTACCGCGTCGAGCCCAATATCAAGGACGGCAAGGGCGGGCTGCGGGACCTGAACACCCTGTTCTGGATCGCCCGGTCGCTGGCGCCGGAAAGCCCGCTGGGGGCCAAGGTGCTGGACGAGCTGCTGACCGCCCGCGAGCGCCGGACCTTCGAGGAGGCGTTCGACTTCCTGTGGCGCGTGCGCTGCCACCTGCATCTGGCCGCCGGACGCGCCGAGGAGAAGCTGACCTTCGACCTGCAGCCGGAGGTGGCGCGCCGCATGGGGTGGCGCGGCCGGGGCGACGAACCGGCGGTCGAGCGGTTCATGCGCCGCTATTTCCTGGTCGCCCGCGACGTCGGCGCCCTGACGCGGGCCATGAGCGCCACGCTGGAGGCCCGCCACCAGAAGAAGACCCTGAGCCTGTCGCGCCTGATTCCGGGGCGAAAGCGCGACCTGGGCGTGCCCGGCCTCGTCGAGGACGGCGGACGTCTGTCGATCACGGGGCCGGAGGTCTTCGCCGAGGATCCGGTCCGGTTGCTGACCCTGTTCGTGACGGCGGACCAGCACGATCTGGACGTCCATCCCCACGCCTTTTCGGCCGTGACACGCTCGCTGTCGCTGGTCACGCCTCGGCTACGACGCGATCCCCGGGCGACGGCGGCCCTGCTGCATGTGCTGGCCCACGGCCAGCGGCCCTATCGGGTCCTGACGATCATGAACGAGGCCGGTCTGCTGGGCCGGTTCCTGCCGGAATGGGGCCGGATCGTCGGCCAGACCCAGTTCAACATGTACCATGCCTATACGGTCGACGAGCACACGCTGCAGGCCATCGGCATCCTCAACGACATCCAGCGCGGCAAGCTGAAGGACGATCATCCCCTGGCCACCGAGGTGATCCACCTGATCGCCGATCCCGAGGCCCTGATGCTGGCCATGCTGCTGCACGACGTCGGCAAGGGCGGGGAGCGGGGCCAGCTGGAGGAGGGGGCCATCGCCGCGCGGCGGGCCTGCGAGCGGCTGGGGATCGACACCCGCCGGATCGAGATCGTGGTCTGGCTGGTGCGTCACCACCTGGCGCTCAGCGACTATGCCCAGAAGCGCGACATCTCGGATCCGGCCACGGTCCGCGCCTTCGCCGAGATCGTCGGCGACCCCGAACGGCTGCGCATGCTGCTGGTCCTGACCGTGGCCGACATCCGCGCCGTGGGGCCCGGCGTGTTCAACAGCTGGAAGGGCCAGCTGATGCGCACGCTCTACAGCCGGGTCGAGGCCCTGTTCCGGGGCGAGACGGCGGTCGGGGCCGATCCCCTGGCCGACCACGCCGATCTGGTGGCCCGCGCCGCCGTCAGCGGGGCGGCGGCCGAGGCGCGCGAAGGCCCCGGCCGGGTCGAGGCGACGACCGAGATCGCCCTGGCCGCCCGCGACCGGCCCGGTCTGTTCGCCGACCTGACGGCGGTCCTGGCCGCCGCCGGGGCCGATGTGGCCGGGGCCCGGGTGGCCACCGCCGCCGACGGCACGGTGCTGGACGTCTTCCAGGTCCAGGACGGGGCCGACCGTCCCTATGGCCGGGACGAGCCGCGTCGCCTGACCTCCCTGATCGCCGCGCTGGAGGCGGCGGCCCGGGGCGAGACCCCGGTGGCCCCACCCGCCATGCCCGCGCCATCGCCGCGCCGCGCCGTCTTTGACGTCCGCCCCGTGGTCATGATCGACGCCGCCGCCAGCGAAAGCGCGACCGTGATCGAGGTGTCGGGCGCGGACCGGCCGGGCCTGCTGGCCGAGCTGTCGCGCACCCTGTCCGACCACGACCTGTCGATCCGATCGGCCCATGTCGCCGGGTTCGGCGAGCGCGCGGTCGACAGTTTCTACGTCACCGACCGCAAGGGGCGGAAGATCACCTCGGACGCCGTTCTGGACGCGGTGCAGGTCGCGCTGGAGGCGGTGCTGGACCGCGCGCCCGAGCCGCCCAAGGGCCGCCCCATCACCGCCGCCCGCGCCAGCGCCCGCGACGTCTCGGACCTGCGCCCCCGCAACCCCGTTTCGCCCGGGCCGGAACCGCGCTAAGGGCCGTCAACCTCCCGCGAGAACCCATCGATGAGTCTGGCCCGCAACGCCTTCGTCCAGGCGTCCCTGACGCTCGGCAGCCGGATCCTGGGCTTCGCCCGCGACCTGTTCCTGTCGGCCCGTTTCGGCCAGGGACCGATGATGGACGCCTTCACCACGGCGTTGATGCTGCCCAACATGTTCCGCCGCCTGTTCGCCGAAGGGGCCTTCGCCCAGGCCTTCGTGCCCATCTATGGCGGCGTTCGCGCGCGCGAGGGCGAGGCCGCCGCCGCCGTCACGGCGTCGGAGGCGCTCAGCTTCATGTTCGCCGTGGTGGCCGGCTTCTGCATCGTGCTGCAGATCGCCATGCCCTGGATCATGCCGGTGCTGCTGTCGGCCTGGAAGGACGACAGCGGGGTGATGTTCGCGGCCACCACGGCGGCCCAGCTGACCATGCCCTATCTGGCTTGCATGACCATCGCCTCCCTGCTGTCGGGGGTGCTCAACACCTCGGGCCGGTTCGCCCTGTCGGCGGGCGTGCCGGTGTTCCTGAACCTGTGCACCCTGGTGCCCCTGCTGGCCCCCTACCTGATCCCGATGAGCCAGCCCACGACCCTGCTGGCCGTGTCGGCCGCCGTCACCCTGTCCGGGGTGCTGCAGGCCGGGCTGCTGTGGTGGGGGGTGCGCCGGCTCGGCATCCGGCTGAACCTGAGCTGGCCCCGGATGACCGCCGGCGTGGCGCGGACGCTGAAACTGGCCATTCCCGGGGTCCTGGCCGGAGGGGCGCTGCAGCTGAACTCGGTGGTCAGCCAGCTGCTGACCGGCTCCAATGAGGGGGCGCGGTCGGTGCTCTACAACGCCGACCGGCTGTATCAGCTGCCGCTGGGCCTGATCGGGGTGGCGATCGGCCTGGCCCTGGTGCCGCGTCTGACCAAGGCCTTCGTCTCCGGCGACCATGAGGGCGGGCGGCGCACCCTGGACGACGGCATCACCCTGTCGATGGCCTTCACCCTGCCGGCGGCCGTGGCCCTGTTCGTCATCCCCTTCTTCATCATCGACGCGACCGTCACCCGCCTGGCCTTCACCAGCCAGGACGCGGCCCGCACCGCCGACGTGCTGCGTCAGTTCGCCTGGGGCGTGCCCGCCTTCGTCCTGGCCAAGGTCCTGACCCCGCCCTTCTTCGCGCGGGAGGACACCCGCCGGCCGATGATCTTCGCCATCATCTCGGTCGCCGTGACCGTGGCCCTGGGGTCGGGCCTGTTCTTCTGGTTCAGCCGCATCGGCGTCGACGGCGTGCTGGGCCTGGCCATCGCCACCAGCGTCTCCGCCTGGATCAACGTCGCCCTGCTGGGCGGCACCCTGCTCCGCGAGGGGGTCTGGGGGGCCTCGCCCCGCTTCGTCAGCCGGATCGCCCGCGTCGCCGCCGCAAGCGCGGTGATGGCCGCCGCCCTGGTGCCCGCCAGCGTCTTCTACCGCGACATCAGCCGGCTTCTGTGGGCCAAGGAGATCGCCGTGATCGCGGTGGTCGCCGCGGGAGGCCTTGTCTATGCCGCCTGCATCGTGCTTTTCCGCGCCGTCAGCGTGTCCGAACTGAAGGCGACGCTGCGACGTGAACCGGGGGCTCCCACCCCGACCGGACTGGACTGATGACCGACGCTGCCCCCACCGAGACCCCCGCCTATAGCGGCCCGCGCCGCATCCTCAGCGGCATCCAGGCCTCCGGCGCCCTGCACCTGGGCAACTATCTGGGGGCGCTCAAGCGGTTCACCGCGCTGCAGGACTCGGGCGCGCCCTGTTTCCTGTTCGTGGCCGATCTGCACGCCATCACCGTCTGGCAGGACCCGGCCCTGCTGGCGGCCCAGACGCGCGAGATCGCCGCCGCCTATCTCGCCTCGGGCCTCGACCCCGCCCGGTCGACCATCTTCCCCCAGTCGGCCGTGCGCGCCCATGCCGAACTGGCCTGGATCCTGAACTGCGTCGCCCGCCTCGGCTGGCTGGACCGGATGACCCAATTCAAGGAGAAGTCGGGCAAGCACAAGGAGCGCTCCTCGGTCGGCCTCTATACCTATCCGGTGCTCCAGGCGGCCGACATCCTGCTGTACAAGGCCACCGAGGTGCCGGTGGGCGAGGACCAGAAACAGCATCTGGAACTGACCCGCGACATCGCCGCCAAGTTCAACACCGACTTCGGCGCGCCCGGCTATTTCCCCCAGCCCGAGCCCCTGATCCAGGGTCCGGCGACGCGGGTCATGTCGCTGCGCGACGGGGCGGCCAAGATGTCCAAGTCCGACCCGTCGGACCAGAGCCGCATCAACCTGACCGACGATGCCGACACCATCGCCGCCAAGATCCGCAAGTCCAAGACCGACATGGGCGTCATGCCCGAACCGGGCGAAAGCCTGGACGACCGGCCCGAGGTTCGCAACCTGATCGCCATCTACGCCGCCCTGTCGGACCGCACGCGCGACGACGTGACCGCCGAATTCGCGGGCCAGGGCTTCGGGGCCTTCAAGCCCGCCCTGGCCGACCTGGCCGTCTCGGCCCTGGCCCCGGTCACCGCCGAGATGCGCCGGCTGATGGATGATCCGGCCGAGATCGACCGCGTCCTGAGGGACGGGGCCGAGCGCGCCGCCGCCATCGCCGATCCGGTGGTCGACGAGGTCAAGAAGATCGTCGGCTTCTGGCGCTGATCGTCCCCGCCTTCGCGGGGATGACAAATCCCGCCTTCGCGGATGACAAAGGGCGAGCGATTTTCGGACGCGGCGTCGGCGTCCAGGCTGGCGCGGCATCGCGCACCCGCTAAAGCTTGGCCATGACCCATCCTCTGGACCGCGCCGTGTGGAACGCCCTGACGACCCGGCTGTCGGGCTTCGTCACGGCGGACTCCGATGATCGGGCCGTGCGGATCGATCCGGAGGTCGGGGTCTTCCTGTCCGGCGCCGACGCCACGCCGGAGAGCCTGGCGGCCATGGCGGCCCTCGCCCTCGCCCACCCCGGCGCCGGCATGGTCGAGGCGACCGGCGGGCCCATGGCCGAACTCGACCTGCCGGGGGTCGGGGTCGTCGACCGTATCCCCCTGGTGCAGATGGTGGCCACGGCCCTGACCCCGGGCGGGCCCGACCTCGCCTTCGAGATCCTGACCGAGGCCGACGTGCCGGACATGCTGGCCCTGGCAACCCTGACCAGGCCGGGTCCGTTCCGCTCGGCGACGCGGCGGCTGGGGCCCTTCATCGGCATCAAACAGGACGGCCGGCTGGTGGCCATGGCCGGGCGGCGGTTGCGGGTCGACGGCTTCACCGAGCTGAGCGGGGTCTGCACCCATCCGGACTGGCGCGGACGCGGCTATGCCGCCGGCCTGTCGCGGGCGGTGGCGGGCACGATCCTGGCCTCGGGCGAGCAGGTCTTCCTGCACGCCTTCGCCGCGCACGACGCCACGCTGGCATTCTATCGTTCGCTGGGCTTCGAGGCCCGAATCGGGATGACCTACACGCTGTTCAACTGAGGGGCATCGGCATGAGCGAACACCTGGTCACCGTCGAATGGACGCGCGCGGCCCAGCCCTTCACCGACAACCGCTATTCGCGCGCGCACGACTGGATCTTCGACGGTGGTTCGGTGGTGCGGGGCTCGTCGGCCCCGACCAGCGTGGCGGAGCCGATGTCCGACCCGACCGCCGTGGATCCGGAAGAGGCCTTCGTGGCGGCCCTCAGCAGCTGCCACATGCTGTTCTTCCTGGCCTATGCCGCACGGTCCGGCCTGGTGGTCGACCGTTACCACGACAAGGCGGTCGGGATCCTGGGCAAAGACGATCGCGGCAAGATCTCGATGACGCGGGTGACGCTCCGCCCCGAGGTCGCCTTCAGCGGTTCGGCCCCCGACCCCGTGACCCTGTCGGAGCTGCATCGCCGGGCCCACGGAGCCTGCTATATCGCCAATTCGATCAGGGCCGAGGTGCGGATCGTGCCGGTCGAGTGAACCGATCCAGGAAGCCCGCGAACCGACCCATGGATTCCCGGCTCAGCGCCTCGTCATAGCGCATGATGCGGGCCATCAGGCCGGGCTCGTCGAAGGCGTGGGTCGCGTCGACGCCCCAGATCGCGACCTCCGACCCCGCCGCGACGGCGCTGGCCAGGGCCCGCATATGCCGCCGCACCGAGGCCAGGTGATCGCGCCGGGGCACCACCGACAGCAGGGTCAGGGCCCGCGGCCAGGGCCGACCGCCGCGGCTCGCCGAGGCCAGGCCGACATAGGGATAGGCCAGGAAGGCCCCCCGCACCCCCTCCAGCGACACCGTCGCCGCATCCGACAGCCCGACCGCGCCGGGCCGGTCCAGCCGGCTCGCCCACAGGTCCATGATGGCCCAGGCCCCGTGGCTCCAGCCCGCCAGAACCAGTCGATCGGGATCGACCAGCGGCAGGCGGCGGGCCCCGGCTATGGCCGCCAGCACGTCGCCCGCCCTCTGCCCGCCCCGGAACCGCAGCCCGGTGCAGACCAGCATCTTGGCATGGTCGCGGCTCCAGCCCCGGGGGGTGAAGGAATCGATCAGCAGGGCGGCCCAGCCGACGGCCACGGCGGCCCGGGCATAGTCGTGCAGATGCTGGCGCACCCCGCCGCAGCCGTGGAAGATCAGCACGGTGGGAAACGGCCCGCGGCCGGCCGGGGTCAGCAGCTCCGCCTCGGGGGCCAGCCGCTGCCATCGCTGCCGCGCGCTGTCCATGGCGGTCAGGCGCGGCGGCGGGCGGCGATCGGGGCGGGCGCGACGTCGTCCAGCAACCGACCGAACCGGTCCAGCGCCTGCAGGCTCAGCGGTTCGTCGAACCGCATCGGCGGGGCGGTCATCGGCTCGTCGAAACTGTGGGTGCCCTCGGCCACCCAGGTCTCGACCTCGGCCCCGCAGTCGCGGACCATCGCATGGACCCGCTCGGCGTTGCGCACCGTGGTCAGGTGATCGCGGGCGGCGATGACGGCCAGGGTCTTCGGACAATGCCGCCAGGGCCGCATCCGGTTCAGGGCGGCGATCCCGACATAGGGATAGGCCAGATAGGTCGCCTTGACCCCGTTCAGCGGCACGCCCTGCGCGTCCACCAGCCCCAGGGCCCCGGTCAGGTCACGGTCGCCGCTCATGGCCTCCATGATGCCCCAGCCGCCGTGGCTCCAGCCGCCCAGCAGCAGGGTGTCCTCATCGACCTCGGGACGCGCCGACAGGCCGTGGATCGTGGCCAGGATGTCGCCGGCCCGCTCCCAGCCGCGCAGCAGCAGGCCGGTGCAGACCGTGGCCATGGCGAACTCGCGGCTCCAGCCGCGCGGCGCATAGGAATCGACGATGGCGGCCCGCCAGCCCCGCGCCTCGGCCACCGCCGCATAGCGCGGCAGATGCCCCCTCAGGCCGCCGCAGCCGTGGAACAGCAGGGCGGTCGGCCGCGGCCGGTCGTCGTCCGGCCCGACCAGGGTGACATGGGGCTCCAGCCGGGCCCAGCGGGTCGCAAGCGTATCCATCGTCAGCCGGCGGCCTGCCGACAGGCCTGGCCGGCCTCGAAGACGGGCGACACGATCGGCTCGAGGCTCGATCCTGCGCCGATCCCGACGTCGTCCTCATCGAAAAACTGCAGCCGATAGCGCCACCGCGTGGCGTGGGGTCGGGGTGCCGGAGGCACGGTGTCTTCGGCCACGCCCAGCAGATCGATCCGCCACTCCAGCATCCGGCCCTCGACCGCCTCCAACGCCGTGACCAAGGCCGGGCATGTGCGGCCATCCACGGTCCGGGTCTGTGTCTGGCTTCGCAGGACGTCGAGGGGCGACGCCATGCCGGCGAAGACGGGCGCAAGATCGGTGCGCCATGCATCGGCGTCCGGCGGAACATCCGCCGCCTTCAGAGCCTGGACCAGCGCTACGGGGTCGTACTGCTCGCGAATCCAGCTCGAAAGAGGGGTGTCCGCGCCATAGCCGCCCGCCGACGCCGACGCCGGGATCGTGATGTCTCGCATCTGCGGGTAACACCCTCTGGTGTCCGACAAGCTGTTTGTACTGGGACAGAAGATCAGGATATCCGCGACCAGTGCCAGACCCTGATCTCCGGAGGCGCGGGCCTCCATAATGGCGCTGCCGTGACGACGCATGCCTTCGGGGGTTTCCACCTCGGCCAGGGCAGCTTCCAGAGCCTCCCCCTTGCTGCGCTCGACCCACATCACCCAGCGCTGAAACAGCGTGCGGGTGTCATAGCCCTCGACCTGGCTGGGACCGTCATACTGCGCCGGCGGCGCTAGGACCTGGGCGTCGGCGCGCACGGAGATCAAGGCGAGCAGGAGCCCGAGGATGAGCGGCTTGAACCTGAGCATCTTGCCTCCCCCGATCCCCGGACCCTAGCCATGTGGTCGCCACACCGGCAAGTGAAGCCTTCGTGTAGCCTCCGCCGTCCCGATGCCTGTCGCAGCGCGCGGCCACGACAGGCGTCGGAGGCCGGGGGGGGGCGAGTCTAGCTCAGGACGACGATGGCGACGCGGCGGTTCTGGGCGCGGCCTTCGGGCGTGGTGTTGGGGGCGACGGGGGCCTCCTCGCCGTAGGAGATGGTGGCCATCCGGTTCAGGGCGACGCCCTGGACGCTGAGATAGCGGCGGACGGCCTCGGCGCGGGATTCGCCGAGCGCGTTGTTGTAGCCCTCGGGGCCGCTGGCGTCGGTGTGGCCCTGGATCTCGAGATAGACGTTGCGGTTCTCGGCCTTCAGGCGCTGGACCAGTTCGGCCAGGCGGGCCTCGGCCTCGGGCGACAGGGTGTCGGCGTCGGCGGGGAATTTGACCGAGTCGTCGCTGAGCACGACCTCATACAGGAACTTGCCCTCGGCCAGTTTCTGGGCGGCGGTGGCGCGGGTCAGGGCCTCTCCGGCGGTGCCGGCGACCTCGGTGACGCGGGCGTCGGTGGCGTCGACGCGGCTGTCCACGACGGCGACGTTGTCGCGCACGAAGCGGTGGCTGGCGCAGGCGCTGGCGGTCAGGCCGACCAGGGCAACGACACCGACGGTCATCAGATGGCGGGCGGCCGACCGGCGGGGGGCGGGGGTCAGGGCGGTGGGGGTGGCGGTGATCAAGGCATAACTCCGATGCAGGCGTCCCGGGGGCGGACGCGCGCATGACAGGTGCGAGGGGACTCAAGGCTGGGTCATGTCCCGGAAGGGGCGAGAATGGGTCCAGCCTGCCCCAGAATGGCCCCAGGCAGTCGGGAGGACTGGGTCATGACGCCGCCCCGCAACCCCGCCGGAACGCCATGAGGCGGCGCGCGAAGCTGGCCTGTCTGGCCGCGGTCCTGGGCCTCCACCTGGCCCTGCCGCTGCTGTTCCGGGGCGGCGCTGTCCCGCCCTCGCTCGCGGTCGAGCCTGCGCGGGCGCCGATCGAGCTGTGGCTGCGACCGCCTCCGCCGCTGCCTGTGCCGCCCGTCGTGTCGGACACGCCCACGGCCCAGAGCGCCGAGGGGGGATCGCCGGCCAGCGCAACCGTCGCGCCCAGCCCCCCGACGCCGCCCAGCCCGGTCCCGGTTCGTCCGGCCCGGCCGACGACGCGGGTCCCCTCCGTGCCGCTCGCCCCGGCCCAGGCCAGGCCCGAGCCGGTGCCCGCCGTCCCGGCCCTGACGGTCCTCAGCGGGGGTCAGCTGGCGGGGGCTCTGAGGGCCGGTTCCGGTCGCGCCGGCACCGGCGGCGGGTCCGGGGCCGGCGACGGCGCGGGGGCCGGCGACAGTTGCGATATGGTGGCCCGGCTGGAGGCGGCCCTTAGGGACGACGCCGAGATCAACGCCGCCGTGGCCGCCGTGCCCGGCGCGGCGGCCGGGGCCGTGCTGGTCTGGAACGGCGACTGGATCCAGAGCCCCGGCCAGGCCGGCAAGGGCCTGGCCACGGTGCGCCAGGCCATCGCCCTGGAGGTCGCCTTCGCCCCGCCCGCCTGCCGCGCGACGGCGGTCCGGGGCCTGGCCCTGATCCGCCTGGCCGAGGGGCCGGATGCCCCCCGGCTCGCGCTCGGCAAGGCGGCCTGGCGCTGGTCCGACCTGGTCTCAACGCGACGCTGACACCCTGTCTGTCCTCAGACGGCGGCGACCCCGCCATCCACGAAGAGTTCGTGACCCGCGATGAAGCGGCTGTCCTCCGACGCCAGGAAGAGCACCGCGCGCGCCACTTCGTCAGGCTGTCCCAGTCGCCCGAGCGGCACCCCCTGATTAAGCGCCTCCTCCGCGCCCGGCCGCGTGTCCAGATAGCTGCGAATGAGGCGCGTCTCGGTGCCGCCCGGCGCCACGACGTTCACGCGAATACCGCGGTCCTTGAGGTCGGTCGTCCAGCTCCGCGCAAAAGAGCGAACGGCTGCCTTGCTTGCGTTGTAGAGCGACTGGCTGGGGATTCCTTTGGAGCCGGCGATCGAACCATTGAGGACGATCGTGCCGCCGGCGGCCATCAGCGGCAGCGCCTTCTGGACGGTAAAGACCATGCCCTTCACGTTGAGACCGAACATCGCATCGAAATGGGCTTCGTCGATCGCCTCGAGCGGGACGGCCTCGTGCATGCCGGCGTTGGCGAACACGACATCGACCTTGCCGTGGTCCCGCTCGATACGCGCGTAGAGCCTCGCAAGGTCTGTGAGGCTCGTGGTGTCGCCCTGCACGCCGACCGCACCGTGTCCGATCTGGCTGACCGCCTGATCGAGCAGGGCCTGACGCCGGCCGGTGATGTACACCCGGCCACCTTCCTCCGCGAACAGCTGTGCCGTCGCCAGGCCGATGCCGTCGCTGCCGCCGGTGATCACCACGACCTTGTCTTCAAAACGCTTTGCCATATGCCTACCTTCTACGAAAATGGAGGGTTGTTCCACTTACAATATGGAGGCACCCTCCGTTTGGCAAGGCGGACGGAAGAGATGAGCGACGACACGGAACTGCGCGCTGATGCGCGACGGAATCGCGAGAGCATTCTCATGGCAGCGGAAGACCTCTTCCTCGAGCGGGGCGTCGGCGTCGCGCTGGAGGAGGTCGCAAAGCGGGCCAAGGTCGGGATCGCCACGCTCTATCGTCGATTTCCGACGCGCGAGGCGCTTCTGGCCGCCACCAGCAATGAACGGTTCCTGGCCCTCGCGGAAACCAGCCGTCTGCGAGATACGGAAGATGATCCCGGCCCCGCCCTGCGCGCCTATCTCGAGGAGCTCGCCCTGAACACCAGCATCTACCAGAGCTTCGCGGGCGCTCTGGGCACGGTGATTCAATGCGGCACCCCGGGTTGCAATGCCATCACGGCCGAAGGACACCGACTGCTTCGGCGTGCCCAGGACCATGGCCGCATCGGTCCAGCGGTCACGTTCGACGATGTCATCACCGTCGTCAGCGCGATCTCGATCGCGATCGAAAAAGAGAGTTCACCCCAATCCCGGGTCGCTCATCTGGTCGATCTCTTCCTCTACGGCATCCTTCGGCGTTAGCGAGCACGTCTTACCCGCAGCCGCGCTCAAGCCACGAGGCGTCGGTCCGGGGCCTGGCCCTGATCGCCCTCGATGACCGGCCGAACGGGCCGAATGTGGTCCTCGGCCGGGGTGCCTGGCGCTGGTCAGACCCGGTCTCGACGCGGCGATGGGCGGACGGACGCCGAAACACCGTCCGACCCGTCCGACCCGTTCGGATCGACCGGGTGCTGTCCTTCACGTGTCAAAAGACCGTGGGCGCGATCTGGGAGCGGGCATGCCCCGCCGCAAGGGGTCAATAGGAAAATATTCCCTCAGCGCCCTTGCGAAGCCAGGCCTGACCGAACGGGGCATTCGTCGTTTGCGTGGACGCCAGGTTGACCGACGCTGGCGGGTTCATCACAAAGGGCACGAAGGCAAGCCACAAAGGACACAACGGGTCCTGTGAGGTCGCTTGAACCGGGTTCATCTTCGCCCTGGATCAAATGCGGCGTACGCCGCGAGTCAACCAACCCCGGACGGCATCGACCTCAATACGACTCCGCTGCCTTCGTGTCCTTTGTGGCTCCCTTTGTGCCCTTTGTGATGAACCGGTCTGCCGCGCCCTGGTCCGGCGGTTTGGCGACCATCCAACTCAACGGACCTTGGCTCTAGTGCCGGAACACCCGCACGCCGGTGAAGGCCATGGCGATGCCGCGCTCGTCGGCGGCCGCGATGACCTCGGCGTCGCGCATCGAGCCGCCGGGCTGGATGACCGAGGTGGCCCCCGCCGCCACCGCCTCCAGCAGGCCGTCGGCGAAGGGGAAGAAGGCTTCCGAGGCGCAGGCGGATCCTTGCGCCAGGGAATGGGCCAGGCCCTTGGCCTCGCCGGCCTCTTTCGCGCGGATGGCGGCGATGCGGGCGCTGTCGCGGCGGTTCATCTGGCCTGCGCCGATGCCGGCGGTCTGGCCGTCCCTGGCATAGACGATGGCGTTGGACTTGACGTGCTTGGCCACGGTGAAGGCGAACAGCATGTCCTCGATCTCCTGCGGCGTCGGCTGGCGGCGGGTGACGATCTTCAGGTCGGCCGGCTTGATCAGGCTGCGATCGCGCGACTGGACCAGGAAGCCGCCGGCGACGCTGCGGAACACCTCGCCCGGGCCGTGCGGGTCGGGCAGGCCGTCGGTGATCAGCAGGCGCAGGTTCTTCTTGGCCGCGAAGACGGCCCGGGCCTCGTCGTCGGCCCCGGGGGCGATGACGACCTCGGTGAAGATCTCGGTGATGGCGCGGGCGTCGTCACCGTTCAGCGGCCGGTTGACGGCGATGACGCCGCCGAAGGCCGAGACCGCGTCGCACTCCAGGGCGCGGGCGTAGGCTTCGGACAGGGTGTGGCCGACGGCCACGCCGCAGGGGTTGGCGTGTTTGACGATGACGCAGGCCGGGGCCTCGAACTCGGCGACCAGCTCATAGGCGGCGTCGGCGTCGGCGATGTTGTTGTAGCCCAGCTCCTTGCCCTGGATCTGTTCGGCGTAGGCGACGCCGGGGCGGGCGCCCTCTCCTGCGACTGGGGCGGTGCGGTAGAAGGCCCCCGACTGGTGCGGGTTCTCGCCGTAGCGCAGGGTCTGGGCCAGGGCGCCGGCGATGGACTTGCGGGCCGGGGCTGCGTCCTCCAGCTGCCCGGCGAACCAGCCGGACACGGCGGCGTCATAGGCGGCGGTGCGGGCGAAGGCGCGGGCGGCCAGCCGCTTGCGCAGGGCCAGGGAGGTCGTGCCGTCGGCCTTCAGTGCGGCGACGATCTCGCCGATCGAGGCGGCGTCGACGGCGACGGCGACATAGCCGTGGTTCTTGGAGCCCGAGCGGATCATGGCCGGCCCGCCGATGTCGATGTTCTCGATCACCGCGTCGAAGCCCGCGCCCGAGGCGACGGTTGATTCGAACGGGTACAGATCAATCCACACGATATCGATCGGGCCGATGCCGTGTTCGTCCATGGCGGCCTTGTGCTCGGCCGCGTCGCGCACGCCCAGCAGGCCGCCGTGGACGATCGGGTGGAGAGTCTTGACCCGGCCGTCCATCATCTCCGGGAAGCCGGTCAGGTCGGCCACGTCCTTCACCGGCAGGCCGAAGCCGGCGATGGCCGCCCGGGTGCCCCCGGTCGAGACCAGCTCGACGCCCGCGTCGTGCATCGCGCGCGCGGCGTCCTCCAGCCCGGCCTTGTCGGACAGGGAGATCAGGGCGCGGACGGGTTTGACGGCGTCGGGGGCGGGCGGGAAGTCGGGGGCGGCGGGCATGGAGGTCGAACCTTGGGGGGAGGAGCGGGAACGCGCGGCCCTTAGCACCGCCCGCGCCGCGTCGTCACCCCGCCGTGTCGGGCCGGGCGGGTGCCGCATCCGCCGCCCGGACCCCGGCGAAGGTCCAGCGCAGGGTCTTGGCCAGACCCATCGTGCCCGCCCGCACGAGGGGGCGGGCCAGGACCGGGGCCGGGAGGCCGTGCATGGACCGGGCCCAGACCGGCAGCAGCTCGACCCCGGCCTGCAGGGTCATGGCCTGGACGGGGGCGGCGGCCCGGCTGGACGCGGGCTGGTTCAGCACCAGGCGGGCGACCTCGCGCGTGCGGTCGTCGACGCGCAGCTGGGGCCGCATCCGGTCGATCAGCCGCCGCGCTTCGGCCCGGGTGCGGGGCAGGGGATCGGCCCCCAGCATGTCTCCCATCACCGCCATCTCGGCGAAATAGCGGTCCTGGTCGGCCGCCGACATGTCGGGCTCGCCATAGCGGATCCAGCCGTTCAGGAAGCTCCAGCACTCGGTCACATGGACCCAGGCCAGCAGCTCGGGATCGGACACCCGATAGGACTCGCCCGACGGCAGGACGCCGCCCAGATGGCTGTGAATGGTGCGGACCCGGTCGATGGCCCGTTTCGCCTCGTCCGGGCCGCCGTAGGTGGTGACGGCGATGAACCGCGCGGTCCGCCGCAGCCGGCCGTGCATGTCGGCGCGGAAGTTGGAGTGGTCCCAGACCCCGGCCAGCACCTTGGGATGCAGCATCTGCAGCAGCAGGCTGGAGACCCCGCCCACCAGCATGCCCACGACGTCGCCGTGCACCCGCCAGGCCACCGAGTCCGGCCCGAACAGACCGTCGTCGCGGCGCACGATCGGGGTCTCGCCCTTGGCCGGATCGTTGAACATGGCCACGACCTGCCGCGCGATCGCCCGCTGCGTCGCCAGGCCCAGACCCGAGGCGGACGGCGGGCGACCCATCAGGTCGGATCGGGCTGGATGGTGACGGAAGCGGCGGGGCACATCAGCCGGAACGCAGCGCTCAGCTTATAGCCCCGGCCCGCGCCGGAATAATCGCGGATGTCGCCGCTCGCCTGGTCGCGCCACACGGGGGCGACCTTGCCGTCCTCGCCGGGCTCGTCGCGGACCCAGAGGGCGGGGCTGCCGTCCGAGACGGTGCGGGCCAGGCAGTCGGCGGTCATGGTCTCGACCGGCTGCTCGACCCTTTCGGCGGCGCAGCGCGCCAGCAGGTCGGCGTCGTCGGGGCCGGCGGCGCCGATGCAGTAGTCGTAGTTGTCCTGGGCCGTCGTCCGGCCGCTCAGCCGGGCCGAGGCCGTGTCGACGCCCTCGATCGACAGGATCTCAGCGCGCGGGACGTGATTGCCGAAGTAGAAATAGCGCGTCGGCGTCGTGGCCGGGCGCGTCGCAACGATTTCGGCGGGGGCGGCCACCGGCGCGGGGGCCTCGGCGGCCGGGCTGCAGCCGGTGACGAGCAGGACCAGGACGGCGGCGGTCGGCTTCATGGCGGTCCTCGGCGGGTCGGCATCAGGTGGGATCGCCCGCGGCCCCGGCGGGAGACAGCTTCCACCGGATCTTGGTTTCGGCGTCGGTCCGGGCCGAGCCGCGCACCACGACCTGCAGCGAGCGCCGCGTCAGCCCGTCCTCGACATGGACCGAGGGCTCGATGGCCACGTCCGGCCCGTCGGTCCGGAACCACCAGCCCCGCCCGGAATGACCGCGCAGCAGGATCGAGCGCCGGTCCCGGGCCAGCGAGGCCTGGGCCCCCGGCTCCAGATGGAAGCGCACCGCATAGGGGGCGGCGATGACCCGCACCGCGTCGCGATGGTCGGGGCTGGGGTGCAGCCGTTCCTCGGCCCTCAGCTCGTCCAGGCGCTGGTCCAGATACAGGCGGCGCTGATGCAGCAGGCCGTAGGGCACGGCCCAGGCGTCGTGCTCGACCTCCAGCCAGACGGCCTGGTCGCCGTCGCGCTGCTCGACGCTGCAGGCGTAGGTCCGGCCGAACAGACGGGGCCCCAGCAGCTCGCCCTTCCATCCGCCCAGAGGCTCGGCGAACGACTGCTCGCCCAGGGTCAGGGTCGAATGGCCGGGGGCCAGGCGCAGCCCCTGACGGTCGGCCGCGCGCGGGGTCCAGCCGCAGCCGGTGACCAGCCGGTCCTTGCCGCAGACGATCTCCAGCGCCAGGGGCTGGGCGCAGGCGGTCTCGGACCAGGCCCCCCGCCCGGGCGCGCCGGTGTCGGCGACGATGGTCAGCAGCGGCGAGCGGATCCGGGTCAGCCCCCCGACCGCCCCCGCCGCGCTGCCCTGACCTTCGGTCTGGTCGTCATGGGCGCGGGCCGCCGCCACCCGGGCCGCGGTCGACGGCCCGCCGCCCTGGAACCCGGTCAGCCGGCCGTCGGGCAGGGTCTGCAGCCGCAGGGCCGTGGTCAGGCGCAGCATGGCCCCGGCCACCGCCTCCGGCACGGGCTCGGACAGCTGCGACAGGGCGTCGTTCAGGCTCAGCAGGTCCAGCAGCAGCTCCAGCCCCGCCTCGGGGCTGCGCGAGGCGTGGCCGCCGTCGCCGAAGACCGTGACCCGCAGCGCCCCCGTCAATCGTCCCAGCGCCGCCTTGCGGAGCCTCTGTCCCGGGGGCCCCGCCAGGACGCAACCGGCCAGGGCGGCGGCGACCAGACGCTCGGCCTTGCCCGCCAGCCCGCCGGGCGGACGCAGCAGCTGGCGCGCCTGGCGCCCCAGCACGTCGGCCAGCCTCAGCCGTTCGGCCTCGGTCGCCACCGCCCCCATGCGGCGGGCCGCGCAGGCCAGGTGGAAGGTGCGACGGGCCAGGATCTGGGGGTCCCAGGCGAAGGGCGACCAGCGGGCGAAGGCCTCGGCCCAGGCCAGGGTCAGCCGCACCGCCTCGCGCGCGCCGCGGTCTTCCTGCAGCATCAGCGACGGCAGCCAGGCGAAGGCGTGCAGGTCAGTGGCGAAGGCCTTCGACGGGCTGGCCCGGTTGAAGGGGTCGGCCGGGGCCTCCGCCTCCATATGGGTCCCCGCCAGATGGAACCGCCCGCCCAGCACCGCCTTGCCGGGGGCCGGGTCGACCGGGCGGAAGTCGCGCGGCGTGGCGGCGAAGGCCACCGCCTTGCCCGCCGCCAGGGTCAGGGCATAGCCGGGCAGGCCGTACAGCTCGATCCACATCTGACGCGTCAGCATGCGCCCGGCGATGGCGGGCCACAGGGCCGGCCCCGTCTGCACGCCCGAGGTCCGCACCGGGGTCCGCACCGGGGCCCCGCGCAGGCCCGGGATCGACCCCTCGGTCACGCCCACGGCCGGAGCCGGGCCGCGCTCGGCGAAGGGGCCGACCGGGCTCACGCGGCCTTCAGGGCGGCGATGTTGGCGGCATAGGCCTCGGGTCCGCCCCGGAACACGGCGGTCCCGGCCACCAGGCAGTCGGCCCCGGCGGCGACGCAGGCCCCGGCGTTGGCGGCCGTGACGCCGCCGTCGATCTGCAGATGCGCGGGCGACCCGGCGGCGTCCAGCATGGCCCGGGTGCGCTCGATCTTCCTCAGGGTCGAGCCGATGAAGGACTGGCCGCCGAAGCCGGGGTTGACCGACATCAGCAGCACCAGGTCGACCAGGTCGATCACGTCCTCCAGCACGCTCAGCGGCGTGCCGGGGTTCAGCACCACGCCGGCCTTGGCCCCCAGCTGACGGATCCGGCCGAGGGTCCGGTGCAGGTGCGGTCCGCTTTCAGGATGGACGGTCAGGATGTCGGCCCCGGCCTCGCGATAGGCCTCCAGCCAGGGGTCGACCGGGGCGACCATCAGGTGGACGTCGAACGGCAGGGTCGTGTGCGGCCGCAGGGCCTTCACCACGTCCGGGCCGATCGTGATGTTGGGCACGAAATGGCCGTCCATCACATCGACATGGACCCAGTCGGCCCCGGCGGCTTCGAGGGCGGCGACCTCGGCGCCCAGCTTGGCGAAGTCGCTGGCGAGGATGGACGGGCAGATCAGGGGCGGTTTGGACATGGTCCGGGATTAGGCCGGGAGCGGCCCACGGGCAAGCGGGGCGGAGGCCGCAGGCTTGACGCGGCGGCGACGCTGGGGTCCGGTCCGCCCGAACCGCCGCGACGGAGCCTCCCATGCGTCCCGCCCGCTTTCCGCGCCGCCTGGCGCCCGCGCTCCTGGTCCTGCTCACGGCCGCCTGCGCCGGCACGCCGCCGCCGCCCCCGCCGCGCGCCGCCGCGTCCGCCTCCGCGACCTCCGGAGGGATCAACACCGGCGTGCTGCGCGACTGGCGCGGCATCGTCCGCTCGGCCGACCGCGACCGCTATGCCCGCCGCGACGCGGCCTGGCGGCTGGCGCTGGAACAGGCGCGGCGCCAGCCCGGCTCCGGCGATCTCGCCGCGCTGGGCGACCTGATCGACCCGGGCGCGGTCCGGCGCGACGTCACGCCGCCGGTCGGCGACTACCGCTGCCGCACGGTGAAACTGGGCTCCCAGGGCGGTGATCGCGGGCTGGGCTTCGTCGTCTACGACTGGTTCGCCTGCCGCATCGAGGCCACCGGGCGGGGCCTGAAATTCTCCAAGACCACCGGCTCCCAGCGCCCGTCCGGCCTGCTGTTCCCGGAGAACGACCGCCAGATGGTGATGCTGGGGTCGCTGGCCCTGGCCGCGGAGCCGCCCGCCAACTCCTATGGCCAGCGCCCCGAGCGCGACCTGATCGCCGTGCTGGAGCGGATCGGCGAGGCCCGCTGGCGGCTGGTCCTGCCCTGGCCCCAGGCCGAGTCCAACCTCGACCTGATCGAACTGGTCCCGGCCTGACGGTGACGGGGCCCCGCGACGTCGCCATCGCCGGGGCCGGTCCGACCAGCCTTGCCCTGTCCCCGATGCCGAGACGGCAGGGCCGACGCGGGGTGGTGCACGAACGGTTCGGCCGACGGCAGGGCCCCGTCCTGGGTCCGGGACGCTGTTTTGGGCAAGCCGGCGCGCCTGCCCTTCGCGGGGCGGATACTGGCCGCGACGGTGTCGGGGGTGCTGCTGGATCCCAGGCGCTGAGGGACCGCCACCGGGGCCGCCACCATTCCGCCGCAACCATGGCCAAGCTGTAACCTTATGATCTGACGGGCTTTATGACCGGGAAGTAACTTCGCGAGGCCAGCCCGGACTGGTAGGGGCTGAGGGCATCGGTCGACGAAATGGTCGATTGCGGGGGGGATGAGACCATGATCCGACGGAAGACGCTTCTGCTCGCCGGTGCGACGCTGCTGGCCTTCGCCCCCGAGGCTCTGGCCCAAACCGTTCCGGCTCCGGCTCCGGCTCCGGCTCAGAGCGCCACAGCGCCGCAGACCGCGCCCATCCCGGCTCCCGCCCCGGCCCCCGCGACGCCCCCGACCGCGCAGGAGGCGCCCGCCGCCGAACCCGCCGAGTCGGAGCCCTCTGGCGTCGGCGACGTGGTGGTGACCGGCAGCACGACCGAGGTCCGCACCTCGATCGACTCGGTCAGCTACAGCCTGGCCAACGATCTGCAGGCCACGACCGGCAGCCTGGCCGACGCCCTGCGCAACGTGCCCTCGGTCGATGTCGACCCCCAGGGCAATGTCTCCCTGCGCGGCGATTCCGGCGTCACCATCCTGGTCGACGGCCGGCCCTCCGGCATCCTGACCGGCGAGGGGCGGGCCCAGGCCCTGCTGCAGCTGCCGGCCGACCGCTATGCGCGCATCGAGGTCATGACCAACCCCTCGGCCGCCTACAGCCCCGAGGGGTCGGGCGGGGTCATCAACCTGATCACCAAGCCCAACGCCCCGCGCGTCGGGACCCAGACCACCGGCTCGGTCCGCGCCAACGTCGGCGACAACGGCCGCTGGAACCTGGGCGGCAGCGGCTCGTGGCAGAAGGACAAGGTGACCCTGTCGGGCGACCTCAGTTACCGCGCCGATCCGAACGAGTTCGAACTGAATCGCCTGCGCGAACAGCTGGATCCGGCGACCGGGGCGGTGGTCTCGACCACCCGCAACGGCACGACCCAGCAGTCCGATCAGACCGGTACGGTCGGCCGCTTCACCGCCGAGTACAAGCTGACCGACCGCACCCAGCTGACCGGCGAGGTGCGCGGCGTGACCTTCCAGGGCGAGGGCGAGGTGGACAGTCTGTTCGAGACCCGCGACGCGGCGGGCGCCGTGACCAGCGCCTACCGGCGCGACGGCGACTCCGAGTTCGACTTCGTGAACTGGGGCGCGACCGCGCGCCTGTTGCATCGGTTCGACGACGCCGGCCACGAATGGTCGAACGAGCTGCGCTACGATTCCGCCAGCACCGAGGCTCAGGGCTTCAGCCTGACGGCGCTACTGGTGCCCGCCGGCATCGGTCCGGCCGAACGCACGGCCCAGGACCTGGATCAGATCACCCTGGGCTTCACCAGCGCCTATGTGCGGCCCACGGCCGACGGCGGCAAGCTGCGCCTCGGCTATGAGCTGACCGAGCTGCGCCCGGACCAGGAGATCATCTTCAGCCGGGGCCTCTCGGAAGGCACGCTCGTGGTCGTTCCCGGCTTCAGCAACCGGTTCGAGGCGCGTCAGACGGTTCACGCCCTGTACGGCACCTGGGAAAAGCCCCTGACGGAGAAATTCTCCGCCCAGGCCGGGCTGCGGCTGGAACAGGCCGATATCGAGATCGACGACCGGACCGGCGGCGCCTCGGCGTCTCAGGACTATTTCCGCGCCTATCCGACGGCCCACCTGCAGTATCAGCTGTCCGAGACCGAGACCCTGCGCGCCAGCTATTCGCGCCGGATCCAGCGTCCCCAGCCCGCCCAGCTGAACCCCTTCGTCTCATATGGCGACCCGCTGAGCCGCCGCTCCGGCAACCCCGATCTGGAACCGCAGGAGACGGATTCCTTCGAGGCCATGTGGCAGAAGCGTCAGGGCACGACCTTCTACCAGGCCACCGCCTATCTGCGCGACACCGACAAGGCCTTCACCGAGGTGGTCAGCGACCTGGGCGGCGGGGTGTTTCTGACCCGGCCCGAGAACCTGGGATCGCGCCGCGATCTGGGCCTGGAGACCACCGCCAACGGCACCCTGCACCCGACCCTGCGCTACAGCGCCAGCGTCAACGTCTTCCGCCAGGAAATCGACGCGGCGGGCATCCCCGGCGGCGAGGACCGCGACGGCACCTTCGCCAGCGGCCGCCTCAGCCTGAACTGGACGCCCAACGCCAAGGACTTCGTCCAGGTCTCGGGCTTCTGGCAGGGCGAAAGCCTGCTGGCCCAGGGCACGCGCGAGGCGGGTGGCATGCTGAACATCGGCTATCGCCGCAAGCTGACCGAAACCCTGTCCTTCAACTTCACCGGCCGCGACGTGCTGGCCTCGTTCAACAACACCACGGTGTACGAGACCCCCCTGTTCCGCGATCGGTCGGAGCAGACTATCAACCTGCGCGCCTTCTACATCGGGCTCAGCTGGACCCTGGGCTCCGGCCCGCGCCGCCAGCCGGAACAGTTCGACTTCTCGGCCGGTCCGACCGGGGGCTGATCCGGCGGCGAACGTCGGTTAGCCGACAGAGGAACGGGCGCGCCTGGGGGCCATTGAGGGGGTGACGCCCCCTCCGCTCCTCAGGAACGCCCATGTCCATCATCGACAAGATCGCCGCCGCCGTGACGCCCCTGCCCGACGACGAGAAGCGCGTCGAGGCGACCCAGGAGGCGCGTGCCGTCGCGACGCCGGGCGACTGGCTCAGCCTGGTGCTCGACCATCACGACCGCATCCGCGAGGCCTTCGCCGCCGGTCGTGCCGTCGAGGGGGCCGACGCCCGCATCACGGCCATGCGGGACCTGGCGCTGGTCCTGAACGGCCATTCCCTGGCCGAGGAGGTGGTCCTGTATCCCGCCCTGGCCCATGCCGGCGAGAAGGCCCACGCCGCCCAGGCCTATCTCGAACAGACCACGGCCAAGAACCAGATGGCCGAGCTGGAGAACATCGCCCCGACCGAAGAGGCCTGGCTCGACAAGTGGGAGCATATCGAGGGTGCCGTCCTGACCCACATGTATGAGGAAGAGTCCGGCTGGTTCCTCGAGCTCAAGGAAAAGGGCGAGCATCAGGAGCGTCTGACCGCCCGCTATCAGGAAGAGTTCGAA
This sequence comes from Brevundimonas sp. LM2, assembly GCF_002002865.1. NCBI lineage: Bacteria > Pseudomonadati > Pseudomonadota > Alphaproteobacteria > Caulobacterales > Caulobacteraceae > Brevundimonas > Brevundimonas sp. LM2. The sequence continues at coordinate 91,277 of NZ_CP019508.1, read as the reverse complement.
CGCTACGCCGGCTGACGAATACGGATGGTCGGGGTCAGCCCCGCGTGGTCCAGGCCATCCACACCGCCACCGCCGCGATCCCGGCGGCCATGACCCGTCCGGCGGAGAGGCCCTGCATCCGCCGCAGCACCACGCCCCCGGCCGAGGCGGCCCCCAGGACGATCAGGCTGTGCACGGCCACGGCCACCAGCAGATGCAGGCTGCCCAGTGTCAGGGCCTGCGTCAGGGGCGAGGCCCGGTCCGGCCGGATGAAGGTCGGCAGCAGGGCGACGTAGAAGACCGCCGCCTTGGGGTTCAGCAGATTGCCGGTCAGGCCGCGCAGGAACAGGCCCGCGAGGGTGCGCCGGTCGGGCTCCGCGTCCGGCGCGATCCTGTCCGCCCCCGTCCAGGCCTCCCACGCCAGCCACAGCAGGAAGAGCACCCCGGCCCAGCGCACGGCCTGATACAGCGCGGGATAGGTCAGCAGCACCGTGGTCAGGCCGATCGCCGCCGCCACCATCCACACCGCCAGCCCCAGGGTCACCCCGGCCACCGCCGCCATCCCGGCAATCCGCCCCCGCCCCAGGGCCACCAGCGCCAGCCACCCCATGTTCGGCCCCGGCGTCAGCTCGATCAGCGACACCGCCACCAGGAAGGGCAGCAGGACGGCGGGATCGATGGGCCAGGCGACGGTGGACATGGCGCTATCGTCGCACATCCCGGCGGGAATCGACGACGCTCCGCTATGCGCGCCGGATCGGCGCGGATATTCTGGCCGCCGTAGCTTGGGGTGGGCGATGTCGGACGGTGGAGCGGTCAATCGACGGCGCGGCTACGTCATCGGCGACGGCCTGTCCGGCGGCTTCTGGCGACGCGTGGTGGCCTTCTGGATCGACCATGCCCTGGTCGGACTGGCGCTCAGCCTGATCGGTGTGGCCGCCTTCACGATGACCGACGGCAAGGTCCGATATGCCAATGCCGGGCCGGGGCTGACCCACTGCACGCCGATCGATGAGACCGCATCGCGCAACACCGACCGGTTGAAGGTCGTCCCCTCAGCGAGCCCCTTGCCGGGCCTGCGCCGGCATCGCCCGCCCGACCGCATCGAGGTCGCCGACTGCCAGGGCCTGGTGCCCAGCCATCGCTTGGTCCGCGTCGCCTTCATCTGGGGGACCTACCGCGAGACGGTGGAACGCCCCCTCAACCCCTCCGGCCGGGTCATGGCTCGGACCTTCGACCTGGGGGCGCTGTACCTCCCGCTGCTTCTGGTCTGGCTGGCGGTCAGCGAAGCGGTCTGGGGCGGTGGGCCCGGGAAACGGCTGATGGGGCTCAGGGTCCTCGGCCCCGACGGCGTCCGACCGGCCCGGCTCCGCGCGACGCTCGCGCGCAATGCGTTCCTGTACGGCCCGCCTGCGATCCTGGCGCTGGGCAGCGTGATCCACTCCATCCCCGGACTGTCCCTCAGCGGGTCCAGCGTCGCGGGCATCGGCATCCTCGTCGTCGCCACGTCGTTGCTCTGGAGCCTCGTGTTAATGGTCTGCGTTCTGGTTCAGCGCCCCGATCCCTTCTGGGACCGGTGGCCGGGGGTCAGCGTGCGGCGGCGGGTCTGGATCGAGGACCGGTGACCTGTCCCGGCCCCTTGTGTGACCCAATCGTCACACCCAACTGAGGCGCAACGGCGTCGCTTCTCGGAGGGCGTCGATCTACGATCCGCCTTGTCAGGGGACACGCCATGAATCTCGACCTCTATTCCGACCGCGCCAAACAGGCCGTCCAGTCCGCCCAGACCCTCGCCCTGGCGCGCAAGCACCAGCAATTCGCCCCCGAGCACCTGCTGAAGGTGCTGCTGGAGGAGCGCGACGGCCTGGCCCGCACCCTGATCACCGCCGCCGGCGGCGACCCGGTCAAGGCCGTGGAGGGGGCGGAGGCCCTGCTGAAGAAACGGCCCCAGGTCGAGAGCGCCACCAGCCAGCTGTATCTCGACGGATCGACCGCGCGCGTCTTCGCCGGCGCCGAATCGGCCGCGAAAAAGGCCGGCGACGCCTTCGTCACCACCGAGCGGATCCTGGCCGCCATCGCCCGCGAGGTTGGCGCCGCCGGCGACGCCCTGAAATCCGCCGGCGTCACCGCCGACAAGCTGGACGCCGCCGTCGCCGATATCCGCAAGGGCAAGACCGCCGATTCCGCCGGGGCCGAGGACGCCTATGAGGCGCTGAAACGCTATGCCCGCGACCTGACCCAGGCCGCCCGCGACGGCAAGATCGACCCGGTCATCGGCCGCGACGAGGAGATCCGCCGCACCATCCAGGTCCTGGCCCGCCGCACCAAGAACAACCCCGTCCTGATCGGCGAGCCCGGCGTCGGCAAGACCGCGATCGTCGAGGGCCTGGCACTGCGCATCGTCAACGGCGACGTGCCCGAGAGCCTTAAGGACAAGGCGGTGATGGCGCTCGACATGGGCTCCCTGATCGCCGGGGCCAAATATCGCGGCGAGTTCGAGGAACGGCTGAAGGCCGTGCTGGGCGAGGTCACGGCCGCCGAGGGCCAGATCATCCTGTTCATCGACGAGATGCACACCCTGGTCGGGGCCGGCAAGGGCGACGGGGCCATGGACGCCTCGAACCTGCTGAAGCCCGCCCTGGCGCGCGGCGAGCTGCACTGCGTCGGGGCCACGACGCTGGATGAGTACCGCAAATATATCGAGAAGGACGCCGCCCTGGCCCGCCGCTTCCAGTCGGTCTTCATCGACGAGCCGAGCGTGGAGGACACCATCTCCATCCTGCGCGGCCTGAAGGAGAAATACGAGGTCCACCACGGGGTGCGGATCAGCGACAGCGCCATCGTCGCCGCCGCCACGCTGAGCAACCGCTACATCACCGACCGCTTCCTGCCCGACAAGGCCATCGACCTGATCGACGAGGCCGGCAGCCGCGTGCGCATGGCGGTCGACTCCAAGCCGGAGAGCCTGGACGAAATCGACCGCCGCCTGGTCCAGCTGAAGATCGAGCGCGAGGCCCTGAAGAAGGAGACCGACAGCGCCTCCAAGCTGCGCCTCGAGCGGCTCGACGACGAGATCTCGGACCTCCAGGTCGAATCCGACGACCTGACCCGCCGCTGGAAGGCCGAGAAGGACAAGGTCGGCCAGGGGGCCCAGCTGCGCGAGACCCTGGACCGGCTGCGCGCCGAACTGGCGGCGGCCCAGCGCAACGGCGACCTCGGCCGGGCGTCGGAGATCGCCTATGGCCAGATCCCCCAGATCGAGAAGCAACTGGCCCAGGCCGAGGCCGACGAGACCTCCGGCCGGGGGCCGCTGACCGCCGAGGTGGTCGACGCCGAACAGATCGCCGCCGTCGTCTCGCGCTGGACCGGCGTCCCCGTCGACAAGATGCTGGAGGGCGAGCGCGAGAAGCTGCTGGCCATGGAGGACGCCCTGCGCGGCCGCGTCGTGGGTCAGGACGCCGCGCTGGAGGCCGTGGCCGACGCGGTCCGCCGCGCCCGCGCGGGCCTCAACGACCCCAACCGCCCGCTGGGCTCCTTCCTGTTCCTCGGCCCCACCGGCGTCGGCAAGACCGAGCTGACCAAGGCCCTGGCCGCCTTCCTGTTCGACGACGAGACCGCCATCACCCGCATGGACATGTCGGAATACATGGAGAAACACTCGGTCAGCCGCCTGATCGGCGCCGCTCCCGGCTATGTCGGCTATGACGAGGGCGGGGCCCTGACCGAGGCCGTGCGCCGCCGGCCCTATCAGGTCGTCCTGTTCGACGAGGTCGAAAAGGCCCACCCCGACGTCTTCAACGTCCTGCTCCAGGTGCTGGACGACGGCCGCCTGACCGACGGTCAGGGCCGGGTGGTCGACTTCAAGAACACCCTGCTGATCATGACCTCCAACCTCGGCTCCGACGCCCTGGCCAACCAGGCCGACGGCGAGGACGTCGAGGCCGTGCGCCCCTATGTCATGGAGGCCGTCCGCGCCCATTTCCGGCCGGAGTTCCTCAACCGCATCGACGAGATCATCCTGTTCCGCCGCCTCGGCCGCGACCAGATGGGCAGCATCGTCCGCATCCAGCTGGGGCGTCTGGAAAAGCTGATGGCCGACCGCAGGTTGACGTTGTCCATCGACGACGGCGCCCTCGCCTGGCTGGCGGACAAGGGCTACGACCCCGTCTATGGCGCGCGGCCGCTGAAGCGGGTGATCCAGAAGGACCTGGTCGACCCGATGGCGAAGAAGCTGCTGGCCGGGGCGCTGGAGGACGGGTCGGTGATCGCGGTGTCAGAGGGGCGCGACGGGCTCGAGATCGGGAAGGCGCGGGTGCACTGATGCATGACGATACAACGCGCGTCACTCCGCCGACTGATCATTCTACAACCGTTTCCATCGCCGAACACGATCCCAATGAAGCAATCATTTCTTATTTAGACAGTTATCTAGCTGCACAAGCTAAACTTCAGTACGCCGTTCTACTTGAAGGTCCTTGGGGCTCCGGAAAGACGTTTTTTATCCAACGATACCTTGAGCTTGTAAATCAGCCGTACATCTACGTCAGCATGTTTGGGGTTGCATCGGCTAGTGAAATCGATGACCAAATACTTCGGCAAATTCACCCCATACTCACGTCCCGGCCAGTCAGGCTGGCAGGCATAGTCGCTAAGGGAATTCTAAAAGGCACTCTAAAAATAGACCTTAACGACGACGGCAAGGACGATGGAACGATTAGTTCGACGCTTCCTGATGTAAAGATTTCTGATTTTGCCAAAAATGCCGCCGGTCGAATTCTCGTATTCGATGATCTAGAGCGAGCGTCTATGAAAATTCCGGATGTTCTCGGTTACATAAATGCGATTGTAGAGCACGAAGACATTCGATGCATAATAATCGCCAACGAGAAAGAGATGGACAGAGAAGATGTATACTTCAAGCGAATAAAAGAGAAACTTATTGGACAAACGCTCCGTTTAATACCATCGATAGATGATGCCTACCCGGAGATCACAACTCTTATAGATAACCTTTGGGTGAGAGATTTTCTTGAATCTCATAAAGATGAAGTCTTAGAAACATTTTCACTATCCGGAGTGTCAAATCTACGTGTTTTAAAGCATGCGCTTTGGGACTTTGAACGCGTTGCGCGGGTCATTTCTGATGAAGATCGATCCCATACTGATGCAATGGCTCACATTGCTCGTGTTATCGTCGCTCTATCGATTGAGGTTAGGACGGGACAACTTACCATTGAGGACCTTAACGAACTGAAGGGAAACCGATATTCAAGACTGTTTGGAGCCGGTAAAGATCGGGAACCCAGCGCCATGGAGCGCGCAGAAGATAAGTATACAGGCCTAGAACTCAGACCATCATTCCTCGACGTCGATCTGGTGTGTGACCTGCTGTCAAAGGGATACGTTGACGCTGATCAATTCCGAGCAAGCCTGCACCGGTCTGCGCCATTCGTTCCCACGTCTGAGGAGCCTGCTTGGCGCACTGTGTGGCATGGGTTCGAACGAACTGACGCCGAATTCGGCACAGCGTTGGCAAGACTTCAAGATCAGTTTGTCGGCCGAGAGATTTTGGTACCCGGCGAAATCCTGCATCTAATCAGCTTATGGCTCTGGCTTGCGAAAATCGAAGCCATACCGAAGACGGTCCCCGAAGCCGCCGCTGAAGCCAAAGCCTATATCGATGATCTGTATTCAGCCGGGAAACTTTCGCCGCAACTGCACGAAGACTTCGGTTCCTTCTCAATGCGGTTTGGCACGGGCTATGGCGGCTTAGGCTTTATGGAGCCAGAGGCCCCAGAATTTCGCGAGGCCGCCAAATATTTTCAGGCCAAACGCGCAGACGCAGACAAGGACCTGAACCCCGAACGAGCGAAGTCTCTTTTGGAGGATCTCAAATCAGACCCAGATACGTTTTACAGAAGGGTCACGGTTACAAACAACAGTGACAGCTTACACTATAATATGCCCGTTCTAGCATCCATGGAACCGGATGACTTTGTGAGCGCCTTATTGGCGCAACACCCGGCACATCAGCGCACGATTCTGTCGGCCCTGAAGGTGCGCTACGAGCACGGACAGCTATCCGGCCGTCTTCTTTCAGAGAAGCAATGGTTAGAGAAAGTCAGGTCGGCTGTCCTTGAATCCGCTGAGAAGCTCGATCCTATGCCTCGCTATCGAACCCAACGTAACGTTCAGTGGTTCCTGAACCCGTCTCTCAATCTTGACGGCGAATCCGATGACCAGCCGGCGCTTGCACCAGGTTGACTTGGGCCCCCGCGTCTCCACGGGGGCCTCCGATCTTCTCGCCGTCGCGCGTCCGCGACCTAGGGGTTGATGACGACCTTGATGCAGCCGTCGGTCTTTTCCTGGAACATCTTGTAGGCGTCGGGGCCGTCTTCCAGCTTGATCTTGTGGGTGATCAGGAAGCTGGGGTCGATCTCGCCTTCCTCGATGCGGCGCATCAGGGGTTCCAGATAGCGCTGCACGTGGGTCTGGCCGGTCTTCAGGGTCAGGCCCTTGCCGACGAAGGCCCCCATCATGGTGGGGATGACGCCGACGAAGACGCCGGGCAGGCTGATGGTGCCGCCGGGGCGGCAGGCGACGATGGCCTCGTTTAGGGCATAGGGGCGTTCCATCTTGCCGGCGACGGTCTCCTGGACCTTTTCCATCAGGCCGCCCGAGCCGTGGCTTTCCAGGCCGACGGCCTCGATCACCGAATCCGGGCCGACGCCGTGGGTCATGGTCTTGATCCGCTCCTGCAGGTCGCCCTCGGAGAAGTCGATGGTCTCGGCCCCGGCGTCGCGGGCCAGCTGCAGGCGTTCCGGCACCTGGTCGATGGCGATGACGCGCTCGGCCCCCATCATGAAGGCGGAGCGGATGGCGAACTGGCCGACGGGGCCGCAGCCGAACACCAGGACGGTGTGGCCGGGTTCGATGTTGGCGTTCTCGGCGGCCATCCAGCCGGTCGGGAAGATGTCGGACAGGAACAGGACCTGGTCGTCGGTCAGGCCGTTGGGCACCTTGATCGGGCCGACGTCGGCATAGGGGATGCGCAGGTATTCGGCCTGGCCGCCGGGGATGCCGCCGTACATGTGGGTGTATCCGAACAGGCCGGCGGTCGGATAGCCGGTCTGTTTCGCCTGTTCCGCGCCGTTCGGGTTGGATCGTTCGCACACGGAGTACAGGCCGCGCTTGCAGTAGTCGCACTCGCCGCAGCTGATGGTGAAGGGCACCACGACGCGGTCGCCGACCTTCAGTTTCGTGTTGTCCTTGCCGACGGCGACGACCTCGCCCATCGTCTCGTGGCCCATGATGTCGCCGGACTTCATGCCGGGGACGAAGCCGCCGTACAGGTGCAGGTCAGACCCGCAGATGGCGCAGGAGGTGACGCGGATGATGGCGTCGCGGCCGTCCTGAATTTCGGGGTCGTCCACCGTCTCTCAGCGGATGTCGCCCTTGCCGTGCCAGCATAGCGCTTTCATGTCGATCTCCTCGGGGAATGAGGAGGGGAAAGGCGCGGGGTGGCGTGCGATTCCGGCTTTTCGGCGTCTCCTCCCGCCGAAGGGCAATGGGAGGTGTCTCATCGCGATCAGCGATGTGGAGGAGAGATCGCGAAGCGATCCGACGACGGGAGGGGGCGGCTCGGAAATCGGGGTGCTGGCCGGTGCTCGCCCGGCGAAACCCGGTCGCCCCCTCCGTCCTCTCGCGGATCGCGAGAGGCCACCTCCCCATGCGCCTTCGCGCATGGGGAGGAGACCGCGGGCTCAGATTTCCTGGTTGTATTCGCCGACCTCGGGGTGGGCGGCCAGGCGGGGTTTGACCTCTTCGTGGAACAGGGCGCGCATGTCGTCCTCGGATCGCATGGATTCGACAACGACGACCAGTTCCGGCTTGTTGGAGGAGGCGCGGACCAGCACCCACGACCCGTCTTCCAGATGCACGCGCGCGCCGTTAACGGTGATGACCTCGACGATCTTCCGTCCCAGGATCGAACCGCCCTCGGCCCCCAGTTTTTCGTATTCGGCGACGATCTTGGCCAGGACGCCGTATTTGATCTCGTCGTCGCAATGCGGCGACATGGTCAGGCTGGTCCAGGCGTCGGGAAGGGACGACTTGAGGTCGAACAGGGTCTTGCCGGGGTTGCGGTCCATCATCTGCAGGACGGCGGCGGCGGCGACCAGGCCGTCGTCGTAGCCACGCCCGATGGGGTTGGCCAGGAAGAAGTGGCCCGACTTCTCGAAGCCGGCCAGGGCCCCCAGTTCGGCGGTCTTGCGCTTGATGTAGGAGTGGCCGGTCTTCCAGTAGACGGTGGTCGCGCCGTTGGCGGCCAGCACCGCGTCGGTCTTGTACAGGCCGGTCGATTTCACATCGACGACGAAGGTGGCGTTGGGGTGCAGGGCCGACAGGTCGCGAGCCAGCAGCAGGCCGATCTTGTCGGCGAAGATCTCCTCGCCCGTGTTGTCGACCACGCCGCAGCGGTCGCCGTCGCCGTCGAAGCCCAGGGCCAGGTCGGCCCCGGTCTCGCGCACCCGCTCGGCCATCTGCATCAGCATGGCGTGGTCTTCCGGGTTCGGATTGTACTTGGGGAAGGTATAGTCGAGGTCGGTGTCCATCTCGATCACCTCGGCCCCCATGCGGCGCAGGGCCTCGGGCGCGAAGGCCCCGGCCGTGCCGTTGCCGCAGGCGCAGACCACCTTCACCGGGCGGCTCAACTTGATCGATCCGACCACCTCCTGGAGGTACTGTTCGCGGAAGCCCTCGACCCGCTCCAGCCGCCCGCCGGGCCGGGCCACGCCCTGGCCCTCCAGGACGATCTCCTTCAGACGGCCGATCTCCTCGGGGCCGAAGGTGACGGGCGGATTGGTGCCCATCTTGACCCCGGTCCAGCCGTTCTCGTTGTGGCTGGCCGTGACCATGGCCACGCAGGGGGCGTTCAGGGCGAACTGGCCGAAATAGGCCATGGGCGACAGGGCCAGGCCGATGTCCAGCACCTCCATCCCGCCTTCCAGCAGGCCCAGGATCAGGGCCTGTTTGACGCTGATCGAATAGGACCGGAAGTCGTGGCCCACGACGATGCGCGGCTGGATGTCGTTCTCATGGACGTAGGTGGCCAGGGCCAGACCCAGGGCCTGGATGCCCAGCAGGTTGATCTCCTTCTCCAGGATCCAGCGGGCATCGTACTCCCGGAAGCCCGTTGGCTTCACCAGGGCGATGGTTTCATAATCGAAACTGTTCGGGACGAGATCCTGGCGGGGCTTCTGCATGGCGCTTCCTTGGGGAGGGGGCTGACCGGCGCGGTATAGCCGCAGGACCCCGGGCGGACAATAACGTGCGAACGGTGGTATGGGTGCGATCGGGATGACGAGGGGTGCGGCGATGCGGTCTCTGACGATCACGGCCCTGGCGGTCGCGCTTCTGTCCGCAAGCGGATCAGCCCTCGCCCAAGGCGTGGCCGACGGGCCGACGGCGACCGCATCGCAGGGGCTGTCGGCGATGAAGGCGCGACTGGCGGCGTTCGAGGGCTATGCCGGGGTCTTCGGCGTGTCGCGGGACGGCCAGGCCGAGGTCGCGTCCATCGCCCGGCCCGACGGGGCCTATCCGGTCGATCCGTCGACCCCGGTCCGCTGGGCCTCGGTGTCCAAGATGATTACGGCGATCCTGGTGTTTCAGCAGATCGATGCCGGAACGATGGCGCTGGACGCAACCGTCGCGACCTATTGGCCCGGGACGACCGTGGCCAACGCCGACAGAATAACGATCCGCCAGCTTCTGGGGCATCGCTCGGGCCTGGCGGAAGAGTCCGAAACGCCCGACGGTCCGGCCGGCGATGCGCTGCAATATTGCGGGACGGCCAAGGCCGAGCCGGGATCGGTCTTTTTCTACAACAACTGCGACACCATCGTGGTGGGCAAGGTGCTGGAGGCGGTGACGGGCCGGACCTATCTCGATCTGGTCAACAGCCGCATCGGCGCGCCGCTGGGGCTGACGCTGACCCTGCCCGAGACACCCCGGGTCGAGGCGACGATGGCGGACGGCTCGGCCGAGGCACGCGTCTGGCTGTCCGGCTTCGGCCCCGCCGGTGGGCTTTACGGCACCATCGGCGACATGCTGAAGATCGACAGGGCTCTGATGGAAGGCCGCCTGATCTCGGCCGCGTCGCTGGCGACCATGCTGACCGGAGACCCGGCCTCGGGCTATGCCGCCCTCAGCGTCTGGTCCTATGCACCGGACCTGGGGGCCTGTATCGGCCAGACCCGACTGGTGGAACGCTATGGCGAGATCGGCGGGGTCCAGGTGCGGAACTTCCTGCTGCCGGACCTGGATCTGGCCCTGGCCGTCTATTCCAACGATCACCGCACCGACTTCGGCGAGGTCTGGCGCGGCGAAGGCCTGTCGCTCGACCTGATCCGCGCGGCGGCCTGCGGCGGACCACCCGCCGCTTGACCGCGCGGAGGTCGCGCCCTACCCCGGAGCATCGTATCCGGAAAGCCCATCATGCCTCGACTGATCCTGCTGCGTCATGGCCAGAGCCAGTGGAACCTCGAGAATCGCTTCACCGGCTGGGTCGACGTCGACCTGACCGCCGAGGGGGAGGCCCAGGCCCGGCACGCGGGCGAGCTGATCGCCCAGGCCGGGTTCAAGCCCGCGGTCATGTTCACCTCGGTTCTGACGCGGGCCAAGCGGACCGGCGCCCTGGCGCTGCAGACCGCCGGACTGACCGACGTGCCCGTCGTCGCCGACTGGCGGCTGAACGAGCGGCACTACGGCGGCCTGACCGGGCTGGACAAGGCCGAGACCGCCCGGCTGCACGGCGATGACCAGGTCAAGATCTGGCGCCGCAGCTATGACATCCCGCCCCCGTCGCTGGAGGCGGGCAGCGAATGGGATTTCGCCGGCGATCCCCGCTATGCCGGCCAGGCCATCCCGGACACGGAGAGCCTGAAGACGACGCTGGAGCGGGTCCTGCCCTATTGGAACGCGGCGATCGCCCCGCGTCTGGAGGCCGGCGAGGATGTGCTGATCGCGGCCCACGGCAACTCGCTGCGCGCCATCGTCAAACACCTGTTCGACGTGCCGGACGACCGGATCGTCGGGGTCGAGATCCCGACCGGCAATCCGCTCGAGATCGATCTCGACGCCGGGCTGAAACCGACGGCCGCCCGCTATCTGGACGCCGATCGGGCCCAGTCGCTGCCGGCCCTGGCCGCGTGAGCGCGGCCGCCGCCGATCAGGCCCATATGCGTCGGGCCATCGACCTGGCCCTGGCCCGCATGGGCGAGACCTGGCCCAATCCGGCGGTCGGCTGCGTCATCGTCAAGGACGGCGTCGTTCTGGCCGAGGCGGCGACCGCCCCCGGCGGCCGCCCCCACGCCGAGGAGCAGGCCGTGCCCGCCGCCGGACCCGACGTCGCGGGGGCCACGGCCTATGTCACCCTGGAGCCCTGCGGGGCCCGCTCGTCGGGTCGCGCCTCCTGCGCGCATTTCCTGGCCGAGGCCGGGATCGCCCGGGTCGTGGTGGCGGCCCTGGACCCGTCCCCCTTCGCCTCGGGGCGCGGCACGGAGCGTCTGCGCCAGGCGGGATTGACGGTGGAGACCGGTCTGATGAAGGCCGAGGCCGGTGTGCTGTCGGAAGGGTTCCTGCATCGGCTCGAGACCGGCCGCCCCATGGTGCGGATCAGCGCCGACGGGACGGGCTTCGACGCCCGCTTCGCCGCCTCTCCGCGCGCCGACCTGGTGACCGAGCTGAAGCGGCTGGGGGAGGCGGGCTATACCCGCCTGTGGACCGGGCCCGGCGAACTGGCCGATGCCCTGGCCGAGCAGGGCCTGCTCACCGCCTAGGCATTGAACTGAAGGCACTCTGCGCCACGCTGATCCCAAGCGTCAGCATACGGAGTTTCGTGGCCGCAAACCGGATCATTGCGCCTAAGTTGATGTTCAGGCGTGAAAAAGCCCGCTGCGGGGGATACATCGCAGCGGGCTTTCTCGCTCTCTGTGGAGCGGACGTTTCCTCCCCGAAACGCCTTCGTCCGGTGGCTGCGCCTTGCGGTGCCGCGCCGTTCGAGTGAGATCAAATGACCGCTCGGAGGGGGTCCCGTCAATCGAAGGCGACGGCATTTGCGGCAGAAAATCGACTTATCGACGATAAGTCATTCAAACCGCCTCAGGTTCTCGACGGACTGTCGATAATGGCCCGTATGCTGTTAACCAGCTCGGCGCGGGCGACGGTCCTCTGGCCGGGGCGCTCGGCCTTCCAGGCCTCGTTGTCGGTGACGCCCGCCGCGAGCTGTCGGCCGGCGTCGAGATCCTTGATCGTGACCGTGCCCGCCGCGATCTCGTCGCCGCCCAGCATGATGGCCGCCGGGGCATGGCGTCGATCGGCGTATTTCATCTGAGCCTTCATTCCCGCGCGGCCCAGATACAGTTCGGCGGCGATCCCGGCCGCGCGCAGCTCGGAGACCGCATCGAGATAGGCCTGCATGTCGTCCTGGCCGAAGACGATGACGACGACCGGCCCCCGGACCGAGCCGTCCGCGCGGCCGGCGGCGCGCAGGGCGGACGCCAGGCGGGACACGCCGAACGAGAAGCCGGTGGCGGGCGTCGACTCCCCGGTGAAGCGGGCGACCAGGTCGTCGTAGCGTCCACCGCCGCCGATCGAGCCGAACCGTACGGGCCGGCCCTTGTCGTCGGTGGTGTCGAGTAGCAGTTCGGCCTCGAACACGGCCCCGGTGTAGTATTCCAGGCCCCGCACGATGGTCGGGTCGAACCGCACGACGTCCTGGCCCACGCGCATGGCCTGCAAGGCCCGGTCGATCCCGGCCAGCTCCTCCAGCGCCGCCTCGCCCGCCGCGCCCAGGCCACCCGAGCGGGCGATCGCGTCCAGGGTCTCGGCCCGGGTCCGCTCGCCGTCCCCGGCCGAGCCCAGGAAGGCCTCGATCGTGCTGGCCACGCCGAGCGGCAGGTTGGCCCCCTTGGTATAGTCGCCGCTCTCGTCGAGCCGGCCCTCGCCCAGCAGGGCCGCGACTCCTTCCCAACCCAGGCGGTCGAACTTGTCGATGGCCCGCAGCGCCGTCAGTCTCTGGCCGGGGTCGGCGATCCCACCCGCCTCGAACAGGCCGTCGAACAGCTTGCGGTTCGAGACCCGGATCACGGCCTGGCCCGGCTGAAGCCCCGCCGCCTGAAGGCCCTCGCAGGCCATGGCGATGATCTCCGCGTCCGCCTCGGGACGGTCCGAGCCGACGGTGTCGGCGTCGCACTGGGTGAACTCGCGGAACCGGCCGGGGCCGGGCTTCTCGTTGCGCCAGACGGGGCCGAAGGCGTAGCGCCGGAACGGCTTGGGCAGGGTCTCCCAGGTCTGGGCCGCGAACCGGGCCAGGGGCGCGGTCAGGTCGTAGCGCAGCGCCATCCACTGGTCGTCGTCGTCCTGCAGGGCGAAGACGCCTTCGTTCGGCCGGTCGGCGTCGGGCAGGAACTTGCCCAGGGCGTCGGCATATTCGAAGGCCCCGGTGTCGAGCGGCTCGAAGCCCCAGCGTTCATAGACCTCGGACACCCGCTGGACGATGCGCCGCTCGGCGATCAGGCTGGGGCCGCGGCGGTCGGCGAACCCCCGGGGACTGCGGGCTTCGGGGCGGGCGGGGCTGGCGGCGTCGGTCATGGCCGCTGTTTAGAGGGCTCGGGGACGGGGGTCGAGGGGCGACGCCCGCGCCCCGGTGGCGGGATGATCTAGGCCCGGATCGGGACCCACCGACCGTAGGTCAGGCAGCGCCAGACCCACTCCAGCGGTCCCATCTGGAACCGCGACAGCCACAGCGGCGACCAGATCAACTGGGCGACCCAGACCGCGCCGACGATCCCCCACAGGGGCGCGGGCTCGACCGATCCGAACAGACGTGGGCCCCACGGCATGTAGAAGAGCGTGGTCATGATCAGGGTCTGGGTCAGGTAGTTGGTGAAGGCCATCCGCCCGACGGGGGCCAGCACGCCGGTCACGGCCCCGACACCGAGCCGGGTCAGGAGGATCAGGCCAGAGGCATAGGCCAGGGTGATCAGGATGGCGAAGGATCCGGCGACCCTGTCCAACCCGCCGGTGACGTTCGCGTCGGGGCCGGCCACCATCTCGCGCCACTCCAGCCATCCGAAGGCGGCGAGGTTTCCGGCCCCGATCCCCAGGACCAGCAGATAGACCCAGGTCGGCGCCCGGCCGGTCAGGAAGCCGGTCTTGAACAGGCCCAGACCAACCATCATCAGACCCAGGGTGCCCCAGACGATGAAGACCAGGCTGGCGAACTGCAGCATCAGCCAGTTCGCGAAATTGGCGCTCAGGGCCCCGACGAGGCCGGAACGATACTGGTCGATGATCCCCTGGATGGCTTCCGGCGTGACCTCGGGTCTGCTGGCCTCCATCTGCCGGGCGAACTCGCCACCGGCGTTCACCGTCGCATAGCCCAGTCCCGCCTCCATCAGACAGCCCAGACCCACGATCAGCCCGCCGACCCACAGCAGCCGGCCCGGCGGCCAGGACCGGAAGAACAGCATCAACACGCCGCTCCAGGCGTAGAGCAGCAGAATGTCGCCGAACCACAGCGCCAGGCCATGGATCAGGCCGAAGACCGCCAGCCAGAACAGGCGCCGCCGCAACAGACGGCCGCGGGCTTCGTCCGACCGCTCCCCGCCGACCAGGAAGATCGAGACCCCGAACAGCATCGAGAACAGGGTGCGGAACTTGTGCTCGAAGAAGACCTGCACCACCCAGTCGGCCCATTCATTGGCGGGCGCGGCCATCCACGGCAGGGTGACGGAATTCGTCTCGAGGGCGAAGGGCCAGGCGAAGGCCATGGCATTGACGGCCAGGATCCCCAGGATGGCCCAGCCCCTCAGCACGTCCAGCAGGACGATGCGATCGCCGACCTGGGTCGGGGCCAGACCGACCCCGGCCGCGGCCGGGACCGTGAGCACTGGGTGCGCGGTGTTCATGGTGAGCCCTCCCCCGAGACGTCGCTGACAAGCGAGCTTTACACAGTGGGGTGCGGCGGAAAAATGAATTCGCCTTAATGTCCAGGCCGCGCGGGCGCGCCCCAGGCCGTCAGCGCATCAGGCCGAGCCGATCCTTGACCGGCGCCGGGGCCGGTACGAAGGCGAGGAAGGCGGCGCAGACCCCGGCCCACAGCGCATAGCTGACGCCGACCAGGATCGCGACGGGCAGGCCGCCGACGCCATAGATCAGCAGGACCGTCTCGGTCGAGCCGATGGCCTCCATCGGGTTGGCGGAGCCGAGCCAGCCCAGCAGGGTCAGCGTCAGGGCCAGGACGACCTGGAGCGAGGCCGCCAGCAGTCCCCCGTACAGCATGAAGCGCCAGACGATGCCGAGCCGCGTCGCGGGTCGTCCCGTGCGCCGCCGCTCCCGGTCGATCAGCCACAGGCCCAGCGGAACGCCGACCAGGCCGATGACCAGGGCCAGCAGCCGGAAATCGAACTCGCTGCCGGGGAGCCAGTTCTGCGGCGGCCAGACGAGGAACGTCAGGATGAAGGGCGGCCAGAGCACGCCGGCGACGATGGCGAGGGCGATGGCGGAGCGGGTGCCGCGCCACGCGACCACGGTCTGGCCCGGAAACGCCGACGGAGTGTCGAAGCGCGCCCTCACCGGGTCGGGACCGGCACGTCGCCGGAATAGTCATAGAAGCCGCGCCCGGACTTGCGCCCCAGCCAGCCGGCCTCGACATATTTCACCAGCAGGGGGCAGGGCCGATATTTGCTGTCCGCCAGACCTTCGTACAGCACGTTCATGATGGCCAGCACGACGTCCAGCCCCATGAAGTCGGCCAGGGCCAGGGGGCCCATCGGATGGTTGGCGCCCAGCTTCAGCGCCTTGTCGATCGATGCGACATTGCCGACGCCTTCGTACAGCACGTAGATCGCCTCGTTGATCATCGGCACCAGGATTCGGTTGACGATGAAGGCGGGGAAATCCTCGGCGTTGGTGGTGGTCTTGCCCAGGCTTTCGGCGAAGGCGACGGAGGCCTCGTAGGTGGCGGCCGAGGTGGCGATGCCGCGGATGATCTCGACCAGTTTCATCACTGGAGCCGGCTTCATGAAATGCAGGCCGATGAACCGGTCGGGCCGGTCCGTCGCCGAGGCCAGTCGCGTGATCGAGATGGACGAGGTGTTGGATGCCAGCAGGGTGTCGGGCCCCAGGTGGGGCACCAGATCGACGAAGACGGCCTTCTTGACGGCCTCGTCCTCGACCGCCGCCTCGATGACCAGGTCAGCCCGGCCGGCCTCGGCCAGGCTGCTGATGCCCGAGATGGCGGCCATGGCGCTGTCGGCCTGGGCCTGGGTCAGGCTGTCACGCTCGACCTGGCGCGCCAGGCTGGCCCCGATGGTGCCCAGGGCCGCGGGCAGGCGATCGGCGTCGACGTCGAACAGGCTGACCCGATAGCCGCCCAGGGCCACGGCCTGGGCGATGCCGGCCCCCATCTGGCCGGCACCGATGATGGCCACTGATTTGATCGAGACAGTCATGAAGTCGGGGTCGGCAGCGGCATTTCGCCAGGACGCAGCACATTAGGAGACTGTGATCGCCGCGCAAGGCTGAATGCCGCAGTGCGGCGCCGGGGCCACGCTCCGCCCCGGCTGCAGCCTAGCCGAGCAGCATGATGATCGGGCCGGCGGCCATGTTGTTGAACAGGATGCGCGAGAAATTCAGCAGCAGCAGCACCACGATCGGCGAGACGTCGATGCCGCCCAGCGGCGGGATCACGCGACGGAAGGGCTCGAGCAGCGGACGAGTCACGGCGTCCAGGAACTGGGCCAGCTGATTCACGAACCGGTTGCGGTGGTTGATGACGTCGAACGCGAACAGCCAGCTCAGAATGGCCGAGCCGATGATGAACCAGATCATCAGGCTGATGATGGCATTGATAAGCCAGACGATGGCCACGCCCATGGGCTGTTCCTTACTCTCTATGAAAGGCGGTCATAGCCGCCGCCCGCCGGATCGCCAAGGCCACGGGGTGAGACGGATCGCCCGGGCGATTGACACCGCCCCGCCGCGCCTTCTATGTCCGCCCTCGCCTTCCACCCGGAAACGGGGCCGTAGCTCAGTTGGTAGAGCGCGTCGTTCGCAATGACGAGGTCAGGGGTTCGACTCCCCTCGGCTCCACCATCCTACTTCGCGCTGCGCGCTTCGTAGGACAGGTCCACCGGTGCCTCTGCGCGAAGCCGGGCCGGTTGCGAAAACAGGATGCCCATGACCGAACATCGCATCCGCGTCGCCGCCCTCTATCGTTTCGCGGCCGTCGGATCGCCCGAGGCGCTGCGCGATCAACTGGAAGCCCTGTGCGGCGACGATGTGCGCGGCACGCTGCTGGTGGCGCACGAGGGCGTGAACGGCACGATCGCTGGACCGCCGCCGGCCATCGAGCGGGTCCTGGACGGGCTCCGCGCCGTGCCCGGGTTCGCCGACATTGAGGTCAAATTCAGCACGGCCGCCGCCATGCCCTTTCACCGGCTGAAGGTGCGCGTGAAGGCCGAGATCGTGACGATGGGCCAGCCCGGCATCGACCCCGTCCTGGAGGCCGGGACCTATGTCGCGCCGGAGGACTGGAACGCCCTGATCGCCGACCCCGACACGATCGTGATCGACACCCGCAACGACTATGAAGGCGAAGTCGGGGCCTTCCAGGGCGCGGTGCAGCCCAATACCCGTACCTTCCGCGACTTTCCGGACTGGTTCGAGCGCGAGGGGCGCGCCCTGCTGGACCGGCCGACGCCGCCCCGCGTGGCCATGTACTGCACCGGCGGAATCCGCTGCGAGAAGTCGACCGCCTGGCTGAAGGCGCAGGGGGTCGAACGGGTGCATCACCTTCAGGGCGGCATCCTGCGCTACCTCGAGACGGTGCCGCGGGCCGAGAGTCTGTGGCAGGGGGAGTGTTTCGTCTTCGACGAGCGGGTCGCGGTCGGTCACGGCCTCGCGCCGGGCACGCACAGCCTGTGTCGGGGCTGCCGCATGCCGGTCAGCCCGGCCGGCCGCGCCTCGGCCCGCTTCGTCGAGGGCGTCTGCTGCGACCGGTGCTTCGACACCCTGACCGAGGCGCAGCGCGCGGGTGCCCTGGAGCGGGACCGGCAGGTGAAACTGGCGGCCGAACGGGGCCAGGCGCACATCGGGGTCCGACCGCCCCCGAAGGACTGACCCTTCAGACCTCTTCGTCGAACCGGCGGGCGACCAGATCGGACAGGGCCTCGATGGCCGCCTCGGCGTCCGAGCCCTCGGCCGTCACCTCGATCGAACAGCCGTTGCCGGCCCCCAGCATCAGCAGGCCCATGATCGAGCGGGCGTCGACCGTCGTGCCGTCGCGGGTGACGTGGATCTCGGCCTCGAAGCTCGACGCCAGCTTGACGAACTTGGCCGAGGCGCGGGCGTGCAGACCCCGGGTATTGCAGATGTTGGCGGTGGTCCGCGCGGTCGGCAGCGTCTGTCCCATCGCCCTATTTCTCGCCCGCCAGGACCCAGGAGGCCACCGAGATGTATTTGCGCCCGGCGTCCTGGGCGTGGGCGACGCAGGTCTCGAGGCTCTCGCGCGTGCGCACGCTGGCCAGCTTGATCAGCATGGGCAGGTTCAGTCCGGCGATGACCTCGGCATGGGTCTGTTCCATCACCGAGATGGCCAGGTTGGACGGGGTCCCGCCGAACATGTCGGTCAGCAGGATCACCCCGGTGCCGTCGTCGACGGCCGCGGCCGCATCCACGATGTCGCGCCGACGACGCTCCATGTCGTCCTCGGGGCCGATGCAGATGGCGGCCACGCCGCGCTGCGGACCCACGACGTGTTCCATCGCCGACAGGAACTCTGACGCCAGTCCGCCATGGGTGACGATCACGAGGCCGATCATGTCGGCCCCATCCTGCCCAGTCCGATCATGAAGGCGTCTTCAACAGCGAGGCATCCCAAATGGCGGCTCGGCAGCCCCCCGGGCCGATCCGCAAGCGGGTCTAGATAGAGGAAAGTCTGCGCGGGTTAAAGCCGCCTGATGGCGTGCGCCAGGGTTTCGACGGCCGATGCCGGTCGAACGTCCAGATCGAGTTGCGGCAGGGTGACGCCCGCCAGGGTGACCGACCCGGCTTCCGGGAGGCGATCCACCGTCGCGCCCCGGCAGTCCACGACCAGGCCGATCCGGCAGAGCGGGTGGTGGGTCACCGACAGAATGCCGAGCCCCCGGGCTTCGATCCGACCGGCGATCGTCTGGGCCGGGGCCGCGAACAGGCCGCCGTGCGAGCGCCAGAGGTGAACATAGTCGTCCCCGATCAGCCGCCAGCCCCGGGCGATCAGACGCAGGGCCAGATCGCTTTTTCCGGCACCCGAGGGCCCTCGCAACAGCGCGCCACGCCAGCCTCCTTGGGCATAGGTGGCGACGGCGGTGGCGTGGATCGGCGCGGTCGTCACCGGCGACCGGTGGAGGGCAGGGTGACCTCGAACCGCGCGCCCGCGATACGGCCGTCCGGCTCCACGCGGTTCGTCGCGACCACCCGTCCCCCGTGCGCCTCGACGATCTGCTTGACGATCGACAGGCCCAGTCCGGAGTTGGACCCGAAGGCCGTCCCGCGCGGGCGCGAGGTGTAGAAACGTTCGAACACCGTCTCGAGGTTTTCGGACGGAATGCCGGGTCCGTCGTCCTCGACCCGGATCGCCAGGGCGCGGTCCGGCTCGCCCTCGTCGCGCAACACGGTCACGCGGACCGCTCTGCCGGGCGGGCTGAACGATCGAGCGTTGTCGATCAGGTTGCGGAACACCTGGCCCAGGGGACCGTCGCGACCCAGGACCCGGGCCGCGCCGTCCGTCGTCAGCGCCAGCCGCACGGGCGCTTCTCCGGGCTTGGCCGTGGTTTCATAGACATTGACGATATCGGTCAGCAGGGCCGCCAGATCGACCGGCCGCGGCCGGTCGCGGGACAGTTCGGCGTCCAGACGCGAGGCATTGGAGATGTCGGTGATCAGCCGGTCCAGGCGTCTGACGTCCTGTTGCAGCACCCGGGTCAGCCGGTCGCGCTTGTCCTGATCCTGCACCAGATCGAGCGTTTCCAGCGCCGAACGGATCGAGGTCAGGGGGTTCTTGATCTCATGCGACACATCGGCGGCGAACCGCTCGATGGCGTCCATCCGGTCGGACAGGGTCTCGGTCATCGACTCCAGCGACCGCGCCAGATCGCCGATCTCGTCCTTGCGGTCCTCCAGGTCGGGCAGGGAGATGGCGCGGGCCCGCTGCAGCCGGACCTGATCCGCCGCGGCCGACAGGCGCATGACGGGCCGGGCCACGAACAGATGCAGCAGCAGCGAGGCCAGCAGGTTCACCGCCAGGGCCACCAGGGCGAACGGCACGAGGGCCCGGCGCTGGGCGCTGAGGATCTGGTCGACGTCGCCGGCCTCCAGCGTCAGCACGCCCAGAACCTGCTGGACATGGCGCACCGGCAAGGAGACCGAGACGACCCGGGCCCCTTCCTCGGAGCGTCGCACGGTCGCCTGGGGCTCGCCCGCCAAAGCGGCCTCGATCTCTTCGCCGAGCGCGATATTGGCACGGGCGAGGTCGGCCTGATCCTGCACGGGATCGGTCGTCACGACCGGCGGCGACCCCGCCGGCAGGGAGGGCGGCAGCGGCTCGCCGGGGATCTCGTCAGAGACGGCATAGCTGTCCGACACCAACAGGCCGTCGCTGTCGTACAACCGCGCGCGCTGGCCGGTCGGAATGAAGTTGTCGCGCAGCCAGCGGCTGGCCTGGATCTGATCCAGGGCCGGCGTCGGTTCCCCGCCGGTGATGCCCAGCTGGCCCAGCACGTTCGACAGCAGCTCGGCCTGGACCATCAGGCTTTCCTGACGCGCCTGCACCAGGCCGCGATCCCACTGGTTCAGCGCCAGGGCGCCCCCGAACAGGATCAGCAGGCTCAGGAGGTTGAGCGCGAGGATCAGCCCACCCAGCCGGGATCCGCCGAAGCGGATCAGCCGACGGCGCAGTGGCGCATCGTCCTGACCATCGAGCGTGTCAGCTCTCGCGGTAACGATAGCCGACGCCATACAGGGTCTCGATCGCGTCGAACTCGGGGTCGACCACGCGGAACTTCTTGCGCATGCGTTTGACGTGGCTGTCGATGGTGCGGTCGTCGACATAGACTTGATCGTCGTAGGCGGCGTCCATCAGATTGTCCCGGCTCTTCACGAACCCGGGCCGCTGGGCCAGGGCCTGCAGCAGCAGGAACTCGGTGACCGTCAGCTTGACCGGCCGGCCGTCCCAGGTGCTTTCGTGACGCGCCGGATCCATCAACAGCTTGCCGCGGCGGATCGCCTTGCCGCTGACCTCGGCCGAGGGTTCCGGCTCGCCGCCGTCCCCGCCCGAGCGCCGCAGCAGGGCCTTGACCCGCTCGATCAGCAATCGCTGGCTGAACGGCTTGTGCATGTAGTCGTCGGCCCCAAGGTTGAAGCCCAGGATCTCGTCGATCTCCTCGTCCTTGGACGTCAGCATAATGACCGGGATCTGGCTGGTCTGGCGCAGCCGGCGCAGGACCTCCATTCCGTCCATGCGGGGCATCTTGACGTCGAGGATGGCCAGGTCCGGCGGAGACGTCTCCAGCGCCTCGAGGCCGGTGGCCCCGTCGTGATAGGCGACCACCTTGTGGCCGTGGCTTTCCAGCGCCAGCGACACGGAGGCGACGATGTTCTCGTCGTCGTCCACCAGGGTGATATTGGCCAAATCGGTCTCCTCGTCTCGCTCCCGACACAGGTCGGGGCCGTGTGAACGCATGGCAAGCGTTACCGTTCGCCCGGGATCGCGGTGACTTTACGGCCACAGTCGGGCGGTGACCAGTTTTCGTTCACGAAACCGGGCCTTAAGCCCTTTTGCGTAGGGTTCGGGCAAATCTTGAGCGAGACCCATGGCCGGACCTGTCCATTACGAACTCTATATTCGCAAGACGGCACCCTCGCCCTGGGCGCTGATGATGGCCACGGAAGAACGCAAGCATGCGGTCGATACCGCCGAGGAGATCCTGCGGGACAAGACCGCTGTCGCGGTGCGGGTGACCAAGGAAACGCTCGATCCCGACACGATGGCGTTCAACAGCGTGACGGTCCTGACCCGGGGCATCCCCGAGCCGCCCAAGAAGCGCGTCGTCAGCGATGCGGACCGTCCGAACTGCATGACGCCGGCCGATCTCTATACACCTCATGCGCGTGAGCTGGTCGGCCGGGTCCTGGAGGACTGGCTGATGCGAAACGGCGCCACGCCCTTCGAACTGCTTCACCGGCCCGATCTGATCGAGCGGCTCGAGGCGTCGGGCGTCGAGGTGCAGCACGCGATTCAGAAGGTTTCGGTGCCCGAGAGCCAGGCGACGGGCCAGCCCATTCACGAACTGGTCCGCCACTATCAGCGCCTCAGCACCTTGGCGATGGAGCGGGTCGTGGCCGCCGGACGCCGGGGTCTGTTTCCGGATCTGGCCAATCGGTCGCTCGCCGACGTGGCCCATCGGCTATCCGGCTCCGCCGATCGGGGCTTCGTCATGGGCGGTGTCGTCGCGGGGGCCCTGGTCGGCGTGCGCGGCGCGCGGGCGCGGCTCGACCGCCTGATGGACCTGGCCGATCGCGCCCCCATGGACGGCCCGCCCCGCGCCCTGGTCATGGTGCCGATCGAACAGATCCTGGTCGAGCTGCTGGGCGCGCGGACGGGCCTGGCCCAGATCCTGGGGCCGGCACTGGATCAGGGGGGCAGTCTGGCCGCCGTGGTCCGCATGGTGGCTCCAAAGGAGATCGGCGCCCTGATCGCGCACGATCCCCGCACCGCTCTGCTGATGCCCGCCGTCGACGGGGCCGCCGCGCGGCTGGGCGAACGGCTCGAGGCCGGCGACTATCCCATTCTCGCGGCTTCGCTGGCGCGCATGGTGCTGCGCGAACTGCAGGGCCCTCGGCGCCTGCGTCCGTCCGACGGGCCGGGCGAGATCGACATCCTGCGCACCCTGGCCATGGCCTTGACGGCGACGGCCGGGCGGTTGCTGACGCTCGAAGAGGTCCAGAACGCCTTCATCGAACGGTCCAAGAGCCTGGTCACGGCCGATTTCGTCCAGGCCTATGTCGCCCCCTGCGACACCGTCCTGTGCGAGGCGGAGCAGCTGATGCGCCTGTGCGAAAACGTGACCGGGTCCGCCAACAAGCGCGCGGCGGCGCGGTGGCTGCTGGCCTGCGTCGGTTCGCTCCGCTTCGAGACCGAGATGCGGACCGCCGGTCCCACCGCCGCGCGGAAGCTCCAGGTCCTGGCCCAGCTTCAGCGCTCCCTGCGCACGGCCGCCCTGGCGGAGCACGACACCGAGCAGATCAGCACCGCGATCGGCCTGGTCGGCGGGGTGGTCGAGGCCGAGGCCAAGCTGACGGCCCAGCTCGGCCGCGCCTCCGCGCCTATCCCCCAAAAACTGTCGGCCCTGCTTCGCCTGGCGGCCGGAGAGACCGCGCCCCTCGGACCGGCCGCGGACCGCGCCAAGGCGGAAGCGATCCGGATCTTCCGCAACCCCGAGGCCCGCGCCGCCCTGGGCACCTCGTCCGAAACCTTGGCGCCGCTGAAGACCCTGATGCAGGCCGCCGGCCTGGCCGCCTGAGCGCCGCCGGTCCGGTGGGCCGTCGGGGGCTCGATCAGTCGAAGATGTCGAAGATGCTGTCGCGTTTCTTCTTCTTGTAGTGGCGATCGTCGTCGTCGCGGTACCGCGGCTGCTCCCTGTAGGGCGACGGGGTCTGTCCCCAGGGCTGGCTCTGCGGCGGCGGAGATGCATAGGTGTGGGGCGCGGGCGCCGCCGCGGCCGGCGCGCCCTCCATCAGCTTTTCCAGTTCTCCGCGGTCCAGCCAGACGCCGCGACAGGTGGGGCACATGTCGAACTGGACACCGTTCCGGTCCAGGGTCTGCATCTGGGCATTGTCGTTCGGGCACATCAGAAGCGGCATCGGCGGTCTCCTTGCGAACAAGTCTCAATCCGTAGAGTGACGGAGTTGCCCCACCTCAGCAAGCCGGCCGGGTGTCGCGGCGCCGCCGCGCCCGCACGGCCTGATCAGCACGGCGTGATGCATTGAAGTTGCCCGTGGACTTTGGTCGCCGAGCATTTTGCGCCTAGAAACAGGCCTTCCCGTCTGTTCGAGATTGTTCATGCGCTATCTGCACACCATGGTCCGGGTCGCCGACCTCGACGCGTCCCTGCATTTCTGGACCCACCAGCTGGGCCTCCAGGAAGTTCGACGGCTTGAGAACGAAAAGGGTCGGTTCACCCTGGTCTTTCTGGCCGCGCCACGCGATCTCGAACGCTCTGAGGCCGAACGGTCGCCCGAGGTCGAACTGACCTATAATTGGGATGCGGAAACCTACAGCGGCGGCCGCAACTTCGGTCACCTGGCCTACCGCGTCGCGGACATCTACGCGACCTGCCGGCACCTGATGGACTCGGGCGTGGTGATCAACCGCCCGCCCCGGGACGGCAACATGGCCTTCGTCCGGTCGCCCGACGGCATCTCCATAGAATTGCTTCAGGAGGGCCCGGCCCTTCCGCCCGCCGAGCCGTGGCTGTCCATGCCCAACACCGGCACCTGGTAGGATGCGGTCGGTCCTGATCGGCCTCGGCCTCCTGCTCGGGGCCTGCGCCTCCACCAACGAAAGTTATACGGGGCGCACGGCCACCGAGCAGTTGCTGATGTCGCGCGCCGCCGACGAGGCCGTCGAGGGGCTTCGCCTGCCGATTCCCGCGTCTTCGAAGATTTTCGTCGATACGCGCTTTTTCCAGGGCGAGGGGTCGAGCTACGCCACATCGGCCATCCGCAGTGCTCTGTCCAAAGCCGGGTTCTCCCTGGCCGACGATCGGGCCGGCGCGGATGTGGTGTTCGAGCTGAGGGCGGGGTCGCTGTCGCTGGAACAGATGCGGCGCGTCGTCGGCATTCCGGCCTTGGCCGTACCGATCAACGAGACGCTGAACGTGGTGTCCTTGCCCGAGTTGAGCCTCTACAGCCGCCGGGACCGCGTCGGCGTGGCCGAGTTCTCCGGCTTCCTCTACGACGCGCGTACGGGTGCGCCCCTGGGGGCCGTCGCGCCCATGATCGGGGAGTTCAGGATCCGGAGCCACAAGGTGCTGATGGTCGTCGCCTGGGGCCAGCAGTCCGTCCGCCCGGGCCAGAACGACCCGGGCGACAGCTGGCGCGAGTTCTAGGTCCTTAGGACAGAGTGCTCATGTCGATCACGGCGCGGTAGCGGACCGCGCCGTTCTCGACCCGGGTGAAGACCTCGTTGATGTCCTTGATGTCGACGATCTCGATCTCGGGCGCGATGCCGTTGGCGGCGCAGAAGTCCAGCACGTCCTGGGTCTCCTGCAGATTGCCGATCAGCGATCCCGAGACGCTTTGGCGCTTGAAGGCCAGCTTGGAGTTGTCGACGCCGTCGACGACATCCAGGTTGCCGACCACCACGAAATGGGCGTCGCGCTTCATCAGCGCCAGCAGGTCGCCGACCTCGTGCTTTTCGGGCACGGTCGACAGGATGAAGTCGAACGATCCGGCCAAGGGCGTCAGGGCGGTCTTGTCGGTCTCGATATAAGCGGCGTCGGCCCCTTGAGCCTTGGCGTCGGCGATCTTCTCGGGGGTGGAGGTCAGCACCGTCACCTCCGCCCCGATGGCCTTGGCCAGCTTGGCCGCCATGTGACCCAGGCCGCCGAAGCCCAGGACCGCGACCTTGTCGCCAGCCTTCACGCCCCAGTGCTGCATCGGCGACCAGGTGGTGACGCCGGCGCACAGGATCGGGGCAGCGGCGGCGGGATCCAAACCCTCGGGGATCGACAGGGCGAAATCCTCCTTCACCACCACGGTGTCCGAATAGCCGCCGAAGGTGTTGTCGCGGCCGTACATGTTCGACGCGTCCTCGGTCTCGGTCGCCGGGGTCATCGGACCGTTGTAGGTCGCCAGCCACCCATTAGGCCCCTCGCAGTAGTTCTGGTCGCCGTCCTTGCAGGGCTCGCACGACCGGCAGCTGTCGATCATGCAGCCGACGCCGACGATGTCGCCTTCCTTGAAGCGCGTGGCGTTCGCGCCGGTCTTCCTGACGCGTCCGACGACCTCGTGGCCGGGCACGCAGGGGTAGACCGTGTTGCTCCACTCGTTCTTGGCCTGGTGGATGTCGGAGTGGCAGACGCCGGTGAACATGACCTTGATCTGGATCTCGTCGTCCTTGGGCTCATCGCGCTCGATCTCCATCCGCTCCAGCTTGGCGGCGGCGGACTTGGTGCCATAGGCGAGGGAGGTGATCATGATGGAGGCTCCGGGGAGGGGAAGCCGTGACAACCCGAGGCCCCGTCTGTTGTTCCGAACGGTCAAGGCCGGTTTCGACGCGCGCCCCGGTGACGGGGGCAGGACGTCCGCCTATGTTCGCCCCATGTCCGATGCCGCCGACCTCGATGCCCCCGCCGCCCAGCCCGGGGAGCGCCCCCTGACCCAGGACGGGCCCGCGGTGCGCCTGTGGCTGATCGACGCCTCCGCATACATCTTCCGCGCCTACCACGCCCTGCCGCCCCTCACCCGCAAGTCCGACGGTCTGCCTGTGGGCGCGGTCCAGGGGTACTGCAATATGCTTTGGAAGCTGCTGAAGGACATGCGGGGGGCGGACGGGCCGACGCATCTGGCGGCGATCTTTGATCATTCGGAGAAGACGTTCCGGAACGATCTGTACGATCAGTACAAGGCCAACCGGTCGGCGCCGCCGGAGGATCTGATCCCGCAGTTTCCGCTGGTCCGGGAGGCGACGCGGGCGTTCGGCGTGCATTGCGTCGAGCTGCCCGGCTATGAGGCCGACGACCTGATCGCCACCTATGCCTGCAAGGTCAGGGACGCGGGCGGAGAGTGCGTGATCGTCAGCTCCGACAAGGACCTGATGCAGCTGATCGGCCCGTCGGTGGTCATGTGGGACCCGATGAAGGACCGCCGCCTGGCCGAGGAGGCGGTGTTCGAGAAGTTCGGCGTCACCCCCGACAAGATGATCGACCTGCAGGCCCTGATCGGCGACAGCGTCGACAACGTCCCCGGCGCCCCCGGCATCGGCCCCAAGACCGCGGCCCAGCTGCTGGACGAATACGGCGACCTGGACACCCTGCTGGAGCGCGCCGGGGAGATCAAACAGCCCAAGCGCCGCGAGACCCTGATCAATTTCCGCGACCAGATCCTGCTGAGCCGCCAGCTGGTCCGCCTGACCTGCGACGCCCCCGCGCCCGAGCCCATCGACGACTTCGCGATGCGCGACCCCGACCCCCAGACCCTGGCCGACTTCCTGGAGGCGATGGAGTTCCGCTCCCTGCTGCGCCGCGTCGGCGACGGCAGGCTGGAGGGCCACGACGGCTCCGCCTTCGCCCCCGTCCGCCCCGCCCCCCTCAGCGCCCCCGTCATCTCCCCCCGCTACGCCCCCCAGGCGGTCCCGGCCGACGTCGAAAAACAGGCCGTCGACCACGACGCCTATGCCTGTATCCAGACCCTGGAACAGCTGGACGCCTTTATCGAAAGGGCCCGGAAGGCGGGGGTGGTCGGGTTCGACACCGAGACCGACGCCCTGTCGGCGACCCATGCCGGGCTGTGCGGCGTCTCCCTGGCCATCGGCCCCAACGACGCCTGCTATGTGCCGCTGACGCATGAGCATCCGCCGGTCGAGGGATCGGGCGGGCTGGATTTCGGCGGCGAGGGCGGCGAGACCCGCACCCCGCTGGACCAGCTGGACAAGCCCACGGTGCTCCTCCGGCTGAAGACCCTGCTGGAGGACCCCGGCGTCCTCAAGGTCATGCAGAACGGCAAATACGACATGGCCGTCATGGCGCGTCGGGGCATCCGCGTCGCCCCGATCGACGACACCATGCTGATCTCCTACGTGCTCGAAGGGGGCCTGCACGGCCACGGCATGGACGAGCTGAGCCGCCTGCACCTGGGCCACGAGCCGATCCCGTTCAAGAAGGTCGCCGGCACCGGCAAGGCGCAGAAATCCTTCAAACACGTCGAGCTGAAACCGGCCACCGCCTATGCCGCCGAGGACGCCGACGTCACCCTGCGGCTGTGGTCCATCCTCAAGCCCCGTCTGGCCGAGCAGCAGCTGGTCGCCGTCTATGAGACGCTGGAGCGCGGCATGCCCGCGGTCCTGGCCGACATGGAGCGGGCCGGCATCCGCGTCGACCCCGCCCGCCTGCGCCGCCTGTCGTCCGAGTTCGGGCTGAAGATGGCCGAGCTGGAGGCCCAGGCCCACGCCCTGGCCGGCCGCCCCTTCACGATCAGCAGCCCCAAACAGATCGGCGAGCTGCTGTTCGGCGAGCTGAACCTGTCGGGCGGCAAGAAGACCGCCAGCGGCCAGTGGGAGACCGGCGCCGCCACGCTGGAGACCCTGGCCCTGACCCACGACCTGCCGCGCGCGATCCTGGAATGGCGCCAGCTGGCCAAGCTGAAGGGCACCTATACCGATGCCCTGGTCGCCGCCATGGACCCCGAGACCGACCGCATCCACACCAGCTATCAACTGGCCGCCGCCACCACCGGCCGCCTGGCCTCCAGCGACCCCAACCTGCAGAACATCCCGATCCGCACGGAAACAGGCCGCCAGATCCGCCAGGCCTTCATCGCCGCCCCCGGCCACGTCCTGATCAGCGCCGACTATTCCCAGATCGAGCTGCGCCTGCTGGCCCATATCGGCGACATCCCCGAGCTGAAGCGCGCCTTCAAGGCCGGGATCGACATCCACACGGCCACGGCGTCCGAGATGTTCGGCGTCCCCGTCGCCGACATGGACCCCGAGACGCGCCGCCGCGCCAAGGCCATCAATTTCGGCATCGTCTACGGCATCTCGGCCTTCGGCCTGGCCAACCAGCTGGGCATCGATCAGGGCGAGGCCGGGGCCTATATCAAGACCTATTTCGAACGCTTCCCCGGCATCCGCACCTATATGGACGCCACCCGCGCCGAGGTCCGCGCCGCGGGCTTCGTCTCGACCGTCTTCGGCCGCAAGATCCACATCCCGGCCATCCACTCCAAATCGGGGGCCGAGCGCCAGTTCGGCGAACGCGCCGCCATCAACGCCCCGATCCAGGGCGCCGCCGCCGACATCATCCGCCGCGCCATGATCCGCATGCCGGGCGCGCTTGAGGCCGCGGGGCTGGAGACGCGGATGCTGCTGCAGGTGCACGACGAACTGGTGTTCGAGGCCCCGGAGGCGGAGGTCGAGGTGGCCATCCCCCTGATCAAGCGGATCATGGAGGGGGCGGCGGAGCCGGCCGTGGCGCTGAGTGTGCCGCTGGTGGTGGATGCGCGGGCGGCGGGGAACTGGGATGAGGCGCACTAGGGGGCGGGATCTGTCGCAGAGCTAGCGGCTGGCTGAAGGACGACATCTCGTATCGCGCGCGCCAGTTGACAGGCCCACAACCTGTACGGCTATCCTCGCGCAGGCAAGGGTGTGGACATGGAATGCAGTGGCGATAGTCTCGATGACGTTCTTATCCAACTTTACAATGCGTTGGGAAAAACCACCCGCAGAAATGAAGAGGGCAGCCGAGGATCAAATTTTGAGATTTTAGGCGTCTCTCTCCACGTTTCTAATCCTCGTGCACGCCTGAGCCGCTCGGAAAATCGAGGCAAGACGTTTAGCGCCTTGGGCGAACTACTTTGGTATTTATCGGGCCGCGAAGATCTCGGATTCATCGAACCCTACGTCCCGATCTATAGAGACGAAGTTGTCAATGGCATCATTGAGGGGGCCTACGGGCCCCGTCTTTTCGATATGCGCGGAATCAACCAAATTGATTCCATTATCTCGATTCTAAGTCGTAAACCTGGCACCAGGCGAGCAGTCATTCAGCTGTTCAATGCTGAAGATATAGCCATCGATAAAAAAGAAATTCCATGTACGACAACTCTTCAGTTTCACCTTAGAGAAGATGGGCTTCACTTATCAGTAACTATGCGCTCAAATGACGCGTATTGGGGCCTTCCGCACGACGTGTTCTGCTTTACGATGATGCAAGAGCTTATAGCAAGAAGACTCAACGTAGAGCTCGGCACCTACATGCATTATGCTGGAAGCATGCACGTATATGATAATTTTTACGACGATATGAAATCATACGTGTCTGAAGGTTACCAACGACCGGCACCCATGCCGGAAATGCCGATAGGTGATAACTTTGCACTCGTACCGGCCATATTGGCGGCGGAAGATAGTATAAGGCACGGCGAACCAATCGGTGCAGCGCTGCAGAGCAATGCGTACTGGAAGGACATAATCATTCTAGTCGAGGCGTATTGGGCAAGCGGGCAACCAGAAAAGTTGGATAAACTGAAGGAGCAGCTTCATGAGCCAATGTATTTCCCATACATTGATGCCAGAAAAACCATGGCCGTTCGCGCACCGTTGAAGCGGCAATAGGACCGAATACGATGTGGCCAAGTCGAGAAGCTGATCGCCTCCGAATATCAAATGCTCTAGCGGTTCATAATCTGCATCGACAGCCTTTGCCTGGAATATCTAGCAAATCTGCTCAGGAGGTATTGGCACTACAGATTGTTGCCAGCTTGAGGCGTGAGGACTTCTACAAGGCCATCCAATCAAAGCCGGCAGCAGACTTCAGGGCAGATCCGTTGGATCCCCGGTTCGATCCAGAGCGAGCTGTAGCGTTTCATAAGGCGGCAGGAAATTTGGATGAAGCGTTTTGGCTAATTTTTCTGATGACGCACTTCGCAAAGCCTGCGGATAGCGGTTGGCTTCGACTACGGGATTTTTACGGAAAACTGGGTAGCGGGCGCTGGGATTGGGCGACCGTGCAAAACTCTCCAAATTCAGTAAACCTTTGGCTCAAGGCCAATTGGCAGAATATTGGAGGAAAGTTTGGTAATCATCGAAAGTACCAAAGTCTTCGACCGGGGGCAAAGCTCTACACCGGCGAAGTTGTCGAGAGTTACGTTTCTTGGATTGGGAGTGGAGGCCACGCCGCCCGTTTCTCGCAGCTAACTAAGCAGGGCGGCAACGACCCATTTGACGGCCTCTACAGCGCTTTTGTGGTCAAAAGTTTCGGTAGACTCGCTCGCTTTGACTACTTGATGCTGGTCAGCCGATACGGCCTTGCAAATATCAGCCCGACCTCCGCTTACCTTTCGGGAGCCACCGGGCCAAGAGGCGGGGTGAGTCTGCTGTTCACCGGAGTGATAAAGGGACCGCTGAGTCCCAAGCAGCTCCAAGAAAAACTGACCATGTTGGACGATGATCTCGGAGTGGGAATGTCAGTATTAGAAGATTCATTGTGTAACTGGCAAAAAAGTCCCAATAAATTCGTTCATTTTAAAGGATAGATCAGACTAGAGCCGGGTCGATGTCAGCCCAAGCCCATCTGCGCTTAAGCGAGTTAAGCTTGCTATGACTAATTAACTTCAGATGCTGCATTTGCCCTACAGTAAGGCCAGGAGATATTCCGTTAATCTTACTAAAGCTGAGAACCGATCTGCGATCCGGAGAGAGTGAAGCTAACTGACTTCGTTCTGAATCAGGCAAGATGCAATCAGCGGCGAATTGATTCGCCTCCTGCTCTAACGCATCGACAATCGTGTCTTCTGCATCCACAAAGGTTTGACCTCCATGCAGTATAAGATGGCCTAACTCGTGGAAGACGGTAAACCAAAAATGGTCATCGGCACGATGGCGGAAACTTAGTAGCATCATAGCCTTATCGGCTGAAATCATTCGGCTCGCACCGCTGGCATGGCATCCTGAAGGCGTCTTCACTACAACAACTGCTACGCCCGCCTCAGCGCACAGCACTTTTAGTTTTGGCAGGAAGCGGTCAGGTTTGCTTATCCGAGTTAGCTCCCTGATCGCAGGCAACACCTCACGCAAGCGAGATTCTCGGAACGGCTTCGTGATCGCCAGATCGGCCTCCAATTCTCCTCGTCTTAGCCAAAGCGTTGTAGCTGCCTTGGAGGATTGAAAACTTGGCGATGTCCGAAATTTGGTATCTGAGAAAACATTGCCGTACCGCTGTTGCCAAGCATCCAAAGTCGGCACGCTAAAGAATACGAGTCGGCGCTCCAACTCGCTTCGCATTGCTTCCTCGGTAAACTGGCCGCGCCGCGCAGGCCCTGGCGTGGGCACGACGTCTAGCCACTCATCAACGCGCGGAAGTGCGGCGCTAACCGCTCGTTCTAATGAGATTTCGTAGTTCGCCTGACGTTGGAGCCAGAACGTCGAGGTTGCTCCAAGCGCTCTTGCCAACGCACCAGCGGTGTTCTCGTCGATTGCGAGCGACCCCTCCATAAGCCCACGAACCTCCTGGAGGCCGCCGTTTAGATGAGATGCTAGGTCGTCGGCAGACTTTCCTTTGCGCTGCATTGCAGCACGCATCGAATCACCGGGCTTTGAAAACCAATCAGTGGAGGTCAGCTGATTGCTCATGAGCGCTTCCAAAGGGTCAGGATTTTCAATCGAGTGACACTCTTCCAGTCAACTTTACCGCAGGCATCACGTGTAATTTTCGTGCCGACCGGGACGAACGTTGCGACGTAGACTGGACCAACCGCGAATGAAAGGGAATCGTCCGCGTGAAGCTCGGCGTCTTCAGCCCGAAACTCGAGGACCTCCGCTGCGGTCGTAAACGCCTCCATCTCCGCAAGAGCAGTCATGAGTGCTCCTGCATGTCCGGGGCCAAGCTCAGCTTCTGCCGCGCCAATGCTACAGCATATGTCTTGTAGCACCTGCGTCTCGAAAGAGATGATCAAGGATTGCGCCTAAAAGTCCGTCTGGCCGTGCCTACTCCGGCAGCGGCGACCCAGGTGGTTTGGACGCTTGCTTTTGTCTGATCGCGTCTATTCGCGCCCAGTTTTTGGCAAGCTCACGCTCGCCTGCGCCAGCCAAGTCGACCTCAGTAGCGCTGCACAATGCCGCCAGCGTCACCAGTACGCCGCCGGTTTCTGCATCTGGCTGGCCGGTCGGACGCCCGTAGACGTATGAGACTAGCGTAATGGCGTCTTCCTTCGAGCACCCATGCGCTTGAGCGAGCTCCAATGACTCCTCGAGGAAGCGATGAACACGCTCATGCTTGTTTGACCATGACTCGGGGGGGAAACAGGCGACAAGCCATTCCTCGACTCTGTGTTGATAGTCTTTCACCGAGCGAACCCCGATTGCGAAGCATAAGCTTGCACGGCCACCGTGTGCTGCCAACTGGAAACGTGTCTCAGCACGTAGTGCCCGCTCCGTCTGCCGCAACAGTACCCTCACACCCCCGCCGGGTGCACCCCCTCCTTCAGCGACCACGTCCACACCGTCTCGTGCTGGGGGCCCCAGCCGCGCTCGACTTGGATGCGTCCCCGCTTTCGCGGGGATGACAAAGCCGTTGTAGGGCGGACGGGGCGCTTTCGCCCGAAGAGCCGGGAGCCTTGGCCCCCTCCACCGCCTTCGGCGGTCCCCCTCCCCCGATGGGGGAGGATTGGGGGTGTCCGTCTGAAGCGTCCGAGTTGTCCGCGATGGGGCGGAATCGCGCTTTAATTTCAAGGGGCGGGTTCGCCAAGACGGGGCTAAACTCGCCCGGGTTACGGGCTGGCTTATCATCGCCGGATGGGGACAGGGCGGCCGGGACGATCGAAGCTGGCGGAGGACGTGTGGATCGCCCTGCTGGAACGCTATGTGGCCGGGGAGGTCGCCAGCGCCCTGGCGGACGAGCACGGGGTCAGCGTGTCGGCCATGAACTGGCAGGCGCGGAACCGGGGCTATCGCAAGAAGGACCGGCCGGGGGCGGTCTATCGCTGGTCGCAGCCGCCACCGATCACCCCCGCGCCCGATCCCGTGGTGGCGCGGGGGTTCGCCTTCGATCCCCTGGACCTGGAGGGGTCCGAGGCGCGGGCGCTGGAGCGCGCGCGGCGGGCGGCGGACGAGGGGCGGCTGCCGGACTTTCTGGCGCTGACGCAGAGCGCGCGGGCGGTGCGGCGGTTGAAGAATGGGGTTGGGTCGCCGGGCCGTCCCCACCCCGTCGCCCAAGAGGGCGACGACCCTCCCCCTCAGGGGGAGGGAGAAGGGTGGTGCGAGCCTGAGCTGCGGGCGGCGCAGAGGGAGCCCGAGGGGGACTGGACGACGTGGCTGTTCCTGGGGGGACGGGGGGCGGGGAAGACGCGGGCGGGGGCGGTGTGGCTGTCGGATCAGGCGGAGGCGCTGGGGGCCGGGGGACGGCTGGCGCTGATCGGGGGCAGTCTGCACGACGTGCGCGAGGTGATGGTCGAGGGCGTGTCGGGGATCGCCGCGCTGGCGCGCTGGAACGATCCGAAATGGGGCGGGGTGCGGCCGGTGTTCGAACCGTCGAGGAAACGGCTGGTGTTTCCGAACGGGGCGGTGGCCCAGGCCTTTTCCGCCGAGGACCCGGAGGCGCTGCGGGGGCCGCAGTTCGCGGCGGCCTGGGCGGACGAATTCTGCGCCTGGCCGCGCGGGCGGGGCGGGCCGGGGGCGACGCTGGCGCTGTTGCGGATGGGGTTGCGGCTGGGAGAGCGGCCCCGGCTGGTGGTGACGACGACGCCGAAGCCGATCGGGGCGCTGAGGGACCTGAGGGCCGAGCCGGGGCTGGTGGAGACGCATGCGGCGACGCGGGACAATGCGGCCAACCTGGCGGCGGGCTTCGTCGAGGGGCTGGAGCGGCTGTACGGCGGCACGCGCAAGGCGGCGCAGGAGCTGGAGGGGCGGGTGGTGGACGTCGAGGGGGCGCTGTTCACGGCGGAGATGATGGGGCGGGCGAGGGAGGGATTAGGGAGTAGGGAGTGGGGAGTAGGGACTAGGGAAGGGGGGACGGACGGCCGTGCGCGCGAACCTTTGGAGCCGGGTTCTGATCTCCAATCCCTACTCCCTACTCCCCACTCCCTAGTCCCTAGTCCCTCCTTCGACCGCATCGTCGTGGCCATCGATCCGACGACGACGGCGGGGGGCAATGCCTGCGGGATCGTGGTGGCGGGGCGCGCGGGGGACCGCGCCCATGTGCTGGCGGATCGCTCGGTGGCGGGGCTGGGGCCGGACGGGTGGGCGCGGCGGGCGGTGCGGGCGGCCGAGGAATTCGGCGCGGTCGCCCTGGTGGTCGAGGTCAACCAGGGGGGCGAGATGGTGCGGGCGGTGCTGAAGACGGCGGGCTGCGCCGTGCGCATCCGCGAGGTGCGGGCGACGAAGGGCAAGCGGATCCGGGCCGAGCCGGTGGCGGCCCTGTACGAGCAGGGCCGGGTCACCCATGCGCCGGGGCTGGGGGCGCTGGAGGAGGAGCTGATGGCGATCGGGGGCGACGAGGCGGGCTGGGACCTGGACCGGGCGGATGCCCTGGTCTGGGCCCTGACGGACCTGCTGATCGACCGGTCGGGGGGCGAGGGGCCGCGGATCCGGCTGCTGGACTGGCCGGCGGGGCGGCCGGGGCTGGCGGGGGGCTGAGGCCTCACATCCCCGCGGGGTGGCCGCCCTCGCGCAGGGACCAGGTCCACACCGTCTCGTGCTGGGGGCCCCAGCCGCGCTCGACCTGGACGCGGGTGGGGCGCTCGCCGCAGGTGAAGCAGCGGAACGGGATGCGGCCCAGGTCGGTGGTCTGCCAGCGGCGGGGGATGGCCCCGACGCTGAGCGACCGCATGCGGTTGCAGCGGCCGCAGTCGATCAGGGCCCGGAGGGTGTGGTCGGCGCGGACCTGTTGCGGCGTCATGGTTCACGACCGCTCTGCGGGCGGAGGGCAGCCGAGGGCGCGCAGCTGGAGGGCGGCGGCCTGCTGCTGGACGGCGCCGGGGGACAGGCGCTCGATCTCGGCCAGCAGGCAGCGGATGCCGGCGCGGCCGTCGGCGCTGGACAGGTCCAGCCCGCGCACGGCAGCGAGCAGGGGGGCGGCGGGGTCGGGAGGGATCACGATACTGAACTCGATGCGGGCGCCGACCCGGGGGCGATCTAGGGCCCTGTGGGGGGCGGGGGCAAGGGGGTGTTCGCGGTTTGTTCCGGTTGTGCACAGGAGGCGAAAGGAGCCGGCGATGTGCTAGGAGGCCCTGCATGAAGACCGAGACGTTCGACGTGGTGGTGGTGGGGGCAGGGGCGGCCGGGATGGTCTGCGCCGCCGAGGCGGGGCAGAGGGGGCGGCGGGTGCTGGTGCTCGACCACGCCCGGGCGCCCGGCGAGAAGATCCGGATCTCGGGCGGGGGGCGCTGCAACTTCACCAATAGGGGCACGACGGTGGCCAATTTCCTGGGCGAGAACCCGCGGTTCGCGGCCTCGGCCCTGGGGCGGTTCACGGCGGCGGACTTCGTGGCGCGGGTCGATCGGGCGGGGATCGCCTGGCACGAGAAGACCCTGGGTCAGCTGTTCTGCGACGACTCGGCCAAACAGATCGTGCGGATGCTGACCGAGGCCATGCGGGCGGCGGCGGTGACCCTGCGGCTGGGGACCGGGGTGGCGGCGGTCGCGCGCGCGGGAGAGGGGTTCGCTTTGACCCTGTCGGACGGGACGGCGGTGAATTGCGCCGCGCTGGTGGTGGCGTCGGGCGGCAAGTCGATTCCCAAGATGGGGGCCACGGGCTGGGGCTATGACCTGGCGCGGTCGATGGGTCTGCGGGTCACCGAGACGCGGCCGGCCCTGGTGCCGCTGACCTTCGAGGCGGGGTTGCTGGAGCAGACCACGGCTCTGGCGGGGGTGGCGGTGGATGTGTCCGTCACAGCCAGCCCGGCCTCAAGCAGCCCGAAAGGCGGTAGGCCCACCTTCAATGAGGCCATGCTGTTCACCCATCGGGGGCTGTCGGGACCGGCGATCCTGCAGATCAGCTCCTACTGGCGCGAGGGGGAGGCGATCACGGTGGCCATGGCACCGGGGGTGCCGGTGCTGGAGCGGCTGAAGGTGGCCAAGGCCGAGAACGGCGGCAAACAGGCGGTGCACACGGCGCTGGGCCATATCGTGCCGCGCCGCCTGGCCGAGGTGCTGACCGCGCGGGAAGGCGCCAACGGCAAGCTGGCCGAGGTCGGGGACAAGGTGCTGGCGCGGCTGGAGGCGGCGGTGAACGGCTGGACCGTCAAGCCGGTGGGGTCGGAAGGCTATCGCACCGCCGAGGTCACCCTGGGCGGGGTGGCGACCGATCAGCTGGACCAGGCGACGATGGCGGTGAAATCGGTGCCGGGCCTGTATTTCATCGGCGAGGTGGTCGACATCACCGGCTGGCTGGGGGGGTACAACTTTCAGTGGGCCTGGTCGTCGGGATGGGTGGCCGGGCAGGCCTGCTAGGGCGAGGCGGCGCCCGACGCGGTGGTCTCCAGCCAGAGGACCGTCTGGCGCGCTTCGTCCCGCAGCCAGGCGCGAGAGCGCGCGAGCAGGCGGCGGCCGCCGCTGTCGGGGCGGAAGCGGGCGACGAAGCCGTGCTGGCTCCAGCGACCGCTGGCGACCGGATAGGGCAGGGCCAGCTCGCCCTGGTCCAGCCGGTCCCCGAGCAGGGCCAGACCGCACAGCCCGACGCCCGCATTGGCCAGGATGGCGTCCAGGGCCGCCGTGATGCGCCGGAACCGCATGCCGCGCTGGGGCGCGCTGCGGGTGACGCCGTGGGCGGCGACCCAGTCCGGCCATGACAGACCCGCCGGATCGTCCTTGAAGAAGTCGACATGGACGAGCGGGAAGCCTTCGAGCCGTAGTGCGGCGTCCAGGGCGGCGGTGCGGCGGACGTTGGTCGCGGAGGCGACCGGCACGACATAGTCCCGGAACAGCAGATCCTCACGGGGATCGGCAAGGACCGGCCCGTAGCGGATCTCGCAGTCGACGCGTCCCAGCCGCAGCGGCGCATCGCCCTCGCCGTTGATGCAGAACCGAACGTTGGGATGGGCGGCCCGGAAGCGATCCAGCCGGGGGGCCAGCCACAGGTCCACGAGGTCGGAAGCGGCGGCGATATGCAGTTCGTGGCCGCGCTGCAGCTCCAGGTCCTGGGCTGCGGCCTCAAGGTCGGCGAAGGCGCTGGCCAGACGCGGCAGAGCCGCCTGGAGGGCGGGCGTGGGTTCGAGACCGCCCCGCGTCCGGCTCAACAGTTCCATTCCCAGATAGTTCTCGAGCACCTTGACCCGCTGTCCGACGGCGGCGGGGGTGATGCCCAGAGGGCCGGCGGCGGCCGCGAAGGACTTCCCGGCGGTCGGAAGACGGGGACCCGTCCCGGGTCGAGGCGGCGCATTCCGGCTGGCGCGACCCGGTTTGTCACAGCGCCGCTTGAAAAGCCGGTCGTCCGTTGTCAACGTTGTCAACGGGCGAGGAAAAAGACGATGAAACATCCATGGGCCAGCCTGGCCGTGCTCCTGGCGACCGCAAGCGCCCCGGCGATGGCGCAGGACGGCCTTCGGCTGAACGAGGCCGGCTATCTGGAGGCCCGGGGGGTCAACTGGCTGGTGTTCTCGAACTGGTATGACGGCCTGTTCGCGGACTCCAAGATCAGCGGCGTCGAACTGATCCAGCAGGGCGTCCGGACGGCCACCAACGGCGATGTCCGGCTGTCGGCCACGCCGGGCCAGTGGGACCCCATCGGCGCCCTGGTCAGCCGCACGGTCGATCCCGAGACCGGGGCCATCACGGCCGTGCTTGAATATGCCGACCATGGCTTCCGGTACACGATCGTGGCCACGCCGCGCGGCGAGGTCGTCACGCTGGAGGTCGTGCTGGACCAGCCGCTTCCGGCGGCTCTGGTGGGGCAGGCCGGGCTGAACCTCGAATTCCTGCCCTCCGCCTATGTCCGGCGCAGCTTCATGGCCGACGGCGCGGCGGGCCTGTTCCCGCTGCACCCGGCCGGGGAGATGGTGGCCGGCGGGCCCCGCAACGCCGCCAGCGGCCGCGACTTTGGTCCGGGCGCCGAGCCCCTGCCCTTCGCCACCGGCGGGACCGTGGTCCTGGCCCCGGAAGATCCGGCGCGGCGGGTGACCGTCACGGCGGAGACCGGAGACCTCGCGCTGTTCGACGGCCGCAACCAGGCCCAGAACGGCTGGTTCGTGCTGCGCAGCCTGATTCCGGGCGGGCGGACCGGCTCGGTGGTGCGCTGGACCCTGGCCGCCCACAGCGTGCCGGACTGGGTGCGCCCGGCGGTGATCGGCCATTCGCAGATCGGTTATGCGCCGCAGCAGCCCAAGGTCGCGGTCATCGAGATGGACCGCAACGCCGCGCCGGCGGTCGAGGCCCGGCTGATCCGCATCGGCGCCGACGGGGCCGAGGACGCGCGCCTGGTGGCACCTGCGGAGCCCTGGGGCGCCTATCTGCGCTACGACTACCGGACCTTCGACTTCTCCACCGTTCAGGACCCAGGCCTGTATGTGATCGAGGCCGGGGGCACGCGCACCGCGCCCTTCCGCATCGCCGGGGACGCCCTGGCCGGGACCTGGCGGCCGACCAGCGACGTCTTCCTGCCGGTCCAGATGGACCATATGTTCGTCAATGAGGCCTACCGGGTCTGGCATGGCGACCCGCACCGGGACGATGCCCGGCAGGCCCCGCTGAACCACGAACACATCGACCTCTACCGGCAGGGCCCGACCACCGACACCCGCTTCGAGCCCGGCGAGCACATCCCCGGCCTGGCGGTGGGCGGCTGGCTGGACGCGGGTGATTTCGATCAGCGCACCCAGACCCAGTACGCCGCGATCCGGTCCCTGGTCTCGGTCTGGGAAGCGTACCGGCCGGCGCGCGATCAGACCCTGATCGACCAGTCGCGCCGTCGGGTCGAACTGCACGTGCCGGACGGCGAGGCCGACATCCTGCAGCAGGTCGAGCACGGGACTTTGCAGCTGGTGGCCCAGTTCGACGCGGTTGGCCACGCCATCCACGGCATCGTCGAACCGGACGTGGCCCAATACACTCACCTGGGCGACGCCGGATCGAAGACCGACGGCCTGATCTATGACCCCGCGCTGGCACCCGGCGAGCAGGCCGACGGCCGCAGCGGCGATCCCGACGACCGCTGGGTCTTCACCAGCCGGTCCAGCGCCCTGAACTACGGCTCGATCGCCGCCCTGGCCGCGGCCAGCCGCGTGTTGAAGGACTTCCGCGACCCGCTGGCCGCCAAGAGCCTGGCCATCGCCGAACGGATCTGGGCCGAGGAACAGGGGCGGGAGCCCGCCACCTTCCGGCACGGCAACACCACCGGCGGACCGCTGGAGGTGGAACGGTTCACCGCGGCGGTGGAACTGCTGCTGGCGACCGGCAAGCCGATCTACGCCGAAGGGGTCGCGGCGGGCTGGGCGGACCTTGAGGACCCGTCGGGAGGGGTCCTGCGGACCGCGCTCCAGGCCCTGCCGCTGATGCCGGCGGACTATCGCGCGCAGGTGGAGGCCACGGCCCGGCGCTGGGCCGCGCGGTCGGTCGAAATCGCCGCGGCCAACCCCTATGGCGTGCCGATCGGGACAGGGGGATGGGCCGGCAGCGGCCAGGTGATCGACTACGGCCTGACCGCCCATGCCCTGCACGCCGCCTTTCCCGAGATCGTCGACGGCCAGGCCCTGCTGCGCGCCGTTGACTTCATCCACGGCAACCACCCCGGTTCCGACGTGTCGCTGGTGTCCGGCGTGGGCACGGTGTCCAAGGAGGTGGCCTATGGGAGCAACCGGGCCGACTTTTCCTTCATCGCCGGGGGCGTCGTGCCGGGGGTGCTGATCATTAAGCCCGACTTCCCCGAGAACAAGGAAGACTGGCCCTTCCTGTGGGGCGAGAACGAATACGTCGTCAATCTGGGACCCAGCTACATCGAGCTGATGCACGCGGCCGAGGCGTTCAACGCCGCGCGCGCCGACTGACGAACGGCATCACAAGCCCGCCCCGCGCGGTACTGTCGGCGTTCTGCTCGCCAGCCGAGGCGGCGGGCCCACCCCTGGGTCCGCCGCTGGCCGCTTGTCCGTTTGTTCCCCGTGCCCTAGGCTTGGCGACACTGAGGGCCAATCCAACAGGCGTGCAACGATCAGGCACCGGTAATCCATGAGCAGATCGGACCCAGCGCGAGTGTTCGGACAGACCGCCGAAACGCCGGGCCGTGCGGCCACGCCGCCGATCGATGGCCCTGTCCCCTCCGTTCATCTGCGCCTGAAGCAGGCGACGCGGCTGGACCATGAAACCGTCGATCAGGCGATGTCGGGGTTCGATCTGACGGACCGGGACGCGTACGGCGCCTTCCTGCAGCTGAACCATACGGCCATGATCGCCCTGCGGCCGCACTGGCGCGCGGCGGACGCGGTGGATTTCGACGCCCTGGTCGAGGCCCTGGCGGCCGACCTGGCGGCGCTCGGGCTGCGGCCGTCGCCTCCCGCCGATCCGTTGGCCGGCCGCATCGACGGCCTGGGTCTTTCCTATGTCGTGCGCGGCTCGCGCCTGGGGTCGCGGATTCTGCGCCGTCGCGTCGGGCCCGGCCTGCCGACCGCCTATCTGGATCTGCGGCTGGGCGAGCCCTGGGCCCGGCTGCTGGACCAGCTGACGGCGCGCGGGACCGCCGATCCGGATGATACGACGGCGCTGATCGCCGGCGCGCGCGCGACCTTCGCCGTCTATGAGCGCCTGGCGCGACCGATGGCGGCCGCCG
Organism: Brevundimonas sp. LM2; assembly: GCF_002002865.1. Classification (NCBI taxonomy): domain Bacteria; kingdom Pseudomonadati; phylum Pseudomonadota; class Alphaproteobacteria; order Caulobacterales; family Caulobacteraceae; genus Brevundimonas; species Brevundimonas sp. LM2. The sequence goes on along the minus strand of NZ_CP019508.1, from coordinate 49,731 downwards.
CATGAACGCGAGCGACCCGGCCGCGGGCCCCCTGAGCGAGCCGGTCGACCTGACCAACTGCGATCGCGAGCCGATCCACCTGATCAGCGCCATCCAGCCGAACGGTTTCCTGGTCGCGGTCTCGACCGACTGGCTGATCTCGCGGGTTTCGGCCAATGCGCCGGACTTCGTCGGGGGCACGGTCGACGCCCTGCTGGGCGCGTCCCTGAAGGACGTGTTCGGGCTGGAGGCGGTGCACACCCTGCGCAACCGGCTGGCGATCCTGCGCGGGGCGGACGCGGTCGAGCGCGCCTTCGGCGTCCCTTTGCGCGAGGACGGGGTCCGGTTCGACCTGGCCATCCATATGTCGGGCGGCGAGATCGTCATCGAGGCCGAGCCCAGCGAACCGGAGACGGAGCTGAACCCCTCGGCCATGGTCCAGTCGATGCTGGCGCGGCTGAAGCCCCTGACCGATCTGGGCGACCTGCTGAAGGAGGCGGCACGGCAGGTGCGGGCCCTGACCGGCCACCACCGGGTGATGATCTATCGCTTCCATCCGGACGGATCGGGCGAGGTCGTGGCCGAGCGGGTGCGGGCCGGGCTGGAGCCCTTCCTGGGCCTGCGCTATCCCGCGTCCGACATTCCCAAACAGGCCCGCGCCCTGATGGAGCGCAACGTCGTGCGCGTCGCCGCCGACGTGAAGGCCACCCCCACCCTGATCGTGCCGCAACTGGGTCCGGAGGGCGAGCCGCTGGACCTGTCGATGAGCACGCTGCGGGCCCATTCGCCGATCCATATCGAGTATCTGAAGAACATGGGGGTCGGGGCGACCCTGACCATCTCGCTGCTGCGCGGGGGGCGGCTGTGGGGTCTGATCGCCTGCCATCACACGACCGCCCGTCCCGTCAGCTATGAACGGCGGACGGCGGCCGAACTGTTCGCCCAGGTGCTGTCGCTGATGATCGAGACGCGGGAACGCGAGGCGGTCTCGGCCTACGAGCAGCGCACCCGCCAGGTGCACGACGGGCTGATGGCCGCGATCGTCGAAAGCGGATCCACGGCCGAAAGCCTCGCGGGCATGGCCGAAAGCCTGTCGGAGATCGTGCCCTGCGACGGCATGGTGGTGCGCATCGGCACCGACCTGGTCCTGACCGGCTTCACCCCGACGCGCGACGAGCTGGTCCCCCTGCTGCGCTTCCTGGACCAGAGCGCCGCCAGCAAGGTGCTGTCGCTGGAAGCCCTGGGGCGGGCCTTCCCGCCGGCCCGCGACTATGCCGACCGCGCGGCCGGCATGCTGGCCATCCCGGTGTCGCGGACGCCGCGCGATTACCTGATCTTTTTCCGGCGCGAGGTGACGCAGTCGATCACCTGGGCGGGCGATCCCGCCAAGCCGGCGGAGGTCGGTCCGAACGGCGTCCGGCTGACGCCGCGCAAGAGTTTCGAGGCCTGGCAGGAAATCATCCGCGGCCACGGCGCCCCCTGGACCGAGCCCGAGCTGCGCGCGGCCGACGCCCTGCGGGTGACCATCCTGGAGGTCGTGCTGCGCCTGACCGGCGTGGCCGATCAGGAACGCGAGCGCGCCGCCCAGCGCCAGGACCTGCTGATCGCCGAGCTGAACCACCGGGTCCGCAACATCCTGGGGCTGATCCGGGGTCTGATCACCCAGAGCCGGGGTGGAGCCACCGACGTCGAAAGCTTCGCCGCCACGATCGGCGGCCGGGTCCAGGCCCTGGCCCGGGCGCACGACCAGATCACCCTGAGCAACTGGGGGCCGCGCGCCCTGTCCGACCTGATCGTCACCGAGGCGGCCGCCTATCTGCAGGCGGGCGAAACGCGGGTCCAGATCGACGGACCTCCCGTAAAACTGCATCCCGAGGCCTTCGCCACCCTGGCCCTGGTGCTCCATGAAATGGTGACCAACGCGGCCAAATACGGAGCGCTGTGCGATCAGTCCGGCCTGGTGAGCATCCACTGGAGCCTGGTCGACGGCGATCTGGTTCTTCAGTGGCGCGAGACCGGCGGGCCGCCGGTCCAGGCGCCCACGCGGCGGGGCTTCGGCACGACCATCATCGAACGCTCGGTGCCCCACGACCTGGGCGGCGAGGCCCGGATCGACTACGCCCTGCACGGGCTGAAGGCGCGGTTCGTGGTGCCGGCGCGGTTCGTCGAGCTGGGCGTGGTCGTCCCGCCGGCCGCGCCAACGCCCGACGTGGCCGTTCCCGCCTTCCGCCTCAGCGGGTCCGTGCTTCTGGTCGAGGACAGTATGATCATCGCCATGGACGCCGAGGAGATGCTGGCCGCCCTGGGGGCCGAGACGGTGCGCACCGCCGGCGACGTCGCCGAGGCCCTGCGGCTGATCGAGGCCGAGATCCCGACCTTCGCCTTCCTGGATGTGAACCTGGGCCGCGAGCTCAGTTTTCCGATCGCCGACCGGCTGCGACAGGCCGGCGTGCCCTATGTCTTCGCCACCGGCTATGGCGAGGAGATCCAGCTGCCGCCCGAGCACCAGGGCCGCATCGTGATCAAGAAGCCCTATACCGCCGAGACCATCGCCGCCGGGGCGGCCCGAACGAACGGAAGCGGAGGCTAGGCGGGTACCGACGCCGGGCCAGGCGGCGGTCTCCGCAGCATGCCAGCGCTCGCTTTTTCGCGTCGCGCTCCCTATCCAGCTGAGACCGTGTCTCGCCGCCCCGCGCGGCCACGGCAACCGACCCGATCTGATCCACGCCGAGGAGGGCCGCGCCCATGGCACTGAAGCTCAACATCATCATCTGCAGCACCCGCCCCGCGCGGGCGGGAACCCCAGTGGCGGAATGGGTCGACCGGTTCGCCCGCGAGCATGGGGCGTTCGAGGTCGAGCTGGTCGATCTGGCCGCCTTCGACCTGCCGCTGTTCGACGAGGCCGCCCATCCGGCGCAGAACCGCTATGAGCACGCCCACACCAAGCGCTGGAGCGCGAGCGTGGCCCCGGCCGACGCCTTCGTGTTCGTGACGCCCGAGTACGACTATGTCGCCCCGGCGTCGGTGATCAACGCGATCCAGTGCCTGTACCACGAATGGACCTACAAGCCGGCCGCCGTGGTCAGCTATGGCGGGGTGTCGGGCGGGCTGCGGTCGTCGCAGACCTTGCGCGGCCTGCTGGGCAATCTGAACATGATGGCCATCGCCCAGGCGGTGCCGGTGCCGTTCTTCGGCACCTTCATCGGCGAGGACGGCGTCTTCAATCCGAACGAACAGACCATCGCCGGGACGACGGGTATGCTGACCGAGCTGCACAAATGGGCGGTGGCCCTGAAGCCGATGCGGGAGCCGAAGGCCCCGGCCTGACGAGAGGGGCCCGGGCCGGCCGTCAGTGCGCCTCGGGCGGGCGGGCGGCCGGGTCCAGGTAGTCGCTTTCGGAGTGGTGGTCGGCGGACAGGGCGAAGCGGCGGTCGCAGTAGCCGCACTCGACGAAATCCTCGCCGCCCATGTCCAGATAGACCAGGGGATGGCCCAGGACGCCGCCGCCGTCGCAGGCGACCCGCTTGGTCGAGACCACGATCGTTTCGGGCGGGGCGACGAAGGTTTCGGGGTGGCGCGGGGGCATGATCGGATCCGTGGTCTTGGCGCGGGGAGGCCTCGCGCCTAGTTAGACGGCCACGCCTTCCGCCGAAAGTCCCTTATGACCCAGACCGAACCCCTGCCCGTCAACGCCATCGAGGTGCACGGGCTGGAGAAGACCTATGCCGGGTCCAAGAAGGCGCCGCCCAAGACCGCCCTGCGCGGGGTCGACCTGGTCATTCCGCGCGGGTCGATGTTCGGCCTGCTGGGACCCAACGGCGCGGGCAAGTCGACCCTGATCAACATCCTGGCCGGGGTGGTCAACAAGACCGGCGGGACGGCGGCCATCTGGGGCCGCGACATCGACGAACGGCCCCGCGACGCGCGCGCGGCCCTGGGCGTCGTGCCGCAGGAGATCGTGGCGGATGTGTTCTTCACCCCGCGCGAGGCGCTGGATGTGCAGGCGGGATTCTATGGCGTGCCGAAGAACGAGCGTCGGTCGGACGAGCTGCTGGCGGCGCTGGGCCTGTCGGACAAGGCCCATGCCTATGTGCGGGCTCTGTCGGGCGGGATGAAGCGGCGGCTGATGGTGGCCAAGGCCCTGGTGCACAATCCGCCCATCCTGATCCTGGACGAGCCGACGGCGGGGGTGGACGTCGAGCTGCGTCGTCAGCTGTGGGAATACGTCCGGCGGATCAACGCCGAGGGCGTGACCATCCTGCTGACCACCCACTATCTGGAGGAGGCGCAGGAGCTCTGCGACACCATCGCCATCATGAACCGGGGTCAGGTGGTGGCCTGCGAGCCGACGCCGCAGCTGCTGCGCCGGCTGGATACGCGGAACGTCGTGGTGACGCCGGAACACCCCCTGGACGGCCTGCCGGTGGTCCAGGGCTTCGACGTCGTGGCGCGCCCGAACGGGGCCTTCGCCATCACCTACAAGAAGGGCCAGTCGTCCGTGGAACAGGTGCTGGCCGCCGTGCGGGCGGCGGGGATTACCATCTCGGACATCACGACCGAGGACCCGGACCTGGAAGACGTGTTCCTGGCGCTGACCTATGGCGATGCGGACGCGGTCAGTCCGACGAAGGACTAGGGACTAGGGACTAGGGACTAGGGACTAGGGAGTAGGGAGTAAGGCGGCTGTTCGTAGGGACGGGTTGGACCTCTTCTCGTCCCTACTCCCTACTCCCTCATCTCAAACCACCATCACCGTGCCGAGCAGCAGGGTCGCGCCGCGCTGGCGCAGGATGATGTTCATGGCCGACTGGAACTGACGCGACAGGCGGTCGACGTTGGGGGGCTGGCCGGGGAGCAGGGTGGCGGCCTCGCGCTGGGCCAGGATGGCGAAGACGGCGCGGACGCGGGGCGCGGACTGCTGGGCGCGGAGCATCAGTTCCGGGTCGGCGATGTCGACCCCGGTCTCGACCGTCATGACGCCGCGGCGGCCGTCGGCGGTGAAGGTGTTGGCCGTGACGACGGGGTAGCGGAAATAGGTCTCGCCCGAGGCGGCGGCCTTCTTGCCCGAGGCGAGGGCCGGCGTGGCCGCGAGGGCCAGGGGGGCGAGGAGGAGGGCGCGGCGATTCATGCCTCCCTGTGGCACGGCCGCGCTTAAGGGCGGGTTACGGGCGGCACCATTCTCCCTCCCGCTTGTCGGGAGGGACCGCGAGGCGGAGCCGAGCGCGGGTGGGGCCGTGTGAAGCGTGCTTACTCACGACACGTCCCCACCCGGCCTCGCCTTCGGCTCGGCGTCCCTCCCCATGAAGGGGAGGGAGAAAGCAAGTCAGGCCGCCGCTTCCACCGCCATCGAGGCCATCGGCTTGAGGTCCAGCAGGGCGAACAGTCTGGCGTCCTCGTCCTGTTCGGGATTGGGGGTGGTCAGCAGCTTGCCGCCGACGAAGATGGAGTTGGCCCCGGCGAGGAAGCACAGGGCCTGCATCTCGGGGCTCATGGTCTCGCGGCCGGCCGACAGGCGGACCATGGCGCGGGGGCAGACCAGGCGGGCGACGGCGACGGTGCGGACGAACTCGATCGGGTCGATCTCTCCGGACTGGATCACCCGCTCGCCCAGGGGCGTGCCGGTGACGGGCACCAGGGCGTTGACCGGCAGGCTGTCGGGGTGTTCGGGCAGGGTGGCCAGGGCGTGCAGCAGGCTGGCGCGATCGCGCCTCGCCTCGCCCATGCCGACGATGCCGCCGCAGCAGGTGCTCATGCCCGCGTCGCGGACATGGCTGAGGGTGTCCAGCCGGTCCTTATAGGTCCGGGTGGTGACGACCTGGGTGTAGTACTCCGGCCCGGTGTCGAGGTTGTGGTTGTAGTAGTCGAGGCCGGCGGCCTTCAGCTGGCGCGCCTGGTCGGCGGTCAGCATGCCCAGGGTGGCGCAGGTCTCCAGCCCCAGGGCCTTCACGCCCGAGATCATGGCGGCCAGTTTCGGCGTGTCGCGGTCCTTCAGCTCGCGCCAGGCGGCCCCCATGCAGAAGCGGCTGGCTCCGCCCGCCTTGGCGGCCATGGCCTCGGCCAGGACGACGGCGGTGTCCATCAGCTTCTCGGCCTTCAGCCCGGTGTCGAAGAAGGCGGATTGCGAGCAATAGCCGCAGTTCTCGGCGCAGCCCCCGGTCTTGATCGACAGCAGCTGCGACTTCTGGACCTCGGACGGGTCGAACCAGCGGCGGTGGACCGTGGCCGCGTCGAACACCAGCTCCATGAAGGGCCGGGCGAACAGGGCTTCGACCTCGGGCAGGGTCCAGTCGTGGCGGGGTTGTGCGAAGAGGTGGCTGGTGGCTGGTGGCTGGTGGCTAAGCATCAGTTGCTCCGACGTTTCAGGGCCGACACCAGGGAAAGCGAGCATACGGCTGATTTGATCTGCGGACTCCGTCAGATGCCGATAGTCCGAGGCGGGCAGATAGCCCAGTCTGTTCGCAATCAGAAGCTGGGTTTCGGCTTCGGCCAACGATCCCTGCGCCATGCCGACAAACTGGATGAACTCGCCGGTCGTGCGCCGGGCGACACCCTCGGGGATGTTGGACGCGACCGACACGGCAGCCCGACGCACCTGACTGATGAGTCCAACCGCTCGTCGCGCGGCCACTGCGCCGTAAGCCTGTAAACAAGCTCCGTCCAATCGACGGCATATTTCCAAACGTCCAGATCGCGATAGCTTCGGATTCCACCGCTCATCGCCTTGCTTCCCACCAGCCACCAGCCACCAGCCACCAGCCACCATTCTCTCGGGCCTCGCCAGCGGCAACATATAAGGACATCCTTATGCGTTTCTTGCTCTCTCGACCGGGCCGGGCTATAGGCCCGCCCAATCGCTGCACCGCCGCGCTCAAGGAGCCCGCATGACCGACTACATCGTCCGCGACATTTCGCTTGCCCCATTCGGCAACAAGGAAATCGCCATCGCCGAAACCGAGATGCCGGGGCTGATGGCCCTGCGCGAGGAGTTCGGCGAGCAGCAGATCCTGAAGGGCGCCCGCATCGCCGGTTCGCTGCACATGACGATCCAGACCGCCGTGCTGATCCAGACGCTGGAAGCCCTGGGGGCCGACGTCCGCTGGGCCTCGTGCAACATCTTCTCGACCCAGGACCACGCCGCGGCTGCCATCGCCGCCAACGGCACCCCGGTGTTCGCCACCAAGGGCGAGACGCTGGAAGAATACTGGGACTATGCCCACAAGATCTTCGAATGGTCGGACGGCGGCTATCCGAACCTGATCCTCGACGACGGCGGCGACGCCACCCTGCTGTGCGTGCTGGGGCCGAAGGCCGAGAAGGACATCACCCTGCTGGACAACCCGCAGAACGAGGAAGAGGAAGCCCTCTACAAGGTGATGAAGCGCTATATCGCCGAGAAGCCCGGCTTCTATTCGGCCATCCGCGACGCCATCGGCGGCGTGTCGGAAGAGACCACCACGGGCGTGCACCGCCTGTACGAAATGGCCAAGAAGGGCGACCTGCCGTTCCCGGCCATCAACGTCAACGACAGCGTCACCAAGTCCAAGTTCGACAACCTGTACGGCTGCCGCGAGAGCCTGGTCGACGCGATCCGTCGCGGCACCGACGTCATGCTGTCGGGCAAGGTCGCCGTGGTCTGCGGCTATGGCGACGTGGGCAAGGGCTCGGCCGCTTCGCTGCGCCAGGGCGGCGCGCGCGTGAAGGTGACGGAAGTCGACCCGATCTGCGCCCTGCAGGCCGCGATGGAAGGCTATGAGGTCGTGACCGTCGAGGACGTGGCCCACGAGGCCGACATCTTCGTCACCGCCACGGGCAACCTCGACGTCCTGACCGTCGACCACATGCGGGCGATGAAGAACAACGCCATCGTCTGCAACATCGGCCACTTCGACTCGGAGATTCAGGTCGCCGGCCTGAAGAACTTCAAGTGGGACGAGATCAAGCCGCAGGTCCACCACGTCGAGTTCCCGGACGGCAAGAAGATCATCCTGCTGTCGGAAGGCCGTCTGGTGAACCTGGGCAATGCCACGGGTCACCCCTCGTTCGTGATGTCGGCGTCCTTCACCAACCAGACCCTGGCCCAGATCGAACTGTGGACCAACATCAAGGCCTATGAGAACCAGGTCTACACCCTGCCCAAGCACCTCGACGAGAAGGTCGCCATGCTGCACCTGGCCAAGCTGGGCGCCAAGCTGACCGTGCTCAACAAGGAACAGGCCGCCTACATCGGCGTGCCGACCGAGGGCCCGTTCAAGCCGGAAGCCTACCGCTACTAGGACGTCTCAGGAGGAGAGGCCGGCCTCGGCCGGTCTCTCCGCTCAGGCCGCCAGGGCCGAGACCGCGCCATCCTCGCGGCCCATCAGGCCGGTCTCGAAATCCATGAAGATGTCGATCAGCTCCTCGGCGCCCGGGGCGGTCATGCCGGGCCCGAACCGGAAATTCCAGAAGCTGACGATGTGCTGGATGGCGCCCAGCTGATCGCCGAGCCGCGCGAACAGGGTCGGAGCCTCAAGCAGGAAGTCCCGGAAGCCCAGCGGATTGCCGTCCTGGATCAGGCCGGCATAGGCCTCGTCATAGACCTTCAAGGTCGAGCGGACCGCCATGCAGGTCTTGACGATCCGGCCCCGCAGGACCTCTCGGCCGCGCGCGATGTATTCCCGCGCCGCCTGATCCGTCGGCCCCGACGGCTTCACCACCGCGACACGGTCGGCCACCTTGCCGATATCGGCCGTCAGGCTGCGCAGGCTCCACTTGTAGTAGAGGAAGCCCTTCCAGCAGAACACGCCCTCCTCATACTGTTCGGGATTCAGGCGCAGCGTCTGGCCCAGGGCGTACATGCCGTCGCCGGCCTCGTTGGACAGGATCTTGGCGGCCATGCGGTTGATGGCGTTGGTGTTGCTGCCCAGGCTACCCAGGCTGAGCGCCACCAGGGGGGTGATCTCGGCCTTCACGAAATTGATCATCTTCTGCAGATCGGCCTCGCTGAGGGCGAAATAGCAGGGGGCCGGGTCGAAGCCGCCGCGTCGCAGCTGTTCGCGCAGCAGGAAGGGATCCAGGGAGGGCAGCTTGTCGATGAGCCGAAGCGCCTGGATGTCCGGATGGTCCGCCTTGACCCCGAAGACCTCCATCAGCAGGGCCTCGAAATTGATCTGGTCGACGAAGACGTAACGACCGCCGGACCGGAGATCGCCATTGTCGATCGGAATGATGACCTTGGTCGCGATCTGCCGGCGGCCGCGGAACACGTCGATCTCGTTGCGCCGGATGCGGTGCTTGACCAGCAGGCATTTGTTGAGGATGGGCGTCTGGAACAGCGGCCGCTCGTGCCATTCGTCGGTGCGACAATGGTCCTTCGAGATCTTCAACAGATTGAGCACCCGCGCGGTCGAAGCCGACCGTTCCAAAAACTCGAGACTGCGGACAGCACGATCCGACATACGATCATTCGCTCCAAAACGGCATTCCATCCGTAGGGGAACAACGTTACGACAAGGCTAAGCCGCCGGTGTCGTCTAGGTAGAACTGCTGCCGTCGAGGCCGCCCGGGGGAAGTTCAGGCTGCCGACGACGACCTCCGCGAAGGGGGACGGTCGGATCGCGGCGCGCTCTCGGGCGGATGCGCGCGTCAGGGGTGCGGCGCGGCTGACGCTGGCGTCAGTGCCGGGCGGGGACTAAGACGGATCCATGGGCACCGTGTTCGACATCCTGATCCTTCTGGCCATTCTCGCCGTCGCCGTGGTGCTGGGCTTCGGACTGTATTCGTTGTTCCGGGGCGGGGAGTTCGCGCGCTCCAACTCCAACCGGCTGATGCGGCTGCGCGTCATCGTCCAGGCGGTCGCCGTGGTCCTGCTGATGGCGGGGCTGTGGTGGAAGACGAGCCACGGCGGCTGACGGGAGACACGGCCGTGGTGGTGCTGAACAAGATCTACACCCGCACGGGCGACGCGGGCGATACGGGCCTGGCGTCCGGGGCCCGGGTGTCCAAGAGCGATCCGCGGGTCGAGGCCTATGGCACGGTCGACGAGCTGAACGCCGTGATCGGCATCGCCCGTCTGCATTCGGGCCAGAACGACCGGATCGACGCCATGCTGGGCCGGATCCAGAACGAGCTGTTCGACCTGGGGGCCGACCTGGCCACGCCCCTGGACCCGCCGCCGACCTGGGAGGCGCTGCGCATGGTCCAGTCGCAGGTCGAGCGGCTGGAGGCCGAGATCGACTGGATGAACGAGAGCCTGAAGGCCCTGGACAGTTTCATCCTGCCCGGCGGATCCCCTCTTTCGGCGCATCTGCACATGGCCCGCACGGTGGCCCGGCGGGCGGAGCGCGACACCATCCGCCTGGTCGAGACCGGGGCCCCGGTGACGCCCGAGGCGCTGCGCTATCTGAACCGGCTGTCGGACCACCTGTTCGTGGCGGCGCGGCGCGCCAACGCCAACGGCGCGTCGGATGTGAAATGGGTGCCGGGCGGGACCAGATAATCCCGTCTCCTCCCTGTTCGCCGCTTGGCGAATGGGGAGGTGGCAGCGAGCCCTTGCGAGCTGACGGAGGGGTTCTGCGTGCACGAAGAACCCCTCCGTCACTCCGCTTCGCTCCGTGCCACCTCCCCATCGCTTCGCGACGGGGAGGAGACAGGTCCGGCCGCCCGCGCTAAACCGCCCGCCAATCAAGAACAGTCAGTCCAGGAAACGCACCGCCATGCGCGACATTCACCATTTCATCGACGGCACCGCCTTCACCGGAACGTCCGGCCGCTTCTCCGACGTCTTCGATCCCAACACCGGCGACGTCCAGGCCCGGGTCCAGCTGGCCTCGGTGACCGAGATGGACCGCGCGGTCCAGGCGGCCCAGAACGCCTTCGAGGGCTGGTCCTCGACCAATCCCCAGCGCCGCGCGCGGGTGATGTTCGAGTTCAAGCGGCTGGTCGAGTCCAACATGACCGAGCTGGCCGAGCTGCTGTCCAGCGAGCACGGCAAGGTGGTCGCGGATTCGAAGGGCGACATCCAGCGGGGGCTGGAGGTGATCGAGTTCGCCTGCGGCATCCCCCATGCGCTGAAGGGCGAATACACCTGGGGCGCGGGTCCCGGCATCGACGTCTATTCGATGCGCCAGCCCCTGGGCGTGGTCGCGGGCATCACCCCGTTCAACTTTCCGGCCATGATCCCGATGTGGATGTTCGGCGTGGCCATCGCGGTCGGCAACACCTTCATCCTGAAGCCGTCGGAGCGCGATCCGTCGGTGCCGGTGCGTCTGGCCGAGCTGATGATGGAGGCGGGGGCGCCCTCGGGGGTGCTGAACGTGGTCCACGGCGACAAGGCGGCGGTCGACGCCATCCTGGAGCATCCGCTGGTCCATGCCGTCAGCTTCGTCGGCTCGTCCGACATCGCCCACTATGTCTATCAGACGGGCGCGGCCAACCATAAGCGGGTCCAGGCCATGGGCGGGGCCAAGAACCACGGCATCGTCCTGCCCGACGCCGACATGGACCAGGTGATCAAGGACCTGTCGGGGGCCGCCTATGGCTCGGCCGGCGAGCGCTGCATGGCCCTGCCGGTCGTGGTGCCGGTCGGAAAGAAGACCGCCGACGAACTGCGCGAGCGGATGGTGGCCGAGATCCCGACCATGCGGGTCGGGGTCTCGACCGACGCGGGGGCCCACTACGGCCCGGTCGTCACGGCCCAGCACAAGGCCCGGGTCGAGGGCTGGATCGAACAGGGCGTCAAGGACGGGGCCGAACTGGTCGTCGACGGGCGCGGCTTCAGCCTGCAGGGGCACGAGCGCGGCTATTTTGTCGGCCCGTCGCTGTTCGACCACGTCACGCCCGAGATGGAGTCCTACAAGGAGGAGATCTTCGGCCCCGTGCTGCAGATCGTGCGCGCCGCCAGCTTCGAGGAGGCGCTGAGCCTGCCGTCGAAGCACCAGTACGGCAACGGCGTCGCCATCTTCACCCAGAACGGCCGCGCGGCGCGCGACTTCGCCGCCCGGGTCAATGTCGGCATGGTGGGGATCAACGTGCCGATCCCGGTGCCGGTCGCCTACCACACCTTCGGCGGCTGGAAGCGCTCGGCCTTCGGCGACACCAACCAGCACGGCATGGAGGGCGTCCGCTTCTGGACCAAGACCAAGACCGTCACCGCCCGTTGGCCCGACAGCGATCTGGAGCACGCGGACTCCAGCTTCGTAATTCCCACCATGGGGTGAGGTCGCTCGGCGACCCGAGGTTCGTAATTCTACTTAGGCCGTTGTAAAGGCGTTGTTATTTCTCCTTTACGACACTCTCCCCCAGGCGCGACAGCTCGTGCTGGGGGAGAGTTTGCGGTGGCTGACGAACTGGGTCTGAAGGAACGGCTGGACTTCATGCAGCTGGATGGGGGTGCCCGGGCCCGCATCCAGGCGATGAAGCCGATGATCATGGAGGCCATGCCGGCGGCGCTCGACACCTTCTATGACCGGGTACGGGCCACGCCGGCGACGAAGGCCTTCTTCTCCGACGACAAACATATCGGCAAGGCCCACACCAAGCAGCTGGCGCACTGGGGGGTGATCGCCGACGGCGAGTACGACGGCACCTACGCCAAGGCCGTCAACACCATCGGCGAGGTCCACGCCCGCATCGGGCTGGAGCCCCGCTGGTACATCGGCGGCTATGCCGTGGTGCTGGAACAGATGGTCGGCAAGGTGCTGGAACAGCGCTGGCCTCGCCACGCCCTGGCCCGCAAGGGCATCAACGCCGGCTCCACGGCGGCCGAGCTCAGCGTGCTGATCAAGGCCAGCCTGCTGGACATGGATCTGGCCATCTCGGTCTATCTGGAGGCGCTGGACGCACGCCGGGTCGCGGCCGAAACCGCCCGGCAGGTGGCGGAGTCCGAACAGACCCTGGCCCGGGAAGCGGCCGAGGCCGAACGGCACCAGGCGGAAAGCGAGCAGACGGTGGTGTTCGAGGCCCTGGCCTCCGGGCTTCAGCGCGTCGCCGCCGGGGACCTGACGGTCCGGATCGACGTCGCGGTCGAGCCGCGCTTCCAGTCGATCAAGGACGATTTCAACGCCGCCATCGCCGCCCTGGGCGAGACCATGAGCTCGGTTCGCGGGTCCGCCGGCGGGGTGCTGAACGGGTCCGAGGAGATCGCCTCGGCGTCCGACGACCTGGCCCGGCGATCGGAGCAGCAAGCGGCCTCGCTGGAGCAGACCTCTGCGGCCCTGGAGGAGATCACCGAGACCGTCCGGCGCACGGCCGACGGGTCCCAGAAGGCCGCCCAGGCGGTGGCCTCGGCGCGGGACGACGCGGCGCGCTCGGGCGAGGTGGTGCAGCGGGCCATCGGGGCCATGGGGGCCATCGAGACCTCGTCCAGCGAGATCGGCCAGATCATCGGGGTGATCGAGGAGATCGCCTTCCAGACCAATCTGTTGGCCTTGAACGCCGGGGTCGAGGCGGCTCGGGCGGGCGACGCCGGACGCGGCTTCGCCGTGGTCGCCTCCGAGGTGCGGGCCCTGGCCCAGCGCTCGGCGGATGCGGCCAAACAGATCAAGGGCCTGATCACCACCTCCGGCAAACAGGTCGGACAGGGCGTCGCCCTGGTCGGGGAGACGGGGGAGAGTCTGACCCGGATCGTCGATCAGGTCGCCGTGATCAATCGTCTGGTGATGGAAATCAGCACCTCGGCCCAGGAACAGGCCAGCAGCCTGGGCGAGGTCAATACCGCCGTGGGGCAGATGGACCAGATGCTGCAGCAGAACGCCGCCATGGTCGAACAGACCACCGCCGCCTCCCACTCCCTGAAGGCGGAGGCGGGACGGATGAATGCCCTCGTGCAGCGCTTCACCCTGAGCGGGTCGCCGCGCGAGGCGGACCGGCCGGCCGCCGCCCTCCGCCCGACCCGCGCCCTGGCCGTGGTCGGCAATACAGCGCTGCAGGTCGAGGCGTGGGAATCGTTCTGATGGGTCAGACGTCGCGCAGGACGACGACGTATCCGGGATGGCCGTCGGCCTCGTCGCGGGCGTAGCGCAGGGCGGCGCGGCGGTCGGTGAAGGCCCCGGACAGCAGGCCGTCGGTCGAGGACAGCCGCCACAAGGGACCGTCGCAGCGGACCTCGATGACCGGCGGGGGCAGGTCGGGGGCCGGGATCATGTTTTCCCCCCCGGCGCCCGATGCCTCAGGCCGTCGGCCTCGGCCTGAAGCGCGCGGGCCAGGGCCTGGGCGCGGGCCTTGTCGGCCAGGGGGCGCGTGGCGCAGCCGTTCAGCACGACGGACCATCCGCCGCCGCGCCGCCGGACGGCATAGCGCAGGGGCCGGACCGCGGGCGGGCGGTCGGGCGCGGAGGCATAGCCCTGCATCATCGGACCGGCCCCCTGCGCGCCGGCGCGCCGAAGGCGGCACCGAGCAGGGCCAGACTCATCGACCAGACGCCCGGCGCCGTCGCGCCGGCGGGCTTTCTCAGACTTTCGACCACAAGGGCGTTGCGGTTCATCACGATCTCCTTCGATCCGAAGGCGACCAGACACCCGAGGCCCGTAACCGCGCCATATCGAAGGGAGGCAACGGGATAAGGCCGGCGTAAGGCGAGGGGAAAGCAACGTGTTCGAGGCGACGCAATTCAGTGTTAAGCGTTAGGGTGACCGATATGCTGAAGCTGGAGCGCCTCCCCGCATGCGTCGTTTCCTGATCTGGTCGGCCCTCGCGGTCGTCATCGGCCTCGGCCTCGCGGGCGCGGGCTATTGGGCCTACTGGAACTTCTACGCCCGGTTCCAGCCGGTGACGGTGACCCGCAACCAGGCCGAGATTCAGCGGCTGCTGGACGAGGCGTCCTGGGTGTCTGAAGGCGGCGGGGGCCAGCCGCTCTACATCGTCGGCTATCGCGACAGCGCGACCAGCCAGCGGTATGAGCGCGAGGAGACCGAGAAGCTGCGCGCCGGGGGCGTGGAAGTCCGGGTGATCGTCTTCGCCCGGGCCGACCGCGAGGGGCAGACCCTGTCCAGCGCCGCCGAGCGCGCCACGGTGGCCGAGCTGTGGCTGAACCGGGACTGGGTCCTGTATCAGCGCTGGACCGCGACCCCGGCGGCCAGCTGGACGGCGGCGGGCATTCCCCCCTCCGACGGCAATCTGGCCCGCTCCGCCGTGGTCGAGGCCAGCCGGACCTTCGTGACCAAGATCAACGACCTGCTGCGCGATGCCGGCGTGCCGACCGGTTATCCGCTGGTGATCTGGCGCGACCGCGACGGGTTCATGAAGGCCTGCGCCTGCACCGATGCCCGGTCCTGGCCCTTCATCCGCGACGATTTCGATGCGCCGGATCGGGTCGCGCCGGGCGAACCGAGCGATCCGGGCATGGCGGTGCCGTCGGACGCGCCGCCGCAGGCGCCCGGCGCGCCGGACAGTCTGCCGTATCCGACCCTGCCGGGCATTCCGCCGGCGAACGGTCAGCCGGGGCAGCCCGGCGCGGCGCCTCAGACGCCCACGCCCACGCCGCGAACGACGTCCACCCCGCCCGGCCAGACCGCCACGCCCCAGCCGACCCAGCAGGACGAAAGCACCTTCTACTGAGGCCAGCCTAGAAGCGGCGTCCGCAGGTCTCGACCAGGCGCTCGACGTCGGCGTCGTCCTGATACAGGCCGAAGCCGAAGCGGATCACGTCATCGCGGACGTCCGTGACGACGTTGGCCTCCAGCAACCGCGCGCGCCAGGCCTGGGCGTCCTTGTGCTTCAGGGCCAGGAAGCGGGCGCGGGGACGGCCGTCGCCGGCGTCGGCGTTCAGCACCGTCGCCTCGCCCAGCCGGCCGCAGTCGCCCGCCGCCAGCGCCTCGGCGAAGCGGGCCGACAGGGCGTCCGCATGGGCCGAGATGTCGGCGGTGGACAGGCCCTGCTCGTCCAGCATCCGCCGCACCGCGTTAAACCGGTACAGGGGCGTGGAATCGAAGGTGGCCCCCCAGAACCGGCCGGCGTCGGCGCGGTACTGGACCCCCTCGGGCGGACCCATCAGATTGCCGAATTCGGCGAACCAGCCGGTCACGACGGGCCGCTCGCAGAAGCCGTCGGGCGCATGCAGGAAGCCCGCGCCCTCGCCGGTCATGGCGTATTTGTATCCCCCGGAGACGTAGAAGACCCGGTCCGCCACGGCCGACAGGTCGGTCGGGGTGGCCATGAAGCCGTGATAGCCGTCGACGATCACCCAGGGGCCCTCCGGCTTCGCCAGCGCCGCCAGGGCGTCCAGGCAGCCGATGGCCTGGCCGGTCTTGAAGAAGACCTGGCTGACGACGATCACATCGTGACCCCCGGCCTCGGCGGCGGCGGTGAAGCGAGCATCGAACGTGTCGAACGGCTCCAGCGGCACGCGGCTGACCACTGCCTCGCCGCTCTCCTCCCAGCGCTCGGCCTGGCGGCGGAAGGCGTGGAACTCGCCGTCAGTGGTCAGGATGCGGACGGGCCGGGTCTCCCAGCCCGAGAAGACGCGGATCAGGAAGTCGTGGGTGTTGGGGGCGAAGACGACGGTCTCCGGATCCGGCAGGTTCAGCTCGCGCGCGACATGCTTCTGGGCCTCGGGGACGACGTCGCCGAAGACCAGGTCCCATTTGCGATCGGCGAAATGGTTGGCCTCGACCCAGGCCCGCACCTGACCGTCGAAGGAGGCGTCGGGCCACAGGTGATGGCTGTGCGCCGCGAAATGCAGCCGCTCGGGGTCGAGGGCGAGGGCGCGGGAGAAGAGGGGTTTGTAAGACATCAGGACTCGTCGGCTACGGGATGACCGCTCATGGCGGCGTGCATGATCCGCTCGATCCGGACCTCGTCATCACGAACCGAATAGTAGATGCAATAGTTGCCGTGGACGATGCGACGAACCGGAACCGTCAGCTCCCCTCGCACGGCATAGAGCCGGGGGTCGGTCGCGGCCTTTGCCGCTCTTGTCCTCAGTTCCCGTACGAAGCTGAGCGCCTTCCTCGGATTGTCACCGGCGATAAACTCACCGATGGCAGCGAGATCGATCTCGCTCCTCCGTGAAAAGCGAGCCTTCATTCGTCGCGGATCATAGAGGCGTAACGCGCCTCGAGCTCATCGAAGACGTCATCCGCCGGACGGCCTGGGCCGCTGTCGATGCCTTCCTGCAGCATTTCGCGCAGATGGGCCTCGTCACGGGCGCGGGGCAGCCGGCTGAACGACCATGCGTCCAAAGCAGCGCGTACCACCTCGTCGGATGAAGCGTAGTCACCCTTCGCAACGGCTCGGTCGATGATCCGAGCCATGGGCTCGGACAGCTCGACCTGCAGCGTCTCGTGCTTACCCATCATGGCCTCCTGCCTCAGGATCGACGATCAGCCGGTCCCGTGCAAGAGCTTCGCCCTAGACCAGCGCCCCGTGGCAGTGTTTGAACTTGCGGCCCGAGCCGCAGGGGCAGTCGGCGTTGCGAGGCGTGCGCTCCCAGCCGGTGGACAGCAGCTCGACCGGCAGGCGGGATCGGTCGTCGCCGGTGACCTGACCCTCGGGGTTCTGGGACCGGGGATCGGCCATCTCGTTGACGCCGGTGCCGGGGTTCAGGTGGATCTCCTGGAACTCGGGCATCTCCATCGCCGGGGGCTGTTCGAAGCGGAATTCCACCGTCATCAGCCAGCGGGTCACATTATGCCGCAGCTCATGCAGCAGGGTCTCGAACAGGCTGAAGGCCTCGGTCTTGTACTCGTTCAGCGGATCGCGCTGGCCGTAGCCTCTCAGGCCGATGACGCCGCGCAGGTGGTCCAGATGCACCAGGTGCTCGCGCCACTGCATGTCGATCATCTGCATCAGGAACTGTTTTTCGAGACCGCGGGTCTGGTCGGCCCCCAGCTGTTCCAAGCGTTCGGCGGCGCGGGCGTCGGCGGCGTCCTGCAGGCGCTGCTCGACCTCTTCGTTCGAGACGCCCTCCTCGGCGGCCCATTCGCGCAGCGGCAGGTCGAGGCCGAGCGTCGACTTCACCTTCTCGTCCAGCCCCTCGATGTCCCACTGCTCGGCATAGGCCTTGGGCGGCATGAAGCGGTCGACCAGGTCCGTGACCACGTCGCGGCGGAACTCGCCGACCAGCTCGGACAGGTCGTCGGAGTCCATGAACTCCTGGCGCTGCTCGAACACGGCCTTGCGCTGGTCGTTCACGACGTCGTCGTACTTCAGCAGGTTCTTGCGGATATCGTAGTTGCGCGTCTCGACCCGTTTCTGGGCGGTCTCGACGGCGCGGTTCAGCCAGGGGTGGGAGATGGCCTCGCCTTCGGCCACGCCGAAGTTGCGCATGATCGCGTCCAGCCGGTCGCCGGCGAAGATGCGCAGCAGGTCGTCCTCGCAGCACAGGAAGAATTTCGACGTGCCGGGGTCGCCCTGGCGGCCGGTCCGGCCGCGCAGCTGGTTGTCGATGCGCCGGCTTTCGTGGCGCTCGGTGCCGAGGACGAACAGGCCGCCGGCGTCCAGGGCGATCTTCTTCTGGACCGCGATGTCGGCCTTCAGCCGGGCCTCTTCGGCGGCCAGCATCTCGGGCGTGACCTCGACGGCCAGGTTGCGCTGGTCGAGCCTGTATTTCTCGAGACGCATCTCGAGGTTGCCGCCCAGCTGGATGTCGGTGCCGCGGCCGGCCATGTTGGTGGCGATGGTGACCGCGCCGGGCAGGCCGGCGTCGGCGACGATGAAGGCCTCCTGCTCGTGCTGGCGCGCGTTCAGGACGGCGTGGGGAATGCCCTTGAACTTGGTTTCCCAGACGATGTCGTAGGCGGCGTCGCCGACCTTGGCGGCTTCCTTGTCCTTGCCGACGAACTCCGGCTTCAGCGTGCGCGAGACCTCGACCTTGTGCTCATAGGTGCGCAGGACCTCGGACAGGGTTTCGGACTTCTCGATCGAGACGGTCCCGACCAGGATCGGCTGGCCGCGCTCGCGGCATTCGGCGATCTGGCGGGCGATGGCCTGAACCTTCTCGCCGTAGGTCCGATAGACCTCGTCGTCGTGGTCGATGCGCTGGACCGGGCGGTTGGTCGGCACCTCCAGCACTTCCATCTGGTAGATGTCGCCGAACTCCTGGGCCTCGGTCGCGGCCGTGCCGGTCATGCCCGACAGCTTCTCGTAGAGGCGGAAATAGTTCTGGATGGTGACCGAGGCCAGGGTCTGGTTCTCGGGCTGGATCTTGACGTCTTCCTTGGCCTCGATGGCCTGGTGCAGGCCCTCGGACAGACGACGACCGGTCATCATCCGACCCGTGAACTCGTCGATCAGGACGACCTCTCCGGCCTTGATGATATAGTCCTTGTCCTTCTGATACAGGGTGTTTGCGCGCAGGGCCTGATTGACGTGGTGCACCAGGCTGATGTTGGCGGCGTCGTACAGGCCGGTGGTGTCCTCGGCGAAATGACCGCCCTCTTCCAGCAGCCGCTCGATGGCCTCGGATCCCTCTTCGGTCAGCAGGGACTGGCGCTGCTTTTCGTCGAGGTCGAAGGTGGTGGTGTCCTTGATCAGCTCCTTCACCAGGCCGTCGCAGATCTTGTACAGGTCCGAGCGGTCCTCGGTCGGACCCGAGATGATCAGGGGCGTGCGCGCCTCGTCGATCAGGATGGAGTCGACCTCGTCGACGATGGCGTAGTGGTGCGGGCGCTGCACCATCTCGCGCCGGTCATAGACCAGGTTGTCGCGCAGATAGTCGAAGCCGAACTCGTTGTTGGTGCCGTAGGTGATGTCGGCGGCGTAGGAGGCCTGGCGCTGGCCCGAGGACAGGCCGTTGACGATGACGCCCACTTCCAGACCCAGGAAGCGATAGACCCGGCCCATCCATTCGGCGTCACGGCGGGCCAGGTAGTCGTTGACGGTGATGACGTGGACGCCCTTGCCCGACAGGGCGTTCAGATAGACGGGGGCCACGGCGACCAGGGTCTTGCCCTCGCCGGTGCGCATCTCGGCAATGCCGCCGTCGTGCAGGATCATGCCGCCCGCCAGCTGGACGTCATACTGGCGCTGGCCCAGCACGCGCTTGGAGGCCTCGCGCGACACGGCGAAGGCCTCGTCCATCAGCTTGTCCAGGGTCTCGCCCGCGGCCACCCGGTCCTTGAAGGTCTGGGTCATCATGCGCAGCTCGTCGTCCGACAGGGCGGCGTATTTCGGCTCCAGCGCGTTGATCTTCTGGACCCGGCCCATGAAGTCCTTGACCTTGCGGTCGTTGGAAGAGCCGAAGAATTTCTTGGCAAAGCCGAGCATGGGCGGTCCGGTAACGTCGAGCGATCAATAGCTCTGGAAATGCCCCAGGGATCAAACCCTGCGGGCGTCGACGAACGCCGCGAGAGAGGCTGCCGGGCGAGGCGGCTCAAGCGGCCGCGCATACGATCGAAAACCCCTCGACTTGGGCGCAGGCGGGACTTAAGCACCGGCCATACCCCTGTCAACGCGAGGGGCTTTTCAGCCCGGCGTTTGGACCCCTTCAGTCTGGACGGAGCGTCCGATGCGACATTCACGCAACCCCTATGTCCTGCTGGCCTTCATGGCCGTGCTGGGGCTGGCCGCCTGCGGGCGCGGCGGGGGCAGCGACCAGCCGCCGGAACCGGGCGACCGGGCCGTGGCCAAGGTCCAGGACCAGACCATCTGGGCTTCCGACGTCAAGCGCGAAGCCGTGGCCCAAGGCCTGGTGGGCGAGGGCGAACCCCTGGACATCACCTCCAACCTGTTCCGCCGCGTGCTGGACGAGGTGGTCGACCAGAAACTGCTGGCGCGCGAGGCCGAGCGGCGCGGGCTCGACAACTCCGCCCTGGCCCAGCGGCGGCTGGAGGCGACCCGCGAGCGGATCCTGGGCGACATGCTGGTCGAGAACGTCGTCAACGGCGCGATCTCGGACCAGGCGGTGCAGACCCTGTATCAGGAGCAGCTGCGCCTGGCCCGGACGTCGGAGGAGATCCGCGTCCGCCTGATCCTGTCGCGCACCAAGCCCGAGGCCGACGCCGTGCTGGGCATCCTGGGCCAGGGCGCCAGTTTCGAGGCGGTGGCGCAGGAGCGGTCGATCGACGAGGCGACGCGGTTCTCGGGCGGCGATCTCGGCTATTCGACCGCCGACGTCATGCCCCAGGCCTATGCCAGCGCCCTGCGCGAGGCCCCGGCCGGCTCGACCGTCGGCCCGTTCCAGACCGAGGGCGGCTGGGCCGTGCTGAGGGTCGAGGACCGGCGACGCGAAAGCCCGCCGACGCTTGACCAGGCGCGGCCGCAGATCGTCCGCTATCTGACCTATGAGGGGGTACGACAGCTGCTGGAGGAGTTGCGCGGCAAGGCCAAGGTCGATGTGCTGCTGGCCGCCGAGGGCAATACGCCCCAGGAGCCCGCCTCGGCCCCTCGTGCCGCCGCGCCGGCCCCGGCGCCCGCCCCGGTGCCCGCCGCTTCCACCCCCGCGCCCAAGACGGTGGCCCCGTGAGCGGCGAACCGAAGAAACCCGTCTCGACCGGCAAGGCGTTCGAACAGGCGTTCGAAAAGGCGCTGGATCCCTTCGCCTCGGCGATCCGCAAGGCGACCCAGCCCCAGCCGGCGGCGACGCCCGCCCCGACGCCCGCCGCGCCCGGCAAGCCCGGTCTGAAGGTCTCGCCCCTGGCCGTGCCCTTCCCGACCATTCCGCCCGTCGGCGGGGTCGAGATCACCACGGCCCGCGCGGGCTTCTACAAGCACGAGCGCGACGACCTGGTGGTGTTCCGCTTCGCCCGGGGCACGACCTGCGCGGGGGTCTTCACCCGCCACAAGATCGGCTCGGCCCCTGTCGACTGGTGCAAGCGCCATCTGGACGGGACCAGCGGCGGCGAGGACGTCCGGGCCCTGGTCGTCAACGCCGGCTGCGCCAATGCCTTCACCGGAAAGGCCGGGGCCGACGCGGCGCGCCGCACGGCGTCCGAGGTGGCCAAGCGGTTCGGCTGTCGCCAGCGCGACGTCATGCTGGCCTCCACCGGGGTGATCGGCGTCCTGCTGGACGACCGCAAGATCGCGGCCAAGCTGGGCGAGGTCGAGACGAAGCTGGACGGAGACACCCCGCCGACCGAGCAATGGGCCGCCGCCGGTCGGGGCATCATGACCACCGACACCTTCCCCAAGGGGGCGTATGCTGAGTGCCGCATCGACGGGGTCAAGGTGCGGATCGCCGGGATCGCCAAGGGCTCGGGCATGATCGCGCCGGACATGGCGACCATGCTGGCCTTCATCGTCACCGACGCCAGTATCCACCCTAACGTGTTGCGGGCCATGCTGGGCCTGCATGTGCGGACGACGTTCAACTCGGTGACCGTCGACGGCGACACCTCGACCAACGACACCTGCCTGTTGTTCGCCACCGGGGCTTCCGGCGCGCCGCGTATCGGCCGTCTGGGCGACCGGCGGCTGAAGGAGTTCTCGGCCGCTCTGGAAAGGGTCATGCTGGACCTGGCGCACCAGCTGGTCCGTGACGGAGAGGGGGCGACCAAGTTCGTGCGCGTGACCGTGGACGGCGCCGCCAGCCCCGCCTCGGCCCGGAAATTGGCCAAGTCGATCGCCGACAGTCCCCTGGTCAAGACCGCCATCGCCGGCGAGGACGCCAACTGGGGCCGGGTCGTCATGGCCGTCGGCAAGACCGAGGAACCCGTCGACCGCGACCACCTGGCCATCCGGTTCGGGCCGAACGTGGCGGCTGTCGAGGGGGCGGTGTCGCCGACCTACGACGAGGCCAAGATGAGCGCCTATATGAAGAACGCCGAGATCGACATCAGCGTGGATGTGGGGTCCGGGCGAGCGTCGGCGACGGTTTGGACGTGCGATCTGACCAAGGGCTACATCGAGATCAACGGGGACTATCGGAGCTAGCCCACCCACACCGTCATCCTCGGGCTTGACCCGAGGATCAGATGTTCAGCCGCGCATGAGATGAAGTCCGGCAACCTTTTTCGGTGCGCCTCTTCATCATCTTGGATGCGGACAATCCGATCCTCGGGTCAAGCCCGAGGATGACGGATTGGGGTATGTGGGTCATACTTCGGCAGAGGAGACGTGATCCATGTCGGCGGCGACGGCTTCATCTACTGAGCTCGCGACCGTTTTCGTCCGCCTTCTGGACGAAGGCACGGACGTCTGGCGGCCGGTGCAGGCCCGTCGGCTGGGCGAGACCACCTACCAGATCGCTGACGCGCCGGTGCCCGAGGACGAGGCGTGGAGCTTCCAGCCCGGCGACATCGTGGTGGTGGAGCAGCGTCCGGATGGGCAGTCGGTGGTTGCAGTCGCTCGCGCGATGGATTTCGACGAGCGATCGTGGGCGTCGTGACGGACGGCGAGCTGAAGGTGTTGCTCTATCCGCGTCCGGCCACGAAACTGCGGCAATGGCCGTTCTGGCTCCTGGCGATTGCCGCTGCGAGTGTTCTTGCCGGTCTTCTGATCGCGCTTGAGTTCGCCGCCTTGGTGCTCGTCGCTAACGTTGTGGAGCGAGCCCCCCTAAGGGGACTCGTGGCGATCTCGATCTATGCAGGCAGCGTTGGTGCTGCGGGGTTCGGCGCAGGCATTATCCTGCTTGGATCACCCCTGTGGCTCTGGCTTCATGGGATCGGCAAGCGCAGTTATTTGACGGCGGCGGTTGCCGGCAGTGCGCTGGCATCTCTTGGCACCGCTGGCTGGACCGTCGTCTTCGGCGGCATGTCGGCCCCGGCTTTGGCCATGATCGGCTGGGTCGTTCTGCCGGGTGCGCTGGCCGGCTTGCTCATCCGATGGATCGCCTACGAACCTGCCATCAAGCTGCCGCCTGCTCGGCCTTCCTGAGCGCGCTGGCCCGGACCTTTTCGCTCTCGGACTTCAGCTGTCCGCAGGCCGCCAGGATGTCCCGCCCCCGCGGCGTCCGGATCGGCGAGGCGTAGCCGGCCTTGTTCAGGATTGCGGCGAACCGCTCGATCGTCTTCCAGTCCGAGCACTCGTAGTCCGTGCCCGGCCAGGGGTTGAAGGGGATCAGGTTGACCTTGGCGGGGATGCCCTCGATCAGCCTGACCAGGGCGCGGGCCTCGTCGGGGCTGTCGTTGATGCCCTTCAGCATCACGTATTCGAAGGTGACGCGCCGCGCGTTGGAGATGCCCGGATAGGCGCGGATGCCGTCCATCAGTTGCTGCAGCGGGTATTTCTTGTTCAGCGGCACCAGGACGTCGCGGAGCGCATCATTGGTGGCGTGCAGGCTGATGGCCAGCATGGCCTGGGTGCGGGTGCCCAGCGGCTCCAGTTGAGGCACCACGCCGCTGGTCGAGACCGTAATACGGCGGCGCGACAGGGCGATGCCCTCGTTGTCCGAGATGATGTCGATGGCGTCCGAGACGTGGTCCAGATTGTAGAGCGGCTCGCCCATGCCCATGAAGACGATGTTGGACAGGCGGCGGTCCTCTTTCGGGGACGGCCATTCGTTCAGATCGTCGCGGGCCACCTGGACCTGGGCCACGATCTCGGCGGCGGTCAGGTTGCGGACCAGGGCCTGGGTGCCGGTGTGGCAGA
This sequence comes from Brevundimonas sp. LM2, assembly GCF_002002865.1. Classification (NCBI taxonomy): domain Bacteria; kingdom Pseudomonadati; phylum Pseudomonadota; class Alphaproteobacteria; order Caulobacterales; family Caulobacteraceae; genus Brevundimonas; species Brevundimonas sp. LM2. Next base: position 25,314 of record NZ_CP019508.1, on the reverse strand, counting down.
AGGTGCAGTTCAGGGTGCAGCCGACCTGGCTGGACACGCACAGGGCCCCCGCACGGCCGACGTCGGGGATGTAGACGGTCTCGATCTCGATGCCCGGGGCGGTGCGGATCAGCCATTTGCGCGTGCCGTCGGCCGAGACCTGGCGCTCGACGATCTCGGGCCGGGCCAGGGTGAAGGCGGCGGCCATCCGGGCCTTGGCGTCCTTGGCCATATTGGTCATGGCGTCGAAGTCGGTGACGCCGAAATGGTGGATCCAGCCCCAGACCTGGCTGGCGCGCATCTTCGCCTTCTCGGGCGGGCAGATGTCGGCGTCGATCAGGGCCTGGCGCAGGCCCGCGCGCGTCAGACCGGAGAGGTTGACGGGGGGCTTGATGGGCGACGCGGAGACGCGGGACAGGTCGAGCGTGACGCTCACGGGCGAGGATCCTGAGTGGAGGGTAGGGGGCTCTATAGCACGGATCGGCATCAATTTAAGGCGTCGCAGGCACTGCGCTCTCCCTCCCCCTCGGGGGAGGGAGGTCGGAGCGAAGCGGAGACCGGGTGGGGGCGGCGAGGCGAGGCAACGACAGCCTGTGTCCGGATCGCCTTGCCGCCCCCACCCCGTGGCTGCGCGACGTCGCAGGCCGATCGTATACGATCGGCCAAGCACCCCCGAGGGGGAGGGAGAACGCTCGCCTTATAGAATAAACCGGCTCAGGTCCGCGTTCTTCGCCAGCTCGGCCACCTTGTCGCGCACGGCGTCGCCGTCGAAGGCCACGGTCTGGCCACCCAGGTCGGACGCTCGGAACGAGGTCTCCTCCAGCACCCGCTCGATCACGGTGACCAGACGACGGGCCCCGATGTTCTCGACCGCGCCGTTGGCCGCCACGGCGGCGTCGGCCAGGGCCTCGACCGCGTCGGGGGTGAAGGTCAGGGTCACGTCCTCGGTCGCCAGCAGGGCCTGGTTCTGGCGGATCAGATTGGCCTCGGGCTCGGTCAGGATGCGCACGAAGTCGTCCCGGGTCAGGGCCTTCAGCTCGACCCGGATCGGCAGTCGCCCCTGCAGCTCGGGCAGCAGGTCCGACGGCTTGGCCACGTGGAAGGCCCCGGAGGCGATGAACAGCACGTGGTCGGACTTCACTGGCCCGTATTTGGTCGAGACCGTGGTGCCCTCGATCAGGGGCAGCAGGTCGCGCTGCACACCCTCGCGCGACACGTCCGCGCCGCCCCGATCCTGGCGGCCGGCGACCTTGTCGATCTCGTCGATGAAGACGATGCCCTCGTTCTCGGCCAGCAGCACGGCCTCGCGGGTCAGGCTGTCCTGGTCCAGCAGCCTGTCGCTCTCCTCGGCCAGCAGGGGCTGGAGCGCGTCGCGGACGGTGGTCTTGACCGCCTTGGTCCGCCCACCACCCAGCTTGCCCAGCATGTCCGACAGGTTCAGCAGACCGACGTTGCCGCCGCCCCCGATATCGAGGCCCTGAATGGGGGAGGCCGTATCGGCCAGCTGCAGCTCGATCTCCTTGTCGTCCATCTCGCCGGCGCGCAGCTTCTTGCGGAAGCTGTCGCGGGTGGCGGGCTGGGATCCCGGGCCGACCAGGGCGTCGAGGATCCGCTCCTCGGCCGCGGCCTCGGCCTTGGCGCGCACGCCCGAGCGACGGCTGTCGCGCACCATCACCAGGGCGGCCTCGACCAGGTCGCGCATGATCTGGTCGACGTCGCGGCCGACGTAGCCGACCTCGGTGAATTTGGTCGCCTCGACCTTCAGGAAGGGCGAGCCGGCCAGCCGGGCAAGGCGCCGGGCGATCTCGGTCTTGCCGACGCCGGTGGGCCCGATCATCAGGATGTTCTTGGGCGTCACCTCGTCGCGCAGGTCGTCCGGCACGCGCTTGCGCCGCCAGCGGTTGCGCAGGGCCACGGCGACGGCGCGCTTGGCGTCATCCTGGCCGACGATGAAACGGTCGAGTTCGGAGACGATCTCGCGGGGGGATAGGTCGGTCATGAGGAGGAGATAGGGGGACGGGGGTGGCTTTGGGAGGGGCGAGCGAGGTGGCTGGTGGTTGGTGGCTGGTGACTGGTTGTTGAACGGGGAGGCCGGCGCGGCTCATCTCCACCAGCCACCAGCCACCCCTTCACCCTACCCCAGCCGCTCCACCGTCAGATTGCCGTTCGTGTAGACGCAGATGTCCGCCGCGATCGCCATGGCGCGCCGCGCCACGGCCTCGGCGTCCATGTCGGTGTTGTCGATCAGGGCGCGGGCGGCGGCCAGGGCGTAGTTGCCGCCGGAGCCGACGGCCGCGACGCCGTATTCCGGCTCCAGCACGTCGCCGACGCCGGTGACCGTGAAGATGGCGTCCTTGTCGGCCACCAGCAGCATGGCCTCCAGTCGCCGCAGGTAGCGGTCGGTGCGCCAGTCCTTGGCCAGGTCGACGCAGGCCCGGGCCAGCTGGTCCGGATACTGTTCCAGCTTCGCCTCGAGCCGTTCGATCAGGGTGAAGGCGTCGGCCGTGGCCCCGGCGAAGCCCGCCAGGACCTTGCCGCCGGCCAGGGTGCGAACCTTGCGCGCCGCCCCCTTGACGATGGTGGCCCCCATCGAGACCTGGCCGTCGCCCGCGATGACGGTCCGGCCGTCCTTGCGCACCGCGAGGATCGTCGTGCCGTGCCAATCGGGAAAGTTCGAAGAATTCTGGGTCATGGCTGGCAGATGGCGACGCAAATGCGGCGCGGCAAGCCGGAACTTCGTCAGGCCAAGATGGGCCAGGCCATATTTCAACCCGTATCCTTGGTTATCGGGAACGATTACTGCCGTACAAACGACAACTCTGAGTTACATTTTGCTTTATCGTCTCATCTACAGCAGTGAGTCGGCCGGTCCCGCCAAGACCTCGCTGCTGACCATCGCGCAGATTTTGGGCTCGTCCGAGCGCAACAACCGGCGTGACCGGATCACGGGCAGCATCATGTTTTACGAGGGTGGCTATCTGCAGGTTCTGGAGGGCGCGCGGGTGGACATCGATCGGTTGATGGGCCGGTTGCGACAGGATGCGCGTCACACCCGCATCCGCGTGCTCAGCGACTCACCGGTCGCGAAGCGGCTGTACGATGCGCCGATGGCCGTCTGCGACAATCCGACCCGGGCGATGGAAGTGATCGGCGCGCCGGATCTGGCCTCGGTGACGGCCTATGACGCCGAGCGCCTGATGACGCTGCAACTGGCGGCGTGACGCGGCGTCGTCCAGCTCCTAACGGGGACGGATGGCATTCACTCCCGAGCAAGTCGAGCGGTACGCCCGCCACCTGGTCCTGGCCGAGATCGGCGGACCGGGACAGCAAGCCCTGGCGCGCGCCACCGTCCTGATCGTGGGGGCCGGCGGGGTCGGCGGTCCGGCCGCCCTGTATCTGGCGGCGGCCGGGGTGGGCACCCTGAGGATCATCGACGGCGACACGGTCGCCCTGTCCAACCTGCAGCGCCAGATCCTGTTCGATACCGCCGATGTGGGTCGGCCCAAGGTCGAGGCGGCGGCGGGACGGCTGGCGGCGATCAACCCGCACGTTCGGGTGGAGGCGATCGACGAGCCGCTGACGGCCGCCAATGCCGCCTCGGTCATCGCCGGGGCCGATGTCGTGCTGGACGGGACGGACGACTTCACCGTCCGCCATGCCGTCAACGCCGCCTGCGTCGCGGCAGGCATGCCACTGGTGTCGGGCGCGCTGGGCCGCTGGAGCGGGCAGGTGGGGGTGTTCGAGGGGCGGCCCTGCTACCGCTGCCTGGTGCCGGACATTCCGCCGGACGCCGAGACCTGCGCGCGGGTCGGGGTCGTGGGCGCCCTGGCCGGCGTGGTCGGGGCCATGGCGGCGCTGGAGGCGATCAAGATCATCACCGGGGCCGGCGAGGCCCTGATCGGGCGGCTGCTGCTCTATGACGGCTTGTCCGCCACCAGCCGGACGGTGACGGTGACCGCGGATCCGGAGTGTTCGGTGTGCGCAGAGAGGTGAATGGTGGCTGGTGGCTGGCGGCTCACGCGAGCCGACACCCGTCACCAACCACCAGCCACATGGTGCCTATTCGGGACGCTGGCGCTTCTTGCGGAACGAGGGGTTCAGCGTCTGTTTGCGCAGGCGGATCGACTTGGGCGTGACCTCGACCAGCTCGTCGTCGGAGATGTAGGCGATGGCCTGCTCCAGCGACATCTGGCGCGGCGGGGTCAGGCGCACGGCCTCGTCCTTGCCGGAGGCGCGGACGTTGGTCAGCTGCTTGCCCTTGATCGGGTTGACGTCGAGATCGTCCCAGCGGGCGTTCTCGCCGATGATCATGCCTTCGTAGGTCTTCTCGCCGGCGCCGACGAACATGACGCCGCGATCCTCGAGGTTCCACAGGGCGAAGGCGGCGGTCTCGCCGTCGGAGTTGGAGATCAGCACGCCCTTCAGACGGCCGGCGATCTCGCCCTTGAACGGCTCGTAGTGGCTGAACACGCGGTTCAGCACGCCCGAACCGCGCGTGTCGGTCAGGAACTCGCCCTGATAGCCGATCAGCGAACGCGACGGGCATTTCAGCTGGATGCGGGTCTTGCCGGCGCCCGACGGGCCCATGTCGGTCATCTCGGCCTTACGCGCCGACAGTTTCTCGATGACGATGCCGCTGAACTCGTCGTCGACGTCGATCATGACGTCCTCGATGGGCTCCAGCTTCTCGCCGTTCGGGCCTTCCTGGAACACCACGCGGGGACGCGAGATCGAGACCTCGAAGCCTTCGCGGCGCATGTTCTCGATCAGCACGCCCAGCTGCAGTTCGCCCCGGCCGGCCACTTCGTAGGCGTCGCCGCCTTCGGTGGTGGTCACGCGGATGGCGACGTTGGCCTCGGCCTCCTTCAGCAGGCGGTCACGGATGACGCGCGACTGAACCTTGTCGCCTTCGCGGCCGGCCAGGGGGCTGTCGTTGACCGAGACGGTCATGGAGATGGTCGGCGGATCGATCGGCTGGGCGGGCAGGGCGTCGGTGACTTCCATGGCGCACAGGGTGTCGGCCACGGTGGCCTTGGACATGCCGGCGATGGCGACGATGTCGCCCGCTTCCGAACCCTCGTCCAGGGCGGTGCGCTTCAGGCCGCGGAAGGCCAGGACCTTGGTGATGCGGCCGCGCTCGATCTCCTTGCCGTCGCGGTCCAGGGCGTGGATCGCCATGCCCGGGATGGCCTTGCCGCTCTCGATCCGGCCGGTCAGCAGACGGCCCAGGAAGGGGTCGGACTCGATCAGAACGTTCAGGATCTGGAACGGCTTGTCCTTGTTGTCCTGCACCTTGGGCGGCGGGACGTGGTCGACGATCAGGTCGAACAGGGGGGCCAGGTTGTCGTTGGGCTGGTTCAGATCCATCGTCGCCCAGCCGTTGCGGCCCGAGGCGTAGATGTGGGGGAAGTCCAGCTGCTCGTCGGTCGCGCCGATCGCGGCGAACAGGTCGAAGGCCTCGTTGTGGACCCGGTCCGGGTCGGCGTGGGCGCGGTCGACCTTGTTGATGCAGAGGATGGGCTTCAGCCCCATCTTCAACGCCTTGGTCAGCACGAACTTGGTCTGGGGCATGACGCCCTCTTCGGCGTCGACCAGGATGACGCAGCCGTCCACCATGCCCAGGATGCGCTCGACCTCGCCGCCGAAGTCGGCGTGACCCGGGGTGTCGATGATGTTGATGCGCGTCTCGCCCGCCTTGCCGTTCCAGAGCACCGAGGTGCATTTGGCCAGGATGGTGATGCCGCGCTCTTTTTCCTGGTCGTTGGAGTCCATCGCCCGTTCGGTCTGGGCCTCGTTGGCTCGGAAGACGCCGGACTGGGCCAGCAGCTGGTCCACCAGGGTGGTCTTGCCGTGGTCGACGTGGGCGATGATGGCGACGTTGCGTAGGTTCATGGGTCGTTCAATGCGAAAAGGCGGCCGACAGGATGCGGGGGCCGCTCGTTAGGGGCGTCATGCGGGGAGCGCGCGCCTCTTACAGCGTGGCAGCGCGAAAGGCCATAGCTGGGGAGGAGGGGGTAGGTCTTAGGTCTTAGGTCTTAGGGATTGAGCAGGGGTCGCGGTATCTGACCATTCGATCCTAAGCCCTAAGCCCTAAGCCCTAAGCCCTAAGCCCTAAGCCCTCAGCCCTTTCCTCAAACCTTCTCCGCCCGCCCGCGCACCCAGCGGTACAGGGCGAAGGTCAGGACCGCGAACACCGCGATCCCCGACAGCATGGCCGGCCAGGCCGAGCCCTCGGGCAGCATGGCGAAGGGAGCGTCGTCGCCGGTGGAGACGATGACCCCGGCGGTCATGACCAGGAACAGGCTCTCGCCGACGATCAGGCCCGAGGCCAGCAGCACGCCCATCCGACGGCCGACGTCGGCGAAGCGGGTGGTCTTGATCGCCTTGTCGTAGAGCCAGCCGCACACCGCGCCGATGACCAGCATCGTCGTGACGGCGGCCGGCAGGTAGAAGCCGATGCCCACCGCCAGCGGCGGCAGCTTGACCTTGCCCTTCGTGGAGGCGTTCAGCACGGCGTCGGCGATGATGATGACCACGCCGATACAGGCCCCCAGGCCGATCAGGTCCCAGCGCAGGTCGCCGCCGATGACGCCGCGCGCCAGGGCCGAGATCAGCGTCGCCTGGGGCGCGGCCAGGGGTTCGTCGGCGATCCCGGGGGGGCCTCCGGCGAAGCCGAAGGCCTGGTTCAGCAGGTTGAGGATCAGGGGGATGACCAGGGCCCCGGCGGCGACGCCCACGATCAGGGCGGTCTGCTGACGCCAGGGCGTGGCCTCGACCAGCTGGCCGGTCTTCAGGTCCTGCAGGTTGTCGTTGGCGATCACGGCCACGGCGAAGACGATGGCGGTGACGATCAGGGCGAAGGCCACGACCGAGGGATCGGCGGGCACGCCGGCCAGGGCCAGGACGCCCAGCATGAGCACCGAGGCGATGACCACGGCCAGGATGCCGACGCCCGACACCGGGCTGTTGGACGATCCGATCAGCCCGGCCATGTAGCCGCAGATGGCGGCCACGGCGAAGCCGACCACCACCACATAGATCAGGCCGCCCGCGACCAGCAGTCCGGTCGATCCGGCCAGGGTCGGATTACCCTGGGCGAACCAGGCCAGGATGCCGGCGATGCCGACCAGGCAGGCCAGCGACAGGCCGGCCACGATGGTCATGGGGATGTCCTGCTCGGTCCGGGCCAGGACCTCGCCCGCGCTGCGCCTGCGGTTGGCGGCCAGGGCGGAGGTGAGCCCGCCGATCAGGGGGCCGGCCAGTTTGATCAGGGTCCAGAGGGCGGCGACGCCGATCACGCCGGCCCCCATAAACCGGACCTCGCGGGCCCAGACCGTGGTGGCCAGTTCCTCGGCCCCGACGCCGACCGGCAGGGTGGTGGCGATCGAGGGAATGCCGTTGGCGGTCAGCCAGGCGATGGTGTCGGGGCTGGTCAGGATCGGCACGGCGATGCCCCAGGCCAGCAGCAGACCGAAGGCCTGGGCCAGGCCGACGCTGAGGCCGATCAGATGGCCGGCGCCCAGCAGGGCGAACTGCATGCCGAAGCCGAGGCCCGTCGCCCCGCCGCCCAGGGAGGCGGGCAGGCGGATGAACCGCGCCGCCTCGCCCGCGAAGACCCGGCCCGCGACCAGCAGGGCATAGCCGGCCGAGACCAGGGCCCCGGTGACGACGACCCACAGGCCCGAGGCGTTCTCGCGCACGGCGCTCTCGGTCTGTTCGGCCCCACGCGAGCCGACGGTCAGGACCTCGGCGGCGGCGACGCCCTCGGGGTAGGGCAGGCCCGCCTCGACCACCAGGGCGCGGCGCAGGGGGATCGAGAAGGTCACGCCCAGGATCCCGCCGAACACGCAGATCAGCACCGATTCCCAGAACGGAAAGTCCAGCCACCAGCCGACCATGACCAGGCCCGGCAGGACGAAGATGATCGAGCTCATAGCCCCGCCGACCGAGGCGACAGTCTGGACCGTCATGTTTTCCCAGATCGTCGAGGTCTTGAACAGCCGCAGGATGGCCATGGAGATGACCGCCGCCGGGATGGCCGAGGCGAAGGTCAGCCCGACCTTGAGGCCTAGATAGGTGTTGGCGGCGGTGAAGATCACCGCCAGCAGACAGCCCAGGACCAGGGCGCGCAGGGTCAGTTCGATACGCCCAGCGGGCTTGGCGGGGGCGGGCGTGTCGGTCATTCGGCGGTCCTCGCGGTCGATCCGCGCGACCTAATCGACAAAACCCCGCTTCGGCAACGCCCCTGTGCCGAGAGGCGACCGGATCAGGCGGCCTGGGGCCGGCCCCGCTGGGCCCGGCGCGCGCGGCGCGCCTCGACCGGACATTTCAGCATCAGCCGGTGCAGCACGGCGAGCACCAGGCCGACGATGGCCCAGGACAGCAGCGTGTCCGACAGGAAATGCCCCCCGAACGCCATCCGGTTCAGCGACAGGGCCGCGCCATAGATGACCACGGCCGGCACGGTCCAGCGCCGCCATTCCGGGGGTGTCATCAGGAAGACGGCCGCCACCATCCAGGCGGCGGACGAGGCCTCGCCCGAGACGAAGGAACAGTTGCTGGCGCAGCCGTCGCTGATCGTCCAGGCGGGGGTGAAGGTCGTCTCGCCGCCGAACTGGTCGACCTGAATCGGACGGGGGCGGCCCCACATCGACTTCAGCAGGCCGTTAACGATCAGGCCCGGCCCGATCGCCAGACCGGCCAGCAGGACCAGCGCCCGGCGGCTGTAGCGCGGAACTCGACCCGCCCGTGCGCGCAGCCCGAGAACCACCGCGCCGAGCAGACCCAGGACGATCGTCAGCAGCACATAGGTCGAGGATTTGCGCAGGGCCTTCAGAACCGGGTCGCCGGCCAGGGCGAAGCCGCCGTCAACGTCATAGAACAGCCGGGTGACCGCCAGATCCACGCCGGGCAGGACGATGAAATAGACGGACAGGGCCAGCACGACGAGGGCGGCCACGGCGACGGGCTCGTCCAGGCGCAGGCCGGCGGCCAGGGACAGCCGCACCCGCGTGGCCTCGCGCCGCAGCCCGTGCCACGAGACCCGTGGCCGCGCGCGACCGCGTGGGGTGTCTGTCGTGATATGCGCCATCGAACCCCCCGATACGAAGCTTTGCGATCGCAATGCCCGGCCTTTGCGGCGACCATGGCACAGGGGTGTAGGGGTTCGATGTAGGTAAGATTGCGGTTCCGTGCAGATCGATCCGTGTTCGGTGATAACGGCCAAGCTCGAGGTCCCGCCGGCGGGTCTTCACCCGGCCGGCCGGGTCCGCTAGACCGCGCCATGCCTGAACTTCCCGAGGTCGAGACGGTCCGCCGGGGCCTGGAGCCGGTGCTGTTCGGGGCGCGTCTGACCCATGTGCGACAGAACCGCCCGGACCTGCGGTTTCCCTTTCCCGAGCGGTTCGTGGAGCGGCTTCAGGGGGCGCGCGTCGAAGGCATCGCGCGGCGGGCCAAATATCTGCTGACGGCCCTGTCCACCGGCGAGACCTGGGTCACCCACCTGGGCATGACGGGACGGTTCACCGTCGACGGCGAGCAGCTGGGCGAGTTCGAGGAACCGGCCCCCATCAGCGGCAAGCACGAGCATATGAGCCTGTGCGCGCTGCGGGACGGGGCGGCGACCCGGATCGGCTTCGCCGACGCGCGCCGGTTCGGCTTCATGGGGCTGATCGCCACCGACGCGGTCCAAGCGCACCCCTGGTTCGCCGGCCTGGGGCCCGAGCCGCTCGGGAACGGCTTCTCCGGCGCTCACCTGGCCGAGGCCTTCGACGGCAAGACACAGACCATCAAGGTGTCGCTGCTGGACCAGCGGATCGTGGCCGGGCTGGGCAATATCTATGTCTGCGAGGCTTTGTACCGGGCGCGGATCTCGCCCAGGATCGCGGCGGGCAAGGTCTCGCGGCCGCGGCTGGAGCGGCTGGCGGTCGTGGTCCGCGACGTGCTGAACGACGCCATCGCGGCGGGCGGCTCGACGCTGCGCGACTTCGCCAACGCCGACGGCGGCCAGGGCTATTTCCAGCACCGGTTCGACGTCTATGGCCGCGAAGGCGAACCCTGCAACGGCGACGACTGCACGGGGGTGGTCAAGCGCATCGTCCAGGGCGGCCGCTCGACCTTCTACTGCCCCAGCTGTCAGAGGCGCTGACATGGATCACCGCATCATCCTGTTCCGCGCCATGAACACGGGCGGCGTCCGCGCGGCGGTCGGCGAGCAGCGCGCGATGGCCGAGGCCATGGGGCTTGACAACCCGCGCACCCTGCTGGCCAGCGGCAATCTGGTGGTCGAGAGCGACCGGGACCCGGCCGAACTGGAGGCGGCGATCGAGGCGGAGACCGAGGTCCGGTTCGGCCGGCGGATCGAGACCCTGGTCCGCACCCCCGCCCAATGGGCGTCGATGATGGCCGCCAATCCCTTTCCGGACGCGGCGCTGACCGATCCGGCGAAGCTGCTGGTCATGGTGATGAAGGGCGAGATCGAACCCGGGGCGGTCGCCGCCCTGCGCGCCTTCGCGACCGGAGACGAGGCGGTCGAGGCGGTGGGCGGCGATCTGTTCCTGTGGCACCCGCACGGAATCGGATCGTCGAAGATGGCGGAAAAGGCTCAGCCGCGTCTGATCGGCATCGGCACGGGCCGCAACTGGAACACGGTGGCGAAGCTGGCGGCCATGGTCGGACTCTGAGCCTGCGGGCTTGAACCCGCCCCCCTTGCCGGGCGATGCTGGGCGGACACGGCCCGTTGGCCCAGGGAGCGACCGACATGATCGAGATGGTGATCGACGCGCGCAGGAAGGACCTGGGCGGGTTCGAGGTCGGGCGGATCCTGCCGTTCCATTCGCGCCGGATGGTCGGGCCCTTCATCTTCCTGGATCACATGGGCCCGGCCGAGTTCGCGCCGGGGGCCGAGGCGATCAACGTCCGCCCCCACCCGCACATCGGCCTGTCGACCCTGACCTATCTGTTCGAGGGCGAGATCATGCACCGCGACAGCACGGGGGCCACCCAGGCGATCCGGCCGGGCGAGGTCAACTGGATGACGGCCGGCAAGGGCATCGTCCATTCCGAGCGCACCGATCCCCTGAAGAAGGCGCAAGGGGGCCCGATGAACGGCATGCAGGCCTGGATCGCCCTGCCGGACGAGGCCGAGGAGATGGATCCCGGCTTCCAGCACTATGGCGAGGATTCCCTGCCCGCCTATGAGAATGGGGGCCTGTTTGCGCGGCTGGTGGCGGGCGAGGCCTATGGGGCCAAGGCCAACGTCGTGACCTCCTCGCCGCTGTTCTACGTCCATTGGGAGATGCAGGCGGGGGTGCGGACCACGCCGCCGCCCGGCAAGGGCACCGGCGGCATGTCCGAGCGGGCGCTGTATGTGGCCAAGGGCTCGATCGAGGTCGGCGACCGCACCTTCCACGAAGGCCAGATGATCGTGCTGGAGCCCAATGCCGAGCCGACGGTCAAGTCCCTGACCCAGGCGACGGTCATGGCGCTTGGCGGCGAACCGGTCGGCCAGCGGCTGATCTGGTGGAATTTCGTCTCCTCCTCCCAGGCCCGGCTGGACCAGGCCAAGGCCGACTGGCAGGCCGGCCGGATGAAGCTGCCCGACGAGGACGATCTGGAGTTCATCCCCCTGCCGGAGGATTCGGCGGTGACCACCCGGTCCGAGCCGATCCAGCCCCCGCCGACGCATCCCGTCTAGGGCTCAGGGCGCGGTCACCTTGACCACCCAGTCCGTCACGGTGGCCAGGGCGACGGGGGCGAGGGTTTCCTCGATCATTCCGTATTCGCCGGGCAAGCCGGTGGTGGCCGTCTGCATCAGGTGATTGAGGCCCGGCAGGACGACGATGTCCGCGTCCGGCTTCAGCCGGGCCAGGACCTCGCGGCTCTGGTCGGCCGGAACGGTCAGATCCCTGGTTCCGTAGACCGCCAGAAGCGGCACCCGCAGGCCCGTCAGCGCCGGACCGGGATCGTAGGCGACGACAGCGCGGTACCAGCCCGAGCTGAGCACGGGGAGGGCGCTCCGGATCTGGTCCGGGCTCTGACCGGCCGCGCTCAGAACGGCCTCGGCGGCGCGCGCGGCCGCCTCCCCGTCGTCCCGGTTGGTGACCACGGCCGCCATCAGAGCGCCCTGCATCCGGCGGGCGTCCTCGACCTGCTCGGGCGAGCCACCGCCGGCGGCCGTCAGTCCGGCCGCCTGTTCCGTGACGATCTCGGCCCCGCTCACCGCCGGTCCGGCGATCAGCACCACGAAGGCGACCGGCACGCCAGCCGAGGTGGCGATCAAGGCCGCCGTGCCGCCCTCGCTGTGGCCGATCAGGCCGATGCGGGCCGGGTCGATCTCCGGCCGAGCGCGCAGAAGGTCGACGGCCGCCGCCGCGTCGCCGGCGAAGTCCGCCGTGGTCTCGTCCAGCGACCCGCCGCCCGACCCGCCGACCCCCCGGTCGTCATAGCGCAGCACGGCGATGCCCCGCCGCGTCAGGGTATCCGCCCAGACGGCGAAGGGCCTGTGGTCGAGGATCGTCTCGTCCCGGTCCTGGGCCCCCGACCCGGTCAGCAGCACGACCGCCGGAAACGGCCCGGGTCCCTGCGGCAGGGTCAGGGTGCCGGCCAGGGTGATGCCGTCCCCATTGTTCCGGAAGGTGACGTCCTGGGCGGCATAGGGGAAGGGCGGTTGCGGCGTCTGGGGGCGGTTCGGACCCGCCGGCGCGGCGACGGCCGGGTCTGCCCGCGTCAGGATCAGCGGAAGGGAGCCTCCGCCCTGCGACCAGGCCCCGGTCCAGGTGCCGCCGTCGGCCGAGACCGCCCCCTCGAACCCGCCGCGCACCAAGGGCACGCGGAAGCGGACCACGCCGCCGGTCACGGTCAGGTCGGTCACCGGCATGCCGCGAGCGTTCTGGGCCGGGCTGTCGAGGACGGTCACCGGACCGTCCGGCCCCCGTTCGACCCGCAGGACCAGGGGCAGGGCCGTCCCACCCACGTTCAGGGCCCCTTCCCAGCGACCGATTGGATCGGCCTGGACGGCCGGGGCCGTCACAGCCTGGGTCATGTCCATCGCCATCATCAAACGCGCTCCGGCTGGGGTTCTGCGTGGCGCAGCTTGCCTCCGCCGTGGACGGCTCGCCAGCCCGAAACGGCCCGGTCGGAGCGGATTGCGACGGGTGTGTCGCCGGGGCAGACTATCGCTTCAACGAGAGCCGATCGCCGATGCAGACCCGCACCCTCCGCACCGACGGGCTGAGCCAGCAGGTGCTGGAGAGCGGGCCGGAGGACGGGCCTCTGGTCCTGCTGATCCACGGATTTCCGGAGCTGGGGATCAGCTGGCGGGCGCAGGTGGCGGCCCTGGGCGAGGTGGGATACCGGGCGGTCGCTCCCGACATGCGTGGCTATGGCGGGACGGACAAACCGGAGCGGACCGAGGATCACACGATCCTTCATCTGGTCGGGGACATGGTCGATCTGGTGCGGGCCCTGGGGCGCAGCGACGCCGTCGTCGTCGGTCACGACTGGGGCGCGCCGGTGGCCTGGCACTGCGCCCTGACGCGGCCCGATCTGTTCAGGGCGGTCGCCGGCCTGTCGGTGCCGTTCCAGCCGAGGCGGGCGGGCGGGCCGCCCACCCCGGCCCTGGCGGCGATCGCAAAACGGGCGGGACGGGGCGAATTCTACATGAGCCAGTTCCAGGCCCCGGATGCGCACCGGATCTTCGAGACCGATGGGGCGACGGCGCTGAGGAAGGGCTTCTACAGCTACGACGGGGCGACCCCGCCGGCGCGGCAGTCGACCGGTTTCATCGCGCCCGGCCACGACTTCGTCTCGGAGGTGCCGGACGACGCCACCCTGCCGCCGTGGATGGGCGAGGCCCATTTCGCAGAATATGTCTCGGCCTTCCGCGCCGGGGGATTCAAGGGGCCGTTCGACTGGTACCGGTGCCTGGACCTGAACTGGTCCCTGACCGCCTTTCTGCAGGGGCAGAGAATCCATCAGCCGTCGATGTTCATGGTCGGAGAACGCGATCCGGTCCGCCACTACGCCGGGGCGCATGAGGCGAAGCAGGCGGACTGGCTGACGGACCTGCGCGGCCAGACGGTGCTGCCGGGGGCCGGTCACTGGCTGCAGCAGGAACGGCCGGACGCGGTCAACGCCGCCCTGATCGAGTTTCTCGCCACGCTTTCGTCGGTGTGAAAAACACCGTCCGACCCGTCCGACCCGTCCGCCTCGTGCGTACCGCTGATGTCCGACGTCGCCCGGCATGGCTCCCCCTGCGTCCGGTGCCATCATAGGCCATGCCGGGACCGTGCTGGGTTCACACCCTCATCTTTCGGGATGGGCGCTGATCGGATTGAGGAAATTCCGGTCAGTGCGGATGATCCGCGCTGGCTTGGCACCGAAGCGGGTCATCGTGCATTGTCGTTCGCATGACGCGCATGACCAGCTTCTCCGACGGCACCTCCGTTCCCATCCTCGGCCAGGGGACATGGATGATCGGCGACGATCCGGCCAAACGCGACGCCGAGCAGGCGGCGCTGTCGCGCGGCATCGACCTGGGCCTGACCCTGATCGACACGGCGGAGCTGTACGGCGACGGCCGGTCCGAGCGGCTGGTGGGCGAGGTCATCGCCGGGCGGCGCGAGGAGGTTTTCCTGGTCTCCAAGATCAAGCCCGAGAACGCGGGCGAGATGACCATGATGCTCCACTGCGAGAAGTCGCTGGAGCGGCTCGGGGTCGAGCGGCTGGACCTGTATCTGCTGCACTGGTCGAGCCGCCATCCGCTGGAGGAGATCGTCGCCGGGTTCGAGGAGCTGATCGACGAGGGGCTGATCGCGCGCTGGGGCGTGTCCAACCTCGACACCCGGGCCATGACCAAGCTGGAGGCGATCGAGGGCGGCGACCTCTGCTCGACCAACCAGGTCCTGTACAATCTCGGCTCGCGCGGGGTGGAGTTCGACCTGATGCCCTGGTCGCAGGAGCGGATCATGCCGCTGATGGCCTATTCGCCGCTGGGCCGGGGCGATCTGCTGAACCATCCGGCGCTGCAGACCGTGGCCGACCGCCACGACGCCACGCCGGCCCAGATCGCCCTGGCGGCCGTGATGCGCCAGGAGGGGGTGATCGCCATCCCCAAGGCCTCGAGCGTCGACCACGTCGAGGCCAACGCCGCCGCGCTCGAGATCGAACTGGACGCCGAGGACCTGGCGGTGCTGGACCGGGCGTTTCCGCCGCCGACGACGAGTCAGCCGCTGGATATCATCTGAGTTGAGAAGCCCTTCCCCCGCCCTTCGCGGGGGAATGCGGCCCGTCGATCGCGCAGCGATCCAGGGCCGATGGGGGAAGTCTTGCTTGCTTTGGCAGGAGAACAGGTTCCCCCATCCGTCCTGTTCTCGCTTCGCTCGAAGACGGACGGCCTTCCCCCGCGAAGGGCGGGGGAAGGGCTTGGCTGTCTAGACGTCCACCGCCGCGTCCAGGGCGTTGTCCTGGATGAACTCGCGGCGCGGTTCGACGACGTCGCCCATCAGCTTGGCGAACAGGTCGTCGGCGTCGTCGGCGTGGTCGACCTGGACGCGCAGAAGGGTGCGGGCGTTGACGTCCAGCGTGGTCTCCCACAGCTGCTCGGGGTTCATCTCGCCCAGACCCTTGTAGCGCTGGATCTTCAGCCCCTTCTTGCCGGCGTCGAGCACGGCGTTCAGCAGGTCGATCGGGCCGCGGATGGTCGTGGTGGTCTCGCGGCGGCGATAGACGGCGGGGGCGTCGAACAGGCCCTCGAAGGCCGCGGCGCGTTCGGCCAGGCGGCGGCCGTCCAGCGAGCGGAGCAGGGCCTCCTCCAGAACGACGGTTTCCTGCACCGCGCGACGGCTGCGGCCGAAGACGACGGCCCCCTGTTCGCCGGGCGCGCCCGACCAGGACCCGTCGCCCTCTTCCGCATAGAGGTTCAGGCGGTCGGCGGCGGCGGATGACGCCCCCACCATGTCCGCGTCCTCGGCGAACAGACCGGCCAGGGCCGACTGTTCGATGGCGAAGGCCGGGGCGCGCTGGCTCAGGCGATCGACCTGGGCCTTGAAGGCCTTGGCGTCGCGGACCAGGGCCTGCAGGTCGTGGCCGGTGCGGCGCTCGCCCGTGGCCAGATCCAGCTCGGCGTCCGACGATCCCTCCTCGATCAGATAGGAGTCCATCTCTGCCTGATCCTTCAGGTAGCGGCTGCGCTTGCCCTTCTCGACCTTGTACAACGGCGGCTGGGCGATGAAGACGTGGCCGCGCTCGATCAGCTCGGGCATCTGGCGATAGAAGAAGGTCAGCAGCAGGGTCCGGATGTGGGCGCCGTCGACGTCGGCGTCGGCCATCAGAATGATCTTGTGATAGCGCAGCTTGTCGGCGTTGAAGTCGTCGCGGCCGATGCCGGTGCCGAGCGCCAGGATCAGGGTCCCGATCAGCTCGGACGACAGCATCCGGTCGAACCGGGCGCGCTCGACGTTCAGGATCTTGCCCCGCAGCGGCAGGACGGCCTGGTTCTCGCGGTTGCGGGCCTGTTTGGCCGAGCCGCCGGCGGAATCGCCCTCGACGATGAACAGTTCGGACTTGGCCGGATCGCGTTCCTGACAGTCGGCCAGCTTGCCGGGCAGGGAGCTGATATCGAGCGCCGACTTGCGCCGGGTCAGGTCGCGGGCCTTGCGCGCCGCCTCACGGGCGGAGGCCGCCTCGATGATCTTGGCGACGATGGCCTTGGCCTCGACCGGGTGTTCCTCGAACCACTGGTTCAGGCCGTCGGTGCACAGCCCCTCGACCGCCGGGCGGACCTCCGAGGAGACCAGCTTGTCCTTGGTCTGGGAGCTGAATTTGGGATCCGGCACCTTGACCGACAGGACGCAGGTCAGGCCCTCGCGGGCGTCCTCGCCGGTCGGGGCGACCTTCTCCTTCTTCAGGGCGCCCGAGCTTTCCATATAGGCCCCCATGACCTTGGTCAGGCTGGTGCGGAAGGCCGACAGGTGGGTGCCGCCGTCGCGCTGGGGGATGTTGTTGGTGAAGCACAGCATGGTCTCGTGGTAGGAATCGTTCCACCAAAGGGCCAGGTCGATCTCGATGTTGTCGCGCTTGCCGCGAATGACGATGACGTCCTTCAGGATCGGCGTCTTGGACTTGTCGAGATGGCGCACGAAGGCCTCGACGCCCCCTTCATAGTGCAGGATCTCCTCGAACGGCTCGACGCCGCGATGGTCCTGCAGCTTGATGACCACGCCCGAGTTCAGGAAGGCCAGCTCGCGCAGCCGGTGCTCCAGCGTCTTCAGGTCGAAGTCGATGTGGGCGAAGGTCGTGACCGACGGATAGAAGGTGACCTGGGTGCCGGACAGCACCTTGCCGTTGTCGCGCATCGGGGCCTCGCCCGTGACCCGCAGGCTCTCGACCGTGTCGCCGCGCTCGAACTTCATCTCGTGGCGCTGGCCGTTGCGGAAGATCACCAGTTTCAGCCAGTCGGACAGGGCGTTGACGACAGACACACCGACGCCGTGCAGGCCGCCGGAGACCTTGTAGGAGTTCTGGTCGAACTTCCCGCCCGCGTGCAGCTGGGTCATGATGACCTCGGCCGCCGAGACGCCCTCCTCGGCGTGGATGTCGACCGGGATGCCGCGCCCGTTGTCGGTCACGGTGACCGAGCCGTCGGCGTTCAGGATCACCTCGACCAGGTCGGCGTGGCCGGCCAGGGCCTCGTCGATGGCGTTGTCGACCACCTCATAGACCATGTGGTGCAGGCCCGAGCCGTCGTCGGTGTCGCCGATATACATGCCCGGGCGTTTGCGCACCGCGTCCAGGCCTTTGAGAACCTTGATGGATTCGGCGCCATAGGCGGCCTCTTCGGCATTGTCGGCGGTACGTTCGTGCAGGGGTTCGTCGGTCATTCGGTCGTCCGGAGACGCGGGTGCTTCGGGCCGCGCCGTGCGCCGCCCCACCCGCTGAAAAGGGTCGCGTCCCGACGTGGCGATTCACCGCGTCGGGATATGAAGTTTATATAGGAATTTCCGCGCCAAAAGCGAGCGAACAAGCGCAGCCGCACGGGTTGCGAATGGGCCGACCCGCCCCATATTTTGGGCTCACCCATCGAAAGACCCACCACCGACGCCCGGAGCGCCGATGCCGCATGCCGACAGCCTGATCTCCACCCTCGTCGCCGGCTTCGTGCTGGCCTTCGTGTTCGGGATGATCGCCAACCGGCTGAAGCTGTCGCCCCTGGTCGGATACCTCGTCGCGGGCGTCGTGGTCGGGCCCTACACCATCGGGTTTGTCGCCGACACCACCCTGGCCCCGCAGCTGGCCGAGATCGGGGTGATCCTGCTGATGTTCGGCGTCGGTCTGCATTTCTCGCCCGCCGATCTCATGAAGGTGCGCAAGGTCGCCATCCCCGGGGCCCTCGTGCAGATCGTCTCGGCCACGGCCCTGGGCTGGGCTCTGGGGCGGTTCCTGCTGGGGCTGGGCGACGTCGAGGCCCTGCTGATGGGGTTCGCCCTGTCGGTGGCCTCGACCGTGGTGCTGATCCGCGCGCTGGAGGAGCGCAACCAGGGCCGGGGCGAGGTGGGTCGCATCGCCGTGGGCTGGCTGATCGTCGAGGACCTGGTCATCGTCCTGGCCCTGGTCCTTCTGCCCATGATCGTGCTGCCGGCGGGCGCGGTGATCGATCCGCAGGCCCTGGGGCTGAACATCGGCTGGACCCTGCTGAAGGTGCTGGGCTTCGTCCTGGCCATGCTGTTCGTCGGCGGGCGGGTGTTGCCCTGGCTGCTGGTGCGGATCGCCCATACCCGGTCGAGGGAACTGTTCACCCTGGGCGTCCTGGCCATCGCGCTCGGCATCGCCTGGATCGCCTATCAGCTGTTCCACTCCTTCGCCCTGGGGGCCTTCCTGGCTGGGCTGGTGCTGAACGGTACGCCGCTGGGGCACAATGCGGCCGAGCGCTCCCTGCCGCTGCGCGACGCCTTCGCCGTGCTGTTCTTCGTCTCGGTGGGCATGCTGTTCGACCCGACCATCCTGTGGCGCGAGCCCCTGTCGGTTCTGGGCGTGCTGGGCATCGTCATCGTCGGCAAGACGATCGCCGCCCTGGCCATCACCACGATCTTCAAGCTGGACCGCGCCACCGGGCTGACGGTGGGGGCCAGCCTGGCCCAGGTGGGGGAGTTCTCCTTCATCCTGGCGGCGCTGGGCATGTCGCTGGGCGGGCTGAGCCAGCAGACCTATGACCTGATCCTGGCGGCGGCCCTGCTGTCGATCTCCCTGAACCCGTTCGTGTTCCGCTTCATGGACAGGATCGGCGGCCAGAGGCCGGGCGCGCGCCCGGCGAACGAGGCCAATCCGGCGACGGCCTGAGCGCCGCAGGCCATAAAAGGTTCATCACAAAGGGCACGAAGAAGAGAAGCCACAAAGTCACGGCGAGATCCTGCTCACGGTCGCATCGACGCTTCCTTCGTGCCCTCTGTGATTCCTTGGTGCTCTTAGTGATGAACCCTTCGGGTTCGGCAGGATCTGAACTAATCCGCAGTTAAGGTCCCGCCCTCCACCCGCACGAAGGCCGCCCGGCCGCGCAGGGGGGCGAACAGATCGGCTTCCGTCCCGGTCATGAAGGCCTGCAGGTCCAGGGCCACGATCTCGTCGAACAGGGCCGCGCGGCGACCGGCGTCCAGATGGGCCGGGGCCTCGTCCAGCAGCAGGACGGGCGGGGCCGGCGTCGGGCCGCCCGTGGCCTTCAGCCGCCCGATCTGGGCCAGGATCAGGTTCAGGACCAGGGCCTTCTGTTCACCCGACGAGCCCTCGGCGGCCGGGCGGTTCTTCTCGCGGTGCAGGGCGGTCAGGTCGGTGCGGTGGGGGCCGAACAGCGAGCGGCCGGCGGCGGCGTCGCGCGGCCGGGCCCGGGCCAGACCCTCGCGGATCTCGGCCGCGATCGTCTCGTCGGAGGCCCCCTCAGCCGCCGCCGTCTCCGCCGCCCCGCTCAGGCCGAGATCGGCCTGGGGGAAGGGGCGGTCGGCGCGCGCGTCGATGGCGGCCTGAAGCACGTCCAGGGCCCGCGCCCGCGCCCCGGCGACCCGCGCCCCGGTCTCGCCCAGCCGGACCTCCAGGGCGTCCAGCCAAAGGGGATCGGCCTCGCGGCCTTCCGCCCCGTCGACCAGCAGCCGCAACCGCTCGCGCAGGGCCTTCTCATAGCCCGCCACCGCCGCCGCATGGCCGGGGTCGGCGGCGAAGACCAGGCGGTCGAAGAATTTCAGCCGTTCGGCCCGGGCGTCGGAGAACAGCCGGTCCTGCTCGGGCGTGGCCCAGACCGGCCGCAGCCAGTCCAGCAACCGCCCCGGCGGCGCGCTCTCGCCCTCGATCCGTACCATCCGCCGCCCGGCCCCGGCGATTTGCACCCCGGTGCCGAGCCGCACGGGATCGCCGTCAGCCCCGTCCAGCGTCAGGGCCACGGCCCAGGCTCGGCCGGTGGCCTCACCCGGCTCCCGGCGGCCCATCTCCTGCGCGGTCGCGGCCCGCAGCCCCTTGCCGGGGGTGAACAGGCTGAGGGCTTCGAGCAGGTTCGTCTTCCCGGCTCCGTTGGGGCCGTGCAGGACGACGGGCCCGGGTCCGACGGACAGGGTGGCGGCGGCATAGGACCGGAAATCGGTGAGGGTGAGGGCGGTGATCAAGGCAGGCTGTCTACACCGGATTGCGAGAGCGGAGGCCAGGGCTGAGGAGAAAGACTCGACGCCTGACGGTGTGTTTGGCACATATCCCGTGTCCTTGGGGGGGGATGGAAATGTTCACACGGCTTTTCGTTGCGCTGACCTGCGCCTGCCTGGCGGCGTGCGTCGCCACGGTCGATCCGATCACGCGGAATGCGCCGTTGAAGATGGCTCTGACCGAGCCGACCGAGGCGTTGGAAGCGCGAGCCGCAGCGGGCGATCGTCAGGCCCAGTATGCGGTATCCTTTCTGGCCCGGATGGGGCTTCGGGGCGTGGCGCGCGACCCGATCCGAGCGGAGGGGCTGAGAGCCCAGGCGGGCGAAAACCTGTCGCGCAGCCAGCCTCTCTACATGCCGGGTGTCAACGGGGCCCCGGGGACTCTGATCTATGCGCAGATCAACGATCCGGGGGTCAGCGATGCGGAGGCCGGACGGCTCGACGTCTGCGGCCTCGCCGTTCTGATGGGGCACCCTGCAACAGGAGGCATGCTGTGCGGCTCGCCGGAGGCCTATATCGACCTGCTGCCGGCGGCGAGCGCCGTGCGACTGGAGATGGCGGCGTCGCAGACGCCGTTGATCGAGCCGGAGCACGTCATCGATTGCGCCGGGACGGACCCACTGTGGAGCGACGCTTCCCGCCGATTGAACGCCTCCGACACAGGGGGGGCAACGGCCGCCACGGATCGCATCATCACGCTTTGCGGCACGGGATCTCGGTCCTGGCACGCGCGGGTCATGCGCTCGGTTCTGGCGCTACAAGCGGGCGAGGCCTCGATGGCCCTAACCCTTCTGGAGCCAGTCCCCAGCCCCGCGCCGGCTCCCATCGGGGCCTTCGGCGACCACGTCCGCATCGCCGCCCTGGACTCCCTCGGCCGGCCCGCCGATGCCGCAGAGGCCCGCACCGCCTTGGCCGCCGCCTCGCTCGCGGCCCTGCGGACTGAGGCAAGCGAGACAGGTCGGAGCGTCGAAACGCGGCCGCTCGGCACGGCCAGCGCTGTGATTTTCGATCGCCCGGTGGGGTATTTTCCCGGCATCCGGAGCCTGAAGACGATTGTGGTGACCGGCGAACCGGCGCGGCTGACGGCGTACCAGCTAACCCGGCACGGCGAGGCCGGGAAGGAGGAAGGGCCGTGGTTCCTCGATGCGTTCGCGTGCGATCGTCGTGCCACGGTCCAGGTGTTCGAAACCGAGCCGGCGCTGGAC
Source organism: Brevundimonas sp. LM2 (assembly GCF_002002865.1). Lineage (NCBI taxonomy): Bacteria > Pseudomonadati > Pseudomonadota > Alphaproteobacteria > Caulobacterales > Caulobacteraceae > Brevundimonas > Brevundimonas sp. LM2. The sequence continues at coordinate 3,455 of NZ_CP019508.1, read as the reverse complement.
CAGATCGTCGCTCGGATCGACGCCTATCGCCGGGATGCGGGCCTGATCGTTTCGAGCATGATCAGGAGCGGGGACATGACGTCCGGGGTCTGCCAGTGGCCGGTACAGACGGCCCCCGCGCTCGGTGACGATCCGACCCGGCGCGAGGCCAGCGAGGCCACAGACGCGCCTTAGGCGCCGGTCGTCACACCCGAAGCGGCATCAGCACATACTGGACGCCCGGGTCGCCCGGATCGAGCACAAGGGTCGGGCTGGCCGGGTCGGCGAACAGGAAGGTGGCGTTCTCGCCGGTGATCTGGCCGGCCACGTCCAGCAGGTAGCGGGCATTGAAGCCGATCTCGAACGGGGCTTCGGAATAGCCGATCTCGACCTCCTCCACGCCCTGACCGGCCTCCATGTTGCGCACCGTCAGGGTCACGCGGTCCAGCTCGAAGGCCAGTTTCACCGAGCGGCTCTTCTCGGCCGAGATGGTGGCGACGCGGTCGACGGCGGAGGCGAAGACGGCGTTGTCGATGTCGGCCTGTTTGTCGTTCCCCTTGGGGATCACGCGCATGTAGTCCGGGAAGGCCCCGTCGATGACCTTGGAGGTCAGGGAGGCCTGGCCGAACTCGAAGCGAATCTTCTGCGGGCTGACCGAGATCTCGACCGGGCCGTTGCTGTCGTCCAACAGGCGACGGACCTGATCGATGGTCTTCCGGGGCACGATCACGCCTGGGCCGCCGGCGGCGCCCTCGGGTGCCGGCGTCTCGGCCAGGGCCAGGCGGTGACCGTCGGTGGCCACGGCGCGCAGCAGGGGGATGCCGCCCTCAGCCACCGTGTGCAGGTACAGGCCGTTCAGATAGTAGCGGGTCTCTTCCGTCGAGACCGCGAACCGGGTCTTGTCGATCAGCCGGGCCAGGTCGTCCTTCATCAGGGTGAAACGGGTGCCCGACTGGTCGGTCGACATGACCGGGAAGTCGCCCGCCGGCAGGACCGGCAGGTTGAATTTGGAGCGTCCGGCCTGGACCGTGAGCCGGGGGTCGTCGCCGTTGTAGGTCAGGGCGACCTCGGCCCCGTCCGGCAGTTTGCGCACGATCTCGTACAGGGTGTGGGCGGGGGCGGTGATCTGGCCCTCGACCTGGACCGTCGCGTCCGCCTCGTCGACGATCTCCATGTCCAGATCGGTGGCGGCGAAGCTCAGCCGATCGCGACCGGCCGACAGCAGCACATTGGACAGGATCGGAATGGTGTTCCGGCGTTCGACCACGCTCTGCACATGCCCGAGGGCCTTCAGGAGCGCGGATCGTTCGATGGTCAGTTGCATGTCGTCTCAGGCGTCCGGGGCGAAGGCGGAATCGGGCTTCGCGTCAACAATGGTTCTGGACACTAGAGGATTGCCGGCGCGGGGCAACGGGGGGGTGTGGTGTCCACAGACTTCTCCCTCCCCCTCGGGGGAGGGTGGTCGAGCGAAGCGGAGACCGGGTGGGGGCGGCGAGGCAGGCCACGCAGGTCGGAGTCCGGGTCGCCGGCCGTTCCCACCCCGTCGATGCAAGGGCATCGACGACCCTCCCCCGAGGGGGAGGGAGAAGCAGGAACCCCAGACCCTCAGCCCCGCAGCTTGCGCGTCAGGGCCTCGACGTCCTTGGCGATCTGGTCGTCCAGCGGCATCAGCTCCTCGATCTTGCGCACGCCGTGCAGGACCGTGGTGTGGTCGCGCCCGCCGAAGCGGCGGCCGATGTCTGGATAGGACCGGGTGGTGTGCTGCTTGCACAGCCACATGGCGATCTGGCGCGGCCGGGCGACGGCGCGGGTGCGGCGCTCGCTCAGCAGGTCGGCCTGTTTCATGTTGAAATGCTCGGCCACCGTCTTCTGGATCTCGTCCACGGTGATGCGGCGCTCGGGCCCACCGCGCAGGGCCGACCCCAGCAGGGTGACGGCCTCGTCGACGCCCAGGCTCGACAGCCGCGGACCGGCGGCGGCGGCCAGGGTGTTCACAGCGCCTTCCAGCTCGCGCACCGATCCCGGGGTGCGGTCGACCAGTTGCTCCAGCACGTCGCGCTGGGCCGCGCCGTTGACGACGCCCAGACGGGCGAAGGCGGCGATGCGGTTCTGGGCCACGGCGATCTTCAGCGCCCGGTCGGCGGGTTCGACCGGGCAGGTCAGGCCGGCGGCCAGATGGCTGCGCAGCCGCGGCTCGACCTCGGTCAGGGCCATGGGCGGGCGGTCGGCCGACAGGACGATGCGCTTGCCGTCCTCGATCAGGGCCGTCAGCGTCGACAGCAGCTCCTCCTGGGTCGAGGCCTTGCCGCCGACGAACTGGACGTCGTCCAGCAGCAGCATGTCGGCCGAGCGCAGGCTCTCCTTGAAGGCCGCGGTCGAGCGGTCCTGCATCGCCTTGACGAAGGTCGACAGGAAGCGCTCGGCGGTCAGATAGACGACCTTGGCGTCGGGGCGCAGGCGCTGCGCCTCCCAGGCGATGGCGTTCAGCAGGTGGGTCTTGCCGTAGCCATAGGGGCCGCAGAAGAAGATCGGATTGAAATGGCCGTCGGCCCAGGAGGCCGTCTGGCGGGCGATGGCCAGGGCGAAGGCGTTGCCCTGTCCTTCCACGAAACTGTCGAAGGTCAGGCGCTCCTGCAGGCCGGCGGCGCGGACCGCGCGGGCCCCGTCGGTGACCGGAGCCACGGTCGGGGACACCGGTGTCTCCATCCCCGTCGCCGACAGCGCCTGGGGCCCGACGGCCGACGACGGCGCGGCCGACAAGACCTCGGCGCGGCAGCGCACGTCCAGCCGTCGCGACAGACCGTCCAGCCCCAGCCACAGCTCGTTCAGGCGGCGCAGGGCGTTCTTGCGCACCCAGTCGCGGGCATAGCCGGTCGGGGTGACGAGGATCAGATTGCCGGCCGCGTCGATCCGCACCGCCGAGGGGGCGATATAGGAGCTGAAGGGACCTTCACCGATCTCCGCTCGAAGACGCACCGACGCCTCGTTCCAGATTCGGTCCGGGTCCGTCATGCTCGTTATCGCCACCGCAGCTCCCCCCATCACGCTAGTCACCCCATACTGTCGTTCTCCAAAACCGACGGGTTCCGGACTACGCCGGGAGGGCCTGGACCGGGGACGCATTCTCCCGTCCCGAAAAGCCTGCGCTTTTCGAGTGGGGGCGACCTCGCGGACAGACTTCTCCCGCCGGCGCAGGGCGTGGCCCCGCTCCGTCTTCATCCGTGTGGGGATGGAAGTGCGTTAGAGGCCAAAACTTACGCTCGGGGCGGCGGGGGTCAACGCTGATTCGCGGCCCCCCAATCAACTAAATTGTTTGACTCCGCTAAAGCCAAATCCTGGTTGGAAAAATCCCGATTACAAGGGTTCACCGAGCGCCAGTTTTCCAATGACGACTTATCCGCACACGGCGAAACGGCGAGTAAGCTTAAGCTTACTCGCCGTTGTAATCGTTTGATATTTCGATGACGAGGTCGTGA